>DAOTUJ010000122.1:0-29966 GCA_034437175.1 Chloroflexaceae bacterium | reverse complement strand
TACAGTTGATTCAGCAAGGGCGCGGAAGGTTGCCGACCCAGGCGCTGCTGCAGCCAGTGCGCCACTTCCGCCCGACTGAAGGACAGGTCGGCCATACGCAGTTCGGCAACCGCCCCCTGCACGCGGAGTCGTGCCAGCGGCAGCGGCGGATCCGCACGCGTGCCGATGGCCATCTGCATATTCGGCGGAAGATATTCGCAGAGCCGCCCGACCGCAGCGTGGATACGCGGCGTGTGGATCAGGTGATAATCATCGAGGAAGAGCACCAGCGGGAGCGCCGCTGCAGCAACGGCGTTCAGTAGCAAATCGACAACCTCGGCCAGGGCCAGGGGCGCACCCGACTCGGGCAGCGTCGCCTCAGCGAGCGGCAGAGCGCGCACAGCCACCAGCAGGTAGGCCGCAAAATGGGCCGGATCGTTGTCGCGCTCATCGAGGGCATACCAGGCAACTACAGTGCCCTGCTGTTGCAACTGGTGTGCCCAGGCAACCAGGCAGGACGACTTGCCGAAGCCGGCCGGCGCGGAAACCAGCAGCAGGCGCGCATCCGCCGCCGCAGTGAGCAGATGCAGCACCCGCTCGCGCGAAATATGCTGGGCGCGCAACGGCGGTAGCTGAATTTTGGCTTGAAGCAGCGCGGGCATCATATTGCCAGACAAAGCACAGGGGTTCAGGGCAAAGCCCTGAACTTCATGCGTATGCGAGCACACAGCCCCGGTGGGTTTTTCTCACCGGGGCTGTGTGTGCCTGCCCGAATAAGGTAACTTTAATTATCTTTGACCATCTCTTTGAGTGTGCTACTGGCGCTGAAGCCCGGCGTGCGGGTCGCCGGGATATGGATCTTCTCGCGGGTTTGCGGATTGACGCCCTCACGAGCCTGGCGTTCCCGTACCTCGAAGGTGCCGAAGCCGGTCAGCGTCACTTTCTCGCCCTTCGCCAGCAATTCGCCGATCAACTCGATGGTGGCATTGATAACCATGCTGGTATCGCGTTGCGACACGGCCGAGCGATCGGCCACGGCCTTGATGAACTCGGTCTTCTGCATGTGTTCCTCCTCAATAAGCCTCACACGTGCTTCGATATGCAGGCTCCGCCTGCCTTGTGCGCTGAAGTATAGCATACTGTACGCAAACATGTGCTGGCAAATCCGCCTAATTTACCCGCAGTGCTTCGATGGGCGCGAGCCGGCTGGCCCGGAATGCCGGGTAAATGCCGGCAATCATGCCGATGGCCGAGGCAAACAGCAGCGCCAGCAGCACCGCCTGGAAATCAATTGCCAGAAAGGTTGCCAGATCGGGCTGGCCGGCCACGTGGATGGCAATCGCGCCCGCATTGACCATCAAACTGGTGAAGAGCACGCCGCCGATGCCGCCGATCAGGCTGAGGGTAATTGCTTCTACCAGAAACTGCAACAGAATATCGTGGCGCCTGGCGCCCACGGCCTTGCGCAGCCCGATCTCGCGGGTGCGTTCGGCCACACTCACCAGCATGATGTTCGTAATTCCGATCCCACCAACCAGGAGCGAGATCCCGCCGATTACTCCCAGAAAGGCCGTAATCCCCAGGAGCACATTGGTAACTATCGCCATTTCTTCCTGCACATCGGCAAAGGCAAAATCGTTGCCTTGCTCCGCCGTCAGTTTGTGGCGCCGGCGCAGCAACTGGCGGATCTGCGCTTCGCTGCTGGCTACCTGGGACGGATCGACCAGGTAAATGCTTGCCCGGTTCACGTCGACGCCGCTCAGCATAGCCTCGGGAAATAGCCGGTCACGGGCAGTGCTGAGCGGAACAAGCAATTGTTGGCCCCAGATGATGCCCTCGGGTCGCTCCAAAACACCTACCACCGTGAAGCTCAAGCCCATCACCCGGATCTCACGGCCGAGTGGCCGCCCATCCGGAAACAGGTTCTGGGCCAGATTCCAGTCCAATACTGCTATACGCCCGCGTTCGGCTACGTCCGTTTCATTGATGAAACGCCCCAGCGCAATTGCCATGCCATTCGCCAGGTAATTCGGGCGTACTCCCAGGATCTCCGGGTACACGCTGACATCACCGGCCATAATTTCGCCGCCATGATTCCCATAGACGCCGACGACCTCACGAACATTCGGTAGCTCGCCGATCGCTCGCAGATCTTCATCGGTCAGTCGCCCCTGTTCAGCCGGGAGGCCGTTCCCGCTGTAATCCGGCCGGGCCTCGAGCAACAGCGCGTCGGTGTTAAATGCCGCGAACTGGTCTTCGACAAAACGCAGAAAACTCTGCCCGATCGAGAGCAGCGTACTCACAGCCGCAATCCCGATGGCGATGCCCAGTGTTGCCAGCAAGCTCCGCAGCCGATTCGTTGCCAGGCTCGTCAGCGCAATCCGCAAAGCCTCGATGATGTTCATATATTCGCCTCAACGCTGTTACGGACCAGGCATCTCCGGCGGCGGCAACTGTGGCACGATGAGCCGGTCGCCTGCTTCCAGTCCGCTCAGTACCTGTACCATATCGCCACTGCGGGCACCCAGTTCCACGCTGATGCTTTCGCCCGGCGGGTCGCCTTCGGCCGGCATGGGCCCGCTTACCCGCTGCACACGCGATCCGTCCGGGCCGGTCTGTACTGCCTGCAGCGGAATAACCAGCGCCTCCGGCACTTCCAGAATGACAATCGAAGCTGTCGTCGCCATGCCTACCCGCAGTCGCGGATCGCTGTTCTCAATCACGATCTCGACCGGGTACCGGCCGCCCAGCGCGCCGCCGCCCATACCCTGCCCCATGGTGCCGCTTTCGCTTTCGAGCGGCAACTCGCTCACGCGGCTTACATGCCCACTGAATGTTTCTTCCGGCACCGAGTCGACGCTCACTCGCACTTGCTGGCCGACCGCCACCCGGATGATGTCCTGCTCCGTCACCTCGCCGCGGATCACGAAGCCGCTGAGATCAGCAATTCGGATGGCATCGTCGGCGCTGGTGCGCGTGCCCGCCTTGAGCGTCAGATCCACCACTGTGCCGCTAATCGGCGCACGAAGCGTGGCTTCATCCAGGTCGGCCTCGGCACGGGCCAGGCCGGCGCGGGCCTGCTCCAGCGTGGTACGGGCGCGCGCCACATCGACCGCATCGGCGCCGGCTTGCAGTTCTGCCAGGCTGGCAGTTGCCTGCAACAGGTTGGCTTCCAGGTTGTTGCGTTGGGCTGCTTGCTCCGGATCATCGACCAGGCCGCGGTACGCTTTGCTGGCTTCCTGCACCCGCCGGCGCGCTTCCAGCAAGGCCTGACTCATCCCACGCGTCTCGATCTGCGCATAGTTGCGCCGGGCCTCGGCCAGGTTGCGCTCGGCTGCCGCAACCGCGCGCTCGGCTGCCGCAATCTGGCGGATCTCGTCTTTACGGGCCTGATCATAGGCCTCAACCAGATTCTTGAGCTCGACCTGTGCATTGCCCAGCGCGGTTTCGGCGTCCAGGAGAGCCCTTCGAAAGGCCTCGATCTCGTGATTTTCCAGTTCCCGGTTGACCGTGCGCTCGCTACCGTCGGCGGCGGGGATGCGATCGCGCGGGTGGCGCCCGGTTTTTTGCACATAGTCCCAATCCCAGAAAGCATCGCTGTAGGCGCGCTGCGCCAGTTCTACCGCCTGCGCCCCGCGTTCCATAGCCTGTCGCGCACTGGTTTTCGTTCGCGAAGCCGTATCGCGTACCTGATCCAGCGCGAGCCGGCTGTCGGTCAGCGCATTTTCGGCGCTGATCAGTGCATTCTGCGCGGTGCGCAGTTCGGGCGGCAACTCGCCCTGTTCCAGGGTAGCCAGTTCTTCCCGCGCCAGGCGCAACGCTTCTTCGGCCAGGGCGACGTCCACCGGCTCCACCGCCTGTGCAGCGGCAAGCAGCGCCGCCCGGGCGGCGACAACCCGAGCTTCGGCCTGGGCCAGTTCAGCCGCGTCCGGCCCCTCCAGCAACTGGTCGAGAGCCTGCTGAGCTGCATCCAGTTCGGCCTGCGCACTGGCGACCTGCAATTGCAGGTCGCGAGTTTCCAGCCGTGCCAGCACCGTCCCACTGATGACTTCATTGCCGGCGGCGACCAGCACCTCACGTACCTGCGCATTTTCCTGGAAACGGATCCGGGCCTGGTCGCGTGGTTCCAGCATACCATTGACATCGACGGTCTCGATCAATGGGCGCTGGGCCACTTCGACAATCTGGGTGGCAATCTGGCCGGGCTCAGCTCCGCCGACGAACAGGTTGCGCGTTACCAGTACCCCGATGATGCAGGCGGCAATCGCCAGCAGAGCGGCAATCAACAGAACATTTCGCCAGAATGTACCTTTGCGACGCCGAGGAGAGTTTGTAATTTTTGACATAATGCTCCGGAAACGAAAGCATAGAACGTTCACTTCCTGGCCGGCACAGCCTGACCTGAGTGCAGCCGAATGGTAGCGGGAACGCCCCGTGTGGTGCCCATACCAACCGCGACCGGGCAGGTCGTGATCTCGACGATAGTATAATCATTCTTTGCCGGTTTTGCAGCGGAAAGCCGGCGTCAGATACTTTGAATCGCAAAAAATTGCTTTTGTCAGGTTCACAATCGCTGTTGATGTATGGTAAAATACATAAGACTATATCGGTTCGCTCTTCCAGAATTCCGCCGACCGAACAATACCATACCTATGCACATCGCTGTGCAATATCCATGCCGTGAGCGTTTCGGCATCCTCCTGACTATGCTAGATTGTGCGGGAGATCGCGCTTCGCTTAAACACGCTTAATAACAGAATACCCCCAGGAGACGATGATTATGGAGAGTCCAAACGAACACGAGCAGCCGAAAGTCCAGGTCGAAGACCTGGTCATGATTTTCGGCAAGTCGCCGCGCGGTGAAGCACTCGCGATGCTGAATCGCAGCGAGAGCAAAGAAGAAATTCTGAAAAAGACCGGTCATGTGGTAGGTGTATCCGAGGTGAATTTCTCGGTGCAACAGGGCGAGATTTTTGTGGTCATGGGTCTCTCCGGCTCCGGCAAGTCCACGCTGATTCGCTGTGTCAACCGCTTGATTGAGCCTACCTCCGGCAAAGTATTGATCGACGGCAAGGATATTTTACAGGCCAGTGAGAGCGAACTGCGCGAGATTCGCCGCACCAAGATGGCGATGGTTTTTCAGCATTTTGCCCTGCTGCCGCATAAAACCGTGATTGAGAATGCGGCTTATGGGCTCAAAATTCGTGGCGTCGATGAGGAAGAGCGTCGGGCTGCGGCCCTTGAGGCGCTTGATATGGTTGGTCTGAAACAATGGGCCGAGAAACGCCCCGATAATCTCAGCGGTGGGATGAAACAGCGCGTTGGCCTGGCTCGTGCGCTGGCAACCAACCCCGACATTCTGCTCATGGACGAAGCCTTCAGTGCGCTTGACCCGCTCATCCGGCGCCAGATGCAGAATGAGTTGATGAATTTGCAGCAGGAATTGAAAAAAACGGTGCTGTTCATTACTCACGATCTCAATGAGGCCTTGCGCGTCGGCAATCACGTCATGATTATGCGCGACGGCGCGGTTGTCCAGATCGGTAACCCGGTCGAGATTATTACCCGCCCCGCCGATGAATATGTCGCCGCCTTTATGCAGGATGTCGATCACGCTCGGGTGTTGACGGCTGAGGTTGTGATGAAGCCGGCGGAGACGCTGCTGCTGGGTCACGATGCGGTTGCCTCGGCTCTCGACCGGGCGCGCAAGATGGACGACGATGCCTTCTATGTGGTCGACCGCGACCAGCGCGTCAAGGGTTTTGTCGATATCGAAGGGCTCACCAAGGCCCATAAAGCCGGTGCCCATCAGGTCTCGAAGGACTTCTCGAAGTATATGAATCCGGATTTCCCGCGTACCTCGCGCTCGGCGTCGCTGAATGAGCTCTATGCCCTGCTCGCCGACGGTGTGCCCATCGCAGTCGTTGAAGCCGACGGGCGCCTGATCGGTGCCGTGCATCCGCTCGATGTGCTCTCCAGCCTGGCCCAGGTCGAAGAGGTCGCTGAGGCAGCCAACGTCAGTTCCGTTACCGGGATGGGCGGTGCTGCCGAAGAAGGCTCCGGTGCCGCTGAACGGCCTGCTGGCGAGCAAACCAATGGTACGCCCACCGACGAAGATATTGAAACGACAGTAACGCAATGAGGTGATCTTGATGCAATCTTTGCTACAGGCTCAGAGTGAGTTTTTTGATAATTTCACGCTTGGTGAATGGCTGATCAATGTGATCGAAATAATGGTCGACTGGATGGTGTCCAACCTCGATCCGGTTTTCGATGTCATTCGCATGCCCATCGATTTTGTATTGACTTATATGGTCGATTTCCTGACCTGGCTGCATCCGCTGGTGTTGCTGGCGGCGATCGCGGCGATCGGTTTTTATAAGGGTGGCTGGAAACTGGCCTTGATCGGCGGCGGCGGTATGTTTCTGATCGGTGCCCTGGGTTACTGGGATTCGGCGATGCAAACCCTCGGTATGCTGCTGGCTGCCGTGACGTTCTGTGTGGTAGTCGGGGTGCCGCTCGGTATTTTCTCCGCTCGCAGTGAGCGGGTTGAAGGCGTGGTGCGCCCGGCGCTCGATGCAATGCAGACGATACATCCCTTTGTCTATCTGGTGCCGGTGGTGATGTTCTTCGGTATCGGGCCGGTGCCCGGCACCATGGCGACGATCATCTTTGCTCTGCCGCCGATGGTGCGCCTGACGGCGCTCGGTATTCGCGGTGTGCCGAAAGAAGTCGTTGAGGCCGGGCGTTCCTTTGGCTCCGATGAGCGCCAGTTGCTGCTCGATGTGCAGTTGCCGCTGGCGATGCCGACGATTATGGCCGGCCTGAACCAGACACTTATGCTGGCGCTCTCTATGGTTGTGATTGTGGCGCTCATCGCCGGTGGCGGACTCGGCGGCGATATCTTCCGCGCTGTCGGTCGCCTCGACGTTGGCGGTGCGGTGGCTTCCGGTATCGCGGTGCTGCTGCTCGCAGTTGTTCTCGACCGCATCTCGCAGGTCGTCCAGCGCAACCCGGCTTCTTGATGCTCTTCGATTCTTGCGCCGGTTGCCGGCAACCGGCAACCGGCGCAAAAGAACGATGTTCTACCCGGATGTATTTATTATCGAATACCACCGACTGCGGCAGTCATCCGGACTTGCACATATTCGCGGATTGTGGTATTACATACAATATAGTTGCATGGGCCTCTGATCAATGCCCCTGGAAAGGAGAAGCTAACACCAGACTGCCCTGAATCGATGCATGCAAAACGGCTCATACGCAGCCGCCATCGCTGAACAGTGTACGTCGGGAGATCTGCACTGGCTCAATTGTATGCTTCAACTACCTCACATTATGTGGGAACGACGTGGTTTATACGATCCACAATCGGTCATACCCTGAGTTCAGGCCATACCACACAACTCGCAACTTGTCGACAGCTGCTTGATACGGCAAACTGTCTGCGCTTCACTCGTGCATTTTAGCCTGCACTGCATTTGATGCAGCTAACTGACGATGGCCAATGTTTTGCAAACTCTACTTTACTAAGGAGGAATAACAGATGACCAAGCGCCTGATGGCCCTGCTGGGCTTGATTGCGGCCGCGACACTGGTTCTGGCTGCCTGTGGCGGTCAGCAGCCTGAAGCACCGGCGGAAGAGCCGGCTGCTGCTACCGAGGCACCGGCGGAAGAGCCGGCGGAAGAGATGCCCGCCGAGGGGGCTATGCCCGGCGAGGGTGTCACCGTGAATATGGGCCGTGCGACCTGGGATACCGGCTGGTTCCAGGCTGCTATCTTCGACCAGTTGCTCACCGATCTCGGCTATGACATCAGTGATCCGCTGACTCTCGAGAACGCTGCCTTCTATCTCTCGGCTGCCAATGGCGATGTCGACTTCTGGGCTAACGGCTGGTTCCCGCAGCACGATGTCTTCATCAATGAGGAGCGCGTGCAGGGCAATGTGGAACTGGTTGGCTTCGAGGTCGAGGCCGGTGCGCTTCAGGGTTACTTGATCGACAAGGCCACTGCCGATGCGCAGAGTATTACCAATATCGAGCAACTCAAGGATCCGGAAATCGCTGCCATCTTCGATAGCAACGGCAACGGCAAGGCCGATCTGATCGGCTGCAACCCCGGCTGGGGCTGCGAGTTGATCATTGAGCATCACCTCGATGCCTACGAATTGCGTGATACGGTCGAACATGTGCAGGGTGAGTATTCGGCGCTGATGGCCGACACCATCGCCCGCTTCGGGCGCGGTGAGCCGGTGCTCTTCTACACCTGGACGCCCAACTGGACGGTTTCGCGCCTGGCGCTGGGCGATGACATTGTCTGGATCGAGGTGCCCTTCTCCTCGATGCCCGAGGATCAGGGCGGTGATCGCGATACCTCCGGTAGCAGCATTCCCGGCTGCGCCAGCGATCCTTGTGACCTGGGCTTCCCGCCGAATGACATTCGGGTGGTTGCCAATACCGAGTTCCTGGACAATAACCCGGCAGCTCGCACGCTCTTCGAGCTGGTCGAGATTCCGCTCGCCGATATCGCCGAGCAGAATGTGCTGATGCAGGAAGGCGCGAATAGCGAGGCAGATATTCAGGGCCATGCGCAGCAGTGGATCGAGGATAATCGTGCCACCGTCGATGGTTGGCTCGAACAGGCTCGCGCTGCGGCCAACTAAGCTCGTTTGCTCAGTTCAATCCGGTATGCTTGCGGGTTCGTGGCTTTGCTACGAACCCGCAAGCGTGTAGTGAGAGGCGTATCGTATGACAGATCCGTATTCGCAGGCTGCCCGCCAGACGCAGGATTACTACAATAGTGCCGACGCCGACCGCTTCTATTCGACGATGTGGCGCGGCACCGAAGATTTGCATATCGGGATCTTCGAGCGCGCCGATGATTCAATTGAACGTGCCAACCGCCGTACTGTTGAGCGCATGGCGGAGCTCGCCGGCGATCTCGGGCCGGATACGCCGGTAATCGATCTCGGCGCCGGCTATGGCGGTACTGCTCGCTATCTCGCCCATACCTACGGTAGCCCCACCACCTGTCTCAATATCAGCGAGCGCCAGAATGCGATCAACCGGCGCATCAATCACGAACGCGGCCTGGCGCACCTGATTACGGTGCTCGATGGCAGCTATGAGCAGATTCCCGCCGCCGAAGAGAGCTTTGCCGTCGCCTGGTCGCAGGATGCGATTTTGCACAGCAGCAACCGCCGCCAGGTGCTGGCCGAAGCCTACCGGGTGCTCCAGGCCGGCGGCCTGTTCATCTTTACCGATCCGATGCAATCCAACGATTGCCCACCCGAGAAACTGCAACCCATCTACGACCGGGTTAACCTCGATAGCCTGGGTTCCGTCGAGTTCTATCAGGATACGGCCCGCGAACTGGGTTTTCGCGAAACCCGCTTTGTCGATTATTCGGCACACCTGGCGCCGACCTACCGCCATGTCCACGATGATTTGCAGGCGCAGTACCAGGCGCTGGTGGCTGATAATGTCTCGGCGGAATATCTTGATCGCATGCTGGTCGGCTTGCGTCACTGGATCGAAGGCGGCGAACAGGGCTATTTGCGCTGGGGAATTCTTTTACTACACAAATAAATGTATGTACACAAACGAAGAAGCTGCCGACCGCTACGACGAACTGGCCGCCGCCACTGCCCCTGAGTTTGTCGACCGCCTGATGCACAACTTCGACCGCTGGATCAAAGACATCAGCGCCGGCTACCTGGCCTGGTATATGTTCCACTTTGCCTTGCCGACGGCAGCGGAATAATATTGGTTGCGTATGGGCTACCGCATGGGCCCGTCAGCCTAGCAGCGGATCCATCAACTGAATTTCGAGTGTCCAGCCGGTGTGCTCGTTAAACTGTTCCTGCGCTGCTCCTATGTCCGCCTCGTCGGCGGTACCGGAAGCTCGCACCCGGACGGTTTCGCTGTCGGCATGGATGGCGATTCGAGCGACGATCAGCGTATCCGGCAGCACTTCCCGCGCCATATCGCCGAGGGCGCCCTGATGGGCCTGCGGCGAAATATTGATGGGCACACCGGCTTCGGCCGCCGCTTTGGCGACTGCAGTCGCGTAACGATCACGGGCGACCGGCGGAAAATAGAAGGCCAGCGTTACTTCGCCGGTTTCCGGGTTGATACTGCGCCGATACAGATCTGCCGGGCGCCCGATGTGCCGCTCGATGACTGCCAGAATGGCCGCTTGATTGGCCGGCCGTTGCCGCTGTTCGGTTATGCGCTGGCGGGCCAGTTCGTTGCGTGGGCGCGGGCGCACCGGCCGGACAATGCTGCCGGCCGGTGGCGACGGGGTAGGGCTGGCGGGCGCTCGTTCAGGGCGGCTGCGCGGCGGAAAAATGGCGTGGAGATCGGCCCGTTGTCCGGCAGCAATCAGGCGCTGCCGAGTCACGTAAAAGAATACACCGCCCGCTGAGCGCCGACGGTCGCGCTTCTGGGTCAACAGGCCGCCCGCCGTCTCGATGCGTTGCGTTTCCGCCAGCACATCGTTCGCGAACTCGACTCCCAGTCGCCGCACGATCCGCCGGATCGAGGCAATCGGTTCAGCCTCCGTCTCTTCCAGAACTCCTGCAATGTACGCCACTGTTGCTTCAATATCATCTGCCATAAGCAATCCCTACCTCTGAAAGCTCGTTCTGCGGTATTATACGCAACTGCTCCTGATTGACGCCGCCTGCCGCCGCGGTTATACTGAGCGCGCTTTGCATCGCTTCTTTGCAAAAGGCTTGCCGTGATTCCTTCGCTGCGTTTGCTCGCGTTGCTGCTGTTCGGCGGTTTGCTGATCGCCGCAATCTCGCTGGCCGACTCGCTGCGCTGGCTGACGGTGCTCTATTTCCTGGCCGTCGGCGCGCTGCTGATCAGCGATCGATTGTTGACGCCGCGCCCCGACCAGATTGAGGTCGAGCGCCTCAATGATAGCCGTCTTTCCATCGGCGCCGATAACCTGGTGACGGTGCTGCTCGCTAATCGCAGCGGGTTGCCGCTCAAGCTGCGCATCCGCGATGAGTTTCCTTACCAGTTTCCCAGTGATGCGCAGTTCCTCGATGCGGTGCTGCCGGCCTATGACATTTTCGAGGCGCAATACCACGTGCATCCGCTACAGCGTGGCGATTATGCTTTCGGCGACATTGTTTTGCGCTACCAATCACGTTTTCGCACCTTCGTTCGCCAGGCGCGCTACCCGGCGCAGGCCACAGTCAAAGTGTACCCAAATGTCCTCGAAGTACGCAAGTACGATCTGCTGGCCCGCAAAGGCATGCTTTATGAACTGGGCCTGCGTCAGGCCCGCGTCTATGGTGTCGGCACCGAGTTTGAACGCCTGCGCGAGTATACCACCGACGACGAATTTCGTCGCATCAACTGGAAGGCGACCGCCCGCCGCGGCAAACCGATTACTGCCGAATATGAAACCGAACGCAGTCAGCACGTTGTGTCGCTGATCGATACCGGGCGCTTGATGCGCCCGCCCGTCGACGACCCGGCTGCCGGTAGTGGTCAGGGTCTGGCCAGGCTCGACTATGTGATCAATACGGCCCTGCTGCTTTCCTACGTGGCCTCGCTTAAGGGCGATCATATCGGGATGCTAGCCTTCGCCGATGATGTTACCAGCTACCTGGCGCCACGTCGCGGCAAGGGGCAATTTTACCGCATGATCGAGTCGCTTTACAATGTACATTCCCAACCGGTTGAAGCCGATTACCAGCGCGCTCTGAGTTATCTTGGCTTCAAACATAAACGCCGCTCGCTGGTCGTTCTGTTTACCGACCTCGTCACCCTTGATGCCGCCCGCCCGCTGATCGCCAATATGGCTCGTATAGCTCGCCGTCACCTGCCGATCTGTGTCACCATCAGCGATCCCAATATCAGCAACCTTGCCGGTCGGCCGGTTTCCGCCACCGGCCCGCTCTACCGCCGTGCCGTCGCTGAAATGCTGCTCGACGAACGCCAGGTCATCCTCGATACGCTCAACCGCAGCGGTGTCCTGACCATCGATGTTCCCGCCGACAAACTCACCGTCAGCGTCATCAACACCTACCTTGAACTCAAAGCTCGCGGCCGCCTCTAAATTCGCGGGTTCATCGCCGGCGACCTTACGACGATGTGTGATGGTCAGGCGCGGCCGCCCAGCGCACGATCCAGGTTAAAGGCGGCGCTGATCAGTGCCAGGTGGGTGAAGGCCTGCGGGAAGTTGCCGAGTGCCTCGCCGGAGGCGCCGGTTTCTTCGGCGTAGAGGCCCAGATGGTTGGCATAACCCAGCATCTGCTCGAACATCAGGCGGGCTTCCTCCAGCCATTTTGGGTCGGCATAGCCGGCGCGGGTCATTGCCTCAACCATCCAGAAGGTGCAGATGTTAAACGTCCCTTCTTCACCGCTCAGCCCATCGTCGGTTTTGCTGACATCATAGCGGTAGATTTGCCCGCCGGACATCAGTCCGCCCTGGCTCGGCGAGCGATTGATGGCTGCCAGCGTTTTGAGCATGCGCGGGTCGCCGGGCGAGAGAAAAAACACCAGTGGCATCAGCAAGTTTGCGGCATCGAGCGCATCACTGTCGTAAGCCTGCACAAAAGCCTGGCGCTCATGGCTCCAGCCACGACTCATAATCTCGTTGTAGATTTCATCGCGCACCCGGATCCAGCGTTCCCGGTTGGCCGGGAACGAGCGCTTCTCGGCCAGACGCAGGCCACGGTCGAGCGCCACCCAGCACATGAGCCGCGAATAGACAAAGTGACGTTTGCCGCCGCGGATCTCCCAGATCCCTTCGTCCGGCTGGTTCCAGTGATCGCAGACCCAGTCGATCAGGCTGTGCAGTTCGCGCCAGAGATTGTAAGAGATGGCAATGCCGTATTTGTTGTAAAGATAGACCGAGTCCAGCAGTTCGCCATAAATGTCGAGTTGCAACTGGTTGTAGGCACCGTTGCCGATGCGTACCGGGCGCGAGCCCAGATAGCCTTCCAGGTGATCGAGGGTTTCCTCGCTCAAATCGTGGCGCCCATCGATACCGTACATCAGTTGCAGCGAGCCGTCGGTTTCGCGCTCGTGGCTGCGCTGTTCGATCCAGTTCATAAACGCCGCCGCCTCTTCAGTCAGGCCGATTCGCATCAGGCCATAGACCGTAAACGCCGCGTCGCGGATCCAGGTATACCGGTAATCCCAGTTGCGCTCACCACCGATGCCCTCGGGCAGGCTGGTCGTCGGTGCCGCCACAATCGCCCCGGTCGGCGCATATGTCAGCAACTTGAGCACCAGCGCCGAGCGTTTGACCATTTCGCGCCAGCGGCCAGTGTAGGTACATGTGCTGATCCAGCGCCGCCAGTAGGCGATGGTATCGTGAAACAACCGATCCTCGCGGGCCGGGTCGACCGGCTGGTTGCAGACGATCTCGGGGGTGATTTCGCGCAGTACAAAGAAGCTGGTATCGTCTTCTGCGAGCGTAAATCGCGCCGTCACACCATGCTCATTCGGGATGAGCGGCACTGGTGTTGCCAGTTCCATGCTGATTTCCGGGGTGAGAAAATTGGCGCCATAGTCTTTTATCTGCGTTTCGTGAGGCGTGCGCGCATAATTGAAAGCCGGCATACACGTCATGGTGAAGGTCATACTGCCGCGTATGACCTTCACACGCCGGATGAGCCAGTGATAGCCGGGTTGGCCGGGCGCCAGCCCTACCGGCATATAGTCTACCACTTCGCCGACCCCGTGAGCCGATACAAAGCGTGTCACCAGAACATTGGTTTCCGGCCAGTAGAATTGCTTATGAGTGACGGCATGGTCTTCGACACAGGGCGCCAGCAGAAAGCGGCCACCCTTGTGATCATCCAGGATGGCGCCGAAAATACTCGGCGAGTCGAAGCGCGGCAGGCAAAGCCAGTCGATCGAACCATTCATGCCGACCAGGGCCACACTATGCATATTGCCGATTATGCCGTAGTTTTCAATCGGTTGATAAGGCATCGCAGGTATCAGTTCCTTCTGTACTGAACCCTCCTGTGGCATTGGTTCCGGCTGCATCGCGGCCGGAACCAATGCCACAGGAGATCATACGGTGTGAGGTCAAATTATTTTATTGCAAGCGAGCGGCCAGGTGGTCGCCGACGCGCAGGGCGTTGGCGATGATGGTCAGGGCCGGGTTGACGGCGGAACTGGAAACGAAGAAACTGCCGTCGACGACATAGAGGTTGTCCAGGTCATGGGCCTTGCAGTTGATATCGAGCGCCGAGCTATCTGGATCGTTGCCGAAGCGAATGGTGCCGCACTGGTGGGCGACGCCGGCAAGCGGGATGCGCTTGCCGAGGTAGAGCGAACAGGGAAACAGGTGGTCATGGCAGCCCAACTCTCGCAGCATGCCCTTAAGTTTCGCGCTGAGCCGCTGGTGCGCCTCGTTGTTGTTCGGAGTATAGTGCAAATAGATCGTGCCTTGCTGGTCGACGGTCACCCGGTTGTTGGGATCGGGTAGATCTTCCGTGGTTAACCAGAAGTCCAGTGCATGTCTGGCCATCATCTCCAGAGTCATGCCAGGCACCAGCGGCGGCGCCTCGGCGCGGAGGATGTCGGCATTGGACTTGCCAAGCATCTGCATATGGCCGAGTGGGTATTCCCAATCATCGGCGCCGAAGTAGTAATCATTGACGCCCAGTGTTTTCTGGAAGCGAGTGGGATTGACTTCGCGCGAAATGGCCAGAAATGCGGTGTTGTTGTGGGCCATATAGTGCCGCCCGACTACACCGGAGCGATTGGCCAGCCCATCGGGATGCGTATCATTCGCCGATTTGAGCAGCAGTGCCGCGGAGTTGATAGCCCCGCAGGCCACCACCACGATGTCGGCGGAGAAGGCCTCGCTACTGCCATTATGCTCACAGATCACCGCGCTGATCTGGCGACCGGAAGCGTCGGTTTCCAGCCGGGTTACCAGCGCATTGGTGAGCAAAGTGACGTTGGGATGGGCCAGCGCCGGCTTGATACAGAGCGTTTCGCTGTCCGACTTATACTGCAACAGGTCGGGAAAGCCATCGAAGGTCTCATTGCCATTGACGTCAAAGAGCTCGCGCAGCATAAAGGGCTCATCGACGCGGTCCTGTTCGTTGCGACGTACGCCGACGGGCAGCGGAAAGGGATGATGCCCCAGGCGGCGGAGATCTTGCGCCAGTTGTTCGATCCGTGGCTCGTGTGGCAGCGGTGGATAGGGCAGCGGCGTGCTGGCCGGAGGTTCAGTCGGATCGATACCGTGTTCGCCGTGGACCCGAAAGAGTTGCTCAGCACGCCCATAGTAGGGTTCAAACTCCTCGTAGCTGATGGGCCAGGCCGGCGAAATGCCATCGAAATGCCGCAATTCGCCAAAATCCTCCTTGCGCATGCGAAAGAGTACCGCGCCATAAACCTTGGTATTGCCGCCGACATAGTAATGGGTGCCGGGATGAAAGCCCTGGCCTTCTTTGTTGATCCAGGTCTCTCTCGCTTTGTACTTGCCGTCGACAAACACCGCGCGCGGGTTCCAGTTGTCGCGTTCGCGTGGCAGATAGCCGCCGCGTTCAAGCACCAGAATGTTCTTGCCGGTCGGCGCCAGGGCATGCGCCAGTGTGCCGCCGCCGGCGCCGGTACCGATAATAATCACGTCATAATGCCTGGTGGATGCCATAGAATTTCTCCTCTCACACAATGGCAACGGGTGCGACCCAGGCGCCGGTGGCGCCGCGCACCCGAGCGTGGGTCAGCGTCAGCATGAAGGCGTTGACGTCGTCGCGAGCCAGTTCGCTGGTGTCCAGGTTCTCAACGATAAACATGCCGTGGCAAACGTTCAGGGTTTGCGGCACGATGAAGCGTTCGGCGGGGTTCTCCGGCGGCACCGGGCCGTAGCTCCAGGTATCGCAGCCGGTCAGCGCTACGCCCTGCTCGACCAGCCAGGCCGCCAGATCTTTGCCGGGGCCAGGTTGGCCGGCCAGGTAGGCCGCATTATCCTGCATCCACAACGCGCCCCAGCCGGTATGAAAAAAGAGCGCATCACCGCGTTCGACGGCGAGGCCCTGCTGCTGCAAAGCGCGCTCAACCTCGGCAACGCTGATCACGTCACCCGCCGCCAGCCGTTCCACTCCACGCCGGGCGGCGACATCAACCAACAAACCACGGGTGATGATCTGTGGCACGGTTTCCATACCCAGCCGGTTGGTGCCCCAGTCTTCGACAATATCGCCCAGCCTGTGGCCGTTGTAAAAGCAGTCGCCGATCTGCAAATGGTTGAGTGCATCCAGATGGGTACCCAGCTGTGAAGTGCTCGAAACCACTTCCAGAATGAAGTTCAGATTGTTCTCGCCCCAGCCGGCCGTGCCTGCGTCCGGGCGACGCAGATTGATCTGGCGCCCACTTGTCGTCAGGTATTGGTGAAAGCTGCGCCCCGGAAAAGCCGGAACATGCTGATCGAGGATGCGGCTCAGGTCGTAGCGGATGCCGCGCTGCACCAGCCGGGCAGCGGCGACTATCTTTTCCGGCGTGATCTCGTTGAGCATACCGGCCTGGTCTTCAGCACCATAGGGCGCAGGCCACCAGGGAGTCATATTCATCATTGTGCCTCCTTCTGCGGCGATGGTCTGGTCAGTACCAGATACAGCACCAGCGCGGCCATGAGCAGACCATAGACGCTGGAGAACTGAAAAATTGTCGGCAGCGCCAGCACATTGGTGAGCTGTCCAACCAGCAGGGCGCTGGCACCGATGCCAAGCTGGATGCCGGCAACCATTGTGCCCGACACAGCGTCAACCATGTCTGGCTCCTCAGCCGAGGCCATGCTGATGCTGAGTGGGAAAAAGAAGGACATGGCCAGGCCGGCGACAGCCAGCACCAGCAGACTGGCGGTGGTGCCCTGCACGAGTGGCAGAACAATGAAACTGGCGGCAATCAGGAGCGGCGCCAGTGGGTAGAGCACCTGGGGCCGCAACCAGATTGTTGCCAGCGCGAAGAGTACTCGCCCCAGCGCAACCGCGCCCCAGAACAGCGCCAGTCCCTGAGCGGCCAGCGCCGGATCAAGCCCGGCATTATCCTCCAGGTAAATGGTGCTCCAGTTGCCGAAGGTTGCCTCACTGGCTCCATAGAAGAAGACCACGAGTCCAAAGATCCAGATCCGTGGCGGCAGGCGATTGTCGGGCGGTGCGCAGGGTTTGTTGGCAACGCTGGTTGCCGGCAGGGGTGAGCCTTCCATCGATAATCGTAGCGCCAGGGGAGCCTGGATCCCCAGCATCAATGCCAGAGCGACGAGCACGACCAGCGGAGCCCCCCACCAGAGCCCGGCGTCGCGGAATGTGGCTAGCAGCAATGGTGCAGCTGCCTGGCCGCTACCGGTCAGCACGTGCAGGGTGGTTACTGCGGCATCAGCGTGGTTGCGAAACAGATCGAATGCATAGGCATTCAGGACAGTCAGCGTCAGCCCAAAGCCGGCGCCGACGGCCGCCGTGCCGGCGAGCAGCAGCAGAAACACCGGAAGACCAGTCCCTATCACGAGATGGCTGGTAGCTAGCAAGAGCATTGCCAGCAGATTGGCCAGCAGGCCGAGCTGAAACACGCGCTGCATGCTGAAGCGGCGTACGAGCCGAGATGCGAACATTGACGCAGCAATGGCGCCGATAATCTGGGGTGTGAACAACACCCCAAATTGCCCGTCACTCAGGTTGTGGAATTCCGGGCTGGTAAAGAGAGCGCCCGCGGCGGGGAACAGAATAAGGGCAATTCCTTGCAACAGGGCGCTGAGATAAACCACAGCAATACCGGCAAAGCGCGTGTTCCTGGTCATTGTGGCCAGGCGCTGCATTGTGTTATGCACGGCCGGCAGTCTCCTTTCTGCATGAATGATGTTCGGCCTCTCTGCCCATGAGTGTACGCCATCACTACAGCACTGTACGTGCAAAATCTCACAGTTCGGATCGGCTAGCTGACCTATACTTGAATGGAATTGCATGGCCGAAGGCCAGAAGGCAAAAGCCGAGTTGACCGTACCGTTCGCTGGTGGCAAAACGATGCGTTTCTCGGGGCTGTTTGCGTGGTTTCTCTGGCGTGGACTGTTTGCCACCGGATCAGAGTAGCCGGCGGTACCCTTCCAGCCACAAACACTAACGTTGAAAATGGCTCACACCACTGCCTTCTGTGAGCCAGCTTACAGTTGACGTGATGCAATGCTGGTACGCTGGCATCATGCCAGGTTGGATGCAAAGGAGCAGCTGTGATAGGTGCTCAGCAACGCTACGATATTGCGGTTATTGGTTCAGGGATCAGCGGATCGAGCCTGGGCGCCATTCTGGCCCGCCACGGGCTCAGGGTGGTTATCTTTGAGGCGGGAGTCCACCCCAGGTTCGCGGTCGGCGAGTCAATGATCCTCGAGACCTCAGAGACCATGCGGGCCATAGCCGAGCTCTTCGATGTGCCCGAACTGGCCTACTTCAGCTCCGAGCACTACCTGGCCCGGATCGGCACCTCCCATGGGATCAAGCGCCACTTCAGCTTCCTGCATCACGAGGAGGGCCGGCCCCAGGATCTGCGTCACGCACTCCAGGCCGTTATCCCGCAGCGGCCCCATGGCTACGAGTTGCATATCCACCGCCAGGACAGCGATTACCTGCTCACCTCGATAGCCGTGCGTTACGGTGCTACCGTGCTCCAGGGCACGCCAGTCAAGGATATCATACCAGCACCTGACGGTGTAACGATCCTCACCGCTCAGGGCGTGACCTATCAGGCTGACTATGTGGTGGACGCGGGCGGGATGCGCTCACTGCTGGCTGAAAAATTCGGCTGGCGCTCGCGCGAGCTACAGTCCCATACCCGTACGATCTTCACTCATATGGTTGATCTGCCCTGTTACAACCAGGTCGAGGCAAGCCACTGGGATTACGGCATTCCCTTCCCGGTCTCCGAGGGTACGCTGCACCATGTGTTCCACGGCGGCTGGCTCTGGGTCATCCCTTTTAACAATCATTCCCAATCGACCAACCCGCTGGTCAGCGTCGGATTACAGCTCGATCCGCGCATCCACCCAGTGCAGCCTGACCTCGCGCCCGAGGAGGAGTTTTTCAGCTTCATCGACCGTTTCCCAAGCATCGCGAAGCACTTCCACGACGTCAGGGCAGCACGCACCTGGACACGCACCGGCCGCCTGCAATACACCGCAACTCGCGTCATTGGTGATCGCTTCTGTTTGCTTGGCCACGCAGCCGGCTTCATCGATCCGCTCTATTCCAAGGGCATCTATACTACGCTAATCAGTGTGGCCCTGCTGTCCCATCTGTTACTCGACGCCCACCACGAGCGCGACTACAACACGGCGCGCTTTCAGCCGCTGGAGGATCTGACCTTGCGCTTCGTTACCGCTCATGATCGCCTGGTGGCGAATTCCTACAAGTCCTGGTCGAACTATAAGCTCTGGGAGGTCTACAGTGTGCTCTGGCTGCTTGGAGCCTACACCGAGTATGTGAAATTGCTCAGCACGCGGAGCCGCGTACAGAGCCGGGCTGAGTATTTTGCCGTAGTTCAGACACTGTGCCTGGTGGGCGGCGGCTTTGACGAATTCAAGGATCTGGCCGACCGGATCGATGCGCTTATTGAGGCGGTGGATCCGTTCGATGAGACGGCGGTGAACCGGACGGTGGCGGAGATCCAGGCGCTCTACGAAGCGAATCCCTGGGTTCCCTGGGCGTTTCGGCAAGTGCTGACCGGCACCAACCACTTGCCCCGCAACAAGCTGCGGCTGAGCCTGCTACGCCAGAGCAGCACCGGCTTTCTGGGTGAAGGGGCGTTCCGCCGGCACTTCTTCGGGGATGCGACTATGGCTGAGGTGGCACTGTTCTTTGCGCGCGAGAGTCTGAAGTACTCGACCACCACGCTGGCCTATCAGAAGCGGCGCGGTTTCCAAAGGGAACGCAAGAGTGTTGCTCGCGGGGGGATAGTAGCCCGTGATTGAAGCCTGTGCAATCGTAGGCATTGAATGAACAGGAGGAACAACCCACGTCCGCGACCAGCTTGAGCAGGCCGAACTGCCGCTGCTCAGTGAGTATGACGATCATCCCAGCATTCGCCGGCTGCTGGTTGATGGCGACCAGGTGCTGACCTTCTGATGGGAGCGAGTCACACCATCGCATTGCAGTTTCCAGGCGCGCAGCGCGCCTGGAAATCCCTGACCATACTCCGCAGGCCTTCGCTCTGTTTGCGCACTGTATTGTCCGGCGGGCAGCGCCGCTCCCGTTTTCTTCAAGGCTTCCGGCAGATAAAGAAATAGTAGGGGCCGTCGGCTGCGGGCGGAGCCTCGTAGATGCGGCGCAGCAGCGGTTCCCAGAGCAGATTGGGTGTAAACGGCGGCGCCAGCAGCCAGCGCCCGGTCAGCTGGCGGGTGATGAGGGCGGGTGCACCATAATAATGACTGAAATCGAAGAGCTTGAGCGCGGCGGCACTGAAATAGGGACGCCAGGAGACAACTTCGAGGCCGGCGGCGCGAAAGCGGGCGCTCCAATCGGCGGCGCTGAGCGTATTATAATGGACGGAGATGCGGTTGAACCAGCGGCCATAGCGGCTACCGTCAAGGCCGATTGCATTGAGCAGCGTTGTGCCGAGCAAATCCTGTGGAAAGCGGTTGCCGACGACCGAGGCAACGAAGCGGGCGCCGGGTTGCAGCACACGAGCCACCTCGCGCAGGGTTTCGTCGAGCGGCACGACATGCTCGAGCACGCAGTTGCTGATAGCAGCGGCAAAATGATTGGCGGGGAAGGGCAGGGCCGCGCCATCGGCCTGAGCCAGCCCGGCATAGACCGCACGGCGGGCGGCTTCCCGCGTATCGCTGAGCAAGGGATCGATGCCGACAACCGTTTTGCCGGGCAGGGCAATCTGGACAAAAGTGCCGTCGCCGCTGCCGATATCGATGATCGGTTCGGACAAATCGGGGGCCAGTTCAGCGAAAAGACGCGCTTCGACCGCACGCAGCATAGCGCGGTGAATCGGCAGGCTCAGCAAATGCGGGCGCAGAAAATCACGACTCATCAAGCGTCCCGTAGTTCAGTAAAGAGCTGTTCGTACTCGGCGGCAGTGCGTTCGAGGCTGAAACGGGCGACAATGTCGCTGCGCGGGCGCACATAGGCGGCGCGACTGGCGATGACCTTCAGGATAGCATCGGCCAGCGCAGCGCTGTCGCCGATGGGCACCACTTCGCCCATACCGGTTTGCAACACCGGCTGGCGCACGCCGGGCAGCGCACTGGCGATCGCGGGCGTCCCACAGAGCATCGCTTCAACCTGCACCAGGCCGAAGGACTCAGTCGAATTCAGGCTGGGCACAACCAGCACATCAAGGTTGGGATAGAAGGCCGCCATCTCCTGGAAATCAAGCGTGCCGAGAAACGTCCAGTTATCGCGATAGCGATGGAAGAGCGGCGCGAGGCGGCGGGCATAGGCCTCTTCGCCGAGCACATGCTCGAAGGGACCGGCAAACAGCACGCGTGCGGTCGGGTAGCGTTTGAGGATTTTGGGCAACGCATTGAGCAACACCTCGACCCCTTTTTCGGCGGCCAGCCGGGCCGCCATACCGATCACCGGCCCGTGAATATTCCAGCGGCGACGGAACGCCGTGATGGCCTGGGGATGCATCTCCGCCACCGCAACCGGTGGCGGAATGACGCGAACTTTGGAGCGAAAACGCTGGAGATAAGGCGAATGATCGGCAAAATCCTGGGTATAGGTGACAACCGCATCGGCGGCATGGCCGGCGGCGAGATTGCTGAGATCGACAACCTGGTTGACGAAGCGATTAAACCGGCCGGGCGGCAGCGTCAGATCGCAATGATACGTCAGGGCGACCGGCTGGCGCAGCAAGCGCCCACGCAAACCGAGGCCGGGCGCATCGAACTGCGGCAAGTGCAAACTCATCGCGTCGTGCTGAAGGGCAAGCGCGCTGGCGATCCAGCCGAAGATGGGCATAATCACGCCCTTGCTGACGCGGGCGGCAACCGGAGCGCGCACAACCCGTACCGGCCCCATCATCTCATTCTGGGGCAGACTGGGATCGTACTGTGACGTCAGCACCGTCACGCTATGGCCGCGGCGGGCCAGACCCTCGGCGAGGCGTTGCACATAGATCGTGAGGCCGCTGACGTATGGGCGATAATATGTAAGAGCGCAGAGAACGCGCATAGGAATCTTTATTTTCTAGCTGCGCTTTGCCCAGATAGCAAAAGGTTTGCGAATACAATTATTATGCACAGATCAACCGGTGTTTTCGCCTGCGGCAGCGTGGACGCATACTTCTTTTTCGTTTGCTGCTGCGGCTTCGCCGCAGCAGCAAACGAATTGAAACGACATTTCCGCCCTAAGACTCAAAGAAATGGCGATGGTCTTCGACCCACTGCCAGAGGCGACGAACACCGACTTCGACCGAGATGGTCGGCTGCCAATCCAGCTCCTGGGCGGCGCGGGAAATATCGAGAATGCAGACCGGCTGATCGCCGGGGCGCCAGTCGCCGTAGGCTGCTGCATCAAGCCGGCGACCGGCAAGCTGACTCAGCAGCGGCTGAAACTCGCGCCAGATCGAAATGCTATGGTGCGGGCCGCCGCCGACATTATAAATCCGCCCGGCCACCTGGTCGATCCGCTCCAGTGCTCGCAGATAAATATTCACCAGGTCATCGATATAAAGCAAATCGCGCACCTGTTTGCCGTCGCCATAGATCGTAATCGGCTTGCCGGTAACCATCGCAATAATGAAATGCGCGACCCAGCCCTGGTCTTCGACACCGAACTGGCGCGGGCCATAGATGGCCGACTGGCGAAAAACAACGGTACGCAGGCCATAAATGCGGTGATAATCGCGAACATACTGGTCGCCGGCACCTTTGGAGCAACCATAGGGCGAATGAAAATCGAGCGGATGGGTTTCCGGCACACCCAGCGACAGATCGCGGTAGCGATAGCGGGTCGGCTCCTCGACGATCGGCACATCTTCCATGCCGCCATAAACCTTATTGGTCGACGCATAGAGCACGGCCGGCGGCTCAGGCGCGAGGCGAGCCGCTTCAAGCACATTGAAGGTGCCGAGCGCATTGACAGCAAAATCGCTGCGCGGATCCTGCACCGAAGTCGTCACCGCGACCTGGCTGGCAAGGTGAATGATCGCGTCGCAGTACTGAGCCGCAGCCGCAAGTTGCTCGGCATCGCGGACATCAGCGATGTTGGTTTGCAGCGTACCGGGAGCAGCGGCGGCCAGCGCATTCAGCCAGTCGAGATTATAATTGGTACGCGGTCGCGAGAGATTATCGTAGATCGTGACCTGATAACCGGCAGCGAGCAAACGGGAGGCCAGGTTGCAACCGATAAACCCGGCACCGCCGGTGATAAGAATACGTTTCATGGTGTGCAAACCTGATCTGAGTGAAGCACAGGCTCGTCAGGTCAGGTCAGCCATAATCACCCTTGCAGGGCGTGCATTCGGGCCGATGACGTTGCGGATTTTAGCACAGGCGGAGCCGGGTCGCAAGCGGATCAGCAGGTGGAAGTGCATGGAAACTCAGAACGCCATTTGATGGTGCTTCTAAGATTGGCGCGAGTAGATCGCGCCGAAGCTTTGTACCGGTACATTGCATTGCATGATGCAGCCGGGTATACTGAAGCAAATGGCAGCTACGATGTTGGGGGAGGTGATGATGGCAGTCGATGCATACACACTCGAACTGAAGCTAATTCGGCGAGCCGATGGCATCGAATTGGATCTGCTCCCGCTCCAGGGCTTGTGGACTGAAGAGCAGTATCTCAAGCTGACGAACCAGACCAACCACCTCATCGAGTTTACCGACGGCGAGATTGCGGTATTGCCGATGCCGACGCGCCGCCACCAGCTCATCTTGCTCCGCCTGTACGAGTTCTTCAAAGCGATGGTTCATCCGCGTGGCGGGATTGTTCTGGTGGCACCCTTGCGGTTGCAGATGCGACCAGGGAAGTTCCGTGAGCCTGATGTGTTGATGTTGCTACACAAAGATGATCAACGCAATCAGGATGCCTTCTGGTTGGGTGCCGACATCGTAGTTGAGATCGTCAGTCCGGATCGACCCGAACGGGACACGGAAGACAAGCCAGTGGATTATGCTGAGGCCGGAATACCCGAATACTGGATCGTCAATCCCATCAATGATACGATCACCGTTCTGGTATTGGACGGTGAAACCTATAGCGAGCATGGCGTGTTCCGGCGGGGTGATCGGGCGACCTCGCAGCTCCTTGATGGCTTTGGAGTCGATGGAGACACGGTGCTTGACGTGACGTAATGCACGGTAAGCCTGGGCATCGAAAATCGAATTGCTATGAACCATGATGCACATAGACCTGAACTGTGACTGCGGCGAGAGTTACGGCGCATGGCCGATGGGTGACGATGGCGGAATTTTGCCGATGGTGAGTTCGGCGAACATCGCCTGCGGCGCGCATGCCGGCGACCCGGACGTAATGCGGGCAACCTTGCGGTTGGCGCGGGAGCTCGGCGTGAAAGCGGGTGCGCATCCCGGATTTGCCGATCGGCAGGGCTTCGGGCGACGCCTGATCCCACTGACACCGGATGAAGTCTTCAACAGCGTATTGAGCCAGGTTGGCGCATTGGCAGCGCTGGCGCGGGCCGAGAGCCTGCGTTTGCAGCACGTCAAAGCGCATGGTGCGCTCTACAACCATGCCGCAGTGACCCCTCCGATAGCGCAGGCGATTGCCGAAGCCGTAGCCACCTTCGACCGCGAGTTGATTATGGTCGGCCTGGCGGGATCGGCGCTGCTGGAAGCCGGGCGCGCGGCGGGATTGCGGGTAGCCGCCGAAGCCTTCGTCGACCGGACCTACGAAGCCGACGGCAAGCTGCGTTCGCGGCGGCTGCCGGGCGCCATGATCCTGGACGAAGCGGCCGGCCTGGAGCAGGCATTGAGCATCATCGAGCGCGGCGAAGTGCGGGCCTACAGCGGCGAAATCGTCGGCGTGCAGGCCGACAGCATCTGCCTGCATGGTGATGCACCGGGAGCGACAGCGCGGGGCGTGGCCTTGCGGCGCGGGTTGGAAGCAGCGGGGGTGGCAATCGTAGCAATGGCTGAAGGGATCGAGGATCGGAGATCGGGGATTGGGGAGCCAGAACAATGAACTGGCGGATCGTCGAGATGGGCGAAGCCGCCTGGTTGATCGAGAACGATCTGGCGGGCGAAGCAGCGAACCGCTATGCGCTGGCGCTGGCGGCAGCGATTGAACAGCAGATCCAGACCGGCCTGATCGCGGTGGTACCGGCGATCAACTCGGTGCTGTTACAGTTCGATCCGCTGCTGGTGGAAGCCGAAGAATTGCGCGAACAGGTAGAGCAGATCGTGCCGGGCCTGAAGTCAGTCAGTGCTGCGCCGGCACGCATCATCGAGATCGGCGTCGTATACGGCGGCACAGCGGGGCCGGATCTGACAGAAGTCGCAGCGACGGCCGGCCTGAGCGAAGCCGAGGTGGTTGCCTTGCACAGCAACCAGACCTACCGGGTGTTGATGATCGGCTTTGCGCCGGGATTTCCCTATCTGGGGCCATTGCCGAAACAGTTGCAATTGCCGCGACGCAAAACCCCACGGACAGCAGTCCCGGCCGGGTCGGTAGCGATAGCCGCCGGCATGAGCGGCATTTACCCGGCGCGGCTACCGGGCGGCTGGCACCTGCTGGGGAGCACCGAACAGCGCATGTTCACGCCAGAGCGGACACAGCCGGCGCTGCTGGCACCGGGCGATGGCGTACAATTTGTGCCATTGCCGGAAGGTGTGCAGCCATGAGCGGCAAATTGCGTGTGCTGGCGCCGGGCGTGCTGGCGACGATCCAGGATCTCGGGCGCCCGACGGCACAGCGGTATGGCGTACCGACCGGCGGCGCGATGGATCGCTTTGCCCTGGCGGCCGCCAACCGTCTGCTAGGCAACCCGCTCAGCGCGGCGGGCATTGAAATCACCTCAGGCGGCGCGAGCTTTGAGATCCTGGCGTCGCTGGTGCTGGCCCTGGGCGGCGCCGACCTGGGCGCCTGGCTGGGAGAGCGGCGGCTACCGCCCTGGCGGGTGGTGCTGGCGCGGCGCGGCGAAATCCTGCGACTCACAGCACGGCAGTGTGATCGGGGTGCGCGGGCCTACCTGGCAATCAGCGGCGGCATCGCCGCAGACACTGTACTCGGCGCGGCGGCGACCTACCTGGCCGGCGGCTTTGGCGGCATGGATGGGCGAGCATTGCGAGCCGGCGACGAACTCAGTAGCGCGGGGCCGGGCGACAGCCTGGAGCGAGCGGGTGCGGAATGGCCGGTAAAGCAGCGGCCGGCATACCGGGCAGAGCCGGAACTACGAATTATTGGCGGACCACACCAGAACTATTTTGCCGCCGCGAGTCTGGCAGCCCTGGCAGCAACATCCTGGCAAATCAACGTCGCGTCGAACCGCATGGGTTACCGACTGGAGGGCAAGCGCCTGGAATACCTGGGCCCGTGTAGTCTGTCGTCACTCGGCGTAATACCGGGCGTCATCCAGGTACCGCCGGACGGCGCACCGATCCTATTGATGGCCGACGCGCAGACGACCGGTGGATACCCAATTATTGGCGTTGTCATCGAACCGGATCTGGCACTGGCCGCCCAGTTATTGCCGGGCGACCGGCTGCATTTCCGGGTGGTGACCGCAGCGGAGGGGCGGCGGGCGCGGATTGAGCAAGCAGACTGGCTGGCAGCAAACCCGGCCGCGAGTGCCGTGCACGATTGCTTACGACTGGCGGGAGCGTTGGAATAAGGCCTGAAAACAATGGATGCCAAAACCTGGCGAGCGATTGAGCGCGAGTTAACCTGCGACATCACCACCATCGGGTAGGCGCGGCGAGTGGAAATCCGATACTTTGTCCCTGAACAGTGACGAACCGCTCGGAGCTTGCCAGAATAGGCGCTTCGTTTTACAATGTGATCGGGCCGGTAGCTCAGCGGCAGAGCACCTGACTTTTAATCAGAGGGTCGTGGGTTCGATCCCCACCCGGCTCACCATCTTCAAAATGACGCGAGGCGACGGACACAAGCGGCAAATACAGGTTGTTTGGCATTATAGCACACACCTGGTGGGCGGTCACCCAGATCCCGTCAAAGATGCTGCGCACAATGCCCCGTTGCTCCGGAATGGGCGCCTCATCAATCAGGCGCGCCATATCATCGAGTAACACCGCTGCCTCGCGTACCTCATTCATTGTTAATCCCTGGTTCTCCGGTTTCGGTAGCGCGGCAAGCTTCTCCTCGATTTCTCGACGCTTAGCTTCGTAGACGTCTCCTACAATCAGCCCGCACATGCGGGCATTCTCCAGCACGCTGCGTTGCTGTTCCAATGCCACGCGCTCCGGCGTTTGCTCCGGCGGATCGTCACCCAGCAGTTGCTCGAGCCGGGCCAGCACGGCGTCGCGCAGGTCGCGCGGCAGGCTCAGTGCCTTGATGACCTCGCGCATCTGGGCATCGACCTCTTCACTGCGCACGAGGGAGGCCTGGCAGGTGAGTTTGTCTCTGCCGGCACAGCGATAGTAGCAGTACGATTTGCCGGCGCGTGACTTGGTCGGGCTGTAGTACATTGGCTGGCCACAGCGCTCACAATAGACGGTTTCGGTTAACATCCCACCACCGGTGCGATCACTGCGGATGCTCACCCGGCCCCGCTTGCCGGCGTGGCGGGCGATCACCTGCTGCACCGCGTCCCAGGTGGCCTGGTCGACCAGCGGTTCGTGCCGACCAGGGAAGAGCTGCTTGTTGTACTTGACGAAGCCGCGGTAAACTTCATTCTTCAGCATCGACAGTACATTCCACTTGTCGAAGAGCACATGAACGCCCTTTTGCACGTTGTAGATGCGGTAGCCGCGCCGGTTCAGTTCGCGGGCCAGGTCCAGAAAGGAATACTGGCCGGTGGCATAGAGCTGAAAGGACAGTTTGACTATCGGGGCATCCTCGGTTTCGACCAGCACGCCATCCGGCCCTTTCCGGTAGCCAATCGGGTAGGGGCCGTGCCACAGGCCCTGCTGCACCTTCTCGAGAATGCCTTTGCGCACTTCCACGCTCAGGTTGTCGCTGTGAAACTGGGCGGTGCTGGCAATGATGGTCAGCATCATCTTGCCGGCCGGTGTTGAACAGTCGACTTGCTCGCTGATGGAGACGAAGGTGATGTCCAGTTCGCTGAGCCGGCGAATGGTGTGCAGCAGCAACTCGGTATTGCGTGCCCAGCGGTCGAACTTGTGGACAATCACGGTCTGGAAGGTACGATTCTCGGCAGCGGCGAGCAAGCGTTTGAAGGCCGGCCGCTCCGCTTTCGTCCCACTGTAGCCGTCATCGATGAAGCACTCGGTCAGGTGGATACCGTGGAGCTCACAATAGAGCCGGATTGCCCGTTCCTGCGCGGCCAGGCTGAAGCCGTCCTCAGCCTGCTCTTCGGAGGAAACGCGCAAATAGCCGACGGCTGCGGTCATGGGCCTGCCTCCTCTCTGCTGGTCGCGGGCGTGATGGCACCTATTCTAGCACGCATCAGGCCGGGTGTGCGACTCCTGCTCACGCGTGTGCTGCTCGCGCATGGCGTTGCGCTGCCGGGCAATGGCCAGCACCGCCGCCGCCAGTGCGCCGACCAGGCGATCACGGTCGCCATCGCGTTCCGGTGGATAGAACGTGATCGCTGGTTTCTGATCTGGCGCTTTGCCGTTCTTCCCGTTCTTCCCGTTCTTCGGCGTCTTGCGTCCCATCAGCGACCTCAATTGTCCGGCTGCACGACGACCGGCAAGGCTGGAGGCCGGAACATCGTGCATCGATTCTGGTATGAATCGGCAAACCGGCGTATCATGTAGGCAGTGTGATGGACGATCGGGATGGAGGTGCGCGATGGACACCAGCAGTGACGTGATGCTTGACCAGGCGCTGGCGCTGGCCCGCCGGCTGTCGCCCCAAGATCGGGCCACCCTGATTGCCCGCCTGGCCTCTGAACTGGCAACCCCAGACGCTGAACCGCCGCCGGCACACGACGCCTGGAGTCGCCTCGAAGCGTTCTGGCAGGACATTGAGGCACGCGGGCCGGCGGCGCCCGGTGCGACCGAGCAACTGCTCGCGGATCGGCAGCAGCGCCAGGCCACGCTGGAAGGGCGCGGCGAGCGCGGTGCGTGATATCCGACTTCCGCTTGCACATCATCTCCACTTCATTGAGCCTCTGCTGATTCATCCTCAATCACTCCTGGTTCGTCGTCTGACATAGTTGCCGGTGCCGGTTCGCCGGCCTCACCTGGCGTCCCGTTGCTGCGTTGTGCCCGGCGGCGCTGCTGGTCGCTGCGGCGGTTGCGCTGGCTGGCGGCGCGCAGTTCTTGCGCTTCGTCCAGGCTGGCCGGACTGCCGGCGCGTAGCTCGACGTAGCCGGCGACCACGCGGGTGCGGGTGGTTTCCTGCAGCCGGCGGCGCTGACGGTGGTAGCGCCGCTCGGCTTCACGGCGCGCAGCATCGCTCAGGTCAACCTGCTCGTTTTGCCAGCCGGCATCCAGGGCGGCGACGGCGCGCTCGACTTCGCCGCCGCGCAGCGGGGCCAGGTAGCGTTCGAGCATGCCTTCAATCAGCACCTGGTTGCCGGGCCGCAGCAGGCCGGGTGCGTCGGGATGATCGACCGGGATGGCGACAGCGACGTTGGCTGGTTCGCTGATGCGCGCACGACTGCCGCGCCGGCTGCGCTCGATGGTCACGCGCACGGTGGTGGCGGCGATCAGCACCGGGCGATCCGGGTGGCGCAGGATACGCGCGGTGGTCAGCACGGTGCCTTCCAGCCAGACATCGCAGCCCGGTTCGTCATCATCGGCGGCCAGGCGGATGCTGCGGGTGCGCACGATGAGCTCGCTGCTGCGGCGCCCGCGCTCGCGCTGGTCGACGGCGTAACGCGGATCGGTGATCTGCACCCACTCCAGTTCGCCCTCGGCGGCCAGGCAGGTGCCGGGCGGGCTGCTTGCCAGGA
>DAOTUJ010000121.1:0-50982 GCA_034437175.1 Chloroflexaceae bacterium | reverse complement strand
TTACGCTTTGAGTTGGTCATCACCGGCGCCAGCCTGACAGGAGCGGGGGAGCCGGGCAACGGCGTTCTCATGTGCTCCCCGCTCCTGCCAGGCAAGTGCGCCATGGGAACCCGGTTTCGCGAACGCAACTCACCGCGCTGGCCTGAGCGGGAGCGGGGCCGGGGGTGAGGGCCGCCCGGCAGAGTAAAAAACGCTATAGTTGAAAGGGGAGCTTTCCCTGGGAGCCGTCACTTCTCCAATACAGCGGAAGGTGCCGCTATGGACATTCTTCTACCAGGTTTCAAATTCATGCTTATGGGCGCCGCTGGATTCGGCGCTATGCTGGTGATAGGGGCTGTGTTTTACCTGGGCGTTGTCGCGCCGCTCATCCGTGGATCGATGTATCTGGTGCTGTGGGATGCCGGCCGAACCGAGCAGGCCGAGCTCATCAGTCTGCGCCGGGCTTTCAGCATCAGATCGCGCTATGTTGTCCGCTATCGCTATCGCGTGCTGCACAACAACGGTACGCTGAAAACGTTCACTCGCTCGGAAAAAATCGACCGGCAGCTCTTTGCCGCACTGCAGGAGTTTTACCAGCGGCACGAGCCGGTGCCCATCCGCTATCTGGCCGAAAAACCGCGGGTTGCTCTGCTTGAGATGCGGATGGAACGAGATGCTGCTGCGTTCGCTACTCTGCGTGCTACCCGCTCTCGGCGGCGGCGCAATCCCTTGCGGTCGTATTTGCCAATGGTGATGTTTGTCATCCTTTTGATCCTGGTAAACGCATATGGTAGCCATATCAACCAGTTTCTTAGCTCTTTAGTTCCGTAGTTCTTTGCTCTCAAGGAACGCCGCGCCCTTGCCGACCCGCGTCTCCACCGGGACGCCGGCCCGGCAGAGTGGGCATTCTGCGGCGGCAAATGATTGCAGAGGCACCTCGACCAGCGCCAGCAACTGTGGTACCGCCAGCGTCTCTGCCGTGACGCCGCCGCGGTTGCAGAGTGCGCCCACGCCCAGTGGCTCACCGCCGTTTGCCCGTACTGCGTCGACGACCAGGCGCGCCGAGATGCCGGTCGTCAAAATGTCTTCGACGATCAGCACCCGCCGGCCTTGCAGCAGTTCGCCATAACCGCGCCGAAATACTCGTTGCCGCGTCTCGCCGCTGCCATCCTCTTCGGCGTAGACCGCCAGCACCGGTTGCCCGTTGCGCTGCTCGAGATGGTAGGCTACCCACTGGGCCATAATTACGCCGCCAATCGTTGGCCCGGCAACGATTTCGACGCCCGTGCCGGCAAATTCGGCGGCGATCTGTGCGCAAATAAAGCTCGTTTCTTTGATGTGTGGATAAAGCGCATCCTTGTTTACATAACTGCTGCCGTGCCGCCCGGAGGTGTACACCAGGTGGCTGTCGGTGATGATCGCGCCGACCCGTTCGAGGATGTTGGAGACCGCGTGCTCGCTCATCAGTTGTGCTCCGTTGCATCTGCCATTTCCTGCACGATGCGTTGTGCTGCCGGCTGCGGGCCGTCCGCTGCGGCGCTGATCGGGCGGCCGACCACCAGGAAATCTGCGCCGGCAGCGATCGCGGCGGCCGGTGTGGCTGTCCGACGCTGATCGTCGCTCGCCGCCCAGTCCGGGCGAATGCCCGGTGTCACGATCAGAAAATCCGGCCCGCAGGCCTGCCGTATCGCCGGCGCCTCCCAGGGCGAAGCCACTACGCCGTCCAGCCCACTGGCCCGCGCCAGTTGGGCCAGATGTACCACCTGCGCGGTTAGTTCACGTTCGACGGCCAGTTCATCGCTGAGCATCTGTGCGTCGATACTGGTCAACACGGTGACACCGAGCAACAGCGGGCGCGCCATGCTGCGCGGGCCGGCCGCTGCGACGGCGGCGCGCAGCATGGCGCTGCCGCCGTCGCAGTGCAGCGTGAGCATGCACACTGCCGGGCCGAGGCCGCTGACGATGGCTTGCACCGCGCCGGCGACGGTGTTGGGGATGTCTTTCAGCTTTAGATCGAGGAAAACGCTGCCGCCGCGCGCTGCAATCGCCTGTACCACTGCCGGGACGCCCGCGACGGTGCAGAGTTCCAGGCCGACTTTGAAGCCGCCAACCTGCCCATGCAACTGCTCAGCCAGGGCGGTTGCATGCTCCAACGACGGCCTATCCAGCGCAACCAGCAATCGTTCCCGCGTCGAAAGCTCCATACCATTGCTCCTGATTCCTGCTTCGCTCCTACATTGCCCCCGCCGACGATCCGTCCGGGCCGGATGCGGCGCTCCGTCGTTCATCGCGGCGGCCCGCCTGTGATCTGCCCGCGTGGGTATCTCCATGGCACGATTATAGGGGTACATCGATGTGGATTTCCATAGCTCACCGCAAAAATTTACCCCAGAAAGAGTTCACCGGCTCCCTGGTTTCCTGGTCTTCTGGTTCCCACTTCATTGGTTTCCTGGTTCCCACTTCATTGCTTCCCTGGTTCCCTGGTTCCGCATGCCCCACGCGTCACCCGGTTGATCCGCCCGACCAGCCCCGGCCCCGCGTAGACCAGGCCGGTGTACAGTTGCAACAGGCTGGCGCCGGCATCGAGCATACGTAGCGCATCGTCGGCACTGCCAATTCCGCCGACGCCGATGATCGGCAGTTGCCCGCCGGTTTCCCGGCTGATGAAGCTGACAATCTGCCGAGCACGCCTGCGCAGTGGGCGCCCGCTTAGACCGCCGGCCTGCGCGATGAGTGCAGCCGGTGCACCCGCAAGCCCGGCTCGATCCAGCGTGGTGTTGATGGCGATGATGCCGGCGACCCGGCGATCTGCGCAGACCTGCAAGACATCGAGGATTGCCGGTTCGCTCAGGTCGGGCGCAATTTTGATGAGCAGCGGGCGTGGGCGCAGTTGCCGAACTTCTGCCTGCGCTGCATTTTCTGCCTGCAAACGCTCCAGCAGCGCGTCGAGTTGGGCGCGATCTTGTAGCGCCCGCAGACCGGGCGTATTCGGTGAGCTGACGTTGACTGCAAAATAGCCGGCGTAGGGGTACAATAGCCGCAGCGACGCGCAATAGTCGTCGATAGCTGCTTCGAGGGGCGTGATTCGCGACTTGCCCAGGCTGATACCGACGGGCAGCGGGATCCAGGGTTGCCGGGCCAGTCGCTCTGCCATCGCTGCGGCGCCGCTGTTGTTGAAGCCCATGCGATTGATCAGCGCCGCATGATCGGGCAGCCGAAACAGGCGCGGGCGCGGATTGCCGGCCTGGGCGTGCCAGGTCACCGTGCCGACCTCGACGAAGCCGAAGCCCATTGCGGCCCAGGCCGCCAGTGCCGCCGCTTCTTTGTCCATTCCAGCAGCCAGGCCCAGCCGGCTGGCAAAGTGCAGGCCGAAAACCCGGCATTCACCGCCGAGTTCCTGTACCATGCGATGGCGATAAGCAAGCCACGCCGGCAGCCCCGGCGTTCGGCTGAACAATTTCAGCAATGCCAGCGTCCCCTCATGCGCACGCTCCGCATCGATACCGGGCAAACGAAACAGCAATGGGCGCAAAATATACTTGTACATCAACTGGCAGCCTGCTGCGATCATCACATGCGATTGAGTGCGATTATACCACGCTGCGCCGCCGGCGCAGTTCGTAAAATCAGGTAATGCACTGGCTGAAATCGGCTTTTATGGTGACGCGCATACGCGTATCACTGCGGTTGACAAATAGTAGCAAGCCGTTTATACTTGAGATATAACGCAGTGCGTTATCGGTATGATGTGAACAAACCGGCCAGCACATTTGGCCGCTAAATACTGTAGGAGGATAGCAAGCAATGGCAACCACTGCTGTAAGAGAAGAAATCCTGGTCGCCGAAGCCGAGGAAACGACTCCCAAAGCCAACGGAGTTATCGAGGCGCTCAGCGAGAATGAAGTTGTCGAGAAGATGAACGAACCTATGAACCCGGTGGTTACGCCGGTCGTCAATGGGGTTCGCCAGACGGTGCTGGCCGGCGTCGGTGCAATGACGTTGAGCTACGAGCAGGCAGTTTCGTTGCTGAACAAAGCGATCGAGCGCGGCGAAGTCACTCGCAAAGAAGCCCAGGACATGCTCAATGACCGCTGGGAGAAGCTGCGCCACAGCAACCCGCCGGTCGAGCGAGTCACCGGTGATGTTGAGCGCGGGGTCGAAGGTTTCCTGCACTGGCTCAATATTCCCTCTAAGCGCGACATCGACGAACTGAGCGCCAAGATCGATCTGCTCGGTGCCCGCGTCGAAGATCTTCGCAAGCGCAAGTAAGCTGAAATCTCTCTCGCTCATCCCGGTGAACCGGCCGGCGGAATTTTCCGTCGGTCGGTTCGCTTTTTTGGCGGCCGCCGGGCTACCGGATTTTGACGGAACTGGTATAATGTGACAATATAGACAAGTTTTACACAACAACCCACGTGCCTATGTCCAGCCTGATTTTGTGTAGCATCGGTGCCGATCTGGTGCGGGTGTGGCAGAGCTTAGCTGAAAGTAGTTTATGAGTAACGAGAAAAAATCTTCGCAGAAAAAACCATCCGCGCCGGTGAATCCGCCCTGGCGGGCGTTTCCGCAAGCCGAGACGGCGATGCATTTGATGAACATGACGATGGGCCTCACGAATGAGCTCACTTCCGGCGCTTTTCGCCTGCTGACGAACAATAACGGTATTTCGCTGCTGTTCGGCCAGCCCCTGCTCAGCCCGGATCAGCAGCAGTTGATGAATGATACCGGTGTTTACATTCGTGAATTGCGCGAACTCTCCGGCCTGACGATGTCGGATCTCAGTACGCAACTCAATCTCAAAGACCATACCCTGATCGAGGCGGTGGAGAACGGCACGGCGACCCTGTCCTTCGAGTTAATTATGCGCTTTGCGGCGATCGTTGCCCGCCACGATCCGGTGCCGGTCGTGATGCGCCTGGTACGAGTCTACAATCCGGGGATGTGGGAAATTCTGAGCGGCTGGGGTGTTGGCCGGCTGGCGCTGCAAACCGAACGTGAGCGCCAGTTCGTCAATATTTTGCGTGGCAACGATGATGCTCGTGAGCTCTCCGACGAAACCTTCGCGAAGGTGCTCGATTTTACTCGCGCCGCCTTCGAGATGGCGATGCAGGTGGCCGGCGAGCGCGAACAGGCGAAGAGCGATTGAAGTACAGAACAGCAAAAGAGTGGAGCATTGCTCCACTCTTCCAGCCGGCCATGTTGGCGGGGATGACGGGATTCGAACCCGCGTTCTCAACCTTGACAGGGTTGCATGTTAGGCCTCTACACCACATCCCCGTGGTGACCCCAGTGGGATTCGAACCCACGATCTCCACCTTGAGAGGGTGGCGTCCTAGGCCGCTAGACGATGGGGCCTCTCAAAGGGCCGATTTTTCCATATCAGCGATTATAACATAGCTCCTGTATCATCGCAAATTTTGCCTACCATTCAGGTCGGGCTCTGAAAATCCTCTGGCTGCTCACGCCGCAAGGGCTTTTTTGCCGGCGGCAGCAGAGCCGGTTTTTTCATCTGCCGCCGGCGATTCCGGTATTTGGGGGGTAATCGCCTGGTTTGTGACGATAGAAGGATTCTGTTGCGGATTACCACGGATTACCATAATGTTACTACTGACGATCGATATTGGGTCTTCTTCACTGCGCAGCCTGGTTTTTGAGGCGGATGGTCGCCCACTGGAGGCGAGCATGGCGCGTAGCGAACGGCGCTTTCAAACCAGTCGCGACGGCAGTGCCGTCGATGATCCCGCTGGGCTGCTCGCTGATCTGGCCGGCTGCATTGATCAGTCGCTGCATGCGCTCGCTGCGCGGCAGGCAGATCTGGCGGCGGTGGCCATTGCCGGCTATGCGCCGACGCTGATCGGCCTGGATGCAGCCAATCGCCCGCTCACGCCGCTGATCAGCTATGCCGATACACGTAGTGCGCCCGATGCTGCCGCCCTGCGCCGAGAACTGGACGAGCACGCTATCTTCGAGCGTACCGGTTGCCCCTTGCGTAGCAATTATCTGCCGGCCCGGCTGCGCTGGCTCCGCCGTAGCCGGCCGGAGCTGTTCCGCCAGGTGCGGCGCTGGGTTTCGCTGGGCGAATATCTCGCGCTGCAATGGCTCGACCATGCTGCGCCCAGTGTATCGCTGGCCGCCTGGAGTGGCCTGCTCAATCGCCATCGTTTGCAATGGGACGAGCCGCTGCTGGCATTTCTGGAGGTCGAGCCGCCGCAACTGCTGTCGCCGGTCGACCTGATGGAGACGGCGCAGTTGCGCAGCAGGATGGCCCGGCGCTGGCCGGCGCTGGCCGGCCTCCCCTGGTTGCCGGCAATCGGCGACGGCGCGGCGGCCAACATCGGCAGCGATTGTGGCGATGCCCGGCGTGCCGCGCTGACGGTCGGCACCAGTGCTGCATTGCGCGTGACGCTTCCGGCGGGGCCGGCGCAACTGCCCTGGGGGCTCTGGTGCTACCGGGTCGATGGGCAGCGGGCGCTGCTGGGCGGCGCCAGCAGCGAGGGCGGCAACCTCTTCAACTGGCTGCGGCAGGTTCTGCGGATTGATGCCGCCGAGTTGGAAACGGTGCTGGATCAGCGCCCGCCCGCAGCCCATGGGTTGACGGTGTTGCCCTACATTGCCGGCGAGCGCAGCCCCGGTTGGGCCGATGCGGCCAGTGCCGTGCTGAGCGGCCTGCGCGTCAGTACTGATGCCTATGACATAGCACAGGCCGGCCTGGAGGCCGTTGCGTATCGGTTTGCGTTGATTGCCGGCCAGTTGGAACTAGCACTGGACAATGTGCCCGCCTACATTGCCGGCGGCGGCGCTCTGCAACGCTCACCGGCCTGGTGCCGAATCTTCGCCGATGTGCTGGATCGCCCGCTGTATGTGCATCCCGCCGCCGAAACTACTGCGCGCGGCCTGGCTTTGCTGGCTGCCGAAGTGCTTGGCCGGCCGCTGGAGGCCTGCCCGCCCATCAATTTCTTGCGTGTGCATCAGCCCGATGCCGAACGCCATGGGCGCTACCGGGCGGCGCTGGAACGCCAGCAGGAATTGTACCGGCGGCTTATTGAGTGAGCGATGGTGAAGGCGGAGTCGTTGCACGATCGTTGGGGTATGACGAAACAACACCGGGCAGGAAGCTTCCGGCGCAGACAGCTTCCGGGAAGCTACCTCGGGATCGTACAAACGTTTCGGTACACCCGATTTTTGGGTTTGACTCGCGGAACCCGGCGGGGTATAGTATATTTAGCACTCGCATTATCATAGCAAATATTGGAGCGAGTACCCGGCGCATTTTGCGCATTTGACGGCATTGTCCATGAACGGATATAGCATCACGCACGGTTATCAACAATCTGAAGGCTGGCTTATGCCCCCTGCGCTGGCTTGCGCGGGGGTTTTTGCTATGTTCAAACAATATCCCATCAGTAAGGAGGTTTCGCGTGGCGATCAATTGGGACGATAAATATGCCCGTGATGGCCTGACGTACGACGATGTTTTGCTGGTGCCCGCCGAGTCGGCGACCCTGCCCAGTGATGTCGATGTCAGTACCCGGCTGACCCGCAAAATTCGGCTGAATATTCCGATTGTCAGCGCGGCAATGGATACGGTAACCGAGCATCGGCTGGCGATTGCGCTGTCGCGCCTGGGCGGGCTCGGGTTCATTCACAAGAATATGTCGATCGAAGTCCAGGCCGATATGGTGCGCAAAGTGAAACGCTCCGAGAGCGGCATGATCACCGACCCGATTACGCTGCCGCCCGACAAAACCGTCGGCGATGCACTCGATTTGATGGCCGAGTATCGCATCAGCGGCGTGCCCATCACCACGATGGAAGGCGACCTGGTCGGCATTATTACTAATCGTGATCTGCGCTTTGAAACTGATCGCAGCCGCCCGCTGAGCGAATTGATGACCAGCAAGAACCTGGTGACGGTGCCCGAAGGCACAACGCTGGAACAGGCCAAGGAGATCCTGCACCGGCATCGCATCGAGAAGTTGCTGGTGGTGAATCGGGCCGGCAAACTCAGCGGGTTGATTACGGTCAAAGATATTATGAAGCAGATCGAGCATCCGCATGCCTGCAAAGATGAGCACGGCCGGCTGCGGGTCGGCGCGGCTATCGGGGCCGGTGGCGATTTCATTGAGCGGGCGGCGGCACTGGTGCGTGCCGGCGTTGATGTGCTGACCATCGACACGGCGCACGGCCATTCGCAAGGCGTGCTCGAAGCCGTCTACCGGGTGCGTGAGACCTTTCCGAATGTCCAGTTGATCGCCGGCAATGTGTCGACGGCTGCCGCCACGATGGCTTTGATCGAACGGGGCGTCGATGCGGTCAAGGTCGGCCAGGGACCCGGCTCTATCTGCACGACCAGGGTGGTGAGCGGGGCCGGGATGCCGCAGATTACAGCGGTAACCGATTGCGCACGGGCGGCGGAGCGTCACGACATCCCGGTGATTGCCGATGGCGGCATCAAGTACAGCGGCGATATTGCCAAGGCGCTGGTGGCCGGTGCGAGCAGTGTGATGATCGGTTCGCTCTTTGCCGGCACTGAAGAGAGCCCCGGCGAAACAATTCTCTATGAGGGCCGATCCTACAAGAGTTACCGTGGCATGGGCAGCATCGGCGCGATGCAGCATGGCAGCGGTGATCGCTATTTCCAGGCCAACGAAAAGCGCAAACTGGTCGCCGAGGGCATCGAGGGTATGGTACCCTACAAAGGCCATCTCACCGATACGATTTTCCAACTGGTCGGTGGACTGCGGTCCGGCATGGGCTACGTTGGCGCCGGCGACGTTGAGGCGCTGCGGCGCAACGGGCGCTTTATCCGGGTGACGATGGCCAGCCTGATCGAGAGCCATCCCCATGATGTGACGATTACCAAGGAGGCGCCGAATTACGAGCGGCGATAATATGTTCGAAGCGACGCACATTCCACCGGCCTTCGCCGACATGGTAGCGCCGATGCAGGCCGGGCATCGGCGCATTCTGGCGGCCCTGGCTGAACAGGGTTTTGCAATCGAAGATTATCCGGCCATTTTGCCACCGGCTGATCCATGCGGTGTTGCCGCTGCACGTGCCTACCCGATGCAGGGCGTGCTCAAGTACCACGGTCTGAGCGATTGGGACTGGCGGATCGCTTTTTTGCCCAGCATCTCAGTGACCAACCCGGTGGCCGATACGCTGACTTATGTGCGCTTTGATCCGAACCTGGCTACCGACGACATCAGCATCGGCGGCAGCCCGGCCCAGGGTCGTGATCGCGAGCGGGTTCAGCAGACGCTGAATGCCTTGCGTCGGTTTGCCGGTATCGACACGGCGGCACAGGTGATTTCACGCAACCGGATTGCCAGCCGCACGACCGGCAAGGGGCTGGGATCGAGCGCCTCGGCTTCGGCGGCGCTGGCCATGGCGGCGACGGCGGCGCTGTTCGGTGAGGAACTGGCCGGCAACCGGCGCTTTCTCAGTTGCACGGCGCGGCTGCTGGCCGGTTCGGGTTGCCGCAGTGCTACCGGCGGCCTCTCGCTCTGGCTGGCCTACCCCGGTGCGCCACACCACGAGAGTTTTGCACTGCGCCTCGACCGCGATGAGAATATGGTTGATCTGCGGCTGGTGACGGTGCCCATCGATTCGCGGATCGGGCTGAAAACCGAGGCCGCCCATCACGATGCTCCCGAGAGTCCTTTCTTCAAAAGCTGGATGCTCAGTCGGGCTGATGAAATCATCGAGGGCATCGGTGCGATCCGCCGCAGTGACTGGCGCAGCATCGGGCAGCTGGCCGAGCTCGACAGCATCCGGCTGCATGGCGTGACGATGTCGGGTAGCCGTGAGAACAAGCTTTTCGCCTGGGAGCCGGAGAATATCGCGCTGTTTCGTATGGCCAACGAGTTGCGCACGTCCGGCGTGCCGGTCTATGCCTCGACCGACACCGGCCCGACGGTGGTGTTTCTCACCCACCGTGAGCACAGCGCGCAACTGGTCGCTGCTATCCTTTCCCTCGACCTGGGACTGGACGTGCTGGAGAGCGGGGTGGGCGGCCCGGCGACCCTGGTACCATTGGAGACGGCGCGGGCCGAATTGGGGTAGGGGCGAAGCAGCGCCGCTGCTTCGCCCCTACCCCATAAAAACGAAATTCAAATCATTCACATTCGTCCCGCTGGGGCCGGGCAGCAGCAGATCGTCGAGGGCGGCGAAGAAGGGGTAGGCGTCGTTGTTGGCCAGGGCCAGGTCGTGGTCGAGGCCGGCGGCGGCGGCGCGAGCCTGGCTCGCGCCGCTGATCACAGCACCGGCGGCATCGGTGGGGCCGTCGTCACCGTCGCTGGCCAGCGCGATCAGCAGAGCATTCTCGAGGCCGGCAAAGTCACGCAGGGCACCGAGAGCCAGTTCCTGGTTGCGCCCGCCGCGCCCATTGCCACGCAGCGTCACGGTGGTTTCGCCGCCGGCAATGATGCAGCAGGGCCGTGCGATGGGGCCGCCGGTCTCGGCGATTTCGCGGGCCAGTGCGGCCAGGAAGCGCCCGGCTTCGCGGGCTTCGCCCTGAAGGTAGGTTGTCAGCAGCAGAGTCTGGAAGCCTTCAGCGGCAGCAGCAGCGCGGGCGGCTTCGGCGGCCTGGCGGTTGCCGGCGATCAACAGGTTTTGCACTCCGGCGAAGATCGGATCGCCCGGTTTAAGCGTTTCTTCCACTTCGTTTCGGCGGCCTGCCTCCAGTCGATCGCGAATGGGCACCGGAACTTTGTCCAGTAAGTCGTAACGTTCCAGCACGGCCAGCGCGTCAGCGAAACTGCTGCTGTCGGCAACGGTCGGGCCGGAGGCGATCACATCCAGCGGATTGCCGACCACGTCGGAGAGGATCAGGGCAACGATAGGCGCCGGCGCGGCCATGCGTGCCAGACCCCCGCCCTTGACCAGGTCGAGGTGTTTGCGCAGGCTATTGATCGCATCAATACTTGCGCCGCTGGCCAGCAGATCGCGAGTCAGTTTCTGGAGATCGGCGAGCGCGATACCGGGTGCCGGGCGAGTCAGCAGCGCCGAGCCACCGCCGGAAATCAGCGCGATCACCAGGTCGCGCTCGCCGGCCTGTGCGAGCAGATCGGCGATGGCAGCGGCGGCGGCCGGGCCGCGCTCATCGGGAACGGGGTGGCCGGCGGGCAGCAACCGGCAGCGCGGCGGGGCCGCCGGTTCGGTGCCGTTGGCGGCTTTGGTGACAACGATGCCCGCCGTCAGTGCGGCACCGAGCACCTCGGCGCAGGCAGCGAGCATGGCCGCGCCGGCTTTGCCCGCGCCGACAACAAAGACGCGCTCGATGGTCGCCAGGTCGTAGTGCTGTTCACCGGCAATCAGGGCATTGCCCGCGCGGCGGAGGTGTCGGCGCAGGGCCGCGGCCGGTTCAACAGCGGACAGGGCGGCGGCCATGACGCGGGCGGCGGCCATACCCCAGGGCGTTTCGCGCAGGCTGTGGCAGAGCAGTTGCTCAGGTTTCATACATTGAACAGGAAATGGCAGATGTCGCCGTCTTTGACGATGTACTGTTTGCCTTCCATGCGCACCGTGCCCTGTTTTCTGGCTTCGGCCATATTGCCGGCGGCGACCAGGTCGTCGTAGGCGACAATTTCGGCGCGGATGAAACCGCGTTGAATGTCGGAGTGAATGCTGCCGGCGGCTTCGACGGCGATGGTATCACGGCGGATCGGCCAGGCGCGCACTTCGTCGGGGCCGGTGGTCAGGAAACTGATCAGGCCGAGCAACTTGTAGGAGAGCGTAATCACCCGGTCGCGAGCCGGCTGACTGATGCCGAGGTCTTCCATAAAGCTGGCAGCGTCTTCGTCGTCGAGCTGGGCCAGTTCGGCCTCAATTTTGCCGCAGAGCGCGACGACTTCGCTCTGGCGATGGGCATAATCCATGGTGGCCGGTTTGCCGAGATCGGCCTCGCCGATGTTGAGCGCGATCAGCAGCGGCTTGGCGGTGAGAAACTGGTAGCCGCGGATCATGCGTTCTTCCTCGGCGGTCAGTTCAAGGTCGCGAATGGGTATTTCAGCCTCCAGGCTCTCCTGGAAGCGGGCGAGCAGATCGCGTTCGGCGAGGCGCGTCTCGCGGTCGCGTCCGGCCATTTTGCCGATTTCGGATTCGAGGCGTTGCAAGCGGCGCTCGATGATTGCCAGGTCGGAGAACGCCAGTTCGAGGTCGACGGTGGCCACATCGTGGGCCGGATCAATGCGTTCTTCGGGATGAGGCACGGCATCATCTTCAAAGGCGCGCACAACATGCAGCAGCGCGTCGGCACCGCTGATATAATTCAGCAGGGCGGGCGGCAGGCCGCCGCCCTGGCGCCCGCCGCCACTGATCCCGGCCACATCGACGTATTGCACATCGGCGCAGGTCGTTTTGCGCGGCTTGAACATGGCGCTGAGCACGACCAGCCGTTCGTCAGGGACTTTCACCGTCGCCATGTTTGGCTCAAGCTGGCCGGAGGAAAACGCGGCAGTCTCCACGTTGCCCCTGGTCAACGCATTGAATACCGTCGTTTTGCCGCTATTTTGCAAACCAATAATTGCAATATGCATAACAATACGTGTCAGAATCCTTTCGCGGATCGTTTAATATTTGATACAATGAACCATGCCCGTGAAGTATACCCCGACTGACTGAGGGGCGCAACCGGGCGATGGAACGATATAGCAATCCTATCCTATGGGACCCCTGAACCAGAGAACCGAAGCACCAGGGAATGCTGCATTGCAGAACTGGATGCACTTTGCGACTCAAATAGTATTGCTATATGACAATTTCTTCAAAAACTGTGCATCATTGTGCAGGACGTGGTAGCATGCTTTGCTCACTGTTCTCCTCTGCATCCCGCCATCACAGCAAGCATTTTAATTAAATTTTATTAATCCGGCACAAAACCACAGCGTTTCGTATTGCAGATATGTTGGTCTTGGTGAACAATAGGAAGTGCGATGAAATCAGTCCTCTGGCCTGAGATCGTTGTTCCTGGCGCCTTGCCTGGTTTGGAACTGGCAGTCGTCATTCAACGCGCCCAACGCAAAGAGGTGGCGGCTATCAGTGAGATTTATGCTCGTTACGCAACCAGCATTTTGCGATTTCTCTATGCCCGCGTGAACGAGCGCGAGCTGGCACAGGATTTGACTCAAGAAGTCTTCATCCGGGTTATCAAGAACATTGGTGGTTTTGAATACCGTGATGAGAAAAGTTTTCTGGCCTGGCTGTATGCGATTGCCGCTAATATGCTGACGAGCTATTATCGGCGGCATGGCAATCCGGCAACACCACTGGAGCACCAGGACGGTTTTTTGCACACGCAGAACACCGATGCAGTCGGCCAGGTTCATGATCGCCTGGCGCTCGAAGAAGCAATGCGCCAGTTGACTGCAGAGCAACAGCGCATTTTGAGTCTGCGTTTCTTTGCCGATATGAGCAATAGTGAAATTGCCAGGGTACTCAATCGAAGCGAAGGTTCGATCAAAGCCATCCAATACCGGGCGTTGCAGAGCCTTCAACGTATTCTGGAACGTGAGCGGGAGCGATTGCCGCACGTCCAGACGGAGAGTTAGCCGCTTTATTCGCAGTACTTCATTCATCAAGAGCGCAAGGTTTGCTTGCTCTCGCTCAGGTTATGTAAGTGGACACCGAACTGCATCGCATTCTTGATGATTCACTGGCTCGCATTCGTAGAGGCGAGTCTATTGAAGCATGCCTGAAACGCTACCCTGAGCGTGCCCGTGACCTGGCACCTTTGTTGCGGCTCTCGGAGTTGATGCGGCAGCAGGCGGCCCGGGGTTTGCCTGCCGAGATGGAAGCCTGGGCAGCTATGGACGGTCGCCGCGAAATTGAGCAACTGTCCGGCAATTTGCTGCCGTCGCCAATGCAGCGTATAGCAGGTGTTTTCGGGCGCTTGCTTCGGCGCCTCCTGCCCGATCCGGGCGCGCTGCAATTGCCGATGCCGGTCTTGAGTATTCTGTTGCTGCTGTTCCTGTTTGTCTTTATCAATACAGCCGCTGCGGAGGCGGTATTTGGCGACGTGTTTTATTCGGTAAAAACAGGCGTTGAGAAAGCGCGTGTGGCGGTCACGGATGATCCCGGTGAGCGCAGTGAATTGTATGTGGAGCTGGCCCATGAGCGGATGAATGAACTGGCGATTCTGGCTGAACGCTCGGAGAGCTCTCCGGCCGCCATCGGGCATACGTTCAATTTGCTGGTCGATAATGCTCAGCAAGCCCTGGCGAATGGTCGCCAGGCCGGCACCGATGTGGTGGTGCAGCAAGAGATGGCGCAACTCCTGGATGAGGCGCGGGCGATAGTGCAGGCGGCCAATCTGCCGGTGAATGACCAGGCGGTACTGGTGGAAACTGCCGGTAGCTTTATTCCGCCGGAAAGAGCGCAACTGCCTGATCCAACTGCAGCCATACGCCAGACCGATGTCGTTGTGGTTGCCGAATCAGCGGCTACCAGTGTTTCGGTTGGGACGCCTTTGCCGCCGACTCCGCAACCGGTGATCGAGGCGGGGCCGGAAGTGGCACCATCGCCGAGTGCCGTGCCGAGTGCCGTGCCAACCAGCGTTCCGGAGTCTCTGCCGACAGCGGTAGCGGAGTCGCAACCCACACAGACGGCAACGTCCGTTCCGGCGCCCGCGCCTACCAGCACCAGCACCGTTCCGGCGCTGCTATCTTCGCCGGTGCCGACATCGACGCCGATAGTGGTCACGGCGACGCCGCGCAATACGCAGACGCCGGTGCCGACATCGGCGAGCCCGACGCGGGTTGTCAGTACGCCGACAGCATGGCCAACGCGCACGCCCGTCATTGTCGGCGATCCGCTACCGGTACCGAGCGCGACTGCAAGACCTACTCGTACAGCCAGTCCGAGTCCGCAATTCGTGCCGACCACAGTTCCAACCCTGACCAGTACGCCGTTGCCGTCAGCTACCGGTACCGCGACGGCAACGGCGACGCCGACGCATACGCCGACGGCGACGCATACGCCGACGCATACGCCGACGGCGACGCATACGCCGACGGCAATGCCGGAAACCGAGGAGGAGCCTTCAGCAGTGCGTCCAATTCTGGAGTGTGTGGTTGCCAATGCCGATGGAACGGTGACGGCCTATTTCGGCTACCGAAATCCAAATGCCTTCCCGGTGACGATTCCCATCGGGAAAGACAATCGTTTTGTTCCCGAACCGCCCCGGCGAGGGCAGCCGGAAACCTTCACCCCTTGGCGGAGCCGGCGCTCACCCGACAGCAATTTCAGTGTTACCTTCTTCCCTGAGGGCAACCTGGTCTGGATTTTGAATGGCCGAACGGCAACCGCCTCGGCTAATTCGCGGCGTTGTGAATTGCCCAGCATCCCTTAAACGCTAGAGCCACATTTCAGAGGATGTAACCACGTTTGCGAGCGATATCTTCTTTGTGCTTGCGGAAGAGCACATCGCGTTCGGTGCCGCGCAATTCGCGACTGTAAGTCTCGAGGACGCGATCGACCTCGGCGTCGATTTCTTCTTCGATTTTGAGATCAGCGACAATGAAATCGTAGATCGCTTTGACGCGGGCAGCGCGACCAGTGCCGAGCCGGGCGCCGGCCGGTTCTTTGTAGTTCAGTACGCCGCGTTCGGCCAGTTCATCGTGCAGCCGTTCGGCGATCCGGCGGATTTTGTTTTCGCTCAGGCGCATAGGAGCCTCCGGTGATGGGTCATGGGTTGGAACCGCGCTGGTAAGCCTCGTCGAGGAGTTCGACGATGTAACGAACCTGGACGTCTTCGCCGCGGCGGCGCAGTTCGCCGGCGACTTGCAGGGCGCAGCCGGGATTGGCGGTGGCGATGACCTGGGCGCCGGTAGTCAACGCGTTTTCGACTTTGCGCGCACCGAGGCGAGCGGCCATCTCGGGTTGAGTGATATTGTAGACGCCGGCACTGCCGCAGCAGAGGGCGCTTTCGGGCATCTCTTTGAGTTGGAGTTCGGGGATGGCGCGCAGCAGTGTACGTGGCTGAATGCTGATGCGTTGGGCGTGTACCAGGTGGCAGGGTTCCTGGTAGGTGACGATCACCGGCAGTGCGCCGAGCGCCTGGCGATTCCATTCGATACCGGCCAGAAACTCGTGGACATCTTTGATTTTGCGTGAGAAGGCAACGGCACGTTCGGCCCAGGCCGGGTCGTCGTGGAGCAGGTGGCCGTATTCTTTGAGGCTACTGCCGCAGCCGGCCGCGTTGATGATGATCGCATCGATGCCGAGGCCCTCGAAGGTCGCGATATTGCGGCGCGCCAGCGCCCGTGCGCCATCGAGGTCGCCGCCATGCGAATGCAGTGCCCCGCAGCAGCCCTGGTCGGGCGGCAGAATCACGTCGCAGCCATTTTTTTGCAGCACGCGAATAGTTGCCTCATGCACATTGGCGAAAGCGGTGCTCATAATGCAACCGGTGAGCACGGCCACATTATAGCGCCGGCGGCCTTCAGCGCGAAAAATCTGACCCATCGGCACGGTAAAGCGCTCACTGATGGGCGGTAGCATGCTTTCCATATCTTCCATGCCGATCAGTTTGAGCATGCCGCTGCGACGGGCAAACCATTGCAGGCCGCTGCGCTGGTACAGGCTCATCAGGCCCGAAAAGCCGCGAAAGACCTCCATGCGCTTGAACAGCAGGTCGAAAACGGCTGCCCGCAGCGCCCGCTGCCAGGCCGGGCGGGTCGTGACTGCCGGGCGCTCGCCGCCATTGCTATCCATCACCGTTTGTGGATTGCTGAGCGCAGCAATGCGCGCCTGTTCGAGTTGTTCGCGGCTGGCTTCCAGGATGGCGCCGTACTGCACGCCGCTCGGGCAGACGGCTTCGCAGGCCCGGCAATTGAGGCACTGACTGATCTGTTCCTGGAAGACCTCGCTCTCGATCCCGATCCGGCCCTCGTCGACCGCTTTCATCAGGTAGATCCGGCCACGCGGCGACGACATCTCCAGGCCGGTTTCGCGGTAGGTCGGGCAGGAAGAGAGACAGAGCCCGCAGTGTACGCAGGCATTGATGATGTCGGAGTCGGGTTTGTCCTTCTCACTGAACCCCAGCAGCGGAATAGCGTGCTGCGGATTGGGCGACTGGCCGGTCATAGAATCTCCTTGCAAAGCTGCGCTGCAGCAGCGCAGTTTGAATAACAGGACGTAGGTAGTCGCACCGCGATGGTGCCGGAATTCGCCCCATTCGACTGCGCTCAGGGCAGGCTCCGGTAGGGCGAAAGTGAACGTTTTTTCGTTCGTTTTGGCGGCTTTGCCGCCAAAACGAACGAAAAAACCGATCCTTTACTGGCCTGCCCGCTTTGCCCTTTGCGCTCAAACGCTTTGCGCTTCGCGATACGCCACGATGTAGCGTCCGGGATTGAGCCGATCGGCAGGATCGAAAGCCTGCTTGATCTGCCGCATCAGATCGAGGCCGGCCGGTGGGCTGCCCCAGACTGGTGGAACACCCGAGCCGCCGACGCGCAGGCCGGGGTCGCCGGCGAGCAGATGGCAATGGCGCCGGGTTTTGAATAGAAAATTATGCATATTGCGCAACTGAAGCATCGGTGCGTGCATGCGCAGATAGATCAGGCCATTGATGGCGCGGGCACTTAGCGCCCAGGCCAGTTCCAGGTTTGCGGCCTGCATAGCCAGTTCGTCGAGTGATCGCCCCAGCTCGGCGGGCGGTACCGCAATTCGCAACAGCGCCTCGGCTGCCTCGGTGCGTGCGGCGCTGAAATCGGCAACCTGGCGCCAGAATTCCGGCTGCTCCGATGCCGCCAGCCGGTGCAGGCCGGCACCGTGTTTTGCGGCCAGCGCTTCCAGTTCGCGTTCGTGCCGTTCGCTGGCCGCTGTTCGGCCTTCAATGCGGATAGCCAGCGTGGTCGCTGCCGGCAAATCGGGCAGGCCGCCGGCCATTCCCGCCGTGCAGAGCAATTCTACCGCGGTGGGTGTCAGTTCACTATTGACCAGGTCATCGAGCAGGCCGGCAACGGCGGCACGTTGCGTGAAGGCCAGCAGCAGCGTGCGATCTACGGGCGGTTTCGGGAGCGTACGGACGCTCAGCGCCGCAATGATGCCCAGCGTACCGTGGCTGCCGAGAAACAGCTTGACCAGGTCGTAGCCGCTGACATTCTTGACAACCTGGGCGCCGGTGCGAATAATCGTGCCGTCGATTTCGACAATGGTCAGGCCGAGCAACATGTCGCGCAGCGGACCATAGCCCAGGCGGCGCGGCCCGTCGGCCGCTGTAGCGACCAGACCACCGAGGGTTGCCTGGGCAGGCATTGGCGCATCGAGCGGAAAAATCTGCCGGTGTTCGGCGAGCACAACCTGGAGTTCGGCCAGGGTCATACCGGCGCTGACACCGATGGTCAGATCATCGGGCTCATACTTAAGGATGCTCTTGAGGCGCCGGGTCAGCACTACAACATCGGGAACGCGGCTGAGATTGCCCTGTTCCTGCTGGCTGCCGCCGCCCCAGGCAACAACGGTGGCGCCGACGCGATGGCAGGCAGCCATCACCAGCGACAGCTGGTCGATGTCGGCGGGCGCGACAACGAAGCGCGGGCGCTGCCCCTGAACGGCATAGGCAGCGGCGGCTTCACCGGCATACAGGTGCGCGGCGCCGACAATCGCAGCCAGGCGGTCGGCCAGGCCGGCCGGTTCTTCGATGGCGCTGCCGGCCCTGATGCGTTCGGCGCGGCGTTGGGCCAGCTCGCGGGGATCCTGTTCTTCGGGGAAAATTTTGGCCGGATTGAACAGGCCGGCCGGATTGAAGATGGCGTAGATAGCGCCCATCGCGGCCATATCGGCCTCGGTGAACATGAGCGGCAGGTATTCGCGTTTTTCCAGGCCGATGCCATGTTCGCCGCTGACGACGCCGCCCTCGGCGATGCTCAACTGAAGCACGCCGGCTGCAATGGCATGGGCGCGCTCGAACTGGTCGTGGTCGCGCGGATCATAGAGCACCAGCGGATGCAAATTGCCGTCGCCGGCGTGAAAAACATTCAAGACTTCCAGGCCATACTCGCGGCCGAGCTGTTCGACGCGCTCCATCATGATCGGCAGGCGGGTGCGTGGCACCACCGTATCGACGAGATAATAGGCCGGGGCCAGCCGCCCGATGGCGCCGGCCACCGATTTGCGGGCGGCCCAGATGCGTGCCTGCTCCTCGGCGCTACGGGCCGGGCGCAGATCAAATGCGCCCTGCTCCTCGCAGATTTCCAGAATTTCTTCGAGCGTCGCATCCAAACCGTCACGCACCCCGTCGACCTCGATGATCAGGGCGGCGGCGGCATGTTCGGGCAGGCCCAGGCCATAGGCATAATTGACGGCCTTGATGGCGCGGGCATCCATCACTTCGAGCGACGTCGGCAGCGAGCCGGCGGCAATGATCTGGCTGACGGCATTGCCTGAGGCGACCATGCTGTTGAAGAGCGCCAGAACCACCCGGTTATCTTCGGGCAGATGGGTCAGCCGCACGAGGGCGCGGGTGACACAGCCGAACGTGCCTTCGCTGCCGACGACCAGGCCGGTCAGATCGTAGCCGGCTTCTGTGGCGAGGCCGTCGCCGGTCCAGAGGATCGTCCCGTCGTGAAGCACCAGCTCGCAGGCCAGAATATGGTTGCTGGTGACACCGTACTTAAGGCAGTGCGGGCCGCCGGCATTGTTGCCGAGGTTGCCGCCGATAGTCGCGGCGCGCTGCGAAGAAGGGTCGGGCGCGAACTGAAAGCCGAGCGGCGCTACGCGGGCACTGAGCTCGGCATTGACGACGCCGGTTTGCACCTGGGCGCGCAGATTGCGCGGCTCGATGCTTTCGATTCGTTCCATACGGGCGGTGCTGAGCACAATTCCGCCACGGGCCGGCACCGCGCCGCCGGCGATGCCGGTACCGGCGCCGCGCGCGATCAGCGGTACACCGGCACGGTGAACAAGTTGCACAATCCGGGCGATCATCGCCGCCGGGTCGCCGCGCCGCGGGTCGGGAATGACCACAGCTTGCGGTGGGCCGACGCCGAGCCAGCTGGCATCGGTGTCGTAGGTGCTCAAATCATCGGGAGCATCAACAACACAGCCGGGGCCAACGATAGCGGTGAGTTCCTGAATAAGTTCTTGCTGATTCATCGTTTGCTTCTCATAAAACAAAGCTTTCGTTGCTTGCACCGACTGGCACTGTCGGCAGTTGCGCCGGCTTCAGCCGCCCGAGCATGTGGGCAAATATGATGAAAAACTATGCAGGCTATGGTTTTATTATAGCGCAGACTTGCGAAATCCGCTTTGCCAGATCTGACTCGCTGACTCGGATAGTACGCGGTGCTCCAGAATTAAGGACGTTTCTGGTTCGGTTTTGCGGCAAAGCCGCAAAACCGAACCAGAAAGAAGAATCTTCCACGCTGCGGCAGGCGAAAGAGCTCTGATGCGACGAGCATGCATACCTGCTGGTACAATGGGCATGCGTGTCGGTTCTACCAGCGGAGAAGATGATGCATAAAGCAAATGACCGCGAACTGTTCGCGGGCAGTGACATTATGGCCGCCCTGGGGCTCGATCCGAACGAGACCTTCGTGCCAATCGGGCGGCTCTGTGAACGGTTGGGCCTGAAGCGCAGTAGCGAGGAGCGTCGGGTGCGCCGGCACAGCATTCTGGGCCAGAATGCCCGCCGGCTGCGGATCGAAAACGACGAGGGCGCAATGGAAACCGCGCTCTGCCTGCGAGTCGAACAGGTGCCGCTCTGGCTCTCGAGCCTGGAAGCGACGACCGTCAACGAGATGTTGCGCCCGCAACTGGAACGCTTCCAGAGCGAATGTTCCTCGCTGCTCTGGCAATCTTTTCGGCCGCAGGGCTACCCGACTGCCGACGTACTGCTGCCGCCGCGTCACGAGCAAGACCAGGCCGAGCAAGCCTATGTGTCCAGTGCGGCAATGGCGACGCTGGCTCGCCACCAGTTGCTGCTGGAGCGCCAGCTCAGCGCCGCGCGTGCCGAGCAGCACGAGCAGGGCAGCGATCCCTTTGCGCCGCCGATCAGCACCGATACCAGTGCCACACTGCTGGCCCAGACGGTGCGCCGAGTCGCGCAGAGTGCCGCCGAGCGCTCGCGGCGCAACGAATACCTGGGCGTCTATAGCGGGTTGTACCGCCAGTTCGGCATTTCATCTTACCGGCGCATGCCGCCCGGCCGCCTGCACGAGGCACTGGAATGGCTGGAGCGCTGGCACGGTGACTTGCTCGGCGAGCCCGAACCGCCGCCGGACATCTAAGCGTTGGAGCGTTTGGAGCGTTGGAGCGTTGGAGCGTTGGAGCGTTGGAGCGTTGGAGCGCTTTCAACTATAGAGTTTTTGCCAGATGGGTGACTTTGCGCTCCGGCCCTCACCCCCCAACCCCCGCTCCCGTGCAGTCTGGCGCGACAGATACCTCCCATGAACCCCTAACTCTCGCCGGCGCCAGCCTGACAGGAGCGGGGGGGCGGGCAACGGCGTTCTCGTGTACTCCCCTCGCCTGCCAGGCCGGCGCGCCATTGGAGCCCGGTTTCGCGAACCAGACCCGCCGCGCCGGCCTGAGCGGGAGCGGGGCCGGGGGTGAGGGCCGTCCGGCCGGGCGAAAAACGCTATCGTTGAAAGGCGTTGGAGCGTTGGAGCGGCAAGATGCGAACAGACTCTCACTGGAAAGTATCGAACGCTCCAACGCTTGAGAAAAGGTGAATTCTATGGCACAGGATTGGGAATGCAAGGGAACCATTGCTACCATCAGTTCGCCCTGGCTGACGCTGTATGCCGAGCGCTGGCGTGATGAGCAGGGGCGCGACCTGGAGTACTGGCGGGTGGAAAAAGCCCATTCGCTGATCGTTTTGCCGTTGCTGGGCGAGCGCATTCTGCTGCCGCCGGCGCAGTTTCGCCCGGGTCTCGGGCGGGCGACGTTGGATCTCCCAGGGGGGCGGGTGCCGCCCGAGCGCGCCCCACTCGATGCGGCGCCCAGCATCCTGACGCGTGAACTGGGCCTGGATCCGGCAGCGATCAGCGAGCTGTATCTGCTCAACGAAAGCGGCTGGCCGGTCAACAGTTCTTTCTCCAACCAGTGCCTGTTCGGCGCGGTTGCCCGGATCGAGCCGGCCACCCGAATCGACCCGGCGCACCTGCATCGCGGCTACGCCCACAATCAGGCCGGTTTGCAGGAATTGCTGGCGGATCTGGATTGCCTGCAGTGCCGGGCGGTCATTTACGAGTACCTGCAGCGAACCGCGCTGAATTGATTCTTTTGCTGGCGAATGTGACTCGGGCGGCAGCCATGCTGCCGCCCGAGTCACATTCGCCAGCACGTATCTTCGTTATCCACTAAATTACACAACTCTGGTCGCCGCTGGCATCCTGCCATTCGGCGCCGATACGGTGCAGGGCTTCGTCGCTCAGCAGTTGCTGGATGGCCTGGAAGAGTTGGCGTTCCTCGCGGCGGACGTGGCTTTCCAGCAGCAGGCCGATGACGGCCAGCCGATCGGTGGGATCGTCGGCAGCCTCGAACGTGTGCAGCAACTCATCCAGCCGGCGGTGTTCCCGGCCGAGTTCGGCCAGCAGACTGTCGATGCCCGCGTTCAGCCCGCTGATGCGTGGAAAGAGCAGTTCTTCTTCGCGGCGGGTATGCGGTAGCAGGATCTCGGCGGCAAAGGCGCGCAGATAGGCCTGTTTGTCGGGCAGGGTTGCCGGCGCATCGCGGTAGCGCGGGACACCGGGCCGCACGATCTGAGCGGCGAACAGGATCTGGCGGTGTTCGTGTGAAATCGGTACCAGGCCGGGGTGTCGTTTCATGGCACTTTTTTGATTTCCGCAGTCGGCGAGATTGCTTGAGTCACAATGGCTGTTTTCGCCTGCGACAGTCGTGTTGTTCAGGGGAAAACAGCGTAGGTGCGCCGGATGACGCCCTGTTCGATGCCGAGGGCTTCGTCGAAGACGCCTGTGGCGAAGCAATCGATGCGATTTTCACCCCAGGAGATGCAGGCCGGCGCCGAGAGCAGCGGCCCGCCCAGGTTCTCCCAGCCGCTCCAGGTTCGGCCGTTCCAGAATTTGTGAAAGAGCTCGTCGTTGCGGCCGCGTACAAACACATCAAGGCGGTTCGGCCCCCAGGAAGCCGCGCTGGGCGCCGAACTCAGGATGCCGTCCATACGTTGCCAGGCGACATAGCTTTCACCGTCCTCAGTCCAGGTTTGAAAAAGCGTATCATCGTTGCCGCGGACAAAGCAATCGATGCGACGCGGCGCCATCGACACACAGCCGGGCGCCGAAGTCAGCACGCCGCCGATGTTGATCCATTCCGTCCAGCCCAGCCCGTTCCAGGATTTGCGATAGAGTGCGTTGTCGGTGCCGCGAGCGAAGACATCGATGCGGTTCGGCCCCCAGGATGTGGCGCTCGGCGCCGAGGTGATGATGCCGCCGAGATCCTGCCAGGCCGACCAGCGTGCTCCATCCCAGAAAATATGCCAGAGCCCGCTGGAGGCATACTGGGCGGCGAAGCAACTGATGCGGCTATTGTTCCAGGAAATGCAGGAAGGCGCCGAGCGCAGATTGCCGCCCAGCCGCTGCCACTCGCTCCAGCGCGTTCCGTCCCAGACGCGATGCAGCAACTGGTTATCGTCGCCGCGTACGAATACATTGAGCGTATTGCGCTGCCAGGTTGCCACTGCCGGCGTCGAGGTGCCGCCGCCGCCGATGCGCTGCCAGTTGCCCCAGCGCGCCGCCGGCGGCGCCGCCGGCAGCATCGGCGCCGCCGCGAAGGCCGGTGCCGGCGGTGTGGTCGGCCCGGCAAGCATGAGCGCCGCGAGCAACGCAAGCGCAACCAGCACCGGCAAACGCCGGCGGAGAGAGGCTGTTTTCATAAGCGCGCGCCCTTTGCACAAAGCATGGTCTTGTCTATTATACCAAACCTGCGGCCTGGCCTGTGCAGCGAGACGTGCTGTCATAGGGCCACGTCAACGTCCGGTTGTGACGCCCTGCCGCAGCCGTAAACAGCCCGGATCCGGCGCCCAGGGTTACCGGATCCGCAGGGTGCAATGGATTATCCGGCCGGCTGCCAATCGATCAACGCGCCGGCTACCCAGGTTGGCGGTGGGCTGTTGTAGAGTTCGGCGGAATCAGTAGAGACCAGGTCGAGGATCCGGCCGTACATCGGCCCGCGCAGGTAGCGGAAGACCTGCCCGGCATCACGGGCGTCGCTTTTGGCGCTGACGCAGTGCTGGTTGTAGCCCCAGTAGTCGCCCTGTTCCAGCAGCATGATGCCTTCTTCGATGCGGCGCCGTGCCAGGGCCAGGCCACGTTCGTCCGGCGGCAACGTAGCATCTGCGCTGTCGCCGTAGCCGATGCCGTGGTGGGAGGGATCGGCCGTCGAGACGATTACGGCGTTGCGGTGGTTGCTACAACCGGAGCTTTTCCGCCTGCGGCAGCAAGGAAATGACGGTCTATTTCCGTTGTTTTGGCGGTACTGCCGCCAAAACAACGGAAATACATAGTTTCTTCCGCCCTGCCGGAGGCGAAAAACAGCATTTCGTGGTGCAAGCACGTAACTCGTATAAATGAGACTTTTCCGCGTGCGGCAGGGTGGAGCGAAGACTTCGTTCCACCCTGCCGCAGGCGAAAGCACTCGGCATTATGCCGCATTGATTGCAACCATATGACGCCGGCCGGCGTCGTATGGTATGATCAACGCGCAGAATCTCGTAACTGCGCCGTCGCTGGCGCTCCAGGCGCTAGAGGAACTTCCCGACTCCTCGCCTCCCGTACGCGGGAGAAGGCTACCCCGCGAAACCGTAAGCGGGGGCAGCCGCCGGGCAACCGGCGGTTGACGCAAGACGGCAACAGAGAGCAGTCCCGCCGGCTTTGAGCCGGTAAGGGGTGAAAGGGTAGGGTAAGAGCCTACCGGCGTCGTCGGCAACGGCGGCGGCCAGGCGACTGCGCTGGCTGATGGGGAGCAAGGTGTGTGGGGCGGGCTCATCGGTGGGAGGAACGCCCGGCGTTCCGTTCGCACCACCCCGTTCGCTCGCATCGCAGCCGCAACGGCAAGGTCGGGTAACACCCGGCAAGCCATGCGCGGCCTCCGCCCGGCGGAGAGATAGATGACGGCATTACAACAGAATCGGGGGTATAAGTTACGAGAACGATGGGGCGCCCGGCGCCCCTTTCGGTTTTTTAGCTGTTTTTCCGCCCTACCGGAATGGTTCAGGCAAGTGGTGGTATTGCCGCCGCTTGCCTGAACCATGGAAACTTAACATTCAATTAATATTAATTTGGCAACTTCTTAATATCTTGCGACTATAGTTTGCTCTTGCGTGTAGTAAAACTATAGGCGTGTTGCACCATGGTGTGCACGAAATTGCGAGGGAGGACTATGTATCTTCGTAGTGCGGTAGCTGTCCTTGTGCTGGCTCTGATGATCGGCACTCTGCCGATTGGCCTGAGCCGGTTGAACGCGCCGGTACTGGCAACTCAGGCGCAGGCCGCCGAGTTGGCCGGACTGCCCGATGCCCCGGCAGCGAATCAGATTAGCTTGCAAAAGATCGGGCGCTTCCAGCCCGCTGACGCGCAGCTCGATGAAAGCGCCTCCGAAATTGTGGCCTTCGATTCGGACACGAATTACATGTACATCACGAACGGCCAGGAAGACCGCATCGATGTGGTCGACATCACCAATCCGATCAGCCCGACGGCGGTGAGTCAGATTGACATCAGCTCCTTCGGCGCTGGTCTCAATAGTGTGGCCGTCCAGAATGGCATTATCGCAATTGCGATTGAAGGCCCGAACACCGATTCGCCCGGCACGGTCTGGCTGGGCAATAACACCGGTACGGTGACCAACACCGTAACCGTCGGCGTCCTGCCGGATATGGTCACCTTCTCGCCCAACGGCAATTATGTGCTGTCTGCCAACGAGGGCGAGCCGAATGAGGCCTATACCGTCGACCCTGAGGGCTCTATCAGCGTGATCAACATCACCGCCGGCATTGCCGGCGCCACGGTGCAGAACGCGACCTTCGAGTCCTTCAATGCCGGCGAAGCCAATGACATCACCGGCACCGATGTGCGAATCTTCGGGCGCATCGACACGACTGAACCGCCCGACGGTGTTGGGGACGTTGACTCGACCGTCGCCCAGGATCTCGAGCCCGAGTACATTGCCGTCTCGCCCGACAGCACAACCGCCTATGTCACGCTCCAGGAGAACAACGCCCTGGCGATTGTCGATATTGCCCCGGCCACTGTTTCGGCGGTGCTGCCGCTGGGCTTCAAAGATCATAGCCAGCCCGGCGCCGGCATGGATGCCAACGACCAGGATGATGCCGCCAATATTGCGCCGCTGCCGGCCAATATCCTGGGCATGTACCAGCCCGATGCCATTGTGTCTTATGAGGTTGATGGCCAGGTCTACCTGGTGACGGCCAACGAGGGCGATGCGCGCGAATATGATACGGTGGACGAAGAAGCGCGCGCCAGCAGCCTGACGCTTGACCCGACCAACTTTCCAGGTGGCGCCACGCCCGCCTTTGCTCGCCTGAACGTCACCAATACGCTGGGTGACGGCGGCGACGGCACCTTCGAAACGCTGTATGCTTTCGGTGCGCGCTCCTTTACCATCTGGAACGCTACTACCGGCGCGGTGGTGGCCGATAGCGGTGACGACATCGAGCAGCGCACGGCTGCGGCTTTCCCCGGCAACTTCAACGCCAACAATGACGACAATGGGATCGATGGCCGCAGCGACAATAAGGGTCCCGAGCCCGAGGCGCTGGACATCGGCATGATCAATGGCCGCTACTATGCCTTCGTCGGCCTGGAGCGCATCGGCGGCATTATGATCTACGATATCACTGATCCGGCTAACCCGACTTACGTCAGCTATTTCAACGATCGCGCCTTCACCGGCGATGAACCGACGCTGGCTGAAGACTCGGGACCCGAGGGCATCAAGTTTGTGCCCGCCGAGGACAGCCCGAACGGCCAGCCGCTGCTGCTGGTCTCCTTCGAGGTTACCGGCTCGACCTCGATTTACCAGATCCAGCTCAACAATGCTGATGCCAACCTGGATGGTGCCGGCACGCTCACTCTGCTGCACAACAACGACGGCGAGTCCAACCTGTTGCCCGACAGCCGCACGGTCGGTTCCGATGCCGGTTTCAGCAACCCAATGACTGAAACCCTGACCATCGGCAGCGTCGCGGCGTTCAAAACCGTCACCGACCGCGAGATCGCCGATGCCCGCAACCGGGGCAATGCCGTTGTCAATGTCTATGCCGGCGATGCTTTCCTGGCCGGCGCCGAGTTGCAGTGTACGCTGCTCAATCCGACCGGGCCGTTCTACGATGCAGTGGCTCAGCGCCAGATTCCCTACACTGCGCATATCCTGGGCAACCACGAGTTTGACTATGGCCCGGCTTTCCTGGCGCGCTTCATCAATGCCTTTGGCGGCAATCAGCCCTTCCTGAGCTCCAACCTGGACTTTGAGCCGAATGCCGACCTCGGCCCGCTGGCGACCAGTGCGGTGCTCGTCCAGCCGCTCGCTGCCGACGGCATCATCGGCGGCTCGATGATCTATACCGACACCCAGAGCGGCCAGCGCTTCGGGATTGTCGGCCTGACCACGCCGCTGCTGGCGAATATTTCTTCGCCCGGCGATGTGGTAGTCGAGTCGAGCAACATCACGGAAACCGCTGCAATTGCTCAGGCCGCCATCGATAATCTCTACGACACCCTGGGTGTGCGCAAGATCATCCTGGTCAGCCACTTGCAGGACATTGACAATGACCTCGAGCTGGTTAGCCGGATGCGCCGGGTCGACATTGCGGTGGCCGGCGGCGGCGACGAACTGCTGACCAATGCGGCCATCAGCGATACGCTGGAACTGCTGCCCGGCGACGAACCAGGCGAAGATAGCGCGGGCAATCCGCTCTCATATCCGCTGATCCAGCAAGATGCCGACGAACGCAATGTGTATGTTGTCACCAGCGGCGGCAACTATAACTACCTGGGTCGCCTCGACGTGACTTTCGATGCTGCCGGTGAAATCGCCAGCGTTGATAACGATCTCAGCTTCCCACGCCGTGTGGTCGTTGCAAATGAAGTGGCTACCAACGTCGGCATTGCCGACGCCGTAACGCCTGATCCCGGCCTGGTCAGTAGTGTGCAAACGCCGGTTCAGGCCTGTCTGACCGACCTGGAAAATACTGCAGTTGCGCGCACCGAAGTGACGCTGGAGTCCTCGCGCAACGCTGTGCGGGGCCGTGAAAGCAACCTGGGCAACCTGGTGACCGACGGCTACCTGTTTATGTATGATCAGTATGCCGAGAATAGCAGCCTGTCGGCGCGTGACGCGGAAAATATCGTAGTTGCGCTGACCAACGGCGGTGGTATTCGGCAGAATGCCGGCGACACGATTGAGGGTATCATTAGCCGCCGGACGACCATCGACATCCTGCCGTTCGACAACTTTATTACGGTGGTCAGTGACGTAACACCGGCCCAGATGAAGGAGATCCTGGAGAACGCCGCCGCGCCGGGCAGTGGGCGCTTCGCCCAGCTCGCCGGCATTCGGGTGCTTTACGATACTGCGAAGCCAGTCGGATCGCGGGTGCTCTCGGCGACGCTGGAGCAGGGCAATACGCCGCTGATTCGCAACGGCCAGGTGGTCGCGGATGCACCGAACGTCAAGGTGGTAACCAACAGCTTTGTGGCGCGCGGCGGCGATAGCTACGCCACCTTCGAGGGAATCCTGCAGAGCCGGAAAGTCAACTTGCAGGACAATAACGGCACGGCGATTGCTTACGAGCAGGCGCTACGCGAATACCTGCAGAGCTTCCCAGTCGGCGGCGATCCGGCGCTTCCGACCATTCCGGCCAGCGACACGCGCTACCAGGAAGGTGGCGAGGGCCGCATCGAAATCCTGACCCGCCAGCAGTTGCTGCCCTTGATCTACGCCCCCTAAGAGCGAACGGCAACCCGTTCCAAGGCCCAACAACCCACCCGGTTGTTGGGCCTTATCGCAAATCGTGAATGATACGATAAAGGGCGTTTATGGTGATGTCTGGCGGCGTAGCCGCCAGACATCACCATAAACGCCCTTTATCATTTTCGATCCAATATTATTTGCTAGGCGCGTTCGTTTTCGCCGACGGACAGAATTTCGTCGAGCAGGGCGGTTTCGGCAATCAGGGTGTGAAGATGACGCAGGTTGAGATCAGCCAGAATAGTGCGGTTCTGGGCCAACCACTGTTCGAGGGCGGCCATACGTTCGGGGCTGGCACTGGCGGTATTCGCCGATTCGATCAGGCGCTCGATCCGCTGAACTGCGGCCCAGGCATCGGTCATGCGCTGGTTGAGTTGTTGTTTATCCGCTTGAATGACCGACAGGCGATACTTGTAATGAACAGTGGCAAGATTCTGCACAGGTTCCTCTCTTTTGCGTGACTCCCAGAGAAGCAGTTGTGTGCCGACGACACAGGAACGTCGCCTCGCCAGAGCCGATATGGCTCTGAACGACGCGACGTCCCTGTTGCGCCGACCCCGGCGGCAAAGCCGGGTATTTCAATGGCAATATGCTTTGATTTTCTAAATATCAACTTTGCATGCATTGTACCAGAAAATCCAGGTTTTGAACAGGCTTTTTTGTGCAATTTTTGTAAAAATCCTGTGCAAAATGAGCCACTGGCTTATTTTGCACAGGTTCGACCCGGTACGCGGGGGCGTGGAAAAATCGCCGTTTTGCTCTGGTTTTGGCAACGAAGCTGCCAAAACCAGAGCAAAAGACATCATCTGCCGCCCTGCCGGAGGCAAAAAAGCCACTGATTCGGTTCGGCCAGCACCAACGCCGATTGCGCAAGTCGTGATTCTGTGCCTGCCGGCGCTTGTTTGCGCCGGCAGGCGTTATGGTATCATAGCAGGCATCAGTACCATTTCAATCGCCGGCGCGCTTGCGCCGCCGCAGCATGGAAGACATCCTATGGCTGGTTATTATCGTTTCCCGACGATTTTTGGTGATACGGTAGCCTTCGTGTGCGAAGATGATCTCTGGCAGGTGCCGGCTGGCGGCGGCATGGCTCGTCGCCTGACGGCCAACCCCGGCCCGGCCGGCAATCCGGTGTTTTCGCCCGACGGAGCCTGGCTGGCGTTCACCGGCTACGATGAGGGTTCGCCCGAAGCCTATGTGATGCCGGCCGACGGCGGCCCGGCCCGCCGCTTGAGTTATCTCGGCGCCGATTCAACGGTCGTCGGCTGGAGCCGTGACGGCAGTGAGGTTATTCTGGCCAGTGATTCCGGCCAACCCTTCCGCAGCAGCAAGCGTCTGTTCGCACTACTCTTTGCCGGCGGCGCACCCCGTGAATTGCCTTTCGGCCTGGCGCTGCATTGCTCCTTCGGCCCCGCCGGCGGGCGGGTGATTGCTCGCCACAGTAGCGATATTGCGCGCTGGAAACGCTATCGCGGCGGGCTCACCGGCGATATCTGGATCGACCCCGCCGGCAATGGCGACTGGCGCCGCCTGCTGCAACTGCCCGGCAACCTGGCTCGCCCCATCTGGCTCGGTGCGCGCATCTATTTTCTCTCCGACCACGAAGGCCTCGGCAATCTCTATTCCTGCCTGCCCGACGGCCGCGACCTGCAACGGCATACCAACCACCAGGATTTTTATGTCCGCCACCCGGCCGGCGACGCCAGCCGGATCGTTTATCACGCCGGCGCCGATCTCTTCCTCTTCGATCCGGCCGACAATAGCAGCCGGCGCATCGAGATCGCCTGGCACAGCCCGCAACCCCAGCGCAAACGCCGCTTCGTTGATGCCGACGATTATTTGCAGGGCGCTCATCTGCGCACCGACGGCAAAGCCCTCGCGCTCACCACGCGTGGCAAGTGCTTCAGTTTCAACAACTTCGACGGGCCGGTGCTGCATCATGGCACCGATGGCCCCGCCCGCATCCGGCTGGCATGCTGGCTCCACGCCGGCAAACGCATTGCCCTGATCAGCGACAATAACGATGAGGAAGCAATCGAGATCCATACGACCGACGGCAGTTCCGCGCCGATTCGCCTCGACGGGCTCGATATCGGGCGACCCAATACGCTCCTGGCCGCACCGCAGCAGGATCTGCTCGCGATCAGCAATCATCGCAATGAGCTGATTCTGATCGATCTGGAACAGGCCAGTTTGCGCGTGCTGGCCCGTAGTCGCTACGGGCGCATCGAGGGCATGGCCTTTGCGCCCGACGGGCGCTGGCTGGCCTATGGTTTCCCGAATACCGCCCGCACCGTGCAGATCCGGCTGTGTCGGCTGGAAGACGGCGAAAGCTTCGCTGCCACCGAACCGCTCCTCTACGATGTCGAGCCGGCCTTCGACCCGGCGGGCAAGTACCTTTATTTCATTTCTTACCGCGATTTCGACCCGGTCTTCGATGCTTTGCACTTTGAACTGGGTTTTCCGCGTGGTGCCCGCCCCTTCCTGATCACGCTGCGCAAGGATTTGCGTTCACCCTTCTTGCCTGACACGGAAACCAGCGAGCCGGGAGATAAGGCCGGCGCGAAAGAAGAACAGGAAACCGGTCAGGAAACCGCAGCGCCGGAGGAAGCCGCCGAATCGGCAGAAACCGGCCCGACCGGCGAGAAGCCGCAAAAAGATGCTGACGGCGACAAAGACAAGCCGTTACAGATCGATCTCGATGGCCTCAGTGAGCGACTGATCGCCTTCCCGGTGCCCATCGGGCGCTACGGGCGCATCTTCGGCATCAAGGGCAAGGCGCTGTTCAGTTGTTATCCCACCGAGAGCGGCCTTGGCAACCGCAATCGCAACCAGGCCCGCGGCTGGATCGATAGCTACGATTTCGCTGAGCAAAGCCAGGAAACTCTGGTTTATGGTATCAGCGATTTCGCGCTCGCGCAGAACCATGAGCAGCTGCTCTACCGGGCCGGGCGCCGGCTCCGGGTGATCAAGGCCGGCGAAAAATCACCCACCGATGATGGGCCGTCGCGCAAGAGCGGCTGGATCGACCTCGACCGGGTGCGTGTCGCCGTCGATCCGCCCGCCGAATGGATCCAGATGTACCGCGAGGCCTGGCGCCTGCAACGCGATTTCTTCTGGACCGCAGACATGTCCGGCGTCGATTGGCGATCCGTCTACCTACGCTATCTGCCGCTCATCGAGCGCATCGCCTGCCGCTCCGAGTTCTCCGACTTGATGTGGGAAATGCAGGGCGAGCTTGGCACTTCGCACGCCTATGAGTATGGCGGCGACTACCGCCCGGCACCCGACTACGATCTCGGCTTCCTCGGCGCCGACTTTACTTATGACGAAGCCGGCGACAGCTACCGTGTCAGCAACATTGTGCGCGGCGATGTCTGGAATGAGCAGGCCGGCTCGCCGCTGGCCCGCCCCGGTGTAAATGTACAGATCGGCGACCGGCTGACGGCGATCAACGGGCGGCGACTCAGCCGCGAGTTGACGCCGGGCGCGGCCCTGTTGCACCAGGCCGGCAACGAAGTGCTGTTGCGCATCGAAAACGAGGCCGGCATCCGCAATCTCAGTGTGCGCACTCTCAGCAGCGAAATGCCGGCCCGCTACCGCGATTGGGTCGAGTCGAACCGCCGCTATGTGCATACTGCCTCGCATGGCCAGGCCGGCTACCTGCATATCCCCGATATGGGCGCACGTGGCTTTGCCGAATTTCACCGCGGCTTTCTGGCCGAAATCGCCCGCCCGGCCCTGGTTGTCGATGTGCGCTTCAACGGCGGCGGTTTTGTCTCGCAATTGCTACTGGAAAAACTGGCCCGCCGGCGCCTCGGCTACGATGTGTCGCGCTGGAGCGAGCCGGAGCCGTACCCGCTGGACTCGCTGCTTGGCCCGGTTGTCGCTCTGACTAATGAACAGGCCGGTTCCGATGGTGACATGTTCAGCCATGCCTTCAAACTGCTCAAACTCGGCCCGTTGATCGGCAAGCGCACCTGGGGCGGCGTGATCGGCATCAATCCGCGCGATACGCTGCTGGACGGTGGCGTTACCACGCAGCCCGAGTTTTCCATCTGGTTCGAAGATGTGCAGTGGGACGTGGAAAACTATGGCACCGAGCCGACCATCGAAGTCGATATCCGCCCACAGGATTATGCCGCCGGGCGCGATCCGCAGCTCGAACGTGCCGTTGCCGAGTTACTTCAGCTTATGGACGCCAATCCACCGCGACTGCCCGAGTTCGGCAATCGCCCAAAGCGGGGGGTATGAATAAGAACCAGGGAACCTTATGCCTACAGCCGAATGTGTTATCTGCGGTGCCGGGATTGCCGGCATCGCTGCGGCCTATCACCTGACGAAGATCGGTATGCGCGATGTGTTGCTGATCGACGATCGCGATCCGTTGTCGCTGACAAGCGACAAGTCGACGGAAGGCTATCGCAACTGGTGGCCCGGCCCCGGCGCTGCGATGGTTGCGCTGATGAACCGCAGTATCGACCTGATGGAGCAGATCGCCGACGCCACCGACAACCGTATCAATCTTAACCGGCGCGGCTACCTTTATGCCACTGCCGACATCGAAAACCTGGCGGCCTTCTGCGAAGCTGCTGCGGCGCCGGCTGCACTCGGCGCCGGTGAACTGCGCATTCACGACGGCAAACCCGGCCCGGCCTATCATCCGGCATCCGTCGAAGGCTATGCCGACCAGCCCGGCGGCGCCGATCTCATGCTCGACCAGGCGCTCATCCGTGAACAGTTTCCCTACCTGGCGCCGGAGACCATTGCCGTGCTGCATGCCCGGCGCGCCGGCTGGTTCAGCGCCCAGCAACTCGGCATGTTCATGCTGGAAGCGGCCCGTGCGCACGGCGCAACCCTGCTGCGCGGGCGGCTCAGCGGCCTCGATGTGGCCAGTGGCCGCGTAGAAGCAGTGCGGCTGAGCGGCACCGATTTGCCCATGCGGATCCGCACGGCGTGCTTCGTCAATGCAGCCGGCCCGGAACTCGGCCCGGTTGGGCGCATGCTCGGCCTGGACTTGCCGATCTTCGCCGAACTGCATATCAAGCTGGCCTTCAACGATTATCGCGGCGCCATTCCGCGCACGGCGCCCCTATTGATCTGGGCCGATCCGACGCTGTTGCCCTGGTCGTCGGAGGAACGCGCCGAACTGGCCGACGGCGCCGAAACCCGCTACCTGCTCGATGTCTTCCCGCCCGGCGTGCACTGCCGCCCCGACGGGCGCAGCGACAGCGATGTGGCGCTGATTCTCTGGAGCTACCACCCGCAAGCGGTACCGCCGCAGTTTCCGCTGCCGCTCGACCCGGATTACCCGGATATCGCGCTGCGCGGCATGGCCGTGATGCTGCCGGCGCTGCGCGACTACTTTGCGCATATGCCGCGCCCGTTGCTCGATGGCGGCTACTACATCAAGACCCGCGAGAACCGCCCCCTGATCGGCCCGCTGCCGGTTGGCGGAGCCTATGTCTCCGGCGCCTACTCCGGCTTCGGCCTGATGGCGGCCTGTGCCGCCGGCGAACTACTGGCTGCTCACATCGCCGGCCACACTTTGCCCACGTACGCCGCCGCCTTTCACCCGGCCCGCTACGACGATGCGGGCTACCTGGCACAGATCGAAACCTGGGGCGACGGCGGTCAGTTGTAACCCTCTCCGGCGCCTGGAGTGCCGGTAAGCATGAACCTCGCGCAAAGCCGCCAGAAAGCGATTCAGAAAGAAACTTTAGACGCCTGACAGTTTTGTTATTTTGCCGGCTATGACCTGTTATAGCCTTGACAGTCGCTTCAAATCTGGGGTATCATTTTCACGTACTCCAAAAGCTGGTCAAATAACTGAATAGCATGCAGGATCTTGTGCTGTGCCTGGTTTTGCGCTGATTGATCCGTAGCTGTGCTGGCAAAGTACGGTGCAGCTATACCCTGCATCCGCAGGCTATCTGTGGTTGCAAGAACTTGTGTGAAGCCGTGCGCTGTGCGATATGCTCGGATTCCGACTGCTTCAGTTGCCCCATAGTTCGTCGTTTATGATGATCGCCGCTGGCGTCCGACTGGAATTTCCGCGAACTGCTGTTGTGATAAAGCCAGAGGTTGCTTGATGCGGTTTCAAACATATCGGCATCCAATAAGCATGTGCGAGGCTATTTTATGGTCTGCCAGCAATGTCATCAGTCACTGTCTGCCGGGAGTACAATTTGCCACCATTGTGCCACGCCGGTGAATATTGTCGACATAACGACACAGGAAGCCGGATCTGACTCTGCTGGTGACGATTGGCAGCCGCGATCATCGGAAACCCGCACTCAACATGTCTCCCACAGAAGAGACGTGCCGACTGATGTCGCCACCCGGTCTGAAGAAGGCTCGCTCGTGCCCGGTACAGCGGTTGGCCCTGATGGGCGTTACCGGATTACCGGTTTGATCGGCAAAGGTGGTTTTGCTGAAACTTTCCACGCGATTGATACTCAGCTCTTTGATGGATCCTGTGTAATCAAGCGCCTGCGGCCGGATATGCGCCAGCCTGCGACCGTACAGTCCGAGCAGCGCTCCAGCCTGACACGCGAGGCGGAGTTGCTGGTGGCGCTCAAGACGCCCGGCCACCCCAATATTCCCGAGATCTATGCCTACCTTGAAGCCGAATCCTGTCTGGTTATGAAGTATGTTGAGGGTGCCAATCTACAGGCGCTGATGGCCCGCCGTGGCGGGGGCTTGCCCGAAGATGAGGCACTCCGCTACATAGCCGAGGCAGCTTCGGCGCTGACATACATGCACGACCATGAGACGCTGCATCTCGACGTCAAGCCGGCCAATTTGCTCTGCGATAGCAGCGGGCGGCTGTGGCTGATCGATTTTGGCATCGGGCGTGCGATCCATATGCCGGGCAGCGACCTGGCGATGGGCACGCCGGGCTATACACCGCCCGAGCAGTGGCGCGGCGCACCGCAGCCGGCCTCGGATGTCTATGCGCTGGCGGTAACTTTGTATGTGCTGCTCACGAACCGGATGCCGAATGTAACGGCGATTTACGGCGGCGCACGGGTAGTGCCGCCGCTGCATCAGGTGCTGCCGACGGCGCGCCCGGAACTGGCGACGCTGCTGGATCGGGCGACTAATCCAGATCCGGCGTTCCGCCCGAGTATGTCTGATATGTACGAAACCTTGACGCGCTTGCGCAACCAGGATGATCGATCCCAACCGGCCCGGCTACCCTATCCGGTGGTGCCGTCGAACGGTTCGCTGGATGCGGCAGTCGAGCGATTCAAAGCGCTGCCGCCGCTGCTGCCCGATCCCGAACCGCTGCCGATCCCGCATCGGATGCCCCTGATCCGCAGCGCGCTCTTCACCGGCCGCGATACGGAATTGCGCGAACTTGTCAGAATGCTGCGCGATCAGCGCCCCGGCCAGGTGATCGCTATCACTGGACTTGGTGGTGTCGGCAAGACCAGCCTGGCCAGTGAACTGGTGCATCGTTGTGGGCAGTTCTTTGCCGGCGGCGTTTTCTGGATCAGTTGTGCCCAACCCCAAACGGTGGCCTGGGAAGTGGCCGCCTGTGGCGAGACTGGCCTGGTACAGCGTGACGACTGGGACGAGTTGTCGATTGAAGCACGAACCCGCCTGGTCACGCAGGCCTGGCAGTCGCCGCTGCCGCGGCTCCTCATCTTTGACAACTGCGAAGATGATGCCCTTCTCCAGCGCTGGCGCCCGACTTCCGGTGGTTGCCGGGTCGTGTTGACGAGCCAGCGCGCCCGCTGGTCGCGCGGTATTGGGGTTACGACTCTCGCATTGGGTGAGTTGAGTGTCGATGCATCCGTCAGCTTGCTGTGCGATTATCGACCGGATCTGGCTCCGCAAACGGAGGAGCTTGCTGCGATTGCCGGTGAACTGGCTGGCCTGCCGCTCGCCCTGCACCTGGCTGGCAGCTATCTCGAAACCTATCAGGATGATCTGGCGCTCGGCAATCCTTCTCGCTTTCTGCGTGATTTGCGGGCACTGGGCCCGCTGGCCCACGACGCTCTTGGCAATGGTGCTGCCGGCATGTCGCCAACCGCCCATGAATCGAGTGTGGGGCGCACCTTTGCCTTGAGCCTGGCCCGGCTCGATCCCGGCGAGTTGCCGGGGCAGCAGGCGCGAACGGTTCTGGCTCGCACGGCCTATTTGTCGCCGGGCGAGCCTTTTAGTGCCGACCTGCTGGCGCTGGCGGTGCGCGAGGGCGAAACGGCGCGGCAGACCCTGGGCCGGCTGGCCGAGCTCGGTTTGCTGCGCCAGGAATACGGCGTCCTGCGCATCCACCGGCTGGTCGCAGAGTTTGCGCGCCGGGATCTGGCCGACGAGGCGGCACCCGCCGATATTCGCCGTGCGCTGATCGAGCAAACCGAGCAGGCCTATGCGCAACGCAAAGCCGTGGTGGCGCGCCGGTTGCTGCCGCACCTGACGCTGCACACGGATGCCGAGCCACCACCAACTCTCGAAGACACGGTTCGACTCTGGAATGCCATGCCCTTTGCGCTCGAACTTGCCGGCGATCTGGCGAGCGGGCTGGCCTATTTGCAGCGCGCCCACGTTGCCTTGCAACAGGCCGATACCGTTGACAGCCTGCTCGGCGCCGAAGTGCTTAGCAATCTTGCTGAATGGCAGCGGGCGCTCGGCGAGACCAGTGCTGCGCTAGCGCTGCAAGAGCAGGCGCTTGCCATTCGCCAGGCACTCCTGCCGCCCGATGACCTGATGATTGGATCGAGTCTGAGCAATATCGGTGAGGCGCTGCGCGAACTGGGCCGGCTTGAGGAGGCGCAGCAAGCCTATGAGCGTGCGCTGGCCATCGGGCTGCGCACTGGTGGCCCAACCGACGAAATTAGTCTGGCGGCGCGCAATAACCTGGCACTCTTGCTGTTTGCGCTGGAGCGCTATGCCGAGGCACGCCAACAATTTGGAGCGCTCCTCGATACAACCATTGAGGTGTACGGTACCCACGATCCACGCACGGCGACGGTGCGCAACAATCTGGCGACGGCACTTGCCCGGATGGGCGATTACCAACCGGCCCGGATCGAATTCACTGCCGTGATTGCCAATTTGCAGGCCCGGCTGGGTTATGCGCACCCTGAAACGCTGCGAGTACGCCTGAACGCCGCCCGGATGCTGGTACAGAGCGGCGACCACGCAGCGGCAGTCGGCGAGTTGCGCGAGTTGATCGATCCGCTCCGTACAGCTTATGGCGCCGATCATATGCTCGTCCAGGTCGCAAAGGATACTTTCGCCGAGACCGAAGCACTGCTCGCAGACGAGAACGCTGAGACCCGATCATAGCACCATAGATCTGGATCTGGATCTGATTTGAAGGAATATTTACGAACATTGCAGAATTTAGATAGGAGCAACCCATGGTCTCGCACGTCACGCAAAGCCGAATCATCCAGGGAATCACGATTTTGCTCGCCATTATTGTCCTGGCAGGAACCGGGTTGCCCGCCAATGGCCCGGCGGAAGCGCAGTCGCTCACCGGCCCGCTGTTACGGCTGCATCGCGGCACTTTCGATGCAGCCGCCCCGGCTGCCCGCCAGTCGAATGGCAGCCGGCTCCCCGGCTCCCTCGCTGCTGCCGCACCGGAGACGGCGATTATCCAGTTTGCCGGGCCGATCATGCCTGCCGACCGGCAGGCACTCGCGGCGACCGGGGTTGTCATTCGCGAATACTTGCCCGATTTTGCCTACCTGGTGCAGGGCGATGCGGCCCAGCTTGCTGCCGCCGCAAACCTGCCCCAGGTCTATGCGCAGACACCGCTCGTCGCCGCCGACCGGCTGGCGCCGGCGTTGCTGGAAGCTTTGATCCGGCAGGCACTGGATCAGCCGGTTGATGTGACGGTGCGGCCCTGGCCGGGGCAGGAGCAATTGCTGGCCGATACGCTCGCTCAGTACGGCATTGATCCCCGGCAGCCCCTGACGGAGGCCCAGTTGACGGTGCTGGCGGCGGCACCGGCAGTGCGCTGGATCGAGCCGCGTTTCGAGCCGCGCCTGTTCAACGATGTGGCCCGTGAGATCCTGCGCGTGGATACGGCCTGGGTCGACCAGGGCCTCTACGGGGCCGGCCAGATTATCGGCATTGCCGACTCGGGGCTGGACACGGGTGACCCCGCGACAATCAGCCCGGATTTTGCCGGCCGGCTGGTCGCTACCCATGTCCTCGCCGAGGGCGGCACGCTGGCCGACGAATTCGGCCACGGCACCCACGTCGCCGGATCGCTGGCCGGTGCCGGCGTCGAGTCCGGCGCCGACCCGGCTGCGCGCCAGTACGATGGCTCGCTGGCCGGCGTCGCTCCCGAGGCCTCACTGGTCATCCAGGCCTTCGAAGTCACCCAGGAAGGTGCCATCATCGGGCTCGGCGATGATCCCTATTCGATTCTGTCCCAGGCCTATGCCAGCGGCGCTCGTATCCACAACAACAGCTGGGGCGGACCGACCGGGCCGGCTTACGGGAGTACCTTCGGCGAACTCTTCTTTGGCGGGTATCCCATGACTTCGGAGCGTATGGATGCCTTTGTCTGGGATCAGCCGGATATGGCGGTTTTTGTTGCTGCCGGTAACAGCGCCAACGACGGTGCGTATTCGCCAATCGGGGATTTCTGTCTGGACTGGTTTTTTGACCCGGCGGACGGATGGATCGATGATGACTCGTTGATGGCGCCGGGAACGGCAAAAAACGTGATCACGGTCGGTGCATCGGAGAGTGTGCGACTGGAAGGCAACCTTGGCGAATTAACCTGGAATCAGTTCCCGCCATCGTCATGCTTTTCGAGCGATCCGGTTGCCGGCGATTTGCTCGCCGATAATCCCAATGGCATGGCTGCCTTCTCCTCACGCGGCCCCACTGACGATGGGCGCTTCAAGCCGGATCTGGTTGCCCCCGGCACGGCGATTGTCTCGAACAAATCGAGCCATCCCGATGCCAACATTCTCTGGGGAACTTATACCCGTAATCCCAGATACACCATCGCCGGCGGAACTTCGATGGCCTCGCCCTTTGCCGCTGGATCAGGTGCACTGGTGCGCGAATGGCTGGGCCGGCAAGGATTCACGCAGCCGAGTGCCGCCGCTATCAAGGCGGTATTGCTCAGCACCACTGCTAATATGGCGCCCGGCCAGTATGTGACCGGCGGACAGCAGGAGATCCCGGCTACTCAGCCGAACTCGGTTGCCGGCTGGGGACGAGTCGATCTGGGCTTCCTGGGCTTTCCCGAGCCTTATCAACTCTGGATCGACGACCGGCGCGCCGGTCTGGCTACCGGCGAGAATCTGACCTATACGCATAGCGCGGCGCGCCCGCTGCTTGTGACTGATAGCAGTCAGCCGCTGCGGATCACGCTGGCATGGACCGATCCGCCGGCATCGCTCTCGGCTGCCCGCCAGCTGGTCAATGATCTGGATCTCGTGCTGATCGGGCCGGACGGTCGGGAATACTGGGGGAACCGGGTGTCCGGTGGCGATCGGATCAACAATGTCGAGGGGGTGATCCTGGAAGCGCCGGCACCGGGCGAGTATCGGGTGGAAGTGCGGGCCTACAATATACCGATTGACACTCAGCCCTATGCACTGGTAGCTGCCGGGCCGCTCAAGCTGGATCCTTTCACGCTTGCGACGAATGTCGGGCTCACCCTTGATGAGGGTCAGTCGGCGACGATTGGTACTCAGATGCTCCAGGTAAGCGGTGTGCTCCCCGCGCAAGTGCGCTATACGTTGACTACGCTGCCGCAGCATGGTGAACTGGTGCTCGCCGGCGATGCGTTGAGTGTCGGGCAGACTTTCACTCAGGCGGACATCGACGCCGGCCGTCTGCGCTATGCCCACGACGGCAGCGAAACTACCGCTGACAGCTTCGATTTCAATGCGCAGGATTCGATCAAGCGCAGCATTGCACTGGACACATTCAGCATTGCGATCAACCCGCGCAACGATACGCCGCTGCTTGCTGATGACAGTGCCGTGACGGTTGCTGGTCAGCCGGTAAGCATCGACGTGCTCGCCAACGATGTCGACCCGGAGGGCGATGCACTGGCGATTACGGCAGTCGGTGCTCCCTCGGTGGGCGTAGTCGCTATTCAGGGCGCGCAGCTGATCTATACGCCGCCGCCCGGCTTTACCGGCACGGTGACATTTTCCTATACCGTGACTGACAGCAACGGTGCTGGTGCCAGCGGTCAGGTTGTGGTAACGATACAGTCTGAGGTGCTGGGATCGCCGGTCTTAGCGCCGCCACACTATGTCTACCTGCCGTTGATTCTGCTGCCGTCGTAATATGGCATCGGCAAGAATAGCAAAGTGCAAAAGTTATCGAATTTTTACTATTATGCATAGTATAAGCGATCTGGGTTGTCGTTTCTCCACGAAGAGTCAGTATGACTCTTCACAGGCAACCGCTATTTCACGGTATGCTTACGATATGCTGCGGTAGAGCGCCGTTGCTGTAACCGTAATCTGTGCCAGCTTTCTGGAAAGGATCATCACCGATGACAGCGCTCAAACTTGTTGTCTGCCCACACGATACCGTCAAACATCCTGACACATGGTACCGCATGGATCAGTATTTGAACCAGCATATGGATGTGCCGATCCATTTTGAACTCGCCATGGACTTCAGCGATTTTCACGAGCAGATCGAAACGGCCGACATTGCCTTTGCCAATCCCTCGGATTTCGTGCGCCTGCTCAAGGATAAGCGCGGCTTCCAGGCGCTGGTTCGCCCAAATGGCCATTGTGACGAAGCCGTCTTTGTCGGTTCAGCCGATGCCGGCGACCTGAACCTGGCAATGATCAATGGCGCGGTGCTGGCTACGGTCGAAGGTCAGGTGCCGACCACTATCGGCTTGCACGAACTGGCCGCTCACGGCATCAAGCCGGCGTCGATTATCAACTGCGACTCCTGGCTGAGTGTGATTCGCACCATCTGGAATGGTGAAGCGCCCTTCGGCATTGTCTACAAAGATGCCTACGACGAGCTCTCCGACCAGGGCAAGGGTATGGTCAAATTCATCGCTGCGTCCAATCAGCAAACGGCTTTCCACACGTTCAGTGTGCCGGCGGATGCTGCCTATGCCGAGCAGTTGCAGAACATTCTACTGGGCATGGAAACCGACCCGGCCGGCAAAGAGATTCTGGAGGGGCTGCACTTGCACCGCTGGAAACCGGTGCTGGACGCCGATTGCGAGAAGATGGTCGCGATCGTTAACGCTTAAGCATCTACGACTGCGGCGCCGGGTTTTGTGGCTTCGCCGCAAAACCCGGCGCCGCATTGTAGATGCTGTCTACTGCAGGCTCCCCTTTATCGGAAACTCCCTCAGGTATAATATTCCTCAGACACCTGTGTTGTTCGTGTCAACCACATATGCATCTCGTCCGCATGCGAAAGCGCAGGCGCGCAAAGCATAGTCAGAGGAGTTTTCTTGCATGAATTCAGCAGCCCTGACGACTACCGATTACAACGGTATCGCTGCCCGGCTTATGGAGCGCATTGAGCAACTGGCCGACTGTAGCGAAGAGGAAGGCCGCCTGACCCGGCGCTCGTATACGCCGGCCATGCGCCGCGCCCACGAACTGGTGGCTGAGTGGATGCGTGCGGCCGGCATGAGTGTCCACGAGGATAGCATCGGCAACCTGGTCGGCAATTATCCTGCCGACCGATCAGCCGCAAAAGTTTTTATGATTGGCTCGCACCTCGATAGTGTTCGCGATGCCGGGCGCTTCGATGGGCCGCTTGGGGTGTTGCTCGGCATCGCGGTTGTCGAGTTGCTGCGCGCCCGGCATCGCCGTTTGCCGTTTGCCATCGAGGTGCTGGCTTTCGCCGATGAAGAAGGGTTGCGCTTTCGCAAATCCTGCCTTGGCAGCAATGCCCTGGCCGGGCGCTTCGATCCGGCCTGGTTTGCATTGCGTGACCCGCAGGCGGTCACGCTGGCCGAGGCGCTGCAAGAGTTCGGCGGCGATCCGGCTACGGTGAGCCACGAAGCCCGCAATGCGGCCGGTTTGCTGGGCTACGCCGAAGTCCACATCGAACAGGGGCCGGTGCTGGAACAGGAAGATCTGCCGGTCGGCATTGTCACCGGCATTGCCGGCTCGATGCGTAGCAACATCAGTTTTTGCGGGGTCGCCGGGCATGCCGGCACGGTGCCGATGTCGTTGCGTCACGATGCGCTCTGTGCCACCGCCGAGTTCATCCTGGCCGCCGAAGAGGCGGCCCTCGCCATCCCCGGCCTGGTTGCTACCGTCGGCCAGATCGATGTTGAGCCCGGTGCCTCGAATGTGATTCCCGGCAAGGTGCGGTTCACCCTCGATTTGCGCCACCAGGATAACTCCACCCGCGAACGAGCCTTCGCCGCACTTCAGGCCCGCGCCCGCCAGATCGCTACCTCGCGCGGCGTCGAATTGCACTGGGATGTGATCCAGCAGGCTCAGGCGCAGCCCTGCGATCCGCAACTCAGCGAAACCCTGGCCGCAGCCGTCGCTGCAGCCGGTCACAGGGTGTTGCGGCTGCCCAGCGGCGCCGGCCACGATGCCGGCGTGATGGCGAACATTTGCCCCGCTGCTATGCTCTTTGTGCGCTGTGCCGGCGGCATCAGCCACAATCCGGCTGAGTCGGCCGAGTCGGCCGATATCGCGGTCGCAATTGAAGTGATGAGCCGCTTTCTCGATGGAATAACGGGCACTATGTGATTGGAGAGTACTACCGATGATCAGTCCTGCCTATGCTGTCACCTTGTTCGCCTATCACGATTGGGCCAATCGCAAGCTGCTGGCGGCAGCCGGCGATAACGATGCCTTGCTCGACGCAGTACCAATCGAAGAACATCCGAGTCTGCGCGGTGTCCTCACGCATAGCCTGAGTGCCGAATGGATCTGGCGTAATCGATGGGAAGGGAGTGCGCTATCGTCGATGTTCAACCCTGACGATTTTGCAACGCTGCGCAGTATTCGAGATCATTGGCAGGCAGAAACCCGGCTCTGGCAAACCAGAGTCGCCGGGATTGACCAGGAGACATTGCTCCAACCGATACGTTACCGCAATCAACGTGGTACCCGTTTTGTTACCCCGCTCTGGCAGATTCTCGTGCATGTCATCAATCATGGTACGCAGCATCGCAGTGAGGCTGCCGCGATGCTGACGGTCCTCGGCTATTCGCCCGGCGACCTCGATATGATCCTGTATTACCGCGAAACCAGTTCCGATCTCGTAGCGCCAGAATAGCGCCCGTAGGGCTCTACCGGCAACCTGCTTGCCGGTAGAGCCATGTTGTTGTTATGTGTCTTTCAGGAAAACGACCGGTGATGTGGCTGCCGTGTTCACCCGCAACTGAAAAATGTCGGGTCGCGCATAATGCCCAACCACATCCAGGTCGAGCAACCCCCGCGCAATGGTATCAAGATCGAGTTCCGCGTTTACAATCGCCGGCGCATCGAAGACCGGGCCGGCCAGTACCTGGCCCAGTGGATCGATGATACAGCTCCCACCGCGGATCAGGATGGTCGCCGGATCGGCGCCTTGCACCGGGTGGTAGTCGACCGGAAAATCACTGCGGCGGGCAAACTGGCAGGCCGAGAGCACAAAGCAACGTCCCTCCAGTGCAATATGGCGCATCGTCGCGAGCCAGGTTTCGCGGTCGTCGACGGTGGGCGCGCAGTAAAGCTGAATGCCCTGCGCATACATTGCCGTGCGGAGGAGCGGCATATAGTTTTCCCAGCAAATCACCGCTCCAAGCTTGCCCAACTCCGTGTCGAATACCGGCAGCGTCGAGCCGTCGCCGAACCCCCAGATCAGCCGCTCCAGCGCCGTCGGCATCACTTTGCGATGTTTGCCGAGCAAGGCTCCGTCCGGCGCAAAAAACAGTACGGTGCAATAGAGGGTGCCGCCGTCTCGCTCGATTACCCCGATCAGCAGGTACACGCTGTGCTCACGTGCCGTCGCGCCCAGTTCATTACAGGCCGGGCCGGGCACATCGATGGCGCTCTCCCAGTAGCGCCGAAATAGCTCGCGGCCCGCCGGTGAGCGCATGCCGACATGGGCGCCGAAGGTGTTGCCTTTGGGGTAGCCGGCAATGAAGGCCTCGGGAAACAACACCAGTTGCGCGCCCTGCTTCGCCGCCGCCGCCGTCAAGTCAATCGCCTTTGCAATGCCGGCTGCTTGCTCGAATGCCCGTGGCGCATCCTGAATGATTGCAACGCTTACTTTTGCCATTTCTGATCTCCTCTTTTGCATCTGTGACCCGATTTTGTTCGTGCTGACGACAAAGCCGCCGGCACGAGCGCACGAAACGCTTGCTTTCGCCCTGCCGGAGGCCAAAAAGACCTGCGCACGGGTGATCCGGATTTGCCTGTGCAGCCATGCGCTGCTTCTGCTATCATATGACATGAAACCTCAGCCCCGGTTTCCACGTAGAAACAACGAGGCGCGGCACCGCCGGTCGCCTCCCCGCCGTTTCTCGGTAGCGCACCCACAGCACATGGAAAGGAGTCGCTGATGACGAACCTGGGACGGATCGCGCAGGTGATTGGCGATGTGGTGCAGAGCGAGGAGTTCGAGCAGTTTCATATCAATGCCCGGGACTTTGTCTCTGCCCGCGATCAGAGCGTATCTTCCGGTACCGACATTGCTCAGATGACGGCTTCCATCGAAGAAGTGTCGCAAATCGTCAACCGCAGTTTTACTCGTACCGATAAGGGCAATGGCCGGCCGACCAATGTTATTTCGCCGGTGGTTATCCCGAAAACCCGCCGCTTTCTCTGGCTGATACCGGTGTTTTTCCTGGCGCTGTTTGGGCTGATCGGCGGTGCGGTAACCAGTACCTTCGATAGCATCGTCGGCATTACCAACGTCGCGCTGGCGCTGTTTGGGCCGCATTACTGGCTGCTGTTGCTGGCCTATGCCGGCTTTTCGTTCTGGAAAGATGCTCATGTGATGATCCCCGATGGCTGCCAGGCACTGATCACGCAGTTCGGCAAACTTGAGCAGGTGGTTGGCCCCGGTCGGGCCTGGTTGCTCAATCCCTGGCGCAAAGTCAGTTATATCGTCAATACAACTCGCCAGTACCCCTATAACGCACCGATCCGTGAGGCACCGACCCAGGGCCGGGTCAATGCCTCGGTCGACCTGTTCTTGCAGTTCAAGATTGAAGAACCGGTCGAGTTCATCTTCACCCTGGGCGGGGTCAAGGGTTTTGCCGAGAAACTGGAAAATGCCATCAGCGAAGTCACCCGTGCGCTGATCTATGAGCAGAAGGCTGCCGAGATCTACGACCTGGTTGGTGAGAGTACCTCCGCGCTGCTCGATACGCTCAATAAGCAGTTTTTGCCGGCGGTGCGCTTCACCAATGCCAATATTACGCATGCCGAGCCGTCCAGCCAGGAGTATCGCATGGATCTGGCGGCCTCGGAGATGGTGCGGGTGGCCAAAGAAGCCTATACCTATCAGTATGAGCTTAAGTTGCGCAAAGAACAGGACGAGGGCGATTTGAATAAAGAACTGGTCGTGCTCCGGGAGACGCTTTCCGGCATTCGAGCCGATATCGCTACCTACCAGGCCCAGATCGACACCGCCCGCGAACAGGAGACGAATCGGGCCAATGCCTATGCCAACCAGTTGATGATCGAGGCCGAGAGCGAAGCACGGGCCAATGCGGCCTTGCTTGAAGCTCAGGCGCTCGATATCCGGGCGCTGAGCAGCGCCCACTCGCCCGAGATCCTCGAATATCGCTACCAGCAGGATGCGCTCGACCGGCTCGAGGCCATTGCCGACCGCCTGCCGCAAATCGTGGAGCTCGGCTCAGTCGGCGAAGCCCGCCTGGATATTATGGCGGTGGCGCGCCAGATGCTGAGCCTCGATGATCGCTCGCTCTACAGCCCGGAAGATCTGAAAACCTTGCGCGAGCGCTCGGGCGCGATCGCTGCCCGGGTCAAGGAGCGCGCCGGTAAACTGGACGCGATTGTGGAGCGGGCTCGCCCCGAGGCCGCCCCGTCCGCCGCAACCAGCGACGAAGCGGCTGAGTAAAAGGATAGACTCATGGCAACTGTACATAAAGCCGATTTCTCCAAAATCAAGGAAGTCGTCGCGACCTGGAACAATATTCAGCAGTTGATGCGATCGGGTGAAGAAGGTACCCTGGTGCCGGTGGTTATTCCGAAAGACCAGCGCGGCTATGGCTGGTTGATGCTGGCCGGCTTCGCGATGTACCTGCTGGGAGTGGCCGTCTTCTCGGGGACGATGTTTATCGCGATTCCGGTGGGTGCCTTTGCGCTGTTGCTGCTGGCGCTGGCGATGGTCTGGTGGTTTGTCGGCGCGATTATTGAGATCGAGCAGGGCACGACCGGGATCATTTCCAGCTTCGGCAAGATTACCGGAATGCTCTCGCCGGGGCGTCACTATATCTGGTGGCCCTGGCAGAAGATCGAAGCGATTGTCGACACTTCGACCGAGATTCCCTACACTGCGCCGGTGCTGGCTAGCCCGACCCGTGAGAATGTGCCGCTGAAGTCGATCGAGTTCTTCCTCAAGTTCAAGATCGTCGACCCGATAGCGTTCATTCGCAATATCGGCGCCAGCAACTTCAATATTGTGCTGAGTAGTGCGGTACAGGACGCCATTCGCCAGCGCAGCCGCCAGGTGATGACGGAGAAGGCGTATGATCTGCGCGGCAGCGATGTCGGCGATATGCAGGGCTACATCAATCGCCAGATGGAAGCCTACGGCGTACGGATCATCGGCGCGAACATTCCCGATGTGCAGCTTCCCGATCAGTACCAGGAACACCTGGCGACCCGCGAAAAGGTCGCCAAGGAACTCGCGGCCTACGAGCGCGAATGGGAGCTGGTGCGCAAGCAGCGCAGCGACGCCCTGTTGATGGAGATCGAGCGATCGAAGAAAGAACGCGATGCGCGCCTGATCGAAGTGCGCTCGGCGCGGAACAAGGCTCGCGAAGATGTGGCCAAGATGCTGCAACAGCGCGAAACCGAGGCCCAGAAGATCCGCTGGGAGATCGAGGCCCGCGGGCGGGCTGCTCTGAAATCGGCCGAAAACGAGGCGCGGGCGCTACGGCACCTGGCGAATGCCTATAAAGACAACCGGGCCGTTTTGCAGTACGAACTGGCCGTCCGGCGGCTGGCTGTGGCTCAGCACCTGGTTGAACATGCGCCGCGCCCCATGCTGGTACGTACCGAGAGCGGCGACCAGTCGGCGCTCTCGACGCTGGTGATGGCTCAGTTGCTGCCTCAACTGGCCGGCAACCTGGGCGACAGGCCGCTGGCAAACGGCGGCAATGGCAATCGCTCAGGCGGCACGGCTGCCGGTCAGTCCCAGGATCAGCTGCGACGCATGCTCAGCGGCGAAGAATAAGGACACAACGCTTGCCACCCATAAAAGCCGCACGCTTTTATGGGTGGCAAGCGTTTTTGGGATTGTTGAGCAGTGCTTCGCCGTCGGCAAGTGCTGCCGCCCAGCCGGGTAGCGCACGCGCTGCCGCCAGGCTGAGCGGCTCGGCCGGCGGCGAGGCTCGCTTGTGCAGCGAGCACTGCCACCAGCCGACGTCCTGCCAGGCGCCGGCTTTGTAGCCGACAGCCGGGCAGATCCCGACGGGCTGGAAGCCGACGGCCTCGTGCAGGCGCACACTGGCCGGATTGGGCAGCACAATCACCGCATAGGCAGCGACGAAGCCTTGCAGTCGCAGCAGGGCCAGCAAAGAGGTATATAGCGCTCGCCCGACCCCCCGACTGCGGGCGATCTCGGCGACATAAGCCGTTACATCGACTGTCCATCGATAGGCAGCTCGCTCCTTGTGACGCGAGGCGTACACATAGCCGAGTACCTGCTCTTCCTCCGCACAGACCAGCCAGGGGTAATGCTCCAGGGTTTTGCTGATCCGGCCGGCCATCTCCGCCGGCGTCGGTGGCGTCGTTTCAAACGAAATCGCTGTATGCTCAACAATCGATGCGTAGATCGCGGCGACCGCCGCCGCATCGCGTTCTTCGGCCAGCCGAAGTAGTGCCATAGTTTATCCTTTTCATTTTTTGCCTCCGGCAGGTTGGAAGAACCGGTTTGTTTCCGTTGTTTTGGCGACAAAGCCGCCAAAACAACGGAAAAGATCGTCATTTCCATGCTGCCGCAGGCGAAAAGACTTTGATTCACTCGGCATCAACGCCGACCGCGCAGGTCGTATTATTTTTCACGCTTTGTATCAAAGCGCACTACCCGGCGGGTGGTAGGGCCGCCGCCCTACGACAGGGGCTCAGCCATGAATTCTAACTCAAGGATCAGCTCATCCGCAACCAGGTCGACGGCGGGCACCTCAGGGATGCTCAAGTCATAGTCAGCGTAGGCCAGCGTAGTTGTGGCCAGGCCCTCGATGCGCTCGGCGCTCACCGGTGTTACGGTGACATCAAAAGTGGCCGGGCGGGTAACATCGCGAATGGTCAGGTCGCCACTGACCTGGAAGCTGTAGCTCTCGCCGATTTCGGCGTTCTCGGGCAGGCTGCTGATTTCGGTCGGGGTGAAAGTCACAAACTCGAACTGGTCGGTTTGCAGAATGCGGTTTTTGATGGCGCGGTCGCGGAACTCATTGTCGGTCGCCAGGGTGCGCGCATTGATCTGAATAATGCCGATCTGGGCGGTAGTGGGATCGTTCGGATCGACAGCGAACTGGCCGGCGACCTGGTCGGTTGCGCCGACAACCGTGATCGGCTCGCCGCGCAGCACCTCGTCGATCAGGAAGCGGGCCTGTGAGTCCGCTTGCTGGATCTCATAGGTGATCGGTTCGTCGGCGACTTCGGCAGTCGGCTCGGCGGTGGCTGCGGCGGTGGCTGCGGCAGTCGGGCTGGCTGCGGGCTCGGCAGTGGCAGCCGGCGCCTCCGTCGCCGGAGGCGCCGGCGCTGCGGTGGGTTCGGTAGCCGCCACGGTGGGCGTGGCGGTCGCATCGAGCGGAATCGCCGCGATGGGCGCACTGGCCTCCTCGGGCGGGCGAAACACGGTAAAGGCCAGAATGCCGCCGATCAGCACCAGGACAACAGCGCCGATGGCAAGAATTCGTCCAGTCATTTGCATTCTCCTTAGTACAATCTTCATCGGTTGCCACTCAAAAATGCCGGCGACAACGCAGCAAGTCTGCGCATCACCGGCGATGGCTCATAGAGTAGCGTACCACGAATCAGAGGAGAGGATAGCGGTTGATGACCAGATTTGCAGGCAGCGTTTGCATCGGAATTCCTTATTGGGGCGCCCCTACTTTTGCATGTTGACGATATATCGTTATCGTGATATAGTGCTTTCAACGAGATAACGATATATCGAAAAGGGGTGAATAATGTTTCGAACACATAAACGAGAGCGGGGCGGTCGGGGTAGTCACGAGCAGCACTGGATGCAGGGTCGCGGCGGGCACGGGCGCGGGCAAGGACGTCATGGCGGCGACGATGATTTCGGCGGCGGTTTCGGCGGCGGCGGGCGGCAGCGGCGGCGGCGCGGCGACATCAAGTATCTTTTGCTCGCACTGATCGCTGAGCAGCCGCGCCACGGCTACGATTTGATCAAGGCGATGGAACAGCGCCATGCCGGCTTCTATCGCCCCAGCCCCGGCTCGGTCTACCCGACCTTGCAATTGCTGGAGGACGGCGGCTACATCTGGGGCGAGCAGGTTGACGGCAAAAAGGTGTACAGGATTACGCCAACCGGCGAAGAATTGCTGGCCGAACGCCAGGCCGATGCAGACAGCCGGCCGCGTGGGCCGCAGGCCGCCGAACGCGAGCAACTCGGCAGCCTGCGCCAGAGCGCGACGGCATTGCTCGACAGTGTGCGCCAGGCCGCCCGCCACGGCAGCCCGGAGCAGGTCACAGCGGTGCAGCAGATCATCGAGCAGGCTCGTCGTGATGTGTACCGGACGCTGGCGCAGGAAGAAAACCGTTGAATGTGTAGGGCTGTAAATTCCAGTTGTCAAGTGGTTCTTGGCCACTTTTGGTGAAACGCTCACGTGGCCAGGAGCACCCGGCGCTGGAGGAGCGCAAAGCCCGCGCGACCAAACATCGCCCGCTTGAGCATCTTGAGGCG
>DAOTUJ010000120.1:0-1951 GCA_034437175.1 Chloroflexaceae bacterium | reverse complement strand
GAGGGTGCGATTAACCGCCTCAAGATGCTCAAGCGGGCGATGTTTGGTCGCGCGGGCTTTGCGCTCCTCCAGCGCCGGGTGCTCCTGGCCACGTGAGCGTTTCACCAAAAGTGGCCAAGAACCATTTCTAAACTGTATTTTACAAGGGCAACCCGGTATAATGCAGGGGTGATGGCAATGCCGTCAACCTTGCATTACGTTGGGAGAACTGATGTCGCCTACACCGCCGCCGCGCCTGCATCTGCTCGTTGCTCGGCAGGCGCCGCGCATCCTGATCATTCGCCGCGGCCCGTCGCGGGTCTATCACCTGATTTTGTGGCACTGCGATAGCGATACCTTTGAGCCGGGTTCCTGGTTTCGCGGTATGCTGTATATGCAGCGTTGCGATCTATCCTGGGATGGTGCGCGGCTGGTCTATTTTGCGATGGGCAAGAGCGCCGAATACTACAGCTGGACGGCAGTGTCGCGGGCGCCCTGGCTGCGTGCCGAGCTGTTCTACCCCAAGAATGCTACCTGGCACGGTGGTGGCGTCTGGATCGGCCCGAACCGGCTGTGGCTGAATATGCCGGCCGCCGCGCAGCCACGCGACGGCGATCCGCGGCAACTGGGCATTCACGCACACGGTGCCCTCAGCGAGTATGGCGAAGACGAGGGCCCATTCTACCGCCGGTTGGCGCGCGACGGCTGGCAACGTACCGATGATGGCCGGCACGAGTATGAGCGCACCCGCCAGGGCTGGCTATTCAGCGGCGGGCCGGCCTGGGCGCTGCAGCCGGCGCCGGATCTACCGGTGCTGCGCATGGTCTACCGTGGCTACTACTTCAATCAGGGGCGCGTCTACCACTACTGTCTCGACGGCTACCCCGGCTTGCTCGACGAACAGGTGCTCTGGGCCGGCTATGATTACGCCGGGCGCCTGGTGCTGGCGCGCAACGGCATCGTCGAGCGCTACACGCCGGCCGATCTCGAACGCGGCGAGCCTTCGTTGCGCTACGACCTGAACGGGTTGACGGCACCGCCACCGCCGCCGCGCCCGGCTCGCAGCATCGAGATGCCTGCGCCATTGCCGGAGCGCGGCCCCGATGCGCAAGGGCGCTACCCCTACCTCGGTGTGCGCCGGCACCCACGGCGCGACAGCGTCGACGCCGGCCACATTATCCGCAGCCAGGCCGATTTGCCGGCCATCGCCGAGATGTTGCGCGCCGACCGCAGCCGGGCCTTCGAGAAACCACAGACCTACATTGTCAACCTGGCCGGCGAATTTGTGCTGGGCGGCTACCTCGCCGATCACGCCGAACTGGCGAGCGGTGCGCCGGTGCTGGCGGCCGGCGAAGCCGTGCTCGAAGAACAGGCCGACCGCAGCTGGCAAATCGTCGCACTCAACAATCGTTCCTACGACTACATGCCCGGCCCCGAGTCCTGGCCGAACCTCGACGCCGCGCTACGTGATAGCGGCATCGCCTACCCGAGCGAGGGATTCAGCGAAGTTTACCCGCTGGAGGGCAGTTGGGATGAATTCCTGGCGATCCTCCGCAATATCGACTGACAAGTCCATCGCCTGTCACTTACACGACTTGCGTAGACTGCATCACCTTCCTCCGCCACCAGCAGGTAATCGCTCTGGCCGAGGCCGCTGATCCAGTTGCGAACCTGGTCCAGACTGAGTTGTGGCAGCACCCCGGTATTTTCCAGTACCTGCGGCTGGCGATAGATGCGGTGCAAGGCCTCGGCATCCGCCGGCGTTGCAGTACGAATCGTCGGTTCGGATACGGTCGCTATATCCAGTGCCTGCGACACGAAATATTTCAGTGTAGCCATCACACAATACCTTCGCCAATTATTCAGTGTGTATCTCAGCGGGGAGCGGATGGATACGCCCAAGCCCCGTAACCTGCGCCAGAAGTCGGCGCAATAAACCCGGCTCTGGTTTTTCCGGAAGGAGTTTTATCAG
>DAOTUJ010000119.1:0-4519 GCA_034437175.1 Chloroflexaceae bacterium | reverse complement strand
CTGATAGCCCGGTCGCCGTGGTCTGCCCAAACGAACTTATCAGATAGTCGCTATAGAGGTCAAGAATCTCATCGTCTGTCATAGTTTGGAGTGTACCATACTACTCGATTCAGTGGTGCGTAAGGTGAGCTGATTATTGCTGATGCGCACTTGCAAACCTTCACCAATGTCGGCTGCATATATGCCATAGGCGCGGTTCTTGCGGATGATGTTATGATCGATGAATGGTGCAGCGTTTTCGATATAGACAGCTGTGGGCTTATCGGCAACGTCAGCCCCACCGGCATATTCAACGATGCAGTGGCGCAGGATGCTGCCACCCAGATAGTTGCCGTAGCTGTCGAAGCGGGCATCGCTGCTGCTGTCGCGGAAGTGAATATGGCCCCAGTCGCCGGGCTGCGGATTGCGATGGCTGGAGGTAAAGGTGATCGGCGCTTCTGCTGTGCCGGTAGCTCGCAGGGTGCCATCGACTATCAGGGCAGTATGCTCGGCAAACTGGATAATCGTACCCGGCTCGATAGTCAATGTCACAGCATCATTGACTATCACATTGCCGCTACGCACATTCTAGCGAAAAAGGCGAAGCTATTCGGTCAATGTCACAGCATCATTGACTATCACATTGCCGCTGCTACGATAGACGGCACACTGCGCGGGACTGAGGGTCGTATCAGTCGTGATCAGGCCGGCAATGTAGCACTGTTCGGGTATCACCACTGGCATGGTGAAGCTCTGCTCACTTGCGAAGGGCGAGCCGGCTCAGGAAGCATCGATGCTCTGCACGCTTCAGTAGTAGGTTCCGGGCGGCAATGCCAGGGCAAGCTGTCGGCTCTGCTGTGTGCGCCCGAGGCCCGGCAGGCTGCGATAGCCGCCGGTTCCTGCATCAGGCGCCAGCACATCGGCCTGGCCGGGGGCGCTGCCAACGCGCAGGGCATAGCTCAGACCGCTCGCCGGCGTCTGCGAATCGCTGCCGGCGTCCCAGCTTAGCGTGACGGTTTCGCCCGCCACTGCCGCATTCAGGCCGGTGGGCGGGCTCGGGTTGGTGTTGGGGTCGCCGAAGGTGTTGCGGAAGATGCTCCCATCTTTAGCGGTCATCAGAATATCGAGCCGTCCATCGTTGTCATAGTCGCCCCAGGCAAGGCTACTGGCGTTAAGCGTTTCGGGCAGGCCGGCATCAATGGCACTGAAGCGCCAGCCGGTCGCACCATCCGGCCCTTCGTTGCGCCAGAGCTGAGTTGGCGTATCTGCCGTCGTGCCGATTCGCCCGCCCATGAGCAGATCAAGATCGTCGTCGTTGTCATAGTCGCCCCAGGCAACAACGGCGTTATAGCCCATGTCGGGCAGGTTGTGGCTTAGCGGCGTAAAGGCGCCGCTATCATTGCGGTAGAGCAGCGTCGCCGTGCTCGATCCGGAATGGCCGGTGCCAGCGCCACTTACCATCAGATCGAGATCACCATCTTGATCGAAGTCGGCCCATTCAGCGGTGTCATAGCTGGCCTTCGGGCCGGACGGGCGTATGCTCTACAGCGGCGGGCATGAGCAGGTGCGCAGTTGGGACATCGCAACAGGCGCATGCAGGGCAGTCTGGCCTGGCCACAGCGGGCGGATCGTCTCCATCGCCGTGAGCAGCGACGGCGAGCGCATCGCGAGCGGCAGCGATGATCGCAGTGTCCGGCTCTGGTGCAGCGATGGGCAATGCCAGGCACTGCTGGATGGAGCGGAACGAGCTGTTGTCGCCGTCGACTTCAGCAGCGCCGGCGGGCTCCTGGCGGGGGGCAGCGAAGACGGCAGCGTCCGGCTCTGGGACAGCAGCAGTGGCGAGATACGGCAGGTTTTGCGCATGCCGCGCCCCTACGAAGGCATGAACATCAGCGGCGTACGCGGACTCAGCGCAGCGCAACGGCGCACGCTGCGGGCGCTGGGCGCCATCGAGCGAACGGAGTGAAGTATAAGCGGCCCGTCGCAATGTCGCAAAACTTGCGCCGATCCAGCAGTGCTGGTATAATTCGCAATGGGAAGGAAGTCGCCCCCATAGTCTAGCGGCCCAGGACGTCACCCTTTCAAGGTGAAGATCGCGGGTTCGAATCCCGCTGGGGGTACCAGATGTTATTCGAACCACACCGGAAGTAATCGTTTGCCATTGCTTTCGGTGTGGTTTCATTGCCCGGCTCCACCTATGCCCCAACAGCCGCAACTCGAAACTGATACCAGACCAGACACCCGAGGCTCGCAGGAGTCCGGGGTGATGGTGCTGTATGTCCACCAGTTGCGCTCGCTTCCCTTTGAGATTGCCGGACAAATTACCGGGCTGCATCCCCGCTTGCTGCAAAAACTGGTGCGCGAGGGCGTGCTGCGCGGCGAGGCGCCCTTTCGAGTACGTGGTGCCGTCGGCAGTTGCGACGGCGAGCAGGCCCGCGAGATCGCCGAGCAACTGAAGGCGCGCCGGCGCGAGGTTGATGGGCGCGGCATTAAGGCCTCGACAGCCGCCGAAAAATATGGCTTCAACCGCGACACGATCTATAGCTGGCGCAACAAGGGCTGGATTCGACAGATTGGCGTCGATCCCGCCGGCGAGTTCCTGGTCGATGAAGGCGATATCGCCTTTGCCCGTGCCATTGCCGATATGGTGGGCCAGAAGCAGGGAAAACCGGTCTTTCCCAAGGGTAATGGGCCGTATCAGAATGGGAACGATTAAAAGCGAGAACAGGAACTGCCGCCGATCCGGGATCGGCGACTTTTTTTGCTAACGAAACCCCTGCCTTTGCAAAAATAGCGCGATTCGCGCTGCGTGCGCTAGGAAGGAAATATTCCCTCCCCATACCCAACCCTCTGCGATTCTCAACCGAAATACCTTACAGTTTCCAGCACACAGTATGCAGAAAACAGAGTACAGAAAAACAGAATTCAGGACACATGTGCGAGCGGAGGGGCGACCACAATCCGAAAACCGATGGCTGAGTAGAGGCCGAATACGACAGGGTAGTCCCTGTCCCGTGCACTACAGCGCACATATACTCTTTCACCAGAATAGTACCCACCTTTGACAATACGCAGTTCATCATCTACAAAGGCTTCTTTTGCCCCCAGATGGGACTGCCAGATATCAGCAGTCCACTCATCGACGTTACCGGCCATGTCAATTGCGCCGCAGGGCGCCGCGCCGGTCGGGTAGCAGCCTACCGGCGTGCTCCACTCCCACTCGCGGGTTGCCTTGTCTTCCTGAGTCGCCGCATAGTCCGGAGCCCATCCATATCCCCAGGGATAGATCCGCCCGTCACCGCCACGCGCCGCTGCTTCCCACTCAGCCTCCATCGGCAAGCGTAAAACATAGCCATCAGGCAGCCGGCTCGCCACTGCATTGCTAAACCATTCGCAAAAACTGTTGCACCAGTGCCAGGTGACACCAACCACAGGCTGGTTCGCGCCATTGACATCCGTAGCGTCGGCAAAGCGCGACTGTTCACCACCCACGGCTACCCAGGCCTGCCACTGCGCGTTCGTCACCGGGTAGCGGGCGATCCAGATGTCCTGCTGGAGCTGAAACTGGTACTGCGGCTTCTCTTCATCGCCCGCTTCCGGGTCATCGTCGCTGCTGCCGACCAGGTAGCGGCCGGCGGGTATCCGGCAGAAGTAGCCGCTCTCGTCGCCGGCGGCGATCTTTGCGAGTTCGTTCCGCCAGTCGTCGAACGTCAGCGGGAAGCGCGGATCGCCCAGATCACCGAGCAGGAAGCCGGCCCGCACACGTTCGGCGACCGGCAGCAACTGGCGGCGGTCGTTGAGCATGGTGGCCAACCTTTTCGCGAGGGTACGGCGCAACTCGTCGGTGGCCAGGCCCTGTTCGCGCAGATAGTTCCAGTCGCGGTCGACGCCGATGTCGGCGGCCAGTAGCAGGTCGCGGTACCAGCGTTCGTCGTCCTTTGGTTTGCCGTGATCATGGCGGTCGAGCAGGCGGCGCAGCACGATTTCAATCAGGTGCGGGTTGGTCGGCTGCACCACGCCCAGGCCGAGCATGATCGGCACCTGCCAGCGATCCTGGTCGCGGTGCTGCATAATCAGCGTGACGGCCTGGGACGGAATGGCCAGGTGCCGCCCGGCGCAGTGTTCCTGCAAGGTCAGGTGGGCGAAGACGTAGGAATCGCTGTCGTCGTCGGGCACCAGGAGCCCGCTGCGCTGGTTGAAGTAATCCAGGCAGGCGCCGGCCAGGGCCATCGCCCGGCCCTCGGCGATGCCGGCCTGCTCGAAGAAGCTTATCAACTCGTTGTGCAACTCGGCGCGCGGCAGGCGCCCACGCCCGTCGATGCTGCTGGAGCGCAGATGGGCCTGGTAGGAGAGCCGGTCGAGCAAAGGCCGCAGCCGGCGGCTGTCCCAATCCGGCAGGCCTAGCGTCTCGGCCAGGCTCTGGCCCTGTTTGCGCTTGTCCCACTGGCCGAGCAGCAACTCGAGGATGCGCTCGTAGAGCTGGGGCCGGTCGCGCGGCAGCTCGCCTTTGTTGTAGAGCAGCAGCGCCATCAGGGTCAGC
>DAOTUJ010000118.1:0-40232 GCA_034437175.1 Chloroflexaceae bacterium | reverse complement strand
CGTACAGTCTGGCGCGACGAGAGCCTTACGCTTTGAGTTGGTCATCACCGGCGCCAGCCTGACAGGAGCGGGGGAGCCGGGCAACGGCGTTCTCGTGTGCTCCCCGCTCCTGCCAGGCAAGTGCGCCATTGGAACCCGGTTTCGCGAACGCAACTCACCGCGCTTGCCTGAGCGGGAGCGGGGCCGGGGGTGAGGGCCGTCCGGCAGAGTAAAAAACGCTATAGTTGAAAGGAGGGGGCCGGGGGGTGAGGGCCATCCGGAGCTCAGAGAAAACCTACCCCCAAAAGCCGCCCCCATCCCCCGGAATGCGGCAGCCATGCTTCCGCCCCACGACCGACCAGCCGCCCGGCTGCCCATGGTACAATGTTACCGTTGTCGCCCCGGCGCTCCGCCGCCACCGCCCGGCGGTCAGGCCGTGCTCCGCATCAACGATCTGTATTTCGCCTACCCCGCCCGGCCACCGCTCTTCGACGGGGCGCAACTGGAACTCTGGCACGGCGACCGGGTTGTGCTGCTGGGGTCGAATGGCTCCGGCAAAAGCAGTTTGCTGCGCCTGATCAATGGCGAACTAACGCCGCAGCAGGGCGAATTGCGGCTCGGTGCCGCGATTCGGCCCGGCTGGCTGGCCCAGGAGCACGAGACGCTCGATCCGCAGGGAAGTGTGCTCGAACATGTGCTGGCAGCCCGGCCCATGAGCGAAACCGAAGCTCGCAGTTTTCTGCACCTGTTTCTGTTCGGCGGCGACGGCGTTTTCCGGCAGGTGGGCGCCTGTTCTCCTGGCGAACGCAGTCGCCTGCAACTGGCCCTGCTCGTGCTCCAGGGCTGCAACCTGCTGCTGCTTGACGAACCACTCAACCATCTCGACATCGCCAGCCGCGAACATTTTGCCGCCGCCCTCGACGCTTTCAGTGGCACCGTCCTCGGCATTACCCACGACCGCGCCTTTCGGCAGGGCTTCGGCACCCGTTTCGTCAGCCTGCAAGCTGGAACCCTGATAGAAGCATAGGGTATCGAGTATCGGGGGTCGGGTATCGGGTATACCCGACCCCCGACCCCCGACCCCCGATACCCGACACCCGGTATGATTACTATTCCCGGCCAGAAAATTCTGCTCCGCGACTGGCAACTCCAAGATCTGCCGGCTCAGGAATACTGGCTTCAACCGGGGCGGCGCTGGAAAGACTTTGACGCGCCCTACCACCCCGGCCCCGCCGCCGCTGAGATTCCGGCGCTGATTGCGGCCCAGCGCATGGCGATTGAACAGGGCCGGCTACCGATTCCACGCGCCAGCCTGGCCATTGCCCGCCGCAACGACGATGCCCTGCTCGGCCTGGTGACCCAACTCCCGATCCCGCAGCTGCCCAATGTGATCGAAGCTGGTACCGTGATCTACGATCCGCAGCATTGGGGCCGCGGTTATGGTCGCGAAGCCACCGGCCTCTGGTGTGGCCACCTCTGGTTGATGATCGACACGCTCCAGGAAATTCGACTGCATATCTGGGCTGGCAATTCGGCGGCCCTCACCGTCGCTGCCCGGCTGGGCTTTCGCGAACGCCCCACACTGGATCGCACCATCATCGAAGCCGGCCGGTCGTATCACGAACGGGTTTGGACGATTTCGCGCACCGGCTGGTTTGCCCGCTATCCGGCCGGTGCGCCCTGAATGGAACCACCACAAATCCACATACCCTTGCCGGCCCGAGAGTGCTACAATAGAAAAATTCGTGAGCCCGGCTCGCGGCCGGACAGCAGTCAGGTAGGAGGGAATCATGAACAGGCGCCGCCCAAATTCACGTCGCAGCAACGCACAGCAGACCGCTGATATGCTGATGGCGGAAATCGAAATCTTGCTGGAGCGTCTGGCGGAAGATACCGGCCTGTATATCGACTGGTCGCCGGAAGAAGGCTCCAGCTACCACTGGCACGAACCGGACGAAGACGGTAATTGCACCCAGCCGGTGGTTGGCGGTTTCGAATCGCCCCTGACAGCGCTCTGGGCCGCACTGGTCGACCGGCTCGATACCGAACGTGAAATCGGCCTCAGCCTGGCCGGTGACGTTGGCGCCCTGATTGACGGCATTCAGCAGGCCTTTGGCATCGATGTGCAGCCTGTCCTCGATGATCCGGAATGGGAAGATCTCGATGAGCGCGAACAGGTCGACCGGATTGCGGCCTCTTTGCGGCGCGGCCCCCAGGTCAAAACCACACCGAGCGCCTGAGCAATCACCTGCCGGTGAGGCATAAGCGGCAGTAAAAGAATATGAGGATCAATGCTGCCGCAGGCGAAAAAGCCCCGGGTGCGGCCAGCCTCCAACGCCGACTGCGCAAGTCAGTCGTATGGCATTAAGCACCAGGCTGCCGCTTGCCGCAGCCTGGTGCCTGTGGTATAATTCGCGAAGCTTTGCACACTGGCTGGCAGGTAGCACCTTGCTATCTGCCAGATTCTATGTAATGGGGAATTGTCGAGATGTCGCAACAGATCCTGGATGAACTGGCGCAGCGCCAGCATAAAACCGATATTCCTGATTTTCAGGTCGGCGATACGGTTCGTGTCGGTGTCAAGGTGGTTGAGGGTTCGCGCGAACGTGTGCAGGACTTCGAAGGTGTTGTGATCCGCCGCCGCAGTGGTGGTATCAATGAGAATTTCACGGTGCGCCGGATTGCCTCGCACGGCATCGGGGTTGAACGTACCTTCCTGCTTCACGCGCCACGCCTCAGTTCGATCCGCGTGATGCGGCGCGGCAAAGTACGCCGGGCCAAGCTCTATTACCTGCGTGGGCGTACCGGCAAGGCAGCCCGCATCAAGGAGCGCCGCGTCTGAGGGCGCTGTATGCTGCTTTTATTCGCTGGGCTTTTGCGCGCTTCTACCGGGAATTTGCCTGGACTTATGATGCTGTTGCCTGGCTGGTGTCGCGTGGGCTCTGGCAACGCTGGGCCTTGAGCGCCCGGCCCTATCTGGTGGGTCGGGTGCTCGAGCTTGGTTGTGGGCCGGGCTATCTGCAGGCGGCCTTGCAAACTCATTCCGCTCTGGCTGTCGGTCTGGATGCCTCGCCACAGATGCTGGCTATTGCCCGGCGCCGGGCCGCATCCGCCGCATTGCTCCAGGCTCGGGCTCAGGTATTGCCGTTTCCCGCGCAGAGCTTCGATACGGTGCTGGCGACTTTCCCCGCTGAGTATGTGCTTGATCCGGCCACAAGCACCGAAATTACCCGCGTGCTCACTGCCACCGGGCGGGTTGTTTTTGTTGATGCAGCTTACTTTACGCGCAGCGGTGCCTATGAGCAGGCCACCGATGCGCTTTATCGGGCGACTCTGCATAGCTCGGTGCAGCAGCGGCAGCGGATTGATTGCTACCCACCGGCAGCGCGGCTCGCTCGCTACGGGTTTGCTTTTACTGAACATTGGAAATCTGTTGAGCATAGCCTGGTGATGGTGGCAGTAGGAGTGCGCGTTGATGCACGTCACGAGCGAATTTGAGCGGGGTTGGCAGGCCCGCGGTTGTCGCTATGTTGCCGGCATCGATGAAGCCGGGCGCGGTTGCTGGGCCGGGCCGGTGGTCGCTGCGGCCGTTGTTTTGCCCCCGGCGATTCTCCAGCAGCCGGCGCCACTCGCCGGCATCACCGACTCCAAGCAGCTTTCAGCCGCTCAGCGTGAGGCGGCCTATGCCCTGATTATGCACCACGCCCTCGCTTTCGCCGCCGCTGCGGTGCCTGCCTACCTGATCGATATGCTCGGCATCCTGCCGGCAACCCGCCTGGCTATGCTTACCGCCCTGCTTATGCTGCCCCTGCCGGTCGATGCTCTGCTGATCGATGCCGTGGCATTGCCTGGCCTGTGCCTGCCGCAACAGGCGCTGATCAAGGGCGATGCCCGCTGCCTCTCGATCGCCGCTGCCTCAATTGTTGCTAAAGTCAGCCGTGATCGCCTGATGGCCGGTTTCGATCAGGTCTGGCCGGCTTATGGCTTTGCCGCCCATAAGGGTTATGGGACGGCGCAGCATCAATGGGCACTGCATATTCACGGGCCCTGTTCGCTGCATCGCTTCAGCTATCGCCCGGTTTTGCGCTTGAGCGCCACGCCTGCCGATACTGTGGCCGCAGGCGGCGGAACAGGCATTGCCGAATAATGCTTTTCGTTTGCTGTTGCGGCTTCGTTGCAACAGCAAACGCAAAATACGTCGAAGAGCGCGATGCGGCGCTGCTTGGTTTCCGGGATCGCTACGAAGTGTATGGGCTCTTTGAATTCGATGAGCTTCCGGACTATTACGACGACTGACACCAGTTATGCATATTCGCACCCACGCCCAGGTTTCGCTGCTCGCCGGTCTGCTGCTGTATCCGTATTCGCCGCGCCACATACTGCTGCTGGCTGCCGGCGGCGTGCTCGTCGACCTCGATCACTTCTTGCTCTACGCACTGCGCAGCGGTGACTGGAGCATCATTGGCGCACTGGTCTATGATCGCTACCGGCATTATCGCCCTGAACCGGGCGATACGCGCCCGCGCTACGGCAAAATGCGCTCCTGGCTGCACGATCCGCTGATGTTGCCGATCAGTCTGTTGCTGGCCCGCCAGTGGCCGGCGCTGCGCCCGCTGGCGCTGGGCCTGTTTTTGCATCTCTGCCTCGATCATGTCGATCTGCTGCAGCGCCTGGCGCTGCGCTGGAAATATCGCGGGCGTTGTGCCTGCTGCGGCACGCGCCGCCATGTGACTGTGCGTAATATGCTGCGTGCACCCACCGCAGCGGACAGCCGGCCGGCTGCACCGGTTCGCCTGCTGCTCTGCCGGCAGTGTGCGCACCGCCTGTTCTGGCAAGCCTCCGCGCCCCTCTCAAGCGGCTGAAGTTGCTTCAGTTGCGATCTCAGGCGCGGCAGCAACCGGGCCTTGCGGTCTGGATCTGTGATACACTGAAAGTACGAACTTCCAACCATCGGCCTGGCGTTTAACGGGGGTGGGCCTTGCAGGTGCATCTACCGGAGCCGGGAGTTGCCAGGAGTGGCGGAAAAGCACCGCAGGTGGGCTTTTTTGCCGCAGGACGGAGATGCATTGTTATGATGGATGACGAACGGCTGTTTGACGAAGATCCCGGTGAGGAACTGGCGCGCCTGGCGCGGGAAACCATTGAAGCTCAGTCCGGAACCGCCGACCTGGAAGGTGCGCGGATCCGCTGCCAGCGAGTGATCGATCTCTATGTCAAAGGCGCCATCCTGGAACCGAAAGACAATTTTCATGCAGCCTGGGTGCTGCTGTGCGGCGAAACCAAAGCCCATTTTGATCTGGCGCGCATGTTTGCCAATCGGGCCGCCCATTTAGGGGAAGGGCGCGCCTGGACGCTTCAGGCTATGGCCTGGGATCGCTGGCTGGTCGCCAATGGCAAACCTCAACGGTTCGGTACCCAGATTATCAAGCAGCACGGGCGCTGGTCGCTCGGCACGGTTGATCCCCAGGTAAGCGATTATGAGCGCGCCCTGTATGGGGTGCCGCCACTCTATGTCCAGCAGCAACGGGCCAGCCAGTTGCAGCATCAGGAAGATAGCCCGTAAAAAGCAGTGCCGGTTAAACAAGGTTTTTTTGTTTAACCGGCACGCTATTCTTGAAAATCTGAGATTGCCATCGAAAACGCAGCTGTATGATGTCAGGCGTCGATATCCAGGCGCCGTGGGCGCGTCACCTGGCGCTGCGGTTGGGCATCAGATTGCAAATCTTCGTATAGGGCATTGAGCAATGTACGGAGTTGCTGAATTTCGGTCTGGGATAGGGCGCGCAGGCGCTCACGGACGCTGGCGTAGTGGCGTGGGCGGATGCGGCGGAGTTTGTCGGCTCCTTGTGATGTCAGGCAGATCAGGCTGACCCGGCGATCCTGGGGATCCGGGCGCCGTTCAACCAAACCCTTGCTGATCAGCCGATCAACAATGCCCGTCAGATTGCTGTTGTCGCAGAGCATGCGCGCACTGATTTCGCTCAACGGCACGCCATCGGGCGTCGCGTGGCTGAGGATAGCAAACTGCGGTACGGTCAGTTCTTCACTCCGCAAATCGTAACGATTATAAGTATCCAACATCGAGTTTACCTGGCGAAGCAGGGTATAGGCCTCGAGTTCATCTTCGCTTGCAGATGGCTCGTTTCGAGAATGAGCAGTTGCCATCACTTCTCCTCACAGCACTGGTCGCAAGGTTGCGAGAGACTTGCGATATGATAATAAAATAAGGTAGAAGTTTTCTTATTAAACTATAGCATACATCATGTTCTATGTCAAAAGATTGCACAGTAAATGCACAAACTTACGATGACAAAAAACATTCCCCGCTATGATCGCATAGTATCGCTGGTGCTGGTGGTGGTGGTAGGTCTGGCGGTCATTTTGCTGATCGACATCAATCCGAACATCCTGCGCGCCCGCCTGGGTGGTGATTTGCCGCCGATCACCGTGTCCTGGTTGTTGATCGCCACGCTGGTATTGTTGACGAGCGCCGGTGCGGATCTGCTGGTGCGTGCGCATCCGCAGATGCAGAGCTATGATTTTCCGCAGATTCGACTGGGGCGCAGCCGGATCGAAATCGCGCCCGGTTTCTGGATCTTGCCGGCCTTCAGCATTGTGGCACCGTTTGCTTTTTTTCGGATCTTCTATGCAACTGCGTCCGGTAGTGCGCTGGTACTGGCGCTGCTGGTTGCCGGCGGTTTGCTGCTCACGGTGCTGATTGGCCAGTTTTTTGCGCTCGAACGCGATTCGCAGGTACGCCAGCCCGCCCGGCTCACCTTGCAAATCGTCGGCTATGTGCTGGCCTATGGCTGCTTCAGTGCCATTATCTTTGCCCGCATGCGTACGCTCTATTCCGCCGGCCTGATTGCCTGCTGCGCCACCTTGCTGGCCTACGAGCTCTTGCGCTGGCAACCGCAGACCCGCCGGATCGGCCTGGCGGCGCTGGTCGGTGTCGCGCTGGCGGAGGCGACCTGGGCACTCAATTACTGGCCGGCAACATTTATGCTGTCCGGGGCCGTGCTGCTGATCCTGTTCTATGTCTCGGTCGGCCTGCTGGCCCATTATGCCGCCGGTACGCTGCAACGTCGGGTGCTGTTGGAATACAGTGCGCTCGCCGGTGTGCTGCTGGCGATATTGATCGTCACGGTGTTGATTTAGATGCGGTATTTTCCTACCGGAAGCGAAAACGCCTGGTACGGCGTGCGCAGCCGGCATCGGCCACCCACAATCACGCAGCAGTGAAGCAGTTTTCGCTTGCCGTCAGGCTTTCTTTCTGCTACACTATCTATGCTCACTTCTGCCGTAGCCTCATGCACCATGAGGCTTGCTTGCGTTGAAGGTGTGTTGTGAAGCTTTTTCGACCAGAATGGCACCTGTTACAGCAAAAGCATGTGCTTTTTTATTGCTATCGCTGGCTGGCCTGGCTGTATGCAGGCCTGGTCGTGCTCTTGACGTCCTCCGGTGTCGATGAGGGTGGGCGGCTGATCTGGCTGCTTGTCACGATGGCGGCACTGAATATTGCTGCGACGCTCATGGCTGAGCCGTATGTGCGTGTGCTGCGCCGGCGCCCCTGGTTGCTGGGCCTGGATATGTTGCTCAGCGTGGCGCTGCTCAGTTTGAGCAATGGTGCTTTGCTGGCGTTTATGCCGTACGCGCTGGCTTCACTGGTGTTGCCGGCGCTGCTGTTGCCGCTGCGTGCAGCCTTGCTGTCGGTGCTGGTATTTGTGTTGCTGGAACAGATCGCACGCTTCAATACGGGCTTCCCTGCCTATGCTGCTCCGGTCGATCTTGGCCCACTCCTCCTGAGTGTTTTTCTTCCACTGGCTTTTGTCCTTGGCTGGTTTGCCCTGAAGCGGCTGCTCACTGCCGGGCGCTCGCTCGATACGTCGCTTGCCCGGCCGGCACCGGCCGTTTCGCCGGATCGTGGCGAACGCCCACTGGCCGCGCCGTCCGGCTTGCCGCCCTATCCGGCATCGGCCGGCCTGCGGCCGGCAAACGATATCGCCTGGCAACGCTTCGAAACGGTGGTTGAACCGTATCACTCACCGGTTCAGCGCGATCTGCAACGGGTCGGGCGGGCGGTGTGCCAGTTGCCGCCCGGTACAGCCGTTGATCTGCCCGCTGCGCTCGAACAACTGGTACATAGTTTTCGTCGCCATAACGATGTCGCGGTTCAGGTTTGTCACGAAGGTGTAGCGCGTCCCCTCAGTAGTGCCCAGTATGTGCTGCTGGTAAAACTGGCGCAGGAGACGCTGCTGAATATTCAGCAACACGCCAGAGCCAGATCCGCCCGTCTTACATTGCGCTATGAACCGCAAACGGTGATGCTGGTGATACAGGATGACGGGGTGGGTTTGCTCGATGGGACTTATGAGCTCCCCGGCTTGCATTCGCTGCGCGCATTGCATTATCGCCTGCTTGAATTCGATGGTCAGTTGCAGGTCTTTGAAGGGGAAAGCGGCGGAGTTGTTGTGCGCGGCTTATTACCGCTACAGTAGAAGTGCGGTATAATTAAATTTTATGCAATACGTCCTGCGTCTGGCGAGTATCAGTACGGCGCTGGCCCTGATCCTATACGGGCTCTTCCTGCCGGTAGAAGCCGAAATTCTCTGGCTGGTGTTGCTATGGTCGGCAACGGCCCTGGCTGGGCTGGCTATCTGGCTCGGCAAGGTGCGCCTGCCGCGCGGCCTCGCCCGCAGTGTATACCACCTGGGTCTGGTGTTTTGCCTCGGTTTCGGTTTGCTCTCCATTCAGTTGCTGCGCCAGCAAGTCACCCGTGCGGAAGCAACATTTTATCGGATCGAAAGCGATGGCGCCGGCCAGACGATCAGCAATGTTCGCCCGGTGCTGGCAGCACAACGCATTATGCGCGGCGATATGTTTGCCAGCCAGGGTGAGTTGCTGGTCTCTAGCGAAACGGTTGATGGGTTTGTGCGCCGTACTTACCCCCTTGCTGAACAGTATGATCCGGCGGCATTCAGCAATATCGTTGGTTACCTGAGCCCACGCTTTGGGCAGAGCGGCCTGGAAGCCAGCTATAGCGAGTACTTGAGCGGTGAGTACGATAGCCCGGTGACCCGGCTGCGTGATGAAATGCTCGGGAATACTCGCGAGGGAAGCGATCTGTATTTGACCTTGCGCGCCTCTTTGCAGAACCAGGCGCGGGCTTTGCTCGGCAATCGACGCGGCTCGGTCGTCGTGCTCGATCCGCAGAGCGGGGCTGTACTCGCGATGGTCAGTGTACCGGGTTTCAATCCGGCGGAGTTGAGTTTTAACCCGGCGGCCCCCGATTGGGCCGCAGAAAATGCGCGCATTAGCGCCTATTGGGAACTCTTGCAGAATAATGCTGCCGGTCAGCCTTTGCTCAATCGGCCAACTCAGGGCCAGTATCCGCCCGGTTCGATCTTCAAAACGCTGACGGCAGTGGCGGCCTTGCAATATGCAACGCTGGCCGAGCCGGATGCGATTAGCTGTCCGAATGTGCTTGAAGTGACGTCCGGTGCGCCGCCGGTGCGCAATGCTGTCGATTTTCTGTCAGGGCTCACGGGCAACCCATCCGATCTGGAACGGGTGTATGCCTATTCCTGCAATACGGCCTTTGCGCAGTATGCTCTGCGCATTGGCCCGGATCGCTTCAGCGATACGGCCCGCGCCTTCGATATTTTTGCGCCGGCGGATCTGCCGAACCGGTACAATTTGTTTGCTGATTTGCCGACATTGCCGAGCCGGCTGTATGTGCAACCGGGGTTTCTGGCGCAACCTTCCGCGCTCGCCGATACCGGTTATGGCCAGGGGCAGTTGCTGGTTACACCGCTGCATATGGCGTTGATGGCGGCGACAATTGCCAACGATGGGGTTATGATGCGCCCTTATCTGGTCGAACGAATTGTGCGCGCTGATGGGGAACAGCTTTTCCAACATCAGCCTGTAGTGGTGCGCCGGGTGATGACTGAGACGATTGCCGGGCGTATGCGGGCGAATATGCGTGCAGTTGCACGGTATGGTTTTGGTAGTGTGATCAGTGATTTTGTGCCGGGGGTGGTGCCTGGCGGCAAATCGGGGACGGCCGAGCACGCGCCGGGCGCATCGCCGCATGCCTGGTTTATTGCAATTGCCCCGATCGACGATCCGCGTTATGCGGTTGCGGTGATGATTGAAAATGGCGGCGAAGGCAGTAGTGTCGGGGCAACGCTTGCCGGCCAGGTATTGCAGGCGGCCTTCGCAACTGAGTAGTTGCTGTTACCGGCCTTCGGTTGCTGGTTCGTCAGCTTAAGGATGAGCTCATGGTTCGGCTGTACCGCTGGAGTTGGCGAGGCTGGAAACGCTGGTGCCTGTGTGGCGCCGGCCTGGCGATTCTTGCCGCCTGTAGCAGCGTCGAAACGCCGGCCGCGCCACCGGCTGCCTTCGATCCGCCGCCGCTGATACGCTTCAGTACCGCTACCGCTAGCCCGCTGCCGACGGTGTTGCAATCCGGGTTGCAGGCGCCGACCCGCTTGCCGATGCCTACTGCCACCGCTCTGCCACCAACGGTGCGCCCAACGGCGACGGCGACGCCGCCGGCTTCGCCGTTGCCCGCACGTGATCTGCTGAGGGGGGCATCGCCCACCATCGCGATCATACCCTCTCCCACCGGTCTGAGCCTGGCTGAGCGTCACGCGCTGTTCGAGGAGGTCTGGCAGCGCATTGCCGACCATTATCTCTACCCGGATTTTCGTGGCCTCAATTGGCAGGCTGTATATGATGAATTTGCCGAGCGCATTGTTGCAGTGCCCGACGACCGGGCCTTTTATGCTTTGATGGAAGAAATGGTTGGCCGGCTTAACGATCAGCATTCGCGCTTTTTGCCGCCCAGTGCCGCTCAGCGCGAAGATGTGCGCAGCAGTGGTATCGAGGCCCAGGTTGGCATTGGTGTGCTGGCAGTGCCCGGCAAAGATGGCGCCTGGATCCAGCATGTCTTCCCAAATGGCCCGGCTGATGAGGCCGGCTTGCAGGCCCGCGACCGCATTGTCGCTGTCGACGGCGCATTTGTCAGTTCGGCGAATATGATCCACGGTATCGCCGGGAGCCGGGTGCGCCTGACGATCGTGCGCCCCGGAGCGGAAACTCTCAATGTGGTGCTCACGCGGCGCCCGGTCGAGGGCCGGATTACGCCGGTGGCCCGCCGTCTCGAAGGCGATATCGGCTACCTGGCCGTCAGTACGCTCTGGGTGCAGGATATGCCGGAGCAGGTGCGCGAAGCTCTGTTGAATGTGATGGCGGAAGGCGATTTGCGTGGGTTGATTCTTGATTTGCGCGGCAATCCTGGTGGCTGGCAGCCGGTACTGGTCGGTATTTTAGGGCATTTTGTGCAGGGCGATGTCGGGAACTTTTTCAATCAGCGGGATGCCAACCCATTGACGATCGCGCCGAATGGCGGTCCCTATTTTTATGATCTGCCGGTGGCTGTGTTGATCGATCACAATACGGCATCTTATGCCGAAGTGCTGGCGGGCATTCTGCAACGTGAAGCCGGTGCGACGGTGATTGGGTTGCCCTCGGCCGGCAATACCGAGACGATTTATGCCTATGAGCTCAGTGGCGGTGCCCGGCTCTGGGTGGCGCAGGAAGGGTTTCGATTACAGGACGGTAGCAGCCTCGAAGAGATTGGTGTGCAACCGGATATTCTGGTCAATGTCGACTGGACGCGCTTCAGTGAAGCGCAGGATCCCATTACGCTGCGGGCACTGCACATGGTTCAGCAAATGGCAAACCAGCACCGATTGCCGCTGGCTGCCGGCGGGCACTAAGCAAGGGCTTGTCCGTCCGGGGAATTGTGTGGATACTAGCAAGTGCTGATGTCCTGTGAATGACACGACTTACGCAGTTGCACCGCGAATGGGCCGGAATCGCCTGCGGCAGGTTGGAATTGGTCGTTTTCTTCGTTCGTTTTGGCGGCGAAGCCGCCAAAACGAACGAAAAAGATCGTTGTTCCCGTGCTACTGCCGGCGAAAAACGCCCGTTGTGGCTTGAGCAACCACGCGACCGCGTAATTCGTGTGAATGAAAGAGAGAGCAAAGGAATGGAGTGGGCAAAGATTGAACAGGCAGCACAGTTGCTGGCTCGATCCAGGCGCGTTGTGGCGCTGACTGGCGCCGGGATTAGCCGGCCGTCCGGTATCCCGGATTTTCGCAGCGATAGCGGGATCTGGGCGCAGTATGATCCGATGGAAGTTGCATCGCTGCGTTCCTTTCGGCGCGATCCGCGCCCCTTTTATGGCTGGTATAGTCTGCTCCATCGGACTTTGCAAAATGCCCAACCCAACCCGGCCCACGCGGCGTTCACGATGCTCCAGGATACCGGGCGCCTGGAGGCCGTGATTACGCAGAATATCGATGGCTTGCACCAGCGCGCCGGTACCCGCGAGGTCTATGAGATGCATGGGCACAACCGCAGCGCAAGTTGCCAGGAATGCGGTATGGTGGTGCCCTTTGCCGCCCTGCTCGATGATATTCGTCGCCGGCGCGTGCCCTACTGTAGCTGCGGCGGCGCCTTCAAGCCCGATGTCGTGCTCTTCGATGAGGAGTTGCCGCGAGGGATTTTCTGGCTGGCCCAGCGGGCCGTCGAACGCTGCGATGTGCTGATTGTTGCCGGTACCTCGCTGGAGGTCTTCCCGGTCAGCGATCTGCCGCTGGCGGCACTGCGCCGTGGTGCCAGTATTATCGTTGTGAATCTCGAGGAAACTTATATCGACGAGAAAGCCGAAGTCGTGCTCTACGAGGATGTCGCCGAGGTGCTGCCGGCGATGGTGAATGCGATGCTGGCTGCGGCCACCGCGTAATATCTGGCGGAAACCACCGTGCTGGTTTTGGCAGCCCGGCTGTCAAAACCAGCACGGTGGTTTTATTGCTGTTCCGTTTCCCTGTTCCCCACAAAAATCAAATACAGCACGGCGGTGTGCAGTCCGTCGTGATGGCATAGCGCGTTGATCCGGTCGTCCATGAAGCCGCCCACCGGCAGGGCGGCCAGGCCGGCACTGGTGGCGGCCAGCAAGATGTTTTGTGCGATATGCCCGGCTTCCAGCAAGGCGAAGCGATAGCCGCGTTCGCCATATTTGACTTTGCTGCGCTGAAAATGGGCGCTCAGTACGATGCATGCTGCCGGCGGCGCTGCGGCTACGTCGGCATAGGTCGCGGCAGCCAGTTCGCTGGTGTAATCGCTGATGGCCAGGGCCGTCAGGTCATGGTCTTCAGGGTTGTAAGCGTAGCGACCGGGTTCCAGGCCGTTCACCCGCAGGGCCAGGCAGCCGGGTTCTATCGGGTACATTGCGCCGCCCGAGGGCGCCGCCCGCAAACGCCAGACGGTGCCGTCCGGCTCGGATTGCTCGGCGACGATGCCGCTGCCCAGGTATAGCAGCCGGCTCAGTTCGCTCAGTTCCAGTGGCGTCGTTGCGAAATGGTGTGATGAGCGTCGCTCGACCACCGTGCGAGCGAAGTCATCGTCGGGCAGGGGCGGCAGATCGATTGTCGGGTAGCCACGGTAGCCGTGGGCGGGCCGCGAGATGATGCCGCGTACATGCGCCGAGCTGTTGAAATAGCCGATCCAGCGGTAGAGCGCGGCCTCGTCCGGCCGCAGTTTTGAGTTTTCGTGATACAGCTCGCTCGGCGCGAATAAGAGATCGTGCGGGGCGATCTCGTCGACTGGCGCCTCGTTTTCGCGATCAGCCAGCCGGGCAACCAGGTTGGTCAACATAGCTGCTTTCCTTATGGGTAGGGATGCGGATACGGATTCACCCCGGCTGTGCGCTTCAGTGCCGCCGGTACCTCGCGCCGCCGGCGCCCGCCCAGGAATGGCAGGCGGTGATCAGCTTCCATCGTTTCGGCTTGCGGAATGAGCATCTTGATGATGGAATAGCCGCAATGCGCTGCGTCGCTCGGGGTAATGTCGACAGCGTATACGTCCATGCCGGCGGCGGCCAGCAGTTCGACGCAACGCCCCAGGTCGGCGGAGGGATCGTGTCCGCCCAGGGCCGGGATGTCGGCCAGGTCGATTGTCTGGTCGCCGGCCAGCAAGAAATCCAGCGCCGGCTGCATGTCGCCGAAGGCATAGAGGCGCACCCGGTCTTCGAAGTCGCGAATGTTCTGGTAGTCTGGCCCGGGATCAATCGGGCGCGGGCCCATATGGTCGAGCCACTTCAGCCCCTGCACCAGTTCGAGCAGCGTCTTCAAGGCGGCGCGTTCGGGGTCGGGATGGGCGGCACCGCCGACCATGATTGCCGGTGGGTTGCGTCGCTCGTCAAGCATCACGCCGCAGAATGAAGGGATTGCCAGGTCGAGGCGGGTGTCGAACAACTCGAAGCGCAGGCCGGGCCGGGCAAAATGGCGGGCGAAAATCTTGCCCAGCCGGCCGGCCGGATCGATGCGTAGTCGCGGGCAGCGCAGCTGGTTGCGCCACATAATCATAAAGGCATCGCGCTCCACCAGTTCGCAAAGGCCTTTGAGCAGCGCTTCAGCGCGGCGGGGCGCGCAGGCTGCCCCGGTCGAAATAGCAGTTGCTATCTCGACTTCGCCCTGGTCGGCGAAGGGGAAGCTGTAGGGCATATAGACCAGGCAAGCCGGCACCAGGCATGTGCGCCACCGGCGCAGATCGGCGGCGCGTAGCCAGCCCAGCGGCGTGTGGTGCTCGAAGGGCGCGTAGGGCGCTGTCGCGTATTGCTCAGGCGCAAACAGCGCCCAGTCGTCTGGTGCGACCGGTTGCTCGCCCTGGGCACGCAGATCAGCGTAGCTGCCGAATACCAGTGCCTCCGGATGCACGATACCACAGGCATAACGCTCGATGCATTCGCCGATGGCTGCGTCGCGCGCCGCAGTGTACCTCAGTCCGGCGCCGCTGCCGTCGCTGGAGGCTTCATGCGGCAGGCCATAGGCGCGCAGATTGGCAGTCTGCGCAGCAACGACAAACACATCAGGGTCGCCGCGATGCATTTCGGACTGCACGATATGCCGCACAATGCCGCTTACGCCACTGAGTGCCGCGGGCTTCGGCGGTGCCAGAAGATGCTGCATCATAACTTATTCCTCCCAGAGCTTGCGCAGCGGCCGGGCCTGGTGTATGCCGCAGGCCGGGCAGCGCGGCAATCGCAGCACGGTATGTACTTCCGAAGTTCCGCTGAGTGCATCGAAGCGGAGCAGCCGTCCACGACTGATCGGCTCGGCAATGCCGGTCAGAAACTTGACGACCTCGAACACCAGCCAGTCGAAGCCGAGATCGATGCCCGGCAGCCCCGGTGCACCGGTCTGGCCGGCCAGGAGCCGCTCGTGGTCGGAAGCAACGGCCAGCCGGCGCCGGGTAAGGCATTCGTAGCAGGCGGTTTCGCCGGGGATCAGCAGCGGGCCGATTTCGCCACCAAAACGGCGCCGGCGATAGGTCAGCAGCGCGGTCTGCTGCTCGATGCAGGCTTGATTGATCTGCCCGGCAACCTGGAGATCGAAGCGATCCGGGCAGTAGATCAACAGGTTCGGCTGCTGTTCGCGCAGTTCCGCCGGGATCTGTTCGCTGTCGTCGAGATCGAGGTATGTGACGAAAGGATTGAGTGCCTGAATTGCGGCAGTGCGCTGTGCCACCGTGGTTGCCGATACCGGCAACGTGGTGGCGACGGTGTACAGGCGGCCGATGCCGAGTTTAGCCAGGGCGTACAACAGGCGTTCACCCAGTTCGCCGCAATCGGCGATCAGCACTATCGCCTGCTTCAGTGCCAGTTGAGCCGCACGACCGTGTTCCGGGCCGATGAACGCCGCGTCGAGATCCGGCCGTTGCAGTGCCGCCAGCACGCGCATTTGCGCGGCGTAGCGCTGCTGTTCCGCCGTTGACAACGCTGGTTCCGCCGGCTGCCGGTTGGTGTCGGCAGCGAGCATTGCCGCATAAATTGTTTCAAGCTCATGCCCCGCGAGCAATAAATCCCCGATAATCTCTTCGGCTGTTCGGCCATCGGCGCGGAGCGACTGGATGCACGTATCGAGATCGGTATCGATTACTATCATCAGAAGCCTCTTTTTCTATGGCTTGCCTGCGGGCCGGGATGCTGCCGGCCCGCAGGCAGTTAACGCTCATTTACACGACCTGCGCGGTCGCCCTGCGTCCAGGCCGGATTCGCCTCCGACAGGGCGGAAACCCATTTAATTGCTCTGGTTCTGGCAGCTTCGCTGCTAAAACCAGAGCAAAAGAAGGGTTCTTTTCTTCCTTGCTGCCGCAGGGCGGAAAAAGCCATTGGGGTTTGCGCAACCACGCCGACTGCATACGTTGTATCATTTACTGCGCGGTTGGTGTCACCACCTGATTGATCTTCTTGCTGGAGCTGCTCGAAGTGGTGCAGCCATGGCAACTACAGGTCGTTGAGGTGCTACAGGCGATATTGCCGCGCCGGCCGACGGCTTCCTGGTAGCGCAGACCCTGGGCGACCGCCAGTTTTTGCACCAGCGGACTGTCGGCGACCAGGCTGCGCAGGCCTTCGGGTGGGTAGACGCCCTGGTCGAAGGAGGCTTGCAGCAGGTTGCGATAGGCCAGCGCGCTCAATGTTTCGGTGTCGCTTGCGCCGAGGCCGCCAATCTCGTAATCCCAATCGTCGATAATCAAGGTTGGAATACGCAGTGCCTCCGCCAGTTGCTCGGCTGAGAGACTTTCGATCTGGTTGCGATCAAGTCGGCGGAACGTAAGCTCCTGGCTGGCTGGATCAAGCTCGATAACCTGGAATGCCTGGATCTGATATGGTTGATGGCTTACGACCATCGCGCCGGCGAGTACCGTGTTGACTTCGCGTTCACGCAGGATGATGATGCTTGCGGCTTCATGCGAGGCTGCGCCGGCAACTACCGGCTGCGCAGCCGGTATAATTGCCAGCAAAAACGGCGTTGTCGGTAGTTCTTCCGTCTCGGCGGCATAGGGCCGGATGCCCATGAACAGGTGGATGTTCTCAGTCTGAATGCTCATGCTGCGCTGGGTAAAATATTTGGCAAAGATCTGCACTTCGGGATCCGCAGCTAGCTTTTGCTTGTAGTAGGCACCGGCGGCGGTTGCCGGCAACAACGAGAGGTTCTGGTTGACGACGGCTTCACCGGGAACCTGCACCTGCGGCAAAAACAGCGTGTTACAGGCGTCCGGTTCCGGTTCCTGATCCGGTGATTGCGACGCTGCCACCCGTATCGATACCAGGCCACCTACCAGTGAGGCCAGCCCGCCGCTGAGCATGGATCGCCGCCCCAACCGTTGCCGCAGCGGGTTCGAAGCGTTATCGCTCATGGGGTTTTCCTTTCTGTCTATGTTCTACCATGCAAGTCGTATATTCACTCAACGTTCGTGATATTGTGTTGACGCCAGGTGGCCTGGCTATTAGACCAGAAAATGCCCTGCCGGTGCATAGGCCTGCGGTCGGATAGCATGGGACAACCAGGGTGACAGACAGCGTTACAGCGGTTGAGCCTATGGCGGCGGAATGCTGTCACAATTGTTCATATTTTGTTCACGCCGACGGTGGCTTTCGGCGCATCGGCGTCAACATGCGCCTGGTACAATGTCGATATACGATCCAGAAAGCGGCTCGTCCGGCACATTCAGCCAGGCGAGACGCCGATTTTTTGAGAGGAAGTTATGCAACGAATACTGACATTTCTGACCTTGATCCTGGCCGGAACGCTGGTGCTGGCGGCCTGTGGCCAGCAACCGATCACGGCCGAAGAGATCGTCGCACGGATGGAAGCTGCGCGCGCCGAGATGCAGGATGTGCATGCCACGGTGACGATGAGCTTCGTAACCAACGAGCGCAATGGGCGCATCGTGGTGGAAACCTGGATGAAGCAAGGCGAAACCGCCGAAAGCGACGAACCGCATTTCAACAAACTGCGGGCGCTGGTGCTCGAAGCCGATGAGCCCGAGATGGTCGGCAGCGAGTTCGTTAGCGATGGCGAGACCTTCTGGCTCTACAGCCCGGCGGAGCAAAAAGCCATCACCGGCAATGCCGCCGAGATGAAGGAGAATGCGCCGAATGATCCGGCCGGGATGACCCGGACGCTGCAAGAGATCATTCAAGAAGGCCTGGATGCCGTCGATATCGAGGTGCTCGGCGAGGAGCAGATTGCCGGCCGGAATACCTGGAAGCTCAAACTGACGCCGAAGGAAGATACCGCCCGCGAGTTGCAACTCGCCGATGTTGTCGAAGCGACGATGTGGGTCGATGAGGTGCAGGCACTACCGCTGAAAATGGATGTCGACGCCAGCGATGCCGGCCGGTTCAGCATCGAGGTCAATTCCATCGAGACCAATACCGATCTGGCCGATGATCGGTTTACCTTCACGCCGCCCGCAGGCACGGAAGTAGTGCAGGCCGCCGAGTTGATCGCGCAGATGCAGCCGCGCACGGCAACGCTGGAAGAGGCGCGCGCTGCCGTCGATTTCCCGGTGCTCGCGCCGACTTTCCTGCCCGCCAATGCCTCGTTGATTGAACTGCGCTTGCTGGGCGATGAAACCGTCATCCAGAATTTTGCCGGCGACAGCGTCAGTTTCAGCCTGGTCCAGAGCACCAGCGAGATTGGTGATGACCGCTTTCCGCCGCCCGGCAGCATGGTCGCGGAGATCACGGTACGCGGCCAGCCGGCAACGCTAATCACCGGTAGCGGCGAGGAGCAGGGCAGCCTGCTGCGCTGGGAGGAAAACGGCGTGCGGATCATCATTGCCGGCACGCTCAGTGCCGATGACACCATCGCCGTCGCGGAGTCGCTTCAGTAACAAGACTTGCGCAGTCGACGTTGATGCTGGCCGCATCAGCGCTTTTTCGCCTGCGGCAGCGTAGAAAACGACGTTCTTTTCTTTGGTTCTGGCCGATTGCGGCCAGAACCAAAGAAATAAACCGGTTTTTTCCACGTTGCCGCAGGCGGACAACGCCCGTTGCGGCATGAGCAACCATGCCACCGCGTAAGGTAATTGGTACCAAAAAACAGCCCGCGCAATGGGCTGTTTTTTGGTACTTTTTTTGGTACCATGTACAACTATGAACATATTGATCCAGGCGTCGGCTCTGGCCCGGCGCTACCCCATGGGCGAAGGCTATGTCGATGCGCTACGCGGAGTCGATTTGCAGATCCATCGTGGCGAGTTTGTGTCGCTGGTTGGGCCGAGTGGTAGCGGCAAATCGACGCTGCTCCACCTGGTGGGTGGCCTGGTGCGTCCCACCGACGGCGAGATCCGGGTAGCCGATCTGGAGCTCGGAGGCAGCAGCGATCAGCAACTGGTACGCTATCGGCGTGATATGCTGGGTTTCATTTTTCAGAGTTTCAATCTGATCCCGATCCGCAGTGCGGTCGAAAATGTCGAGGTGCCGATGATGCTGGCAAAAGTGCCCGCCGCCGAACGCCGCGAGCGTGCGCTGAGTTTGCTCGATCAACTTGGGCTGCGCGCACGCGCCGATCACAAGCCATCCGAATTGAGTGGCGGCGAGCAGCAACGGGTGGCGATTGCCCGCGCTCTAGCCAACCGGCCCGGCGTGCTGCTGGCCGATGAGCCTACCGGCAATCTCGACAGCAAAACCGGCCGCGAGATTATGAACTTGCTCCAGAAGCTGGTGCGCGAGGAAAGCCTGACGTTGCTGCTGGTCACCCATGATATGAACGTCGCCGGCTATGCCGACCGGATTATCCACCTGCGCGACGGGCAGATCGAGTACGAAGAGACCTTACAGCCGCGCAATGCCGAAACAAGAGTGGTGCGCCGGCCATGATTACTGCGCTGATCCTCGATTTTGACGGCCTGATTGTGGATACCGAAACCCCGGCCTACGAGAGCTGGCGCCAGGTCTATGCGGAGCATGGCCAGGAACTTGGTCTCGAACTCTGGCTGGGATCGCTGGGCACTAACCATGGCTTCGACTCGCTGGCCCACCTGCTTGATTTGATTGTGGCCGCCGATCCGCAGGCCCGACCGGATCACGCCGCGCTGGCCGAGCGCCGTCGGATGCTCAAACACGAGTTGAGCCGCGGCCGGCCCCTGTTGCCCGGCGTAATGTCCCTGCTCGACCAGGCCGGCGCCGCCGGTATGCCCTGTGCGGTGGCTTCCAGTAGCAGCCGGCGCTGGGTCGAGGGTTGGCTGGTTGAGCATGCTATCCTGGAGCGATTTGTCTGCACGCGCACGGCCGATGATGTGGTGTTGACCAAACCGGCGCCCGACCTGTTTTTGCAGGCGGCGGAATGTCTGGGCCGGCCACCGGCTGAATGCCTGGTCTTCGAAGACTCGCCCAATGGCATTCTGGCTGCTCGTGCTGCCGGGATGCGCGTTGTCGCGGTACCCGGCCCGGTCGCCCGGCTGGCTGCCCTGCCTCCCGCCGATCTGCGGCTGGCTTCACTGGAAGCAATGAGCCTGACGGAAATCCTGGCGATGGTAAATTGACGCTGATGTGGTATGCTTTGTATGCAATTTTACGCTGTACCGGGAATACTGGCAATATGAAATGAGCGTTGTCCTCCGTTTATTGCGATGAGGCAGACCTGATTATGACCCGAGCACCGATCTATCAACACGATGTAACGGAACTTGTCGATCTGCGTCAGCGCATCGCCGACCTGGAACAGCAGATTGCCACCATCCAGGCCGAAAATCAAGATGTGCAGAGCACGATGGCCGATAACCTGCGTATGCTCTGGCGGGCTATCGAGCAACTCTCGGCGTCGGTGGTGATTACCGATGCGCGGGGAGTCATTGAATATGTGAACCCCTTTTTTTGCCGGCTCACCGGCTACAGCCTGGCCGAAGCGATTGGCCAGAAACCCAGTATATTGAAATCAGGCTTTGCGGCACCGGAGATGTACTGTGATCTGTGGCAAAAAATCAGCAGCGGCCAGGAATGGCGCGGCCAGTTTCATAATCGCAAAAAAAACGGCGAATTATACTGGGAACAGGCCAGCATTGCGCCGGTGCTGGACGATGCAGGGAGCATTACTCACTATATCGCGGTCAAAGAAGATATCACCGAGCGCAAACTGGCCGAGGTTCGGCTTCAGCGAGCCAATGAGCAGTTGCATCAGAGCAATGAGCGGCTGCGGCAGCGCAACTATGAAGCCTTGCTGTTCAACCAGATGAGCGATATGCTTCAGGCCTGCATCAAGGTCGTCGATGCTTATGAAATCATTGCGCTGTCTGCCGGGCAATTGTTTGATGGGCAGGCAGGTGCGCTGTATTTGCGCCGTGACGACGACCATTTTTTGTTTGATGCCGTCGTCGGTTGGGGTGACCCGCCGCCGGCAATGCCGCAGCTACAACACCATGTGTGCCGGGCGCTTCAACGGCAGCAAATTGCCTTGCATCATGCTGCCAGTAATGGGCAATGCATACATCTCGCCGGTAGCGAAGCTGCGGCTGTCTGTGTGCCGCTGATGATGCGCGGCGAAACTATCGGGGTACTGCATGTGCAGCGCCATGTTCCGCCGGATATAGAGAGCGTTCAGCGCTGGCAGCAACTTGCCGAGACTTTCGCCCGCCAGATCACGCTGGCGCTGATGAACCTGACTCTGCGCGAGCAACTCCAGCAGCAAGCCACCCAGGATGCGCTGACCGGCCTGCACAACCGGCGCTACCTGGATGAGACGCTGCCGCGCGAATTGCAGCGCGCCCGGCGTCAGAGATACCCGGTCTGCCTGGTGATACTGGATATTGATCATTTCAAATATTTCAACGATACCTATGGGCACGACGCCGGCGACACGTTGCTGCGGGCAGTCGGCAGCTTTCTGCGTCAGAATACACGCGGCGACGATGTTGCCTGCCGCTACGGTGGCGAGGAATTTATTCTGGTGCTGCCGGGCGCGTCGCTCGAATCGATGCGCCTGCGCACCGAGAAAATTCGCCGGGGCATTCAGGCTTTGCATATCCAGCATGAAGGCCGTGAGCTGGGAACGGTGACGGCTTCGTTGGGCATGGCCATCTTTCCCGACCATCGCCACAATGCCAGCGATCTTGTCCGCGCAGCCGATGCGGCACTCTACCATGCCAAGCGAACCGGGCGCAACCGGGTCGTGATTGCGGATGAGTACCATGACTGAATCGGGAGAAGCGCGATGCGCGTGATGCTTTTGACCAGGCCGAATACGTATCGTGCCGAGGCTTTCTTGCAGGCCGCCGATCAGCTTGGTATCGCAGTGGCCAGGGCGGTTGATGTGCCGGAGCAACTGGTGATTTCCTGTGGCGATCAGCTCGGTATGCGCTTTCAGGATCTGACGGCGTCCACCCGTGCCATCTGCAATTATGCGGCGCAACAGCCGCTGGCGGCGGTTCTGGCCATTGATGATGGCGGCAGCCTGCTGGCGGCGCAGGCTAGCGCTGCTTTGAATCTGCCGCACAATTCCATCGATGCGGCCACTGCAGCACGCGACAAATTCGTGATGCGCGAGTTGCTGGCCCGCAGCCAGGTACCTATTCCGCAGTACCGGCTGTACAGTAGTCACGATGATCTGGCCGCGATTGCCGGCGAACTTGCCTATCCCTGTGTTGTCAAACCGACTGAATTGAACGGTAGCCGCGGCGTGATGCGTGCGGATAACTCGGATGCATTTGTCGTAGCGGCGCAGCGCCTGATTCGCCTGTTGCAGCGCGAATATGGCACTTCTGAGCCGCAGCCCTTTCTGGTCGAGGAATTCATTCCCGGCTTTGAAGTAGCCCTCGAAGGCCTGCTGGATGACGGCAAGCTCCAGGTGCTGGCGCTCTTCGACAAGCCCGATCCGGTGGATGGGCCGTTTTTCGAGGAAACGCTGTATGTGACGCCGTCGCGGCTGCCGGCGGCGACGCAGCAGGCCATCTTCGACTGCGCGGCACAGGCGGCAGCGGCAATCGGGCTACGGCGTGGGCCGATGCACGCCGAGCTGCGGGTCAACCAGCGCGGCTCCTGGCTGGTCGAGGTGGCCGGCCGCTCCATCGGCGGGCTCTGCTCGAAAACCTTGCGCTTCGGCACCAGTGCCTCACTTGAAGAACTGATCTTGCGCCAGGCCTGTGGTTTGCCGATCGACTCGCTCCAGCGAGCGGGACAGGCCGGCGGCGTGATGATGATCCCCATCCCGGCGGCCGGCGTGCTGCGCCGGATCGACGGCATCGACGCGGCGCGGGCGGTGCCGGGCATCGAGTCGGTGGAGATTACCGCGAAGCTGAACTATCCGCTGGTGCCGCTACCCGAGGGCGCCAGTTACCTGGGTTTCATTTTTGCCAACGGCAGCGATCCGGCCGGCGTCGAAGCTGCCCTGCGCGGAGCGCATGCCTGCTTGCACTTCCACATCACGCCGAGTATCGATCTCAGCCGCTAATTTCCATCCATGAAGGACAGCGGGGGTATTGTGCGGGCTGGCGGCATTGCCGCCAGCCCGCACAATACCCCCGCTGTCCCTTCCAAATAATTTACTTTTTGCGCGGCGCTCCGCCGGCAGCATCGGGTGTCCAGCCTTCAGGGAGTTGCGCACCCTCACCGAAGAAGAACTCTTCCATCTGCTGCATCAAGATCTGCTGCGCACGCGGATCAGCCAGGCTAAGCCCGTAATGGTTGACGATCAGGGTGGCCTGGCGCGGCCAGAGCGCCCAGGCGTCTTTCGAGACATGCTCATAAATTCGCCGGCCCAGGTCGGTATTGAAGGGCGGTGCGTCCAATCCGGGCAACTCGCGGCCAAATTTCACACACTGTATCATTCGCGGCATAAAGCACCTTTGGTGGGATCGAGTTACAAAACTTGTAGGTATTATATGCCAGTCGTTCATGATGGTCAAAGCTTGAGATGATGCCGACTATTGTCTACATCGGGACGCGCTCGGTGGTGGCGGCACAGCCGCTGCAAGCGTTGCTGGCGGCGGGCGTGCCAATTGCCGCAGTGATTGTGCCGGCGCGAGGCTGGCCGGGCGATTCGCCGGCACCCATTGCGCGCCTGCCGGCACCCCGGCCCTTGCAGTTGCCGATGGCCGGCCAGATACAAGATCCGGCGACGGTTGCGGAACAGGCGCGGATCCCGCTGTTTGCCGCCGGCAATATCAACCACCCGGACAGTCGGGCAGTGCTGCATTCACTTCAGCCTGATGCCATCTGCTTGATCTGCTTCCCCCGGCGTTTGTTCCCGCCCCTGCTGGCCCTGCCGCGCCTGGGCTGCCTGAATGTGCATCCATCGCTGTTGCCGCAGTACCGCGGCCCGGCGCCGCTGTTCTGGGCGCTGCGCGCCGGGGCCACCGAAATCGGCGTGACGGTACACTTGATGGATGCCGGTTTCGACAGCGGGCCGATCCTGCGCCAGGAATACCTGGCTCTGCCGTCGGGCGCCGACGGCACGGGCATTGATCTGGCCTGGGCCGAACTCGGTGGGCGTCTGCTGATCGCGGCGCTGACCGGCCTGGCGGCGGGCACGCTGACGCCGCAGCCGCAGCCGCCGGGCGGCTCCTACCAGTCCTGGCCGACGGCGGCTGATTTCTGGATCGAGACGGACTGGAGTGCGGCGCGGGCCTTCAATTTTATGCACGGCACCAGTGACTGGAATTACCCGTATGCGCTGGACATCGCCGGTAAGCGGCTGCAACTGTGGGCCGCGATTGCGCTGGAACCGGCCGATCCGGCGGCGCCGCCGGTGCGGGTGGACGGCAGCGATGTGCTGGTGCGTTTTGCCGACGGAGTAGGGGCGCAGCAACCACAGCGTAGCTGTGGTTGCTGCGCCCCTACTGGCATATTTCCTGCTACAACAGGGGCAAACGACCCGCATAAAATCTCCAGGAGGCTTGTGCAATGCCCAGACCTATACGATTGTTTGTTATATTGATTGCTGTGCTGCTGCTGGCAGCCTGTAGCGACGACCCGCCGGCAAATTCCGCGCCGGTAGTCGAGCCGGAATCGATGACGGAGGCCACCACGGTCGGCGGCAACCTGCCGGTTGCGTTGCAATCCGATCCCGAGCGCGATGCCCGCAGCAACCTGATTTATAACGTCGCCCAGCAGGCTTCACCGGCGGTCGTCAAAATTCAGACCCCGCAGGGGCTCGGTTCGGGTTTCCTGATCGACCGCGAGGGTCACATCGTGACCAATAACCACGTGATCGCCGACCAGGAAACGATCCAGGTGCTGTTCTCCGGCCTGTTCGAGACCACTGCCGAAGTCGTCGGTACCGATCCCGACAGCGACATTGCTATGCTACGCGCCGAAGAACTGCCCGCCGACGTTGTGCCGCTGGCTCTGGGGGACTCAGCCGGTTTGCGCATCGGTGACCTGACGATTGCGATTGGCAATCCGCTCGGCCAGGATCGCACCGTGACGACCGGTATCGTCAGTGCACTGGGTCGCACCCTGGCTGAGACACGCTATTCGATTGGCGGTGTGATTCAGACCGATGCCGCCATCAACCCCGGCAACTCGGGTGGCCCGCTGCTGGACGCGAATGGTGACGTGATCGGCATGAACACCGCAATCGCGGCGATCCCGACACGCACCGGCAGCCAGGCCAGCCAGGGGATTGGGTTTGCCGTGCCGGCCAATCTGATAAAAAAAGTTGTGCCCGATCTGATCGAAAACGGCGAATACCTGCATCCCTTCCTGGGCATCAGCATTGCCAACCAGCCGGTCACGACCCTGATTGTTGAACGCGAAAACTTGCCGGCCACCGGCCTGCTGATCCAGCCGGGCAATGGCGAAAGCCCGGCACGTGAAGCCGGGCTGGAAAGCGAAGTAATCCTGACGACCATCGACGGCCGGCGCATGACTTCAGGCGACGAACTGCTTTCCTACCTGGAGCTGTTCACCAGCCCCGGCGAAACCGTGAACCTCTCAATTGTCACCCTGGATGGTGAAAGCCGCGATTTGCAAGTCGAGCTCGGCGCCCGCCCCGCCGTGAGCGAGCGGCCCGCGCCGAACAATCCGTTTCCCTAGGGCAAAAACCCGGGGCAATACCTACATTGTTCTGCAGGTTTACACTAGAAAGCAAAAAAGGAGGCCGTTTGTTTTTGCAACAGCATTGCAAAAACAAACGGCCTCCTTTTTTAGTGGCATGCTACTTCGCCACCAGGCGATACACCGTGCCGCTGCTGCGGTCGGTCACGTAAAGCTCGCCGGCCTCGTCTTCGCCGAAGGAGCTGATGTTGCCGGGAAGTTCGCCGATCCGCATGTCTTCCCAGCCATCCGCAGCAGGCTGCATGGCCCAGAGAATGCCGCTGCAAAAATCGGTGAAGAAGTAGATGCCGCGCAGTTGCGGGAAATCGGCGCCGCGGTAGACATAACCGCCGGTAATCGAGCAGCCGCTGTCACGCGAATACACTGCCACCGGTTGCTCGAGCCCGCTCTGCTCGCATTCACCCTCAAAACAGGACGCGCCTTCCATGATCTTCCAGCCATAGTTTTCGCCGCCGCTGCTCTCTGCCGGCTGGACATGCACTTCTTCGTAACGGTTCTGGCCGACATCGGCAATGTAGAGATCGCCGGTCACCCGGTCGAAGGCGAAACGCCAGGGATTGCGCAGCCCGTAGGCCCAGATCTCGCTGCGGGCGCCGTCCTGCCCAACGAAGGGATTGTCGGGGGGCACGGCGTAGGGCGCTGCATCGTCGACATCGATGCGCAGCAGTTTGCCGAGCAGGGTGTCGAGGCTCTGGGCATTATTCCAGGGATCGCCGGCCCGTCCGCCGTCGCCGGTGCCAATGTAAAGATAGCCGTCCGGCCCGAATTTGAGCAGGCCGCCGTTGTGGTTGCCGGCCGGTTGCTCGATGCGCAGTAGTTCGCGGGCGCTGCCGGCATCGGCAACATTCGGATCGGCCGACACCCGGTACTCGGCGACAACCGTGCTTCCGCTGCGGTCGGTATAGTTCACAAAGAAGCGTCCGTTTTCGGCGTACTGTGGGTGAAAAGCCACACTGAGCAGACCCTGCTCATTGCCCTGTGAGCCGACGATGTCGCGAATGTCGAGGAAGGGCTGCGGCTGCGCCGCGCTGTCGATCAGCAACCGGATGGTGCCGGTCTGTTCAACCACAAACAGCCGCCCGCTGCCATCGCCGGCGGCAGTGAGTTGGGTCGGCGAAGCAAAGCCATCTGCGACTGGTACCGCGCTTACGGAAAGCGCAGCGAGATCGCGCGGGGCCGCAGTTGCGATAGGCAGTGACACCGTGGCCGACACTGGCGCAGGGCTGGCTTCGATGGCCGGCGGTACAGCAGTTGCTGTAGGTTCAGGCTGAGCCGTGGGCGGCTGCGCCACCGGGCTGACGCGCTCGCCGGTCGGAAACGCCGCTTCCACCTGTTGCGGTTCGGGCGGCGTAGCGCAGCCGGCGAGCACAACAATACTGGCAATCAGGATGATCAATCGTTGCATGAACTGTCACCTGTCTATGAAAATACGCTTTGGTAACAGCATACCATGGCTTATGTTGCGCTCAGGACGGTTTCTTTCTTGCTGCCGCAGGCGAAAAAACTCACTAATCCCACAGCGAGCGCCAGAGATCCTGCATCGTCGTCTGCACATTGGCGATGGTCTGGCGCACCGGGTCGGGCGAGAGTTCGGCGTCGAGCCGGGTGCGCGCATCATCGAGCAGGGCGTGCAGGGTTTTGTGCGTCTCGGCGGCATGCAACTGGGTCAGCGCCTCGGCGTAGGCGTTGATGACCTGCTCGCGGTCGGCTTTCGCAGTCTCGTTGAGCATATTGTCCAGTAGTTGCCGGCTTTTCTCATAAAAATCATAGGTCGACATACCATATCTCCAGGCCTTGGAATCTGTTCGTTCACTCATTATACGCTGCCCAACAGCATTTTGTTCAAGCATGGAAAAACCTCGCTCTGCGGTAGTGCCGCCGGCACTACCGCAGAGCGAAGTTTGCCACTTTTAATCTTCGTGGATGACCTGGCGCGAGCGGCCGCCTTCGGGTGGGCCGACGATGCCCTGTTGTTCGAGCAGATCGATGAGTTGAGCGGCTTTGCTGTAGCCGATGCGCAGCCGGCGTTGCAACAGCGAGGCCGAGGCGCGCTGGTGCTGCTTGACCAGTGCAACAGCCTGGGGCAGCAGTTCGTCCTGCTCATCGGCGCTGAGGTACTCGCCGGGCGGCGGTAGTGGGGCTTCGGCGGCGGCGTCACTAGCGGGGGCGGCTTCGGCGGCAGGCTGTGGATTGCTCTCGGCCGGGCGCGCCTCGTCGGATTTGGTGGCCTGGGCTGTGCCGCTATTGCCGGCGGCCGCCGCGGTTTCGGCATCACTGCCGGGCGGTCTGGCATTGCGCCAGAATGCCACCAGTTGCTCGACTTCGCGATCCGCCAGGTAGGTACCCTGAATGCGCACCAGCCGCGCTGCATCGGCTGCCATATACAGCATATCGCCGCGGCCCAGCAAATGTTCGGCGCCCTGCGTATCCAGAATCACCCGGCTATCGACCTGCGATGTCACCGCGAAAGCAATTCGCGAGGGGAAATTGGCCTTGATCAGGCCGGTAATTACATCGACTGAGGGGCGCTGGGTGGCGATGATCAGGTGCATGCCGGTGGCGCGGGCCATCTGGGCCAGCCGGCAGATCTGGGTCTCGATCTCATCGGGTGCCATCATCATCAGGTCGGCCAGTTCGTCGATGACGATCAAAATGTAGGGCATGGCCTCAAGATCGGGCCGTCGCAGGCGCAACTGGCGGTAAGAATCCAGGTTGCGGCAGCCGTGACGGGCGAAGACTTTGTAGCGCCGTTCCATTTCGCGGGTAGCCCATTTCAGCGTCGGCACGACCCGTTCGAGCTCAGTGACGACCGGCGAGAGCAGGTGCGGAATGCGGTTGTAGACGATCAGTTCGACCATTTTTGGGTCGACCATAATCAGGCGCAGTTCGTCGGGATGATGCTTGAACAGCAGCCCGCAGAGAAAGGCATTGATCGCGACCGATTTGCCTGAACCGGTGGCGCCGGCCACCAGCAAGTGCGGCATGCGCGTCATATCGGCGATGATCGGATTGCCGGTGACATCTTTGCCTAGCGGCAGCTTGAGTCGCGCCTTGCTCTGCTCGAAATCCTCGCTGTCCATCACTTCGCGCAGGCTAACGACGGCAATCGAGGAGTTCGGGATCTCGATGCCGACGGCGGATTTGCCCGGGATCGGCGCTTCGATCCGGATCGACTGGGCAGCCAGTCCCAGCGCCAGGTCTTTTTCCAGCGAGGTGATTTTGCTGACTTTGACGCCCGGAGCCGGCTGCAATTCAAACTGCGTTACCGCCGGGCCGGGATTGACATTGACCACCTGAGCTTCAACCTTGAAGCTGGACAGGGTTTCTTCAATCAGGCGCGAGACGCGGACGATCTCCTCGTCGGCCATGCGCCCTTCAGCTGAACTGGTCTCGAGAATATCGAGGCTGGGTAGCGGCCAGGCTCGCTGCTGCGGCGAAATGCCGAAGCCTGCCAGCGTTTCCTGGACGGTTTCCGTAATCGGCGCCGGGTCGGTAGTAGGGGGCGGCGCGGGTGTTGGGAGCGGTGGACTGCCGGCCGGCCTGGTTTCCGATTTCGGTGCATTGATGTCTGGGTGGCGCTCAGGCGCTCCTACCCTGGCTTGCCTCGCCGTAGGCGGCACTACTTCGGATTGGCGCTGAAACAGGCTGGCCCGAGTCGGGCGGGCGGCGATCGGCGTCAGCATAATATCATCGTTAGCGCCGGGTGGCGGGGTGTAAGGCGGCGTCTCAATTTCGCCGGGTTTCGGCCGGGCCGGCCTGTCTGCCGGTTCTGCCGGGCGCCGCGAACCGCTCCAGGCCATTGCCCAGCTTCGTCGCGTCAACTCGGCAATGCCGCCGAACAACTCGCGCAGCGTCATATTGAAGGTCAGCATCACGCCGGCCAGCCCCAGCACAATCACCACCAGCACAGCCGCCGGGCGTCCGATGGCCGCTTCAAGCAGGTAGACCAGGCCATAGCCGGCCATGCCGCCGCCGCTGCCGCCGTCCTGTCGTTCCGGGAGCGGAATCGTATGCTGAGGAAACTCCAGCAGCGCCAGCAGCGCAGCACTGATCAGAAAGGCTCCCAGGACGTTGGCCCCGCTGAAATCGGCATCGTACAGGCGTTCCTGAATAAGAATGCCGATACCGAGCAAGCCGAGCACCAGCGGCAGGATCAGCGCGCCGCTACCGAAGAGTTGTTGCACCCCCAGCAGATAGACGCCACCCAGCCCACCGGCGCTATCGGTGACAAAGAAAATCAGGGTACCCAGGGCAATCGTGATCAGAGCCAGCGCAAAAAACTCGCGCTGATGTTCGGGGCGCAAACTGATTGCAGGCGTGGGCTTTTTACGAGTAGTGGATTTGCGGCTGCGACTCTGCGGTTTGCGCTTCGTCGTTTTGTTGCCGCTCCGTGAAGCCATCAAACTCCTCCGCCGGGAAAATTTTCATCGATGGCCTGATTATAGCACATCTGCACGCATACGCTACCTACATAGATTATGCGTGCGGCACGAGATACGGATAAAAAAGGTATGACCCTGGGGTTTGTTTTTGCGGGCCTGGCCCGCAAAAACAAACCCCAGGGTCATACCTTTTTATGTCCGGATATGGTGTTACACTTCCATAACCACCGGCAGTACCATCGGACGCCGGCGGGTTTCTTTGTAGAGAAACTCACTGACCACATCTTTGATCTTGCGGTTGACGAACTGACCGTCGACCTGTGGCGGCATATCGCCGTTCTGGCGAGCCAGCGCGTCGCGAACAGCAATCTTGGTTGCCTCGATCAAATCCTGACTCTGGCGCATATGCACAAAGCCGCGCGACACCACATCCGGCCCGGCCACCAGCTCGCCGGTGGTGCTGTCGATGCTGACCACCACCATCAAGATGCCGTCCTTCGAGAGCATCTGGCGATCTCGCACCACCACATGCCCGACATCGCCGACCGTCGTACCGTCGACGTAGATATAGCCGACCGGCGCCCGCCCGACGATCTTGCCGTAGGTGTGGCTGAATTCCATAATCGAGCCATTTTCGGCCAGCAAAATCCGATCCGGCTCAAACATGCCGCCCATCGTCAGCGCCAGTTTTTTATAGAGCATCAGGTGACGATAGTCGCCGTGGAACGGCACCACGAATTCGGGTTGCAGCAGCGCCAGGATCATCTTGAGTTCTTCCTGGGCCGCATGACCCGACACATGCACCCCGGCACCGCCGCCATAGACGACGTCGGCGCCGAGGCGGAACAGATTATTGATCACCCGGCTGACCGAAACCTCATTACCGGGAATCGGGGTTGCCGAGAGCACCACCGTATCGCCGTGCTTGATCTTGACGTTGGGATAATCGCGGTTGGCCATACGATTGAGCGCAGCCATCGGCTCGCCCTGGCTGCCGGTGCAAACCACCGCGATCTGGTCGTCGGGGTGGGCATTCATCTCGTGAGCACGGATCATAGTGCCTTCTTCAGCGTGCAAGAAGCCGAGCTCGAAGGCGATGCGCGCATTATTTTCCATGCTGCGGCCGGCAAGGACGACCTTGCGGCCATAGGCTTCGGCCGATTCGATCACCTGTTGTACCCGGCTGATATTCGAGGCAAAGGTTGCCACAATGATCCGGCCGGGCGCCGTGGCAAAAATATTGTCGAAGGCCTCACCGACCGTCGCCTCACTCGGCGTATAGCCACTGGTTTCGACACGCACACAATCGGTGATCAACGCCAGCGGCTTGCGCCGGCCCAGTTCGGCCAGTTTGGGCACATCGGTAGATCGACCGTCGACCGGCGTATGGTCAAGCTTCCAGTCGGTAAGATAGATCACCAGGCCGGCGGGCGTATCGATGCCGAAGCCGACCGCATCGGGGATGGAGTGGGCGATATGGAAAGGCGTCACCTCAAAGCATTCGATCCGGAAACTGGTGTCGGCGTCAATCGTCACCAGTTTCGTGCGGTCGAGCAAGCGATGTTCTTTGAGCTTATTGGTGAGAATACCCAGTGTCAGGCGAGTTCCATAAACCGGTGGAAACCCGAGATCGGCGAGCAAATGCGGGACGGCGCCGATATGATCCTCGTGACCGTGGGTGAGCAAAATGCCGCGAATATTCTCGGTTTTCTCGCGCAAGTACGTAATATCAGGCAACACCAGGTCGACGCCGAGCATATCGGCTTCGGGGAACATCACCCCACAGTCAAGGATCAGAATATGGTTATCATATTCCAGCACCCACATATTCCGCCCGACTTCGCCGGAGCCACCGAGCGGAAGTATTCGAACGCGTTGTTTTGCCATAGACGTTTGGGAAGCACGTAGCCAGACAATGGCCCGAACTTCAACTCCTTTCTGCAAGCAAGGGCATACGCCCAATAGGACTGGGCTGCCCTCCCCTCGCGGCGGGAGACCAGCGCAGCCCGACCAATACCAGATTATCGCTTCACTATGTTTTCTCTATCGGTTGCAGTCCGACCGCAGCCGGTAGAGAACCATCGACACAAATTCCGACGTACGCCGTCGGTGGCGATTGCACAAGCCGTCATAGCCATTGCGTCGGCAACAGCCTGGAAAAATGTCTTTCTCATATCGTATTCGCTGCGAACACGAACGAAAGAAACGGCGCCTTTTCCCTTTTCCCTTTTCCCTTTTCCCTGCCGCAGGTGCATCAGGGCATCAGATGGCCGGCACAGCGGCTTCGGCCGCCGAGCCATTGGTGTGGCGGCGGATCTCCTTCAGCAATTCATCGCGTTCAGCCAGGCCGGCATAGATCGGCAGTTTTCCGCGCCCGTAGGCCTGGGTATGCAGGAAGCGCAGCAGCGGATTGGCGATCTGGCGATGATGATCGCCCGTGATCAGCAATTCATCGACCGGTTCATCGCTATCGTCATCGCTGCGTCGAATCGCCGTAATGTCCGTCCAGGGATAGGTAAGCGCAATGCCGAGCGACTCAAAGCGCAAACCCTGTTCGGTCGGCGTATAGCTGGCGGCCCATTCTTCAAGCAGATTCCAGATCAGCAGCGGCGTCGTCACAATGAGAACCAGCATGAGCAGTGCCGGCACGAGCTGGCTGATGGAAAGCCCGCCGGCCACACTCGTGCTCAGCGACGACCAGAACAGCAGCGGATTGTAGCTGATTTCGAGGGTACTGCGAAAGCTCCAGAGCGCGAAACCCCAGATAATGATTGCCCCGATCAGCAGAATAAGCGTTGTGCGGCGACCGGCCGCAGAGAGGCGATAGGTTTTCATAAATTTTACAAGAGCAGGCCGGCGGCAGAACCACCGTGCCAGGAGCAAACCAATCTAAAACAGGCTTAACTGTTGCGGCGGTGTTTCCTCATCCGGATCAGTGGATCGACCGGCGGCGGCAGCTTCGGCCTCTGCCTGGGCCAGGATTTCCGGCAGGCGCTGAAAATCCGCTTCGATCAGCGGGCGATTCTGCGGCTGGTGCAAGGCAGCTGCCGGGTGGATCATCGGCACAATCAACCGGTTGCCTTCGAGCCGGCGGGGCTGGCCATGAATGCGCATAATCCGTTCGCCCGGTAAAAACAGCTGCATCGAAAAACGCCCGAGCGTGACAATCACCCGCGGGTCGATGACCTCAATCTGGCGAAACAGATAGTGACCGGTACATATTTGCACTTCGTCCGGCTGCGGGTCACGGTTTTTGGGCGGGCGACACTTGATGACATTGGCAATAAACACATCGCTACGTTGCAGGCCGGCCATGCCCAGCAGTTCGTCGAGGAACTGGCCGGCGGCACCAACAAAAGGCCGCCCCTGGCGATCCTCGTGATAACCCGGCCCCTCACCGATGAACATGATTTTCGCATTGGCCGGCCCTTCGCCCGGTACGGCTTTCGTGCGACCGCTATGCAACGCACAGAGCGTGCAGCCCAGAACTTCTTGTGCAATAACTTCGATTTGCTCAGTTGCCACGGAGCCCCATATCTACCCAGTTTATCGAAACGAGCAAAATAACCATATCTTTTGCAAGGCCAGGTTACCGTTCCTATTGGCAGTATTATACCTTATGTTCGGGATTCGCTTCAAGGGCAGCAACCGGGTGCCAGGGCCATGTCAACGTCGACGCACCCTGGTCATTCCGAGGGGCTAATGGCCGGCGGGCCAGTGATACCGCAAGAAACGCACGGTTCGGCGCGCCGACGGGGCCGGGATCCCGGCGGAGCTTGCAATCAACCCCGGCATCCCGAACAAGTTTCTTGAGACCGGAGCGAGCGCAGCGAGCGGCGTGGCGGAAGCCCGGGATGGCATCAGCGCAGCACGCGCCAGGACGGAGTCCGAGACCCCGCCACGTCGCTGCGCTCCGGTCGGGGTGACCGCGGTATCGTTTGCCGGACTTTGACATGGCCCTGCAGTCCCGCAGCAAGCATATGACATTGCCGGGTGCTCATGTTATAATCAAGCGATATATGCTTTTGTGTGCAATCAATGACCCGACTTGTATAGTCGGTGCTGGGCACGTGCCATACCATACTTCTGGCCGGAGGCTGCGGCAAGCACCGCTGCGAGGTTCCGCATGGCTCACATAACCAGTGAGCGCCGATTGCTGTTGCGCCGGCGCCTGAGTGCTCTGGTGCGCGATGCGGTGCTGAACGCCGATATTGAGGCGCAGGTTGATCAGTTACTCGCCGAGGTTTTTGATGATGATCCGCTGACGGTGCCTGCCCCCTTGCTGATCGATGACTTGCCTGACGATCAGCGAATTGTGATTACCGGCATAGGTCTGGTTACTCCCTTCGGCATTGGGGTCAATCCGTTCTGGCAGAATCTGGTGGCCGGCCATAGTGCCATCGGGCCGATTACACGCTTCGACACGACTGATTTTCCCTGCCGCATTGCCGGCGAGGTCGCTGATTTTGCGGCGCAAGATTATATGGATCTCAAAGAGGCCCGCCGCATGTCGCGGGCCAGTCAGCTGGCGGTCGCTGCCGGGCATCTGGCGGTCGATGATGCCAATCTTCGGATCAGCAATGTCGGCAGTGATCAGGTCGGGGTGCTGATAGGCTGTGGCACCACCTCGCTGCCCGATGTCGAGCAGGCGATGACGACGTTCCTCCAGCGCCACCCGCTCAAGATCAGCCCTTTTTTCATTCCGGCGGCGTTGCCGAATATGCCGGCCAGCCAGCTCGCCATTCAGCTCGGCATTCATGGCTATACTTCGGCTATCTGTACGGCCTGCGCCGCCAGTGCCCAGGCCATCGGGGAGGCCGCCGCCGTGTTGCGTCGCGGCGAAGCTACGGTGATGCTGGCCGGTGGAACCGAAGCGCCTATCAGTGCTTTCAGCCTCGGGAGTTTTTGTGTGATGCGGGCGCTCAGTGTGCGCAACGACGAACCGCAGCGGGCCTCGCGCCCTTTCGATGCCCACCGTGACGGCTTTGTGCCGGCCGAGGGCGCCGGGGTACTGGTGCTCGAAACGCTGGCCGGCGCTCGTCGCCGCAAGGCGCAGGTGTATGCCGAATTGCTGGGCTACGGCAGCAGTTGCGATGCCTATCACGTGACGGCGCCCGATCCGCAGGGCGAGGGCGCGGCTCGCGCCATCCGGCGGGCTTTCGCCAATGCCCGCGTCGATCCGCAACAGGTCGATTATATTAATGCCCACGCCACCAGTACACTGGCCGGTGATATTGCCGAAACCCGCGCCATCAAGCATGTGTTCGGCGAATATGCCTATAGTGTGCCCATCAGTGCGCCTAAATCTATGCTCGGCCATCTTACCGGTGCCGCCGGCGTGGTCGAATCCGCTGCGACGATTCTGGCGCTGCGCCACGGACGCATTCCGCCGACCATTAACCTGGAACAGCCCGATGTCGATTGCGATCTCGATTATGTGCCCAACACCGCCCGCCGTGCCGATTTGCAAATTGCGGTCTCGAATTCGTTTGGTTTTGGGGGTGTGAATGCAGTCCTGGTATTCCGTCGCTACGAGGCCTGAACCGGATCAATGAATACGCCTTCGCATCTGATTATATCTGCGGCATTGCGCAAGGTTTTGCGCCTGCAGCCGATTCCCACCGGTGCGTTTTTGCTGGGCTCGGTGGCGCCCGATTTGCCGCTCTTTGCCCTGTCTATCGGCGGGCTTTTCTATTTTTCGCTGGTGCGTGGCTGGTCGCTCGAACAGGCGGCGAACTATATGTTCGCCGATCTTTTTTTTCATGATCCGGTCTGGATCAGTGCGCATAACCTGCTGCATTCGCCTCTGGTTCTGCTGGCAATGTTGCTCCTGCTCCAGCCTTTGCGCCGCTGCATCAATAGTCCGCTGCGCTGGTTCTGGTGGTTCGCCCTGGCCTGTCTGCTGCATACGCTGATCGATATTCCGACCCATGTCGACGATGGGCCGCTGTTGCTCTGGCCGATCAACTGGTCGCTGCGCTTTGAGGCGCCCATCAGTTATTGGGATACCGACTATTTTGGGCGGGAATTTGCGCTCTTTGAAGCCGGTTTGAACCTGGTTTTGCTTGGTTATTTGTTGGGGCCGCCGGTACTGCGCCGGATGGCGCGCCGCTTTGCCAGCCGGCGCCACCTGGGGGCCGAATGAAGCACGCCGACTTCCGCCGCATCCTCATAACCGGCGCCAGCGACGGGATCGGGCTGGCGCTCACTCGTCGCTATGCGGTACAGCCGGCCCGGTTGCTACTGGTCGGGCGGCGCCCCCTCGATACGCTCGATCCGCACATTTTCACGCCGCAAACGTATTGCCGCTGTAACCTGGCGTTGCCTGAGGCGGCCGGGCAGATCCGCGATTTTGTAGCGGCCAGCGGCTGGATCACGCTCGATCTGCTGGTGCATAATGCCGCTATCGGTGCCTATGGCCCGATTACGGAGCAATCGCCTGCCGCTGTCCGGGAGTTGCTGGCGGTCAATCTGCGGGCGCCGATCAATCTGAGCCAGGCGCTGCTGCCCTGGCTGCGCCCGGTTGCCGGCAAAATTGTCTTCATCAGTTCGGTGGCAGCGCAATTGCCGGCACCGGATTATGCCGTCTATGCTGCTTCCAAAGCTGCGCTCGAAGGATTCGCTCGTAGCCTGCGTAGCGAGACAGGTGGTCTTGCGGTGCAGGTGATCCGCCCGGGGGCGACCCGCACGGCGATGCATGCGCGTAGCGGTGTGCCTGCTGATCGCATCGCCTGGGATCGCTTTCCGCCTGCCGAGCAGGTCGCAGCAAAAATCGAGCGTGCCATTGCCGGCACGCAACCGCTGGTCACTATCGGCGCCGGCAACCGCCTGCTGGCCGATGCCGGCCGGCATCTACCCGCGCTGGTCGATTGGCTGACGGCACGAGGCCGGCGATGAAGCGGGTGTTGATCACTGGTGCGGCTGACGGCATCGGGCGGGCGCTGGCCCGGCAGTACGGCCGGGCCGGTTATGTTGTCACCGGCATTGATCGCGATGCCGCTGCCGCCGAACGTACCCGCGTGGAGTTGCTGCACCAGCGGATTTGCGCCCACTTTCTGATTGCCGACCTGGCTGAGCCCGAACAGGTTGTCGGCCTGGCTGCCGATCTCGCAAGCGGCTCGCCGTTTCAGATCCTGATCCATAATGCTGGCATCAATGCTGTCGGCCCCTTTCAGCAGGCCGATCTGGTGCTGCAGCAAGCCGTAATCGACGTCAACCTGCAGGCGCCGCTTTTGCTGAATGCCGAGTTGCTGCGTCGGGAGCGGCTGGCCGGTGGCGGCAGTATCGTCTTCATCGCCTCACTCTCGTGCTATGTCGGCTATCCGGGGGCGGCTGTGTATGCCGCCAGCAAAGATGGCCTGGCGGCTTATGCACGCAGCCTGGCAGTGGCCTTGCAGCCGCAGGGCATCAATGTGTTGACGGTATTCCCCGGGCCGACCCGCACTGCCCATGCACGCCGCCACAGCCCCGATAACCGCAATGAACAGCGGCGCATGCCGCCGGAGGTGCTGGCGGCCGCCATTTACCGGGCCGAGCAGCGCCGGCAGCGCCGGCTGGTGCCCGGCCTGGCCAATCGTATTTTTGCGCTGCTGGGCCACCTCGCGCCGGCAGTCACCGAATGGGCGCTACGGCGGGCTATCCTCGGGGCGAACAATCGGGGCGAAAATAGCAGCCGGTAATGCTGTAGGCGGATCGAGCGAACCAGGATCCCCACCTTGCTCGATATCATCATTATCACACTTGATCAGCTATCTTAAGCAAGAGAAGTTAGCACCGTTCATTGCACAAACCTTACCGCTCGATCAGATCGCGGAAGCACAGCGTTATTTTTTACGATTCCCGATTGATAGCAAATCGGCAAACAGAACTAAACACAGGGCAGATCATGCTGAATTTGAGCGATGAATTTGGGCAGCGGGTGGCACGGCGACTGGCGGATGAGACGCTGATCTGGCTGGTGACGGTCGGCAATGATGGCATGCCGCAGCCCAGCCTGGTCTGGTTCTGGTGGGACGGCAGTGAGATTCTGATTTACAGTCAGCCCCATACCCCGAAGGTGCGCAATATCCAGGCGCGCCCACAGGTTGCGCTCAATTTGAATAGTGATGCCCACGGCGGCAGTGTCGCCGTCTTCACCGGCACCGCTCGCATTGAACCAACAATGCCGCCGCCGCACGAGATGGCCGGCTACCTGAAGAAGTATCGCGCCGGCATGCAAAGCCTCGGCATGAGCCCGGCGCAGTTCGGCGCGGCCTATTCGCTGCCGATTCTATTTGCGCCTCAGAAGCTCCGTGGTCATTAGAGCGGCGGGCGGTACGATTGAGCCGTATATGTTCAGACAAGGCAAAGGAAGCCCTTACTTCGTTCTATCGGCTACAGGGATTCCGGCTCAGGATTGGAAAACTGTTGACAGTCAAGTTGTCGCGCTAATAACGAATGAACATGGTACATGGTTTATCCTGAATGGCGACCTTGTTTCCGGGGCACGAACCCTAATGATATAGTACTGGTAACGAATGATCTGTCGGCTCAGTGCTATCGCAAGAAACGCGCGGGCCAGCGCGCCGACCAGGCCAGGCTTCCTTGCTGGCACGGATGCAATGCAACACAATGTGCCTGGGCGGCGCCCACATGCCCGCCCGCCATGCCTTGCGATGCCCGGCAATGCACGACCGGCATTGCCGGGCATCGCAAGGCATGGCATGCAGTGTGAGCGCACACGCGGGTTACGCCCCTACACGGCGTGTCGCCATGCAATCATTGCTCCAACGCTCCAATGCTTCACCGCTTCACCACCGCCCGATAACTCGCATCCAGATCCGGCTCCAGCAGCAGGATCGCCGCGATCCGGCGGGCAATCGCGGTGACTTCGCGGGCTTCGGCGGCTTGCAGGCCGCGCCCCAGCAGGCTGCGCTCGCGGTAGCTCAGCCATTTCTTGATCACCTGGTAGCCGCCCAATGTGTAGTCCCAGACTCGCGGCGGGATGTTGCGCCAGTAGACGCGCTGGTTCAGGTAGATGTCGCGGGTGGCGCCGCCGGGGTCGATGCCCAGCGCCGGGTTGACTTCGCCGGCCTGGGCGGGCCGCGCCAGCACCCGGCCCTTGCCGGGCATAGTGATGCCGCCGCGCCCGGCGTAGCCCCAGCCGGCATGGATCTCCAGGTCGCCGCCGGCAATGTCGAGCTGGCCGCCGCGTCAAGGGGTTACAATGAAATACCACGGTTCACCCCCACGCCCGTGGGGACAATTTTCAGTTGTTTGACTCGTTCTGGGGGAATGTCGGTTCACCCCCACGCCCGTGGGGACAATTGCGCATAGCCGTCGAAATCCAGCTCGGTTGGCGGTTCACCCCCACGCCCGTGGGGACAATGGGGTTTGATACCGGCCGGTCTCGATAATCCGCGGTTCACCCCCACGCCCGTGGGGACAATCCGGTACCGCTCGACCAGGTCGACCGCTACCACGGTTCACCTCCACGCCCGTGCTTTCAACTATAGAGTTTTCGCCCGGCCGGACGGCCCTCACCCCCGACCCCTCTCCCACTCAGGCCGGTGCGGCAGGTCTGGTTCGCGAAACCTGGTTCTCATGGCGCACCGGCCTGGCGGGAGCGGGGAGCACACGAGAACGCCGTTGCCCGGTCCCCCGCTCCTGTCAGGCCGGCGCCGGCGAGGGTTAGGGGTTCATGGGAGGCATTCGTCGCGCCAGGCTGTACGGGAGCGGGGGCTGGGGGGTGAGGGCCGGAGCGCGGAGTCTCCCATCTGACAAAAACGCTCTCGTTGAAAGCCACGCCCGTGGGGACAATAACCGAGCGCGGAAGAAAAAGAGAAGGGTCTGCGGTTCACCCCCACGCCCGTGGGGACAATGCAGCGGCGTCCGCACCCCATCAGCGCGCAGACGGTTCACCCCCACGCCCGTGGGGACAATCCGGCCAGCCAGGCGCCATAGCGACTCAAAAGCGGTTC
>DAOTUJ010000117.1:0-12827 GCA_034437175.1 Chloroflexaceae bacterium | reverse complement strand
TGATAAAACTCCTTCCGGAAAAACCAGAGCCGGGTTTATTGCGCCGACTTCTGGCGCAGGTTACGGGGCTTGGGCGTATCCATCCGCTCCCCGCTGAGATACACACTGAATAATTGGCGAAGGTATTGGCAAAGAAGACATAGTTAAGTGATGGAGCGATGGAGCGTTCAAGTGGCGACAATCTTTCACGAGTAGCTTGCCTTTAGGCGCGGAAGCGCCCCCGCTTGAGCGGCTTTAGCCCACAGTGCTGTACCGCTTCCTGTTGCCAAAAAACTGCGTTCTGTGGTGCACCTGTTCTTGTTGGGAGCTTGTCTCAACCGGGCTGAAGGCACAATTCGGGGATTGCACCCGTGGATCCGGTTATGCGCCCGTTTCAAAACTGAACGTTGCCGGTTCTGGCGAGAAGCCTTTCGCTAGGGAATAAGGTTCAGAGTCATGTGCGTTTGCCATGTACTCGCTGTCGGGTTCGCCCGACAAGGCCTTTGTCAGGAGGCCGAACGTCTCGGATGCTGGCCTTCGGGTTCGTAGCGCCAGGGACAAGCCCAATCGTTTACGATTGGGTAACTGACGAAAACCCATCCTGCTCGAATGTTCGAACGCTCCATCGCTCCATCGCTCCATCGCTCCATCGCTCATGATCTTAGTTCGCGCAGGTTGTCGATGATTACCAGGATGCCGGCCGAGAGCACCAGGAAGACGACGATGAAGGGGAAGAATTCGTAAACGAGAATGAGTGTGGACACCAGGGCCAGTCCGACGACGATGTAGCGCACCAGGGTCTGGATCTGGCGCTGGAAGAGTGCTTCCATAAAGCCATAGATGCCGATCAGCGCCAGCAAGCCGATCTCCCAGGCGCTGCTGAAAAAGATAGCAATGGCGACGAAGCCAAACAGCAGCAAGCCAATGCTCAACGCACTCCAGGTTTCGGCCAGCCGGCCCAGCCGCAACTCGGCAGGGCTAGCCGGCATCTGCGGCAATCGCAGATGGTCGCGTGGGCCGATGTGTTCGCCACGTGCGATCTGGCCGGCAAACTGCTCGAAGCGCGCCAGCACGATTTCGTTGGCCGCCCGGCGGGCCTTGAGTTGATCGATGGCGACGGCAGCCTCGCGGATGCGCCGGCGCAGATCGGCGGCGCGAGCGCGCAAGTGGGCCGCAGTCCGGATCGCTACCATCTCGATTTCCAGACCCATCAATTCGGCGGTCTGGTCGGCGATGCTGCGCTGCAATGTTTGTTGTTCGTCTTCCAGGTGGCCGCGCCGGGCCAGCAGGACGCCTTCAGTATACTCCGGCGGCGGCACTTTGTTCAAGCCGCTCCAGCTTAGCGGATCATACCAGGAACGGCGCACCGTGCCGTCGCGGTTGTACTTCGGCCCGGCCGGGGCGTCTTCGCCGGCAATCGGGTCGCGAGTGTACAGACCCCAAAGCCCGCGATAGCGGTCGACCCAGGCCGGTGCCGGCTGGCCGGCAGTTGCCTGGAGGAGCCGCAATTCCCAGCCATGGTTCTGGCCCGGCCCGATGCTCAGGCCATCGCCACGGGCATAGTCGACGAAGGGAATGCGCACAAAACTCAGTTCGTTCACCCGCCTGAAGGCTTCGCCCTGGCGTAGGGTTACATTCCAGAAGCGGCGCACCCGGTTCCAGAAGCGCAGCAGCGGTGCCGCAAAAGGCACTTCCGAAACCGGCAGATATTCGCCGCGAAAATAGTAATTCGCGTGCGCGCCGGCCGCCACATACACTACCGGGTGCTCACCGATCCGCTCGATGTCCGGATCGCGCCAGCTGCGCCGGATGTCGTCGCCCTCAAATTCGTGCGACGAATAGGCCAGCCAGACCGGCTGCGGCGATTCGGCGGCATCTTCGGCCAGGTAAACCGTGATCATCTCCCAGTCGGCCTCATGATCGTTGACGCCGTTGAACGAGGAGCGCCAGTCGTTGAAGGCGTAGAAAAACCAGTATTGCAGGGCAATGTAGCCGTGCTCACGAACGACTCGCCCGTAGTAGCAATAGTGCGGTTGTTGGCGGAACAACGGTTGATAGCGCAACGCCGCCGCGACCGCCAGTCCACCGGGAGCACGCCCGCGCAGCAGCAGGCTGATCGAGAACAACAAATCGGCCAGCCGGGCCAGCGGGCCGACGCGGGTCAGGCGGCCCTGGCCGGCATGAAACTCGCGCAGACTGGACTGCTGGCGGAACTGGCGCACCTGCCAGGGTGGCGCCGGGTCGGCAAAACTCAAGTAATAAACTTCGCCGGCGCGGGCCGGGCGTGGCTCGATCAGCCGCTCGATGCTCAGGCTGCCACGGGCAACCAGTTCCTCGGGCGGCTCGTCGGGGCGGCGCACATGCAACCCGCAATTGCGCAGGTATAGCTCGGCATCCATCGGGTAGAACTGCTCGCCCCGATTGAAGCGCAGCACCGGCTCAAAACGTCGCAGGAGCGCGATATCAGCTTCCCCAGGCATCATATCATCCATCTCTCAACAACAGTGCTCAAACCGGCTCACCATAGCCTCGCAAAGCGTATGGAGAAACGCCCCGGCGCTCCAGGCTTCACGATGCTCCAAGTTCGCCCTCAGCCTCTTCGACTGCCAGGCGAGCATCAGTGGCGGTGCTGCTACCGGTCGGGTCGGCGCGACGCTGGGCCAGCCGGAAAATGCTTTGAGTGTCACGCCGGTTCAGCGCAAACACAATCAGCGCGCCGAAAAGCAGGCCGATAAACAGCAAAGGATCACGTGTGCCTCGCAGATAGGCCGAAATCCCGATGGCCAGAGTCACGCCCTGGGTAATCATGGCCAGCAACCAGGCCCAGGAGCGCAATTGCAGAACTCCGATGCCGCCGACAACACCGAAGGCGCCCAACACCAGAAAGGCGCTTGGCCCGATTACCGGGTGCCGGATCAATGATGTCAGATCAAAGGAGGGCAATTGCAGTTCCGGGTCGGCGAACCGGCGCAACAAAAAGAAGGCCAGAGTCAGGCTACCGCCAAGCGCAAACAGCAAGCCCTCGATCAAAATCAGAGCCCCAAGCAAAGTTATGCCGCGCGGTCGTTTCATGGCTTCTTTCATGATTTGCGCCGGCGGCACCGGTTGCTCACACGGGTTGTGCGGCGGCGACCGCGAGCGTCGTTTTTCGCCGCCGGCGGGGCGGAAGAAGACGTCTGGCAGGGGGCCGTCTTTTTTGCCATGGTGCGGTCATGCCACACCGTGGCAAAAAATCGCCTGTTCATTGTCACGCTGCGCTGCGATGGCGCCAACCAGGTTGCTGCCTTCCTCAGGGAGCACAGGTCTGATCGGGGCGGGCGCCGGCGCAGGTGGTGTCGAGATCAGCGCTTTCCGGCCAGGCTTCCTCGCGGCCTTCGCGGTCGCGGGCGCGAATGCGAAAGGCGTAATCGCGCCCTTCGGTCGGGCCAAACCAGGCGGCGGTGATGCTCACGCCGGTTTTCCAACTCCGCCAGCCGCCATCCGGCAACTGACGCACCTGCACATCGTAGCTCGCAATGCCGCTCACATCGTCGGTACCGTCCCAGCCAACCATCAGGCCCAGTCCGTCACGTTGCAAAAAGCGGATCGTCGCATCCGGCGGTTGCTGGTCGGTCTGCCGGGTCCAGGCGATGGCATCGTAGCGCACGGCGCGCCGCGCATCGCCGGCCAGGTCACTCAGTTCAACCCGCGCCGCACCGGCGGTTTCGTAGCGATAGCGCCCCAGTGCCACCCAGTTGCCCGCAGCAGCGGCCTGGTCGACAGTGACTTCGGCGAGGCCGTCGGCGTGGGCGATACGGTAGCGGGCGCCGCTGGTGGCGCTGGCCTCGCCGCAACGCGGAATATAAGCATGTACCTCGTAAACGCCGGGTTCCAGTTCGGGGGCCTGCCAGCTTGCCAGGTTGGCGCTCTTCGCCGGATCGGCCGTTGAATAGGTCCAGTTATGGCTGCCGGAGACTCCGCAGGTCTTCTGAAACCAGGGACCGTCGTTGGCCGTAAACTGGTTATGGCTATCATCGATGGTCATCGCTGCGCCGGCGAGCGGTTCGATGTTGACAACCGGCTCGGCAGGCGGTGCGGGTGCGGGTGTATCGGGGACAGGGCCGGGAATGATTTCGGTGGCGCCGGTGCCCGGGCCGGGGTCGCGGCCCAGCCAGAGGAACGACACCTCGACCCAGTCGTTATCAATCATTTGCAGATCGTCCCAGAAGGTTCCATCGGCGATATCGATGCCATTCGGCAGCAGGATGACGCGGCCCTGTTCATCGCGACCGCTGTTGTAGCCGTGCAATTTAGCCGCCTGAGCCATCGGCATGCCCTTCGGCAGATCGCCGTAGCGCCGATTATCGGCCCAGTAATCATCTCTGGTATTCCAGGGGCCGATATCCCAGACCGGCGCGATCACGCTGCGGCCTTTGTAGGTGATCCGCACCTGGAATTCGTTGCCGAGGTAAGACGAGAGCGCGCAGCGGCAGGGCAGCGCGACGAAGCGATCGCGCGGGCGAATTACGTGGCCATTGGCCGTCGTGTAGCCAACCAGTCCTTCGCGGGTGGCAAAAATGCGGTAAGTCGGCGCGAGGGGTTCCTGGGCGGCGACCGGCGGCACCGCCGGCAGCCGGGCGGAAAACAGCAACAAGAGCAGCGTCAGACCGGCGAAGCAAACGATCCTGCGGCCAGACCGCATAGGCGTCTCCTTGTGGGCATAAGCAATGCCATAGATCTTGCCTATGCCAGGTAGCCGTATTGTACTAACTTACGCGGTAGCGACCGCGATCACCTTATTTGCGCCTGCGGCAGGGCGGTACTTTTTCGGTTTCTTTTGTTTGATGTTGCGGTTTTGCGGCAACATCAAATGAAAAAGCTACTCCACTACTCGACCGTGAGATTGTCGAGTGCGGGCAGCGCCACCAGCCAGACCGGCCCGGCATTGAGGCGCAGTTCGCTGCCGTCGGCATTATAAAAGCGCACTGGCTCGGCGGCAGAAGGTTTGCGCCAGGTTATTTCCGTGCTCTGGCCATCGAAAAAGGCCAGGGCGCGCCCCGCGCCGATCACCTGCTGCTCGATGCGCCCCTTATCGTCGCCGGGAATCAGCGCCTCAAAGACTTCCATCACCACCACGTTCTTGAACCAGAGTTGTTCACCGCTGGCCCCGTCGGTATGCGGCACACCGCGGCGGGTACGGAAATAGCCATTGCTCTCAGCGTCATATACCCAGCCGGCCGGGTCTTCGGGGTAAATGAAGAAATAATCGATCTGCCGGCCGGCCGGGCGCTCGCCGGGCGGCAGATCGCGTTTGAAAAGAAAACCCAGTTCACGTGGATCGAATGCGCCCAACTCGCGGTCGGCGACATAGGCGGCAATATTTTCGCTACTGGTAAACAGATTATGTGGCGCATCCCGCTGCGCGCTACGCCAGAAATAGTCTTCGGCACTGCTATTCAGCGCATCCATATCACTGACTGGCGAGACTTGCTGGAGCATCTGTAGCGCTTCCGGCGAGCCGCCGGCATGCACAAAGACTGCCTGCAAACCCTGCGCCCATTCAACAAAATAGGGCCGGGCGCTGCGTACTGCGCCAATGGCCGCGAATTCAGGCGAAATATCCGGCGCATAAATTGCCAGGTAACGGGTGATGCCGAACTCGGCCAGCGCTTCGAAGACCAGCACACTTTTATCGAGGCCGACTTGCGGATAGGCGCGTGGATGGTTGTCGAGCATCACTGCCCAGAGCCGCCGGCCGGCCTGCCCCCGGGCGAGTGCCAGGTCGCCGGTAATCATTTCCGGCGTCGCCGTCGCGGCGGGCGTCACCGTCGGCGCAGGTTCATTTGTTGGGGTGGCCGGTTCATCGATCGGCATGGCTGTAGCCGTAGGAACCGGTGTCGCCGTCGCGGTCGCAAACACCACCGTCGCCTGGGGTTCGGCGGGAGCATCGGTGGGAAGCTGGTCGTTGGCCTGTGACGCGCTAGTGCAGCCGACGAGCACCAAGGCTATCAAGAGGAAGCAAACAGCGATGAAGTTTCGGGTCATGGAAACCAATACCTCGCGCTAATCATTGACGCAAGCAGGCATATTGTAGCATATTCGACAAGCCTGACCGGATGGGGGATAACGGTGTGTCGAGTGACCGATGCGCGATTTGCCGCAAATACACCCGTGGATTTTGCCGACCCTCATGCTGTCACTCCGCCATGCTATACTGCAACTCAACACAGTTCTCGCCGCTGCCGGTGAGTGCTGTCCGGTGTACCGCCGATCTGTGCCTGCTGCGCTCGCCTGCCACAAGGCTCGGCGACGCGGTCTGCTGCGAGCGATCTATGGCGGGCCTCCGGCCTCCGGTTCGGCGATCAAAAAACCGGCGCTTTATCCGGCGCTGACCGGCGTGCTCGATGTGGTCGGCGCGACGCTGTACCCGCAGGTGTGCCGGGTGCCGACACTGCGCAATCGCAGATGCCTTGAGCCTTGAGCGCCGTCACCATTGTAGCCAGAGGAACTTGCGATGTCTCAACCCTGGTACCGGCGGATTCCGACTTCGATTGCGAACCGATCATATCGCTGTGCCGATACAGCCTGGGTGGCTGCGGCTGGGGTTTACCTGGTGTTTCGCTTGCTCTTGAGCAGCCTTGCGCTCTGGTTGTCACATGTCTACCCGCTGCTGGACGAAGAACGGGCTCTGGCGGTGTGGCCGCCGGCCGGCGCTGCCGCTTTCTGGCTGGAGCGCATTTTGCTCTGGCCAACGGTGCGCTATGATGTATTTCAATACCTCGATATTGCAGCCAACGGCTATGTTGCGCCGGGCACGACTGCTTTCCATCCGCTGTATCCGCTGCTGATCCGCCTGTTCAGCCCGCTGACCGGCGGCAATCTGTTGCTCACCGGCTGGCTGATTGCGCAGATCTGCTGCGTGCTGATGCTGGTGTTGCTCTACAAACTGGTACGGCTCGATGAAGACGAGCTGGTGAGTCGGCGTACGCTCTTCTTCCTGATGGCCAGCCCGCTGGGCTTTGCCTTTTTGCTGGTCTACACTGAATCGCTGTTGCTGCTCTGCATCGTCGGCGCCTTCTATGCGGCCCGCCGCGGGCACTGGTGGCTGGCCGGTGTCGCCGGGGCCGGCGCTGCCCTCACCAAGCAACCCGGTGTGCTGGTGTTCCTGCCGTTGCTCTACGAACTCCGGGTGCAGCAGCGCGAATATGGCCTGGATCTGCGGCAAGACTGGCGTAGATTGCTGCATTCGCTGGCCGGCCTGGCATTGATCCCGCTGGCTTTGCTGGGTTTCCTGGTTTACCGGTTTTCATTAGGTGATACCACCTTCAATTTCCGCGATCCGCAGTCTTTTTTCGGCGGCCTGATGGTGACGCCGCAGTATGCCCAGGTCTGGGAAGAATCGTTCGGCTGGCCCTGGCAGAGTCTCGCACTGGCCTTCACCACGATGCAGGCCAATCCGAATTCCTACCTGATTCTGAATACGGCAGTCATGCTGCTCATGCTGCTGATCATCGCCATCAGTCTGTCCTGGCAACGGGGATCGTACCGTATCTATAGCATCGGCTTGACTCTGCTGAACCTGACGATTCTCTACCCCTTTTCGCCCTACATGGGCATTATTCGCCGCTTCACCATCATTTTTCCTCTGTTCATACAACTGGCTCGCTGGAGTCGCCGGCGTACGCTGTTTTCTGCGATAAGCATCGTGAGCCTCTGCCTCTGGTTCTACATCGCCGGCATGTACGTCCGCAATGCCTTTGTGCCTTAAGCTGACCTGTGTCAGGGCTCTACCGTTGCGGCTACAGCCGATGGCACATCGGGATTGGCGGCGCTTGATTCGCTGCCGTCCACGCTCATTGCAGCACGGCCACCGCATCCAGATCGATGGCACTGCGTGGTGGCCATCAGGCAATCAGAATTCCATGCTCGCCGCTTGCGCTGCCGGCGCTGTTTACGGTATCATAACCCCAGGTTTCGTCGATGAGCGGACGCCGTACCACGATGAGCGATTACCTCTGGCTACAAATTCGCCCCGGCGCCGATGCCCAGACGCCCACGCTGGAACTGAATAGCAATGCGGCCCAACTTGCTGCGCTGCCGCAAACACCCTTCCCGCTGCCGCCCACGGTTCCCGCCGATGCGACCGCGCTCTGGGCGGCGCTGCCCAGCCCACTGCAAATACGCCTCAGCGAGTTTGCCCGCCTGCCGCTCCAGCGCCCACTGGCGCTGCGCATCGACATCGATGCCCGCCTGAGCTACCTGGAAGATTGGCCCTGGGAATTGCTCACTGTGCCCGGCGCTCAGCCCTTTGCACTCGCACTGTGGCGCCCGCTGCTGCGCGCCTGCCCGCCCCGGCAGCCTGCCCCGCCGCTTAGCCCGTTGCCGCTGCGCCTGCTGGCCTGCGCCGCCGCTGCCCCCGGCTATGCCCCGCTCGCTGTCGCGCCGCTGCTGGCCGAATTGCGCGCCCTTCACGATCCGCAGCGCATTGCGCTGCAGACTGTCGATGACTGCGACCGTGGCGCGCTCGAAGCTGCCCTGCGCGAACAGCCCGACCTGCTGATCCTGCTGGCCCACGGTGAACCCGGCCAACTGCTGTTTGCCGATGGCCCGCTGCCCGCCGATGACCTGGCGCTGCTGCTGGCCGGTAGCCTGAGCAGGGTCGCCGTCCTGATCGGCTGCCACGGCGACGAAGCGGCGCTCGATGCGCCGTCGACGGCGGCCACGCTTTTGCAGCAGGGGTTGGCGGGCGTCGTGGCGCTACGCGGCCTGGTGGCCATTCCGGCCGGCAAAGCCTTCTTGCGCGGCTTTGTCGATGGGCTGGCGCGCGGCTGGCCGCTGGAAATCGCTGCCGCCGCCGGGCGCCGGGCCATCTTCGGCTTGCCCGCGCCCGAACGGCAGGACTGGGCGCGGGTGCTGCTCTGGCAGCAGGCCGCCGGTGCCCACCTGCTGCCGCTGGTACAGCCGCCCGAAAAAATCTGGCGGCGCGCCGGTGATCAGGCGGCAAAGGCTACGCCCGGCAACTGGGCCGGCAAACTGATAACCGGCGGCTGGATCGCGCTGCTGCTGGCCGGGCTGCTGCACAGTGTCTTTCCGCTCGGTGCGGCAGCCGGCATCGCGGCCCTGCTCAAGCTGCTCGAAGGCCTGGGGCTGAATCTGCTGGCGTCCTATCTCGGCCCACTGCTGGCAGCCGAAACCCGTTGGGCCTGGGGCCGGCGCCGCGAGCGCAGCGACATTGCCGCCGCCCTGGCTGAAGTGCTCGAAGCCCATCCCGCTGCCGCCGCCGAAGTCGCCGCGCTGGCTACCGGAAATGGTGCGCTACAGCCGACCCTGGCAGCCATCGAGTCCCGCAGTGTCCACAGCGAGTTGCTGCTGGCAAAGCTGCAACAGGACATCGAGCGCTACCCGGCTGAGCTGGCCGATTTTCGCGCCTGGCTGGCCCACCGGCTCGACGGCATCGACCTGCGGCTCAAGCAGGGTTTCAGCGCCATTTTTGGCGAGGTGCGGGCAGTGAAGGGCGCGGTACGGGCAGTGAAGGGCGATACCGAGCAGATCCTGGAGCGACTGGACGAGGGCGAGCGCGAACGGCGACGCCGGCTACAGGAGCAGGAACAGGCCTATTTGCAGGCGCTGATCACGAGCTACCAGCGCCTGCGGCTCGCGCGTTTCATCGATGAGCGCCAGGGCAATGAAGAACAGGCCGGCCTGCTCTATCTGCAAGATGTGTATACTGCGCTGACCAGTGAGCAGCACCGGCTGCTGCGCGAGGATACCCTGCCGGTGCGCCGGGTGCAGCGCCTGCAGCGCTTCTTTGCGCAGCGCCGCCAACCGGACGCCGTGCCGCCCGAGCGGGTGCGCCGACTCGAATTTGCGCCGCCGCCCAACTGGCAGCGGCGTGGCGCGGCCGAACTCTCCGCTGGTGACAACGCGCTGCCGGCCGAGTTGCTGACGCTTGACGAGGGCGCTAGCGGCTGGACGCAGGCGGTCATCGGTGAGGATGTGCCGCCCGATCTGCCGCTGCGCACCCGGCTGCTGCGCCCCGAATTGATCGTCGAGGCGATTGCGCCGCAGGCCGGGCAAGATGCCACCCGCCTGGTGCTGCTGGGCGACCCCGGCAGCGGCAAGTCGACGGTGCTGCGCTACCTGGCCTTGCTGCTGGCCCAGGCCCGACTGGCCGGCAGCCGCCTGGAGCTGGCCGGTTGGCAGGATGTCGATCCGCCGCTGCCGCTGCTCCTGCCGTTGGGCCGGCTGGCCGATGATCTCGAAGCCGGTATGCCCGCTGAGCAGGCCCTGCACCATGGTCTGGAAACGCTGCTGGCCGGCAGCACCGCGCCGCGCCGGGCGCTGGCCGAGAACCTGGGCGAACTACTGCCCAGGACACTCCTGCTGCTCGACGGCCTGGACGAGTTGTCGACTGAGCCGGGCGCCGCCGGCGGCGCAGGGCCGCGCCGCCAGGTCGCCCGCGCCATCCGGCATTTCGCTGGTGAACACCCGCGTACGCCCATCGTCGTCAGTTGCCGGGTGCTGCCCTACCGCGCCCGCGACCCGCGCCCGGAGGCCGAGCCCTGGCAGTTGCCGCACGAAGAAGGCTGGCAGGAACGCAGCGTGCAGCCCTTTGCTTTCGGCCAGGTGCAACAATTCATCCGGCGCTGGTACGAAGCCGACCCGGCCGTCGCCCCCGATGAAGCGGCCGGGCGCTCCGCCGACCTGATGCGCGAACTGGAACAGGCGCCCGAACTGCGCGAGGCGATTGCCGCTCCCGGTGAAGCCGGCCGCGCCGACCCGCCGGCTTCGCCGCTGCTGCTGACCATGCTCAGCATTCTGCACGCCAATAACGAGGGACGCCCGCTGCCACGTCAACGCGACGAGCTCTACGAGGCGCTGGTGAATTTGCTGTTGCACCGCTGGGAACCCCGGCGCAGCCTGCCCGACTACCAGCGCGACGACCTGATCAGCCGGCTGGCCATCCCCGGCCTGAAAAGCGTCCGCCCACTGCGCCAGGTGCTGAACGAAGTCGCCTTCGAGGCCCACTGCCTGCCGCCGGACGCCCGCGACGGGCGCGGCGTGATCAATGCGCAGCAGATCAAGGGCAAACTGGCCGAGTTTTTCGTCGAGGTACTGGAATGCAGCAAATCCGAGACATGGGCCAAAGTGGAGATCTTTCTCGATGTGTTGCAGAGCGATGCCGGGCTGCTCCAGGCCCAGGATCGCCACGAGATCACTCTGCCGCACCTGACCTTCCAGGAATACCTGGCCGCCTGCCACCTGGCCGGGCTGAGCGAGCGCAACATGCTCGCAGAGGCACATAAACGCTGGCGCAGCAGTGACGGCGACCGCTGGCGCGTGGCGCTGCTGCTGCTGATGGGCGTGCTCTGCCAGCAGGAAAAAGTCGAAGGCCACGCTGCCGGCTGGCTGGAACTGCTCTGCGACGCCCACGAGCCTGATGATCGGCCCAAGCGCGCCCCGCAGCGCCAGCAAGACGCCCTGCTGGCCCTTGAATGCTACCGGGTGCTGGACGAGCGCAACATGCTGCGCGGGCGGGTAGCCAGCAGACGCCGCGAAGAACTGCGCGCCGCCCTGCAAGCCCTGGTCGCAGCGCCCGACCCGGCGCTGAGCGCCGTCGAGCGTGCCGAGGCCGGCTTCGGCCTGGCGCTGCTCGGCAGCGCCGACGCCCCCGGCGACCGGCGGACGGGCGTTTGTGAATTCCCACCGGACTGGTGTGCAACTGTGCCGGCCGGCGAGTATGAAATCGGCAGCTTGCACAATTCGTTTGAAAATAAAACCTATCAGCCGCGCAAACTTCACCTGGCGGAATTCCGCATCGCGCGCTACCCGCTAACCGTCCGGCAGTACCGCCGCTTTGTGGACGCCGGCGGCTACCGGCAGCAGCAGTGGTGGACAGAACAGGGCTGGCAATATCTTCGTTCGTATAAAGTGCAACAGCCATACCGCTGGGACAATCCCGATCTCACCGCCGACAACCAGCCGGTGGTGGGCGTCTCCTGGTACGAGGCCGTTGCCTTCTGCAACTGGTTGGCTGCCGAGGGCAGGGCGGCCGGCTGGCTGGCGGCAGACCAGGTGATCCGGCTGCCAACTGAAGCCGAATGGGAAATTGCCGCCGGCTGGGATGTTGCGGCGGGCGCGGCGCAGGCCTGGCAGTCGCCCGACGAAGCGCCGCAGCAGAACGTCCGAGAAAGCGGCATCGGGCGCCCGGCGCCGGTGGGGCTGTTCCCGGCGGGCGCAAGCCCCGGCGGCGCACTGGACATGGCCGGCAATGTCTGGGAATGGTGCGCCTCGCCCTACAACGGCTACCCGGCCCGCGGCCAGGAACAGCCGCCGGATTACCCGCCGACCCGGATCGGCCCGGCTCTACGCGGCGGGAGTTATTATTTACAGAACACCCGTTCCGGCTGGGGCGCGCGCTACGGGTTCAACCCGTACCGGCTCGCCAACAGGGGCTTACGGGTGTTGGTGTGCTCGGCGTTCCCTGCCCGGCGCTTCTGAATGCTGAATTCTGGTTCCTGATTCCTGACGTGGCTTCGAGCACCCCACAGGTTGTTGGAATAGGAAGTGTAAAGGGTTGCGAGCACGGAGCGCGGGGTCCTTTCAACGATAGCGTTTTTGCCAGATGGGTGACTTTGCGCTCCGGCCCTCACCACCCAACCCCCGCTCCCGTACAGTCTGGCGCGACGAGAGCCTTACGCTTTGAGTTGGTCATCACCGGCGCCAGCCTGACAGGAGCGGGGGGAGCCGGGCACGCACGTTGTCATGTGCTCCCCGCTCCTGCCAGGCAAGTGCGCCATTGAGAACCCGGTTTCGCGAACCCAACTCACCGCGCTGGCCTGAGCGGGAGCGGGGCCGGGGGTGAGGGC
>DAOTUJ010000116.1:0-98400 GCA_034437175.1 Chloroflexaceae bacterium | reverse complement strand
CGAATGTGCTGGCCAGCAGCAGTCGCAAGTTGCCCTTCGGCATTGCCCAGATCGGCAAGGCTTTTCGCAATGAGATCAATCCGCGCAACTTCATTTTTCGGGTGCGCGAGTTCGAGCAGATGGAGATCGAATATTTTGTGCAGCCGGGCAGCGAAGACGAATGGCATCAGCGCTGGTTGGACGATCGGCTGGCCTGGTGGCGCGCCGTCGGCCTGAAGAGTGATAACCTGCAGGTCTATACCGTGCCGCCCGGTGAGCTGGCGCATTATTCAAAGGCGACCTACGATTTGATGTATCGCTTTCCCATTGGCTTCGAGGAGCTCGAGGGCATTGCCAGCCGCAGCGACTACGATCTGGGTTCGCATTCGAAGAACCAGGATCTGTTGAACCTGAGTGCGCGGGTGACGCCGAATAGCGATAGTGTGGCCCGACTGACGTATTACGACCAGGAGCGCAAGGAGCACATCGTGCCCTTCGTGATCGAGCCCTCGGCGGGCGTAGATCGCGGCGTACTGGCGTTGCTGACGGAGGCCTACGATGAGGAACAGATCAAGGAGGCGCCGCCGGAGCGAGTGGCGGCGGTCGCCGAGGCGCTGCAAGCTTTTCTCAAGAGTGTCGGGCGTAACGAGAAGATCAGCACCGGCCAGCGCGACAATCTGCTGGCCGGTGGTGAGGCCATCCTGGCCGATCTACCGGCGGCGCTGCCGCAGGTGGCGGCGCTGCTGGATCTGCCCGGCGCCGAGAGCATTGAACTGGGCAAGAAGCTGCGCGGCCAGGCCGAGCCGGCTATCGATGCGGCCTTCCGCACGGTGTTGCATCTCAAACCGGCGCTGGCGCCGATCAAAGTGGCAGTGATGCCGCTCAAGCGCAACCACGAACAGATTGTTGCTACCGCTCGCCGGATCCGGCGTGAGCTGCAATCCGAAGGCGCCATGCGCACCGTTTACGATGATACCGGCGCTATCGGCAAGCTCTACCGGCGCCAGGACGAAATCGGTACGCCCTACTGCATCACCGTCGATTTCGATACCCTGGGTGAGGGCAAAGACCCGAGCCTGAAGGATACGGTGACGGTGCGCGACCGCGACAGCATGAGCCAGGATCGCGTGCCGATTGCCGAGCTACAGCAGTATTTGCAGGAGCGTTTACGCGGCTAGGCTCTAGCAAATCGGCAAGCGCAAGTGCGTTGATGATGATTTCTGGCGGCTCTGCCGCCAGAAATCATCATCAACGCACTTGCGCTTTTATGAGTCTTTTTTCGATGTATTTAGTTGCCGATGAACGGCAAATAAACCATCGATTGCATTTCCAGCAGCTGCTCGCTGGAACTCGCAACATTCCCGTCGATGATGATTTCGGCCATTACGCTGAGGGACATCCCGGCCGGATAGCCGCTCTTCGGCAGGCTGCCCTGCACCGGCGTGGCGCTGCTGGTGTCGACTTCCCAGGTGTCGTCGCCATCGGCGGTGACTTCGAACGCGGCGGCATCCGCAGCGGTTTGCAGCCTGGTGCGTGGGTTCAGGGTGACGCGCACTTGCATGCCGGCCGGCGCGGTGCCGCGCACGAGTGGGTGGCGCTGTCGGCCTGCTTGCAGCTCGGTGATGCTGACCTGCGGACGCGCTGTGATGCGCAGTGTGCCGGGGCTGAAGACGATCTCGTAATGCTCTGCTGCCAGATCCCCCTGACTGATGGCGTACTCGCCCGGCTCGCTTGCGGTGATGGCAGTGGTTGCCAGTGCGCCGCTGAGTGCGTCGGCTATCGGGTCGTTGTTGACCAGCCCCTGGATCGTGCAGGTCAGTTCGGGCAGTTCCTGGCCAACATAGATATGCTGGTCGTTGGCGCTGACGGCCAGCGGGGCTTTTGTGACGCTCAGCGTGCCGTCTGCCAGGGTGACATCGTAGTTGGCCAGGCGTTGCTGCGGATCCTTCAGACTAACCTGGATAGGATAGTCGCCGGGTATGCTGGCTGCGTCCGCCGGCGTGCTGTAGCCGGCAGTGATGTTGTCACCTTTGACCGTGCCGCTGATCGTGCCGGTGAAGGCGGGATTCTCTGCGCCGTAGACTTTCGTCGCCGCGTCGACCGTCACTGTGAGCGGGGCCGGTGTGACATCGATCTGCGCCTGGGCGGTAACCTGGGCATACTTTGTGATGTCGGATGGCATAAATTTGACTTCGAGAACATAGCCGCTGCCGGCGTCGAGCGGGGCATTGTTGGTGCCGGTGTAGATGAAGCGACCGGTGAGGGCAATGCCGTTGAATTCGGCTGTGGCATTGAGCTGGGCGCTGCTGAGCGACGTGCCATAGACCAGATCCGCCGGTTGCCAGATGATGGTCGGGATGTAGCGTCTAACAATCGTCAGGGTGCCGGCCTGATGGCTGATCTCGTAGTTGGCGGCTGCGGCGCCGCTGACAGTGATCGCGTAATCGCCCTCCTCACTGTCAATGGTGGCAGTAGTGCTCAGTTGCGGCGTGCTATCGAGGACGCTTTCGTCCTCGCCGTCGATGAAGCCGCTGTAGAGGGCGACGAAAGCGGGATCGGGCTCGCCGATCCGGCGGGTCTCGTCGCGGGCAGTGATGATCAGCGTCTTTTTGGTAACGGTCAGGGTGCCGCTGGTTGTGATGATATCGTAGTTGGCAAGCCTTCCGCCAGGGTCGTTGAACTGCGGCACGATGGGGTAGGTGCCGATCGGGCTGTTGATGACGGCGGTTGTCGTGTAGCTCGCCGTGATATTGTCGCCGTTGACCAGGCCGCTGAGTGTGCCGCTGAAGGGCGGGTTGTCTTCGCCGTAGCTGCGGCCGGCGTCATCAACGGTGACGTTGAGCGTGGCTTTGTTGATGAGCAGCGCAATGTTCCGACTGTCCTGACCAACGTCGTTGTCGGCGGTAACGGTCAGGCTGAAACTGCCGGTGGCGGTGGGTGTGCCGCTAAGGATGGCGGTATCCGTGTCGAAGGACAGTCCGGCGGGCAGGTCGCCGGCGAGGCTGTAGCTGATGGGCGTATCGCCGCTATTGACGGCGAGCGACTGGCTGTAGGTGCTGCTATAGCTGCCGGCGGCGAGAACATCGCTGCCGAAATCCGGCGCCTGGCGCACGGTCAGGGCAAAGCTGGTATCGGCGTTAGCCAGGCCGTCGCTGACGGTGATGGTGATGGTGGCACTGCCGGAGATACCGCCGGCCGGAGTGACGCTGATGCTGCGGTCGCTGCCGCTGCCGGCGAAGGCAATACTGGCTGCCGGCACAATGCTCTCGTCGCTGGAACTTGCGCTGAGCGTCAGATCGGCCGGATTATCGGGATCGTCAATTGTGAAAGCGAAGGGGCCGGCAGTCTGGCCGGCGGCGACGGTCTGGTCACTGAGGCTGCTGATGGTTGGTGGGATATTCGGTGAAGCGAAAAAGAAGATCTGGTGGTTACTGGGGTCAGCCACCGGAAGGTAATCGACGCTGCCCACTGCAATGCGTAATGGGTCGTGAACTTTGTTCTGGCTAGCGTCGGCGGTATTGCTGGTGAAACCGGGCCGGCCGAGTACCAGGGAGGCTTCCTGGCCATTGGTATAGGTAGGGGCAGCGTGGGCGAGGGGTTGGTCGGTCATAGGTGATGGGTTATATGCTACAGACGATCACCTATGACCGACCAGCCATCAGGGTTCCACCGACTATCGCCAACCGCCGATCACATCAAAGATTGCCCGATCACCGATAGGCTGTGGCACATCAACCTCGGGGGTGCCGAGCAGGTATTCGGCCATTTCTTCGAAGGGCCGGATGCATTCTGCTTTGCCCTCGCCTTCCATCTCGAAGAGGGTTTTGCCCGCCAGCCGCGAGCGCCGGATCAGGTCGTGGTAAGGTACTTTGCCGACGATGCGGGTGCCGACGCTTTCGGTGAACTGTTCGAGCAAATTCGTGCCGCCGCCATTGATGTAATCGACCTTGTTGGCGATTACGCCGGCCATTCGCACTTTGTGGCGATGACTCTTCTGCTCAATCGCCAGACAGAGCCGGTTGGCGGCAAAGATGCTGTCGAAGTCGTTGCAGGCGATAATCAGGCCGTAGTCGGCATAGTTCAGCGGCGCCGAAAAGCCACCACAGACCACGTCGCCCAGTACGTCGAAGAGGATCACATCGTACTTGTTGTAAAGTCCGAACTCCTTCAGTAGCTTGACCGTCTCGCCGACGACGTAGCCGCCGCAGCCGCTGCCGGCCGGCGGCCCACCGGACTCCAGCGTGTCGACGCCGGCAAAGCCACGCATCACTACATCTTCCTGTACCACATCTTCGATATGAAAATCGACTTCGTTGAGCACATCGATCACTGTCGGCTGAAGCATGCCGGTCAGTGGAAAGGTCGAATCGTGCTTCGGGTCGCAACCAATCTGCAAGACCTTCGCGCCCTTGAGCGCCATGGCTGCCGACAGGTTGGCCGAGGTGGTCGATTTGCCGATGCCGCCTTTGCCATATACGGCGAGGATCAAAGTCATGGGGTGTTTCCTTTTCATGTAAGAACCGGGGAACCAGGGAACTAAAGAATCAGAAGCATGTGAAGAATTAGCGAACCAGCGCACCGATCTCCTGTGATGTTTCGTAGCTCATAGGGGTCCTGGTTCCTTCGCCTAGGAATTCTTTCATCCCTTAATACCCTGCTTCCTTCCTCAGTTCCCTGGTTCTCTGGTTCGCTTAGCGCCTGGCCAGTTGCCCGTCCGCCGCCTCATCGATATTTCGCTCGAAGACTTCGGCGTAGGTTTCCTGGTAGCGCGCCAGTGCAGCGTAAACGAAGTAAGGCACCAGTCGTTGTTCGTGGCGCGGAAATTCGTCGCGGACAAACTGCAAATTGCGAAGCCATTTCATCTCGATGACCGAGCGAGCGAACTCGAAGCCCTGCGGCCCCTGGTTGCGCTGCATCCAGGCAATCAGTTTGCGAATCAGGAGCGGCGGGCGGCCGCGGGGCGTTTTCAGCATGCGAATATAATCCGGCATACCCCGGCTGCGGTCGCCGCCTTCATTCCGGTTGCCGAACTCCAGCGAAGTGCTGATCAGGCCGAAGAGTTCGGCGCCGGCAGCCGTGCGCACCAGCAGCCATTGCCAGAGCTCCTGCGGCGGGCGCGGCGCCCCCAGGTAGCCCACAGTCAGGTCGGCCAGCGTGTTCTGATAGTCGAAACAGCTCAGGCAGGCCGCCGGGAAAGCAGCGAGACTGCCGCCGAGTTTCGCCACATCGAGGTCGACGAAGTTCACCTTTTCGATGTGGCCGTCCGCGTGGCGCATCCAGATCCGGAAATCTTGCATAAACTCGTGATGCACGACGGTATCGGGCGATTTCGAGGCCACCTGTAGGAAGCGCATCAGGTCGGGATAGGTCGTGTTGTCGGTACAGGGAATGCCGATGATATAGAGCTTTTCCAGCCCCAATTCTTTTTCGGCGGCGCGCAGGGCGTGTACCTGGCAGCCGGTGCCAATGAAGGCCAGCCGTTTGACACCGCTGCGGCGCACTTCGTCCAGGACATCGAGGTTGGGCGAGAGGCAGGGCTTGTTGCCGGCACTGGCGATAACTTCTTCCGGTGTGCGGGCCAGGAAAGGCAGTGGCGCATAGCGTGTACCGGGCACAGCCCGTGTCGTGATCACACCTTCAACGATGCCGCGCTCGAGGAGCAGAGCGCCCAGTGCCGTCACGATGCCCGTCCACTGTGCGTCAGGGTTGGGCCGGGCCATGCGCGCAATATGGATGGCGCGGTAAATCCCGAAGAGCAGTTCATCGCCCTGATTGCGCAGCCGCCCGTGCAGGTGTTGCTCGATCTCGGCGCTGCGATTTTGCACGAACACGCAAGACTGCGCCATTGCCGGACGTAACTCGCTGCTACAGAGCCCGCAGTCGCTACAGAGCCGGGGGCGGCCCTTGAGCCGCTCGGCCTGGCTCAGCACCGCCATCTCGCTGAGGCTGCGTTTCGCCTGGAGTTGAATAGTTGCTGGCATCCCATCGCCTTATCTACCCACCCATGTGCTCTTTCGCCGTCGTCAGCACTTCGGCGCTGATCTCGGCGTGGCCATGCTGGCGAGCGTATTTCTCGACATTGTTGCGCACCCGGCCGCGAACAAAAAATGGTACCTTCTTCAACATGGCCTCAGCCTCCGCCGACCAGACCGGGCCGGCTGTGCCGTTGCCGTTGCCGTTGCTGTGCCCGGCAATCTCGGCCTCGACGGCGGCGTCGCTACTGGCCGCCGGCACACCGACCGCCATTTCTTCCGGCTCATCGAGGCCGGCATCGCCGAAGAGATCGATCAAGTGTTTTTCCATGCCCAGCGTGCAGGTGGTATACACCTCGTCGGCGATCACATCGGCGCCGTCGAAGCCCAGGAAAGGTCGGTAGGCCAGCAAATGGTTTTCGATATGCGTCGGCGGCGCGATGACCATACAGTTCAGATCGTAACGTCGCCCGGTGTGGCGTTCCATCTGTGTACCGCAAACCAGCTCGGGGCGTAGTTGCGCGATGCGCTCGGCGACAACCTGGAACTCGTCGCTGGCCAGAAAATCTGCTTCGGCAACGTAATCGCGTAGTTGCTCGTGCACCCAGCCGGCCTGTTTCAGCAAATAGGTGCCCGCACCGACGATGGGCATGCCCAGTTCATCGGCCAGGAACTTCGTCATGCCGACAGTGTGCGTGGCATCACCGAAGACGAAGGCCGATTTATTGGCAAAACTCTCCATATCAGCCGTACGCGCAAACCAGGGCACCGCCGAGGGCGCCGACATGCCGTCGAGCGAAAAAGCAGTCAGCGGCGGCATGTCGACCCGTGCAGCACCTGATCCGCGTTGCGCGCCGATTTCGTTCAGGTGATCCACCAGGTTGTTGAGCCAGTGCAGCGTCGGCTGAACCCCGATAGGTGCTTCGCGCAGCGCCGGCATGCCAAACCGGGTTTCGAGATAATCGGCGGCCTGCAGGCCCAGTTCGCGGTAGGGCGCAATATTCAACCAGGCCGCCGGCAGCCGGCGCAGATCGTCGACGCTCGCGCCCCAGGGTGCCACCACATTGATCTGCACGCCCAGCGTTTGCAGCATGCGCCGCAGGCTGGTCAGGTCGTGACGCACATGAAAACCGAGCGAAGCCGGCCCGAGAATATTGACACTGGGCTGTGGCGTTGGCTGTTGAGCCGCAGCGTAGCGTCGCACCAACTCGCTGAACAGACCCTCGGCAGCGCCGGTTTCCTGCATGCGGTAGGGGTTGGCATCGTAGACCAGCGTTTCCGCTGCGATACCGGCTGAGTTTGCCGTGATCTCCAGGTTCTCTTGCAGCAAAATCGTCGAGCAAGAAGCAACAATGACGATCAAGTCGGGGTGGCTGGCGTCCTCAACCTGGCGCAACGTATCGGGCAGCCGAATCGTCCCCTGGGCCAGGTCGCGCCCGCTGACCACACTGGTTGTCATCGCCGGGAAATTGGGCGTGCGCTCCAGCATAGCAAAAATCGTATTGACATAATCATCGCCCTGTGGTGCGTGGAACACCGCATGGACTTTGCGCATACTGTTGGCGATCCGGCCAACCCCGTGATGGGCTGTGCCTTCATACATCCAGTAAGCGAGACGCATAGTTATCTCCTGGTTCCATGACTTCCGCAGTCGGCGTGCGTGTGCCTGGCCGCGCCAGTGGCTCTTTCGCCTCCGGCAGGGCGGAAGAACCCTTTTATTTCGGTTGTTCTGGCGGCTTCGCCGCCAGAACAACCGAAAAAGATAGTCATTTCCTTGCTGCCGCAGGCGAAACCGCCCTTGCGGCGCGAGCAATGCTAATTAGCCCATACTCGGCATCAGGCCGGTCATCCAGATCGGGTCGCTGCCCAGCGGATCGAGTTTGCCGTGGCGTTTGAGGGCGCGGGTAAACGTACTGGCCAACGTATTGACGCCCGACCAGCCATGGATCGGCATAAAAGCGAATTCGGTGCCCCATTTGGCGACCACACCCTGGCCGATCAAAGGATTGGTCGTGATGATATTCGAAATCACCAGGTCAGGTTGTTCAGCTTTGATACTCTGCAACTGGCGGTTGAAATTAGCTTGCTCGACCAGGCGCACGCCTTCGAGTTGCGCCAGTTCGCGGGCGTGGAAGCGCCGGTTGATGTAGGGCGTACTGCACTCGACGATCTCGGCGCCGGCAGCACGCAGGAAACGCGCCAGCGGCAGTTCCATCAGAATGTCGGTCGCAAAAAAGACCTTTTTGCCCGCCAGCAGATCGGTATGCGGCTTGATGCGTTCCCAGGCGGCCGCCTCGCGCTCGCTGAGATCGACGGTGATACCGAATTCGTGCGCCAGGTCTTCCCAGAAGGCACGCGTGCCGTCGGGACCGAAGGGGAACAGCGATTGCAGAATGCTACAGTCGCGTTCATTGCGCAACTGGGTGGCGGTTTTGGCCAGGAAGGGCTGCAATGGCGCAATCACCGTATCGGGGCCGATGGCCGGCAACTCGTGGAAATGGCTGGCCGGTAGAAATCCGGCGACCGGGATGCCCAGCCGGGCCGCTTCCATGCTGAAATCATCGGCGACCGCGTCGTTGATGGAGCCAAGGAAGACGACTTTTTTATCGCCGGGTTCGGCCTGCGGGCAGAAGGGCAGCAACGCCTGCAAGACCGAGTCTTCGGATTGCGAGAAGGTATAATCGAGCCCGGAAGCCGGCACGAACAGCACCGGCAGATCGGGCTGCGTGAGGCTATCAGCCAGCCCCTGAAACTCAACTTTCATGACTTCCGGAGTGCAGGAAGAGAGCAAGAAAATCACCGAGGGCTTGTATTCACGGCGGATCTCGGCGATCTGGTCGGCGAGTTGTGGCTGCGCGGAGGAGAGATCACTCTCTTCGAGCAGCGAAACAGCGAAACGCGGTCGGGCAAAGATCATGACCCCCAGCGTATTCTGGAGCAGATGGGCGCAGGTATGGGTACCGAGAATCAGGAAAAAACTATCCTTGATCTTCTGGTAGAGCCAGCCCACACTCACCAATCCGCAGAATGAATGGTAGAGGCCGTCTTCGCGCACGAACTGCGGTTTTGCCGGCATCGGAACCTCCTTGTCCAGTCGGGTTGCCGGAGTGTAGTGGCGAGTCGGTACTACAGGCTTTTGCACATTATAACATGAAAAAGCAGAATTATGTGATATGTACAAAAGGTCGACATAGCTGGTGCAGGCCGGGCTTCTATAGCCAGTTGCGCGGCTGCAGCAGTTCCAGTGTCCGGGCTTCCGGGCTGCCCGGCTCGACATGGTAATCGAATTCCCAGCGCGCCAGCGGCGGCAGCGACATCAGAACCGCTTCGATGTAGCCGTCGGTTTGCAAGCCGAACAGCGTCCCGCGGTCATATACCAGGTTGAACTCGACATAACGCCCGCGGCGGTAGAGCTGCCACTGGCGCTCGCGCTCGCCGTAGTCCAGGCCCATCCGGCGCTGCACCAGCGGCACATAAGCCGCCGCGATTACCTCGCTGCCCTCAGCCACAAAATCCAGCGCCTGCTGAAATCCCTGCGGGCCTTCGGGCTGCAAATGGTCGAAAAAGATGCCGCCGATGCCACGCATTTCGTTGCGGTGCTTGATGTAAAAATATTTGTCGCAGTGTTGCTTGAAACGCGCATAATCGGCGACCGGGTGACGTTCGCAATAGTCGTGCAGCGTGCGGTGAAAAAAGGCGGCGTCTTCGGCAAAGGCATAGCTGGGCGTCAGATCAAGGCCGCCGCCGAACCACCAGTCGGTGCCGGCCTCGAAGTAGCGAAAATTGGCATGGAAGGCCGGCACATAGGGGTTGCGCGGGTGCAAGACCATCGAGATGCCGGTGGCAAAGTAGGCTTGACCTGCAGTTGCCGGGCGCAGCACCGCAATTGCCGGTGGTACCTCGGCGCCGGACACTGCCGACACATTGACGCCGGCGCGCTCAAAGGTCGGCCCCTCGCTCAGGATGCGCGCCCGCCCCCCACCGCCGCCGGGCCGCTCCCAGTAATCACTGACGAAACACTCGCTGCCGTCGAGCTCCTGGAAAACCGCGCAGAGCCGATCCTGGCCGGCCAGCATCAATTTGTGAACCTCCTCGCGGAGGGATAGCTGTTCTTGCACCAGGTGTGTATTCTCCTTGCTTAAGCGATGGAACGATGGAACGTTGGAACGCCAAAGTGTCCAGGCGTCATTCGCCTGTACCACTAGGTTCTACTACTCCATCGCTCCACCGCTTCACCGTTCCATCGCTCCAAACGCTTTCTTCGCCGCCGTCAGCGTTGCGCCGATGTCTTCGGCGTTATGCATCGCACTGACGAAGCCGGCCTCGAATTGCGAGGGCGCGAAGTAGACACCCTGGCCGGCCATGCTCCAGAAGAATTGTGCATAGCGCTCGGTATGGGCGTACTGCTTCGCCGTGGTATAGCTGGTGATCCGGGCGCCGGCTTCCTTGAGAAAATAGAAGCCCAGCATGCTGCCGGCCTGGCCGACTTGCAACGGGATACCGCTTTCTTCGGCGATCGTGCGCATGCCGTTGGCCAGCAGCGCGGCCTGGTTTGCCGCCTGCTTGAAGGCCGCGCCATCGTCTTGCACGAAGGCGGTACGCAGGGTGCTCAGCCCGGCGCTCATGGCCAGCGGGTTGCCTGAGAGCGTGCCGGCCTGGTACATCGGCCCGGCCGGCGCCACCGTCTGCATGATCGCCCGTTTGCCGGCATAGGCGCCCACCGGTAGCCCGCCACCAATGACTTTGCCCAGGCAGGTCAGATCCGGGTCGATACCCCAGTGGCTCTGGGCACCGCCCGGCGCCACTCGGAAGCCGGTCATCACTTCGTCGAAGATCAGCAATGCGCCGTATTTGTGCGTCACTTCGCGCAGATGCTGCAAATAGCCTTCTTCCGGCAGCACAAAGCCCATATTGGCCGCGATCGGCTCGACGATCACGGCCGCGATCTGTTCGCCCTCGGCGGCAAAGAGCGCATCGATGGCGGCCGGATCGTTGTATTCGGCGGTGAGCGTGTCGGCGGCGGAGCCCTGCGGCACGCCGGGGCTATCGGGCAGGCCCAGCGTTGCTACGCCGCTGCCAGCCTGCACCAGCAGCATGTCGGCGTGGCCGTGGTAGCAGCCGGTGAACTTGACGATCTTCGAGCGCCCGGTGTAGGCGCGTGCCAGCCGCAGCGCGCTCATGGTTGCCTCGGTGCCGCTATTCACGAAGCGCACCTGCTCCAGCCCCGGCATAAGCTGGATCACCAGGCGCGCCAGATCGGTCTCCATCGTCGTGGGTGCCCCAAAGCTACAACCCAGCACGGCCTGGTGGGTCAGCGCCTCGATGACGCGCGGGTGGGCGTGGCCGAGCAGCAGCGGCCCCCAGGATAAGACATAATCGATGTAGCGATTGCCGTCGACATCCCAGACATGGGCGCCCTCGCCGCGCTCAAAGAAGATCGGCGTGCCGCCGACGCTGCGAAAGGCTCGTACCGGTGAGTTGACGCCGCCGGGAATGACTTCCTGAGCTGCGGCGTACAATTCCTGCGAGCGACCGTAGCTTCCGGTCATAATTGCTCCTTCAGCTCTGACTGTACTCATGCACAAAATCGACTAGCCGGCGCACGTTTTCCACCGGCGTCTCAGTCATAATTCCGTGCCCCAGGTTGAAGACATGGCCCTCGCGCCCGGCCGCCCGGTCGATGATGTCGCGAGCACGCCGCTCGATGGCTTCCCAGGGGCCGAAGAGCGTCGTTGGATCCAGGTTGCCCTGCACGGCGATCCCCGGCCCGACCTGAGCCCAGGCATCGTCGAGATTGATCCGCCAGTCGACGCCCAGCACATCGGCGCCGGTCTGCCGCAGCAAGCCGTAGAGCCCGCTCATATCGGTGCCGAAATAAATGATCGGTCGATCCGGTGCGCCTGCCCGCACCCGGCTAATCAGTTCCTGTACATAGGGCAGCACGAACTCGCTATAATCGAGTGGGCTAAGAATACCGGCCCAGCTATCGAAGATCTGGAGCGCATCGGCGCCGGCTTCAGCCTGGGCGACCAGGTAGTCGGCGACCAGCGGATTCAGCTTCTGCATCAGCGTACGCCAGCTCTCGCCATCGGCCAGCATTAGTTGTTTGACCTTGCGGTAATCGCGTGAGCCACCGCCCTCGATGGCATAACTGGCCAGAGTGAAGGGCGCGCCACTGAAGCCGATCAGCGGCGCGCGTGGGCCGAGCGCTTGCCTGGTCAGCCGGACGGCCTCGATGGTGTAGGCCACCGTTTCGCGCGGATCGGGTACCTTGAGCGCTTCGATATCAGCCGGCGTACGCAGCGGATTATGGATGACCGGCCCTTCGCCCTGCTCATAGGTCAGCCGCAGGCCCATGCCTTCAAGCGGCGGCAGAATATCGGCAAAAATAATCGCCGCGTCGACCGCGAAGGCCTGGATGGGTTGCATGGTAATTTCAGTGGCCACCTCGGGTGTTTTGACCATCTGCAAAAAGCCATACTTCTCGCGCACCGCCCGGTATTCCGGCATATAGCGTCCAGCCTGGCGCATCAACCAGACCGGTGTACAATCAGTCGCCTCACCGCGACATGCCTTGAGAAATCGATCGTTCATACTCCTCCTACAAGAGGAGGATGGGCTGAAATGATGGGTTCAGCGGCTTCACCGCCGAACCCATCATTTCAGCCCATCCTCTTTTTATGCATTTAGCCACTGGACGGCGTCTTTGGCGTAGTAGCTGATGATCTGGTCGGCGCCGGCGCGCCGAATGGCCATCAGCGATTCGAGGGCGACCCGGCGCTCGTCGATCCAGCCCTGGGCGGCAGCGGCCTTGATCATGCTGAATTCACCGCTGACCTGGTAGGCCGCCAGCGGCAGCTCGAAGCGGTCGCGCACCTCGCGGATGATGTCGAGATAGGCCAGTGCCGGCTTGACCATGAGCATATCGGCGCCTTCGGCGACATCGAGTGCGACTTCGCGCATGGCTTCGCGGCGATTGGCCGGATCCATCTGGTACTGGCTGCGGTCGCCGAAAGCCGGCGGGCTCTCGGCGGCGTCGCGGAAAGGGCCGTAGAAGGCGCTGGAGTACTTGGCGGCATAGCTCATAATCACCGTATGTTCCAGCCTATTCTGATCCAGCGCAGCGCGGATCGTCGCAATCATGCCGTCGAGCATGCCCGAGGGCGCGATAATGTCGGCGCCGGCCTGGGCATGCACCACCGCGGCCTGGCCCAGCAGTGCCAGAGTTTCGTCGTTCAGCAAATAGCCTTCTTCGAGGCCTGCATGAAAATGCTGGCTATCGGGCTGGTTGAGCACCCCGCAGTGGCCGTGGTCGGTGTACTCGCAGAAACACATATCCGAAATGGTGGTCATTTCGGGCACCGCGCCCTTGATGGCCTGGAGCGCCTGCGGAATAATGCCCTGCGGGTCGAAATTTTCACTGCCGACGGCATCTTTTTGCGACGGAATGCCGAAGAGCAGCACAGCCGGAATCCCCAGTTCGGCCAGAGTCTCGACCTCGCGCACGGCCTGGTCGACGGAAAACTGGTACTGGCCGGGCATCGAGTTGATCGGGCGGTTGAGATTGCTGCCGGGGCGTATGAACAGTGGCGCGATCAGATTATCGGCGCTGAGCCGGGTTTCGCGCACCATTCGCCGCAGATTGGCACTGCGGCGCAGTCGGCGCGGGCGGATCATTGGAAACGACATCGTGTCCCTCCTCGATACATGACTTCCGCAGTCGGCGCGGGTTGCTCAAGTTGCAACGAGCGTTTTCGCCTGCGGCAGCGTGGCAGCAGTCATGTATTTCGGGTGATTTTGCGGCGAAGCCGCAAAATCACCTGAAAAAGACGGTATCTTCCACGCGCTGCCGCAGACGGAAACGTTCTACGCACTGGCGGAGGCGCTGTCGTGCAGCGCTTCCACCAGCGCTGCAATCAGGCCCTCTTCGGTGAATACACTGGCGACAACCTTCGGCGGCAGCCCGGCAGCCCGGGCGGCCTGGGCCGTCGCCGGGCCGATGCAGGCAATCGTCAGCTTGCGCGCATGGTCGAGGCCGGCCGGCCCGATGCGCTCGGCGAAGCCGCGTACCGTCGAACCACTCGTGAAGGTGATCACATCGACGCCGCCGCCGGCCAGCAGTGCCGGCATGTCGATGGCGGTGCTACCGCCGGCGGCAACCGTGCGGTAGGCAATCACCCGATCGACCAGAGCGCCGGCTTCGCGTAGACCGGCGGCCAGCACCGGGCGGGCAATATCGGCATTCGCCAGCAGCACCCGCTGCCTGTGCATATCGCCCAGCTTCGCTACCAGCCCGCTGCCGTCGAATTTTTCCGGAATGACGGCCGCCGTCATGCCCAGCAACTCCAGGCAGGCGGCCGCCGTGCTCGGCCCGACGGCCGCGATGCGCGCCGGAATAATGCCGTCGTCGCTTAGCTGTTGCAGGCGTGCGGCGACAAATTGCACCGCAGTGACACTGGTGAGTGCCAGCCAGTCGTACTGGTTGCTCAGCAAGCCGCGCAGGGCGGTATCGAGCGGCTCGGGATCTTCGGGTGCGGCAAAGCTGATGGTAGGGTAGAGAATCGGCTCGGCGCCCAGTTCGCGCAGCCGCTGCGTCATTAGTTCACTGCGCTCAGCCGAACGTGTAATGACGACCCGCAGCCCGGCCAGCGGCTGCGCGGTTTCTTCACGGGCAAAGGCGCTCATAGGCCGGCCTCCGCTCGCTCGCGCAGTTCAGCCAGGATCTGTTCGGCGCCGCGCTCGATCAGCCGCTCGGCCAGCATGGTACCGATGGGTTCGGGATCGCTGCGGTGCCCGGTCAGTTGTCCATAAATCGTTCGGCTGCCGTCGAGGCTGCCGACCATGCCTGAGAGTTGCACGCTGTCGCCCTGCACGCGGGCATGCGCAGCGATGGGCACCTGGCAACCGCCTTCCAGCCGGCGCAGGAAGGCGCGTTCAGCCAGCACTGCTGCCCGCGTGGGCGCGTCGTCAAGCACCGCCAGCAGTTGCAGGGTGGGCATGTCGTGGCTGCGTGCCTCGATGGCCAGCGCACCCTGAGCGACGGCCGGCAACATGCGGCCCGGCGCCAGCGTAAACACCGTGAAATGATCGCCATTCAATTCCATCGGCATGCCCTGGTCGCCGACAGCGGTTTGCAGCAGGCCCAGTCGCTCCAGCCCGGCTGCCGCCAGCACAATCGCCTCATACTGGCCCTCGGCCAGCTTGCGCAGGCGTGTGTCGACGTTGCCGCGCACATCGAGCAATTGCAGATCGGGGCGTGCCGCCCGCAACTGGCATGCCCGCCGCAGCGAACTGGTGCCGATCCGCGCACCGGACGGCAGCGCAGTGTGATCATCGAGCACCGCCAGTTGCGGTGCATTCGGATTGTCGGCATGGGCCGGCAGCACGATCACATCGTAAGGGGTGGCACGACGTGGGAAGGTTGCCAGGGTCAGGCCATCAGGCAGCAGTGATGGCATATCTTTGCCACTATGTACGCAGATGTCGACCTGCCCTTCCAGCAGCGCAACTTCCAGTTCTTTGACAAACAGGCCCTTATCACCGATTGCCGAGAGCGCCACGTCGAGCACCTGGTCGCCTTTCGTGGTAATATGCTGCAACTCGACGTTCAGGCCGGGGTGCATTGCACGCAACTCTGCCGCCACCATTTCCGATTGGGTCAGCGCCAGCTTGCTTTTGCGCGTCCCGATAACCAGTCGTTGTCCCATACCGCCGCCTTTCTCTACAGAAAACTCGCGTTTTTCGGAGGGCGCCATCCCTCCATCCCACCCCACCAAGGTAGCACGATATATGCGGACATGTCTTCAGGGCTTACGCGGTGGCGACCGCGACCGCCTGTTTTCGCCTGCGGCAGGACGGAAATGCACGTTTATTGTCGCCCTGCCGCAGGCGCAGCAGCATCGGGCGCGGCCAGCACCGGTTTTGCCTGCAAGTGGATGTTGAAGGAGCCCGGCCCCTTCAAATCGCTTCCAGGCCAAAGAGATCGCGCAGCATGGCTGCGTAGCGCTGCCCGTCGCCGGTTGCGGCTGCATCGCGCACCCGGCGAGTCGGCGTGTGCAGCATCTTGTTCACCAGCGACCGGCTGAATGCTTCCAACGCCTTCTGCTGTTCCGGGCTCAATCCCGAAAGGAAGCGCATCGCCCGCTGCAACTCCGCGCAACGCATCTCGTCGATCTGCTGGCGTAGCGTCGATAGTGTCGGCAGGGCATCCTGGAAGCGCAGCCAGGCCATAAAATCGTCGACCTCCGCATCGACGATAGCCTGAGCCTTCTCGATTTCCGCGCCCCGCTGTTCCAGCGTCTGGTTCACCACCTCACGCAAATCATCGACCGTCGCCAGGTGTACGCCGGGCAACCGGCTGACGGCGGCATCGATGTCGCGCGGCACCGCCAGGTCGATCAGGAGCATCGCCGGCGTGTTTTCAACGGCCCCGCCGACGCTGAGCATCTGCTGCTGCTTGGCTTGCAGTGCCTTGCAGATATGCTGCTCATTGATAATCGCCACCGGTGCCGAAGTCGAACTGATTACGATGTCGGCTTCGCCCAGTGCAAATTGCAAATAATCCAGGCCAAAGGCCCGCGCCTGGTAGCGCTCCGCCAGTTTGCGGGCATTGTCCAGTGTCCGGTTAACCACGATCAACTGGTCGGCACCGTTTGCCAGCAGGTTCTGCGCCGCCAGTTCACTGACTTCGCCGCTGCCGACCAGCAGCACCGTGCGCCCGCTCAGGCTGCCGAAGCGTCGGCGTGCCATTTCAACCCCGGCCTGCGAAACACTGGCCGCACCGCAGCCGAGCGCGGTTTCGGTACGCACTCGTTTGCCGCCGACAATCGCCGTGCGGAAAAGCCGGTCGAGAATAGCGCCGAGACTACTGGCATTGCGCCCGTTTTCGTGCGCCGAACGCACCTGCCCCTGGATCTGAGCTTCACCGAGTACCAGTGAACGCAAGCCGGCCGATGTCGCGCAGAGATGCCGCACGACGGTTTCGCCGGTGTAGAAGAACAGCGTATGTACGAATGTGTCGGCCGGTACGCCATGAAATTCGGCCAGAAAATCGACAATCTTGCGCGCAGTGCTGTTGTCGCTGCTGGTACCATAGATCTCAACCCGGTTGCAGGTCGAGAGGATTGCCGCCTCATGAAAAAGGGCTGTTCCGCCCTCGAGACCCGTCAGTTGGCGCAGGGCTGCGTGGAGGTCACTCTCATTAAACGCCAGACGTTCGCGTACATCAATCGGTGCGGTCGTATGGTCGAGGCCGGCCAGAAACAAATTCATAACATCGGTACTCCGAGTAGTTGGGGTGATGGGCAACAGGTCATGGGCGATGGGTAACAGGTCATGGGCGATAAGCGATGAACCCTCTAACCTCATAACCTATGACCCATCACCTGTTACCTTTCTAGTCCGCAAGTGCCGCCAGCGGCGACATCTCCGGCGCACGTTCGCCACGGGCAAAACCAATCACATTGACGCGGGCCAGTACCACAATGCAACTCAGCAACCCGAGTGCTGAGATGACAAAGACCATCGCGTAGGCTACTGCCAACGAGCCGCTCGCCAGCAGACCGAGGTCGCGTAACAGGCCGCCCACGGCAATGCCGACGCCGCGGAATACCAGTTGCGCTACCGTCCACATGCCGAGATAGGTACCGGCATTGCGATGAACGGCAAAAACAGCAGGCTCAGCACCATCAACGCCCGCTCGCCCCAGATGTAGGGCCGGCGCCGGCGCCCGAACAGTGGGTGGTTGTCGGAGCGGTTACCGGCCCAGATGCTCAGCGGCGCCATCAAATAGCGCAGTGCCGACCGCAGGGCGCCCGGCGTGGCCGAAATGCTCATGTTGCTGATGAGTATGCGATTCCAGATAGCTGAAGTGAGAATGTCGGCGAAGGCTGAGCCGATGTGGAACGAACCGATTTTGAACGTACGCGGCAGATTCAGGCGCTCTGGCGACTCTGGCATACGAGCATCCTTCCAGGCTCAAACTTGAGCAAAACCTCAAAAATCTACACAAAACTATCTCTGTGAGAAATGTATCACTAGTGTACCGTGATGTCAATTTTGTGTTGAAAAGAGCAGTTTTCGGAACCGGGGCATGGAAGAATTTTCTGTTGCAAAACAGACTAGCCGAAGCACCGGATGGCGTTTTTCGGCTCAAAAATGCTTATTATTGTGATTTATTTGCTTATTATTGCCATTTTATTGGCGATAATTTTTATTTGAAGTTTTTATCTTTTGTAAAACCTTTGATTTGTGCAAGCGGTACTTTTTGCTTGAAAAGCAATGGATCCGGCCCTGGCCGGTTCCTATGCCGCGCAAATCAGCGAAAAAACCTCTTCTGCCGCCCTGCCGGCGGCGAAAATGGGCAGAGGGGCGGCGCTAGGCGTCACCCGTCACCGCCAGAATCTGACTGAGCGAGGGCTGTTCCGCTCGAAACCGCCCGACATCGATGTGTCGTAGCATTAAGATTGCCACGCCCAGCATCAGGGCTTCGATGAGAAAAACGATGATGTAGCCGCTGCCGGCATTGCCCAGGCTATAGGTCAGGACATCACGAGCCACGCCGCCCAGCAAGTTGCCGGTACCACGCGCCATTGCATCAGCCACGCCCCAGGCCCCAATGAACAGGCCGACCTGCTCCGGCGTAGTCATATCCAGCATTAGCGCCAGGTTGGTTGAGGTAGCGATGCCGGTGCCGAAACCCAGCAGCGCCACGCCGGGCACGAACAATGGCTCGGCCTGGAGCATTCCGCTGAGCGCGATAGTCAGCAGGCCGGCGGCGGCCACGATGTTGCCCAGGTAGGCACCGGTTTTCTTGCTCATCCAGCGATTGAGAACGAAGCCGTAGACCAGCAATGCCAGCAAGGTCATGCCGCCCCAGACGGCCGTCAGCTGGGTGGTTTCGCGTACGCTCATATCGAAGAGTTGCGCGCCAAAGGGCTCCAGCAGCACATCCTGGCCCAGGATTGCCGCCAGCAGCAGCACCAGATAAACAAAAAACAGGCGTGCGCCGGGATTGCCCAGCACGGCTCGCAGCGCAGCGCCCTGACTGTGGCGCGCTTCGGCAGCAGCGGCCTGGTAGCGCGGCTCCAGGCCGATCAGCCCGAGGAGCAGCAGGCCGAGCGATGCTCCGCCGACAATCGCAAAGACCCGGATCAACCGGGCGTCGGAATAGGGGTCGAGCGCCCGCCCGGACAAAATCGCCGTGATGATCACACTGCTGATCATCATGAACCACATAACTGCAATCGTTCGCGAGCGATCTTGCTCCGTCGACAGGTCGCTGGCGAGCGACAGGTAGGACACGACGGCGATGTTGAAGCCCAGCCCCCAGATACCGAAAACCAGTGCGCCGAGCAGCAGGCCGGGCCAGAAATTTTCGGCCATCAGCAGTGCGGTGTAAGGTGTAGCCACGGCGCCGAGCACACAGAGCAGCGTGCCTGCCGCGATATAGGGTGTGCGCCGGAACCCGAAGAGCGGGTACCGGTCGGAATACTGACCCACCAGCACCTGCAAAGGCGACAGCACACTGGGCAGCACTACCAGTGCTGCCACGATGCTCGCCGACAGCGCCAGTTCGTGGATCATAATCCGGTTGAGCACCCCGGTGATCGGCACCAGGGTGATCGCGACCGCCACATGCAGCAGGCCCAGGCGCAAGATGCGCAGAAGGGACATGAGCTACTCCCTTATTTTCGGCTGCGTCCGGCCGCAAAGCCGCCGGACGCAGCCAAAATGTGAGTTCTGGCTGGTTGGGCTACCTTTGTCGCCCCAACCAGCCAGAAGCGTTCGATTTTCTACCCGGCTATCAGGCGCCGGTGCTCCGCTCCAGCACTTTCTGGTTGGAAGCGGCATGGCCGCGCCGCGACTGTGAGCGGCGGGCAATGCGTTCGGCGAGGGCATTGCCGCGCTTCCAGCATTTCTCGACGCTGACGCCGTCGCGGTAGTTGCCGGCCAGGTACAGGCCGGCTTGCGCCTGTTCCAGTTGTTCCAGTATGGCGATCCGGTGCGCATGGCCGGCGTTGTACTGCGAAATTGCCCGCTTCCAGCGAATGGCTTTGAACAGTACCGGTTTGCCGTGTGCGCCGATCATTGATTGTTGCTCGCGCAACACCACGGCCTGTAGTTCATCATCGGGCAGGTTCGCCAACTCCGGGCGGCGTGCTCCACCAACAAAATTCGTTGTCAGCACGGTGCCGGCGGGCGCCCGGCCGGGGAAGAGCGAGGATGGCCAGAGCATGCCCAGGATGTCGCGCTGTTCGCCCGAGGGACAGAGCAGACCGAAGCCGTCCAGCGGATGCGCCACGTCTTCGCGACGATAGCCGACATGTACGACAGCCAGGGGCGGGTAATACATGCCGCGCATCGTGACGGCGGCACGCTGGTCGATGTGCTGTACCAGGTCGGCGGCAACGAAGGCCGGCGCGGCCAGTACGACCTGGCCGGCACTCACCTCGACGGGCATGCCGTTCTGTTCCACCGTGAGGATCCAGCCGTCGGGTGCCGGGCGCAAGGCGCGACTGGGCGTATTGAGCCAGCACCGTTCGCCGAGTGCGCCGGCGATGGCCTGTGGCCAGGTATTGAGCCCGGCGGGGAAACTGAAGAGCACACTGCGCTGGCGCGGTTGCTTTGCTGCTTTCGATGCGCCGTTTTGCGGCTTGCTGCCGCTGATCATGCCCAGGATAACGCTGCCGGCCCGCTGTTCGGCCTCCCAGATCGCGGGGAAGGCCGAGCGCACCGAAAGCGCCCGCGGGTCGCCGGCGTAGACGCCCGAGACAAAGGGATCGAGCAGGCGACTGGCCGGCTCGTAGCCCAGGCGCCGGGCAAAGAACGAGAACACGCTCTCATCTTCGGTGGGGCCGCGCGGAATAAACGGCTCAGCCAGCACACGTAGCTTGGCTAGCGGCGAGAGCAGCGAACTGCCGATCAGGGCCGGCGGTGCCGTTGGGATCAGCGTCGGCTTGCCGTCGAGCAAAATATAGCGCCGTCCGCCGGCGCGGTCGGCCACCAGGCGCTGTTCTTCCAGGCCCAGCGACTCGAAATGCGCCCAGAGCTCAGGATCCTTGCTCGTGACAGTATTCGGCCCGTGTTCGAGCACAAAGCCCTCCGGCGTGCGCTCGCTCTGCATTGAGCCACCGGGATTGGTGCCGGCCTCTATCAAGAGCACGTCCACATTGCGCTGCAAGAGCGCATAGGCCGTACTCAGGCCACTCATGCCTCCGCCTACCACAATGCAATCGTAATGTTTCATGAACCTATGCTTCCTCATTCATTAGTTGCTTGCGCCGCAACGGGCATATTTCGCCTCCGGCAGCTAAATCTTCAGGGCGACGCTCCTTCCAACCCACTCCCGATCCAGGTTTATTCTTTCGTTGTTGCGGCGTAGCCGCAACAACGAAAGAATAAACCTGGATAATCTATTTGCTTTTCACGTCGAACCAGTCGCGCAGACCGTCGCCGAGCAGGTTGAAGCCCAGCACGCTGCCGGCAATTGCCATGCCGGGGAAGAGCGCCAGCCACCAGGCCCGGTCGAGCGAGTCACGTCCGGCGGCCAGCAGGACGCCCCATTCCGGGGTCGGTGGCTGCGCGCCCAGGCCGATGAAGCTGAGCCCACCGGCGGCCAGCAGCACTGAGCCCATGCGCAGGGTCAGGTAAATCAGCAACGGCGAGGCCAGGTTGGGCAGCACATGTCGCAGAACAATCCGCCAGTCGCTGTACCCCAGCGCGCGGGCTGCTTCGACATAGAGCTCGTGCCGTGTCGACAGCGTGCCGTTGCGGGCCAGCCGGTAGTAACCGGGAATGCCGATAATGCTCAACGCGATCACCGTCGTCACCAGCGATGGTCCCATCCAGGCCACCATCACAATGGCCAGCAGCAAACCTGGAAACGCCATCCAGGCATCCATGATCCGCGAGCACCCGTGATCCAGCCAGCCTCGGTAGTAGCCCGACAACAGGCCCAGGCCGATCCCCGGAATCGTACCCATAAGCACTGCCGGCAGTGCCATCAGCAGCGCCACGCGCGCTCCATAGACCACCCGGCTGAACAGGTCGCGTCCCAGGCTATCGGTGCCGAAGGGATGCGCCAGACTCGGCGCCAGCAAGCGATGGTCGACCTGCATCAGTTCGGGCGGATAGGGCGCCAGCCAGGGCGCGAATATCGCGGTAAACAGCAGCAAGCCGATCAGGCTGCCGCCCACCAGCAGGTGTGGCCCGATCCGCCGGATCGCCTGTGCGACACCCGGCAGTTGTTGCAGCCAGTCGGCTACTCGGTGCCGCAGCCGTCCGCTTTCCCCGCGGGATAAAACTTGTGTATTTGGCAAAGACATAATTACTTATTTTGCCTCCGGCAGCGATATTGCTCGCGTCGCAAGGGGCTTATTTCGCCGGCGGCAGCGGGGAAGTTTACGTTTCTTTCGTTCGCTGGCACGGCAATGCCGTGCCAGCGAACGAAAAAATTTTATGCTTCTTTCGGTTGTGGCCGTTTGCGGCCACAACCGAAAGAAAAGAAACGCCTTTTCCTCGCTGCCGCCGGCGAAAGAGTCCCTCGGCTAGCCGACTGCTTCCTCCATACGCAGGCGTGGATCCAGCCAGAGTTGCAAAATGTCAACCGCCAGGTTGACCAGTTGAATGATTACGGCAAACAGCAGCACTGCGCCGGCAATCACTGGCAGGTCGCGGTCAAAAATCGCCTGTACCATGAGCCGACCCAGGCCCGGCCAGCTGAAGATCGTTTCGACGATAAATGCGCCGCCCAGCATATAGCCCAGGTGCAGACCGACCAGCGTGGCCACCGGAACCAGGCCATTGCGCAACAGGTGTCGCTGCCAGATAATGCGATCTGCCAGGCCTTTTGATCGCGCCGTGCGCACATAGTCGGCGCCGCACACATCGAGCATACTCGCCCGCACCAGCCGCGTCACCACGGCAGTTGTCGGCAGCGCCAGCGCAATCGTCGGCAAAATCAGGTGGCTGAGCGTTCCCGCGCCGACAACCGGCAGCCAGTTCAGGTAGAGCGCAAAAATCATAATCAGCAACAGTGCCACCCAGAAGGTCGGCATGGCCTGGCCGAGCGCCACCAGCATCATCAGAGCCAGGTCGAAACGCCCGCCGGGGCGCGAGGCGGCCAGCATGCCCAGCAGTGTGCCGGCGATCAAAGCGATGCTCACCGCACTGAAGGCCAGTATCGCGGTGTAGCCGAAGCGTTGTGCCAGCATCTCGCTGACCGGGCGCCCCGACACCAGCGACTCGCCCAGGTTGCCCTGCAAGATTGCCGCGCCGATATAGTGCCCGTAGCGCAGGATCAAGGGCTCGTTCAGGCCCATCGCTGTGCGCAATTCGGCCAGTTGCTCGGCCGAAGCCTCGGTGCCGGCCACACGCTCCGCCGCATCGCCCGGCGTCAGATCGAGCATCACAAAAGTAATGAAGCTTACCGCGAATAAGACCATGATCGCGCCAAGCATTCGTTTGCAAATATAAATGAACATCTACATTTATCCCAAGGTTGTCAGCGTTTGTTCCCCGGTTCCGCCAGTTTTGTTGGCGGAACCGGGGAACAAACGCTGACAACCTTAGTTGCTGAGTTGCACATCGTTGAGCAGCATGCGGCCCATGCCGGCGAAGGCCGGCTCCTGGATGCGGGCATTCACTGCGACGATGTCGACAGGTGTGTAGAGCGCGATCCAGGGCGCATCGGCCATGATCAGGCGCTGCGCCGCCAGGTAGTGCTGCGCTCGCTCCGCCGGGTTCATCGCTATAGCTGCCTGGTTAAACAGTTCGTTGACTGCCGGGTTGTCGTAGAACATGCGGTTGGTACTGCCGATGCGCTCGCCGGACAGGTAGGTCGCCAGCACGCTCGGGTCGTTCCAGTCGTAGCGCCAGAGTACCAGGTCGAATTCGCCTTCGCGGGCGGCCTTGGCGGCCGTCGGTGCGTCGAACTGCTGGATCTCAACCGGGATGCCCAGCGCGGCGAGTTGGTTTTGCACCACGGTGGCGACTTCCTGATTTGGGGCGCGGGTAAAGGTCAGCAGCCGCAGTTTCAGCGGCTCGCCGTTGCGTTCCCAGCCGCCGTCGATTTCGCTGAAGCCGGCTTCCTGCAGCAGTGCGCGGGCTGCTGTCAGGTCATAGTCCGGCGCCAGTTCTTGCAGGCTCGGGTCGAAACCGGGCAACGTCGGTGCCATCGGCGCGTAGGCCGGCTCGCCGTTGCCGCCCAGCGCCAGTGTCACGATCTCCGGCTTGTTGATCATATGCGACAGCGCCCGGCGCACGGCCAGTTCATCCAGCGGAGTCTGTTGATTGTTGAAGCCGAGGTACACCAGACTGTTCAGATTGACCGTGTGCAGCGTGACATTCGGGTCGGCTTTCAGTCGCTCGATATGATCGGGCTGGTTCACAAACACTACGTCGACTTCACCGGCCTGGAGCGCCGTCAACTGGGTAGCCGCGTCGGGAATGACTTTGAAGGTTGCCTGGTTGATATGCGGCGCGGCCTCATTCTCGACAATCGGCGGATTCCAGGCATAATCCGGGTTACGCTCGAGCACAATTTCCACGCCGGGCGTCCAGTCGGCCAGTTTGAAGGGTCCGCTCCCCACCGGCTGGAGTGCAAAGTCTGCGCCAAGTTCATTCACCGCCTGTGGGCTGACGATACCGGCGTAGGGCAGGGTGATTGTGCTGAAGAAGGTTGCCGAAGGCTGCTCAAAATAGAACTGCACCGTGCGCTCGTCCAGCGCACTGACCTGGGTGACGTCGCTCAAACTGGCGGCCATTGGTGATTTCTGTTCCGGGTTGAGCAGACGCTCAAAGGAGAAGACCACTGCCTGGGCATCGATCGGTGTACCGTCGTGGAAGACCAGGCCTTCTTTCAGCATGAACGTGACGGTTTTGCCGTCTTCCGAGACTTCCCAGCTCTCGGCCAGCAGCGGAACATACTCATTTTCAGCCGTCTGTAGAATCAAGTTATCGAAGAGATAGGGCAGCAAAATATTCTGGCCTGAACCAAATGGCCCACCCGGATCGAGGCTATTGGGTTCGCTGGTGATCGCCCGCGACACCGTGCCGCCGGCAACCGTCGCCTCACCATCGTTGGCCGGCGCGGCGGTACCACATGCCGCCAGCACCAGAATCAGCCCACTCAAAACAAGTACACGTAGACGAACCATCCTCGTTGCCCCTTGGAAGCGATGGAGCGTTCTTTGTTCGAAATCCGCATTCATGTTTGCTCCACCGCTCCACCGCTCCCCTAAATTGTTCGCGAGAAAATTGGGCGATCGCTGTTGCGCGGCAGGTGCGCGTCCAGGGTCATACCCAGGTTACGAATGAAAAAGCGGCCCAGCCCGGTGACGACTACGCGATCCGGTTCCAGCGTCACGAAACCGTCTTGTTCGTAGGCCTCCAGGTTCGCCAGGTCGTCGCCCAGGGCCGTGCGCAGATCGACGCCGAAGGCCGCGCAGGTCAGGTCGTAGGGTAGTTCCAGGTTGCACATCAGGTGGGTGATCACCATGCGCCGCAACTTATCATCATCGTTGAGTTGGTAGCCGCGCACGACCGGCAGGTGCCCGCTGTCGACGGTACGCTGATAGGTGCCGAGTTTGGCATCGTTCTGCACATAATTGCCGGCCAGATCGCCGATGCCGCTCATGCCGAAAGCCAGCATATGCGGCGCCGGGCGGGTAGTGTAGCCCATAAAATTGCGGTGCAGCCGGCGCTCACGAACGGCAATGGAGAGCTCGTCGTCGTGGCGAGCGAAGTGATCCATGCCGATCCAGTCGTAGCCGGCTTCGGTGAAGCGGCGAATGGCGCTGCGGAACAGGCCGAATTTCTCGTAGGCCTCGGGCAGCCCGCTGGTGTCGATGTGCTTCTGGTTCGGCTTGACCCATGGCACATGCGCGTAGCTGAAGCAGGCGACGCGATCCGGCCCCAGCGCGATCACTTCGTCCAGCGTGTGCTCGAAGCTAGTAGCATTCTGGAAGGGCAGGCCGTAAACAATATCGAGGTTGACGCTGCTGTAGCCGAGTTCGCGGCTGAGTTTGAAGAGATCGCTGGTCTGCTCGAAGGGCTGGATACGCCCGATGGCCTGCTGCACCCGCGGCTCGATGTCCTGCACCCCCAGGCTGATTCGATTGAACCCCAGCTCGCGGTAAAGCTCAAGTTGCTCGCGATTGCCGATGCGCGGATCGACTTCCAGCGAAATCTCGCCGTTCGGGTCGATGTCGAAGGCCTCGGCAAACAGGCCGTAGAGCCGGCGAGCCTGGGCTTCGCTCATAAAATTGGGCGTGCCGCCGCCCCAGTGGAACTGCACCACTCGCCGCTTATCGCTCAGTTGCGAGCGCACCATCGCCAGTTCGCGCTCGACCCGATCGAGGTAGGCGTCGATCACTTTCGGGCGGGTCGTCACCGTCGCGTTGCAGCCGCAGTAGGTGCAGCGCTCGGCACAGAAGGGCTGGTGGACATAGAGCGACAGCGTATCGTCGGGCCGGCTGTCGACGATTGCCAGCGCCGCCCGGTAGTCGTCTTCGCCGAAAGGTGCCTGCCATGCCGGGACAGTCGGGTAGCTGGTGTAGCGTGGGCCGGGCTTGTCGTAGCGTTCCAGCATTTCGCGCGAGATCGTCACTTCTTCCATAGTTTTTCCTTTTGCCTGCCGGCAGCCAAAGCGTGCTTCACCTGCCGTGTTGCTCATGCTGCAACGGGCTTTTGCGCCTGCGGCAGCGTGCCGGGAACATTGCCGGCTCACGGTTTTGCAGCGTCGCCGCAAAACTATGAGCCAACGGTTAGCAACGGTTAGCCGATTTCGATACCTTCGAGGCGGTCTTCCAGGTCGGCATAGATTTCGCGGAGCGATTCGAGCGTCGTTTCGTCGGCCTCCCAGAACCCGCGTCCATTGGCTTCGAGCAGCCGGCGCACCACGCCCGCCGCCGCGTTCGGATTGAGCTGGCTCATCCGCTTGCGCATCTCTTCGTCCAGCACATAGGTCTCAGCGACACCCTGGTACACCCAATCGTCGACGGCGCCGGTGGTCGCGCTCCAGCCGTAGGTGTTGTTCACCCGCGACTCGATCTCGCGCGCGCCCTCGAAACCGTGTGCCAGCATCGCTTCGTACCATTTCGGGTTCAACAGCTTGGCCCGGCTTTCCAGCCGTACCATCTGCTCCAGTGAGCCGACCCGGTCGTTGACTGCCACCGCGTCGGCAACCATCACCGGCGGGCGTTTGCCGCTCAGCGTTTCCACGCTCCTGGTCATGCCGCCCAGGCTTTCGTAGTAAAAATCGATGTCGCTGATACCGACTTCGAAGCTGTCGATGTTCTGGAAGCTGGCCTGCACCGTCGACAGGGCGCGTTCCATAATCGGGCGAGCTTCGTGCCAGTTGCCGCTCGCGTTCACCGCGAAGCTCTTGCGGCTCAGGAAGGCATCGCTCAACTGCGAAGCATCGTCCCAGGTACCGCTCTCGACCAGATGGTTGATGTTGCCGCCGTAGCTGCCGGGCGCATTGGCAAAGACGCGCGTAGCGGCATCTTCCAGCGGAATGCCCAGTTCAGCCGATTGTTCCAGCGCGTGGCGGCGTACGAAATTCTGCTCCAGCGGCTCATCGGCGCAGGCCGCCAGCCGGGCCGCCTTGTCGAGCAGTTTCATCTGGTGGAACAGCAGATCGCGGAACACCCCGCTGACGGTGACCACCACATCGATGCGTGGGCGGCCTAGTTCGGCCAGCGGGATCAGTTCCACATCGCAGACCTTGCCGAGTTCGTCGGTGCGGGTGCGGGTGCCCATCATGGCCAGCACCTGGGCTACGCCCTCTCCGTCGCTCTTGAGATTGTCGGTGCCCCAGAGCACCACCGCGACGGTTTCCGGCCAGTCGCCCTGCTGCGTCCGGAGCCGCGCCAGCAGATCCGTGACCAGGGCCGTGCCGTTGCGCTGGGCCATCTGCGAGGGCACCCGGTAGGGGTCGAGCCCGTGAATGTTGCGCCCGGTCGGCACCACGGCCGGGTTGCGCACCAGGTCGTTGGCCGGCGAGGGCGGCACGAAGCCGCCTTCGAGCGCGTGCAGCAAATAGTGCAACTCGCGATCATTGATCGTGCGGTCGACCATATCGGCCAGGCCGGCCCAGAACTGCTCCAGGCTCCCGGCCTTGATGCCGGCCTGTTGCTGCAAATACTGGTCGGCGGCCGCCCAGGGCCGCTCGCCGCGCTTCTCGCTCACGTTCGCCGTCACAAAGCGGCGCATGGCCTCTTTGATGGCATCATCGATGCGTTCCCAGGCTTCCTGGGCGCTGCGTTCAGTCTTGACCCGTCGTGCCAGGTCGGTGGCGTCCCAGCCCATGCCGGCGGCGACCAGCTCGCGCAGAGTGCGCCGGCCGCCGCTTTCCGCCGGGGTGAAAGCGGCGGCAAGGGCCAGGAAATCGGCCAGTTCTTCGCGTGAAGGTGGCTGACCAAGCACGTGCATGCCCATCGGGATCATGCGTTGCTCGATCTGGATGAGCTCGTGGTTGAGCGCGGCCACATAGGCCTCGTCGTCCTGGGCGACGCCGTCTTCGCCGACGTTGACGCCGATCTTATCGGCCTGGCTGCGCAGATCTTCCAGCATGCCGGGATCGGGTGCGTTGCGATAACGGTCGATACTCTCTTTGAGCAGGCGCAGACCCTTGTAGAGCCCGGCATTTTGCAGCGGCGGCGCCAGATAACTGATGGTCACTGCGGCGCCGCGGCGTTTGGCGATGGTTGCCTCGCTGGGATTGTTCACGCAGTAATAATACAGGTTGGGCAGACCGCCCAGCAGGCGGGTCGGCCAGCAATCGGCGCTGAGACCGGCCTGCTTGCCGGGCATAAATTCGAGCGCGCCGTGGGTACCGAAGTGCAGCACCGCATCCGCCCCGAAGACCTGGTCGATCCAGGTGTAGAAGGCGGCAAAACCGTGGTTCGGCGCGGCGTCCTTGGCCATCAGCAGGCGCATCGGGTCGCGCTCGTAGCCGAAGGGCGGCTGCACACCGACAAAAATATTGCCCAGTTGCACACCCAGAATGAAAAAGCGCTTGCCGTCGTTGAGCAACTGGCCGGGCGCATTGCCCCAGAAGGGCTCGATATCGACATAATGCGGGAAGAGCTTGCGGTACTCCGCCACATCCATGGTTGCGGCGACATTGCTGTCGGTGCCGTGCAGCAACTGGTTGCCCTCAGTAACCTGGCGGCGCAGCGCCTCGGGGCTGGACGGCATATCGACCGTGTAGCCGGCGGCCTTGAGTTCGCCGAGCAACCGGTACGCGCTGGCAAACACATCGAGGAAGGCGGCGGTGCCGACATTGCCCAGGTTGGGCGGGAAATTGAAGACCACCAGCGCCAGTTTCTTCTCGGCATTGGCCTTGCGGTGCAGCGCCACTCGCCGGGCGATGCGGCGCGCCGCCAGTTTGACCATATGCGGCTCGGCGACAAAGCGGTCGCTACCCTCACTGGGGCCGCCGTACACCATTGGTTCGCTGGCGCCGTCGAGCTCAGGAATGGCCAGGTTCATCACCAGGTGGATCGGTGCCAGGCCGCTGTCGTCGCGCTTCCACTCCTCGACGCGCTGAAAGGCCAGCGGCACCAGGCCCATATAATCGACATCGAGCTTTTCCAGCGCCAGCGCAGCTTCTTCAGCGCGGCTCTCTGCCGGCCCGCCGACCAGCGAGAAACCGGTGCCGTTGATCAGCACATCGACGCCGCTCTGCTGGATTTTGCGCCGACCGATTTTGTGCTCGCCGGGCATAAAAAACGTCTCGATCGCCGGGCGCAAATCCAGGCCGGAGGCATAAGCCGTGCGCACATCGAGGCCATGCGCTTCGAGTGCCTCAATCAGTGCTGAAAGGTGCGCGGTATTGCCGCTGAGCGCGACCGTACGCAGTGTCAACAGGCCGACTGTCCCGGCGGAGCCGTTTTTACGGCGGTTCTTGCCGGTTTGCTGGCTACGCCACTTCGCGAACGCCTCCAGGCTCTCGAAGGGTTCGGGCGCATCGGGATGCACCAGCGCCACATCGGGGTAGAGCAGCGGGTCTTCGACCGGCAGTTTGCCCTGGTAGCCCGGCACATAACGCTCGATGAACAGTAGGAGCATGCGCTTGAGATTCTCGGGCGAACTATTCAGCCAGTACTGATGTGAGACAATATAGCTGTGCAAGTCGCGGGCCTTGCCGGGCACCAGTTTGAGCACCTTCGTCAGGTTGCGCAGCACCGCGAGTTGGCGCCGGCCCTCACCGGAGCCGCCCTGCGGGCGCAGCTTGCGCGCCCACTGCTGAAGCAAGCCAGGGTCGGTCTTATCGTCCTGGCCCTTGATGCTGAACTTGCCCAGGCGGGTACACTGGATCATGCCCGGCGTACTGGTAATGATACAGACCGGGCAGTCGGCGCCGGCGAGAATGCGCTCCAGTGGCGCGACATAATCCTCACCAAATAGGCGTGCCCCGAAGACCAGGTTGGCGCCGGCTACATCGCGTTCCAGACGCTGCCAATCCTCTGCCGTACGTAGCGTGGTGGCATCGTACAGGGAAAGCCCCAGTTCGATCCGGTGCTCTTGTCGGATCTGCGTCGCCGCCTCACGCAGCGCCGCCCCGTGGTTGCCATCCATAGTGAGGAACACAAAACGCATCATCAATACCTCTTGTTAAGCGTTCCAGCATTCAAGCGTTCCAGAACTATGTCTGTCTACGCTCTATTGATTGCCCTGATCATCCAAACGCTCGAACGCTCCAACGCTTCCCTCAGTCTGCTGCGACTGCCCGTTCGCGCCAGTTCGGCCCAGGGTAATTCGGAAACCCTTCCAGGCCTTTCCAGCGTTCTGCTGGTTGCACCTGGCGCGTCGGCAGTCGGTAGGTCGCAAAAAGCCGCAGGCCGATAGCCGCCCGCAACCGGGCCGCTTGCGCTTTCGCAATCGGATCGGTGCGGCCGGCCAGTTCTTGCTGGCGCTGATCGTAGGCCACACATGTGTCCAGATTCCGGTAGAACCGGGGATCATCCAGCGGCATCGTATCCGGGAAGACCTGGGTTGCAATGTCGTTGCACAGCCGGATCACCTGCTGATCGTACTCGCGCCAGTTCAACCCCATTGCCGCATAGAAACTGCTGCGCCGCGCATCGTTGAGGTACATCGTGGCATAGACGGCCAGCAGGAAGAAGCGGATCCAGCGCCGGTTGTTGCCCTGCAACAACCCGGGCTGACTACGCATCAGCATTGCGAAGAATTCGCCGTGCCGATACTCATCGTTACACCATTCTTTGAACCATTTGAAGATCGGGTGCAAACGGCCTGCCGGATGCTGCTCCAGGTGCCGGTAAATCGTGATATAGCGCGAATAGCCGATCTTCTCGGATAAATACGTTGCATAGAAAATAAATCTGGGCTGGAAATGTGTATACTTCTTGCGTTTTTGTAACACACTCAAGTCCAGCGCGACGTTGAGATCAGACATCGTGCGGTTGAGAAACCCTGCGTGACGGCCCTCATCGCGGCTCATGCTTTTGAAAATCGAGCGCAGGGTCGGGTCGTGCAAATGCTTGACCATTTCGGCATAGAGCAAGCAACCGCTAAACTCGGCAGTGCAGGAACGTTCGAGAAAATCAATAAAGGCCCGGCGCTCAGGCATGTCATCGAAGCCGGCCAGAAACTCTTCACTGCGTTTGAAGTGATCACGGTTATAGTCTTTCTCGAATTCAACCTTGATCCACTCCAGTTCGTCGCGCATATGATCGACATTCAAGCGATCAACCGCCGCAAAATCAGTTGTATAAAAACGGGGTGTGAGAACGGCCTCTTGCAGCGCGTGGCGCGTCGTCGGCGTAAACTCACCGGGCATTTGCATTGTGGCACCTCCTCTAGAGAACCAATGAACCAGGGAACCAGGTAACCAGGGAACCAGGGAGCTCACACTTTGCTGGTATCAATCTTGCATCTATCTCAAAACCATCCAAAACTACCAGTTCTCTGGCTCCATAGTTCTCTGGCTCCATAGTTCTCTGGTTCCATAGTTCTCTGGTTCCATAGTTCTCTGGCTCCATAGTTCTCTGGCTCCATAGTTCTCTGGTTCCATAGTTCTCTGGTTCCATAGTTCTCTAGTTCCATAGTTCTCTGGTTCCATAGTTCTTACGGATGATCAATCAGTTCGTTGATCTCCACCAGACTACTCTTTTTCACCAGGTACCGTTTCAGGGCGCTGGCCTTATAGAGCCGGACACGACTCGGATAGCTGATTTCACCATGGGTCTGGCCGCGCGGCAGTTCAGGCAACGAGAGAATTTCCAGGGTATCACCGGGTTGGATCTGCATGCCTGGCGGCAGATCGACATGCATATGAAAGTGTTCATGTTCGCTCTGCAAATGCACAATGCCGTCGCCCTCAGTCAGGGTTTCGCGTCGGTACCAGTACAGCCCCCCGACTGCCAGAGCGCCGGCAGCAATCAATCCAAACACTTGCTTCATCGCAACTCCTTTTAAGAGGAATAACCAGGGTCTGACGCCATGCTGTGGCAGACCCTGGTTTATTCCTTGCTCGCCTCAAGCAATTGCACGTGATAAAAGCCCACACTGATCGCCTGACGACGGCAGACCTGCATACCGGCTTCGGCCAGGGTTGCATCAACGAAACTGTCGGGGATCATCTGAATTTCGGTGCGCCGATCCGAGCGTGGAAAATAGCCACCGACGCGGTGCATCGCGGCGAGCAGCGGGTGGTAGGGCGCATAGGTGATCAGCAGCGTATCGTGGCAGAGCCTGGCCAGGTGTCGGCAGAGCGGTGCGAAGCTTTCGTGCGGGTAGTGAATGAGCACATCGAAGCTGAGTACCAGATCGTAGTTACCGCCGACCTGTTCAAGATCCGCGACCAGCAGATCGGCCTGTTCCTGGAGGCCGGCCTGCTGCAGGCGCCGGCGGGTGGCCAGTACCATTTGCGGCGCAATATCGACGGCCGTGACATAAAACTCGCGGCGGGCCAGGGTCTGAGTGAAAAGCCCGGTGCCGCAACCGGCATCGAGGGCGCGCCGCCCGGCTGCCGAAGGGCCAAACCGTTGCATAAGCCAGGCATCGGCGGTGCGCAGCATGGCCTGATGCCCGTCGCGGATGGACTGCCGCACCCGTGAGAGTTTTGCCTGTTCACCATAAATTGCTGTCCAGCGTTCGAATCCGACCCCGTCGAAATAATGGCGCAACTGTTGTTTGCGTTGTGCTGTATTTGACACGTGTGCAACTCCCGTTCAGGCTTCTTGCAACAGCGCCGGCGCCCTGCCCGGTGAATGAACCGACATATCAACAGCAGGTGAAGATACAAGACCGGTTCGGTCGGAATGGCTGACCGAACCGGCAGCCGTCCGTTTATCCACCCGACTTGCGCAGTCGGCATTGGTACTGATCGCAGCCAGGGCTCTTTCGCCTGCGGCAGGCCAAAAACGGCCCGCGCGGTCGCCACAGCGTACGTCGTGTTATTCACAGTAACCTGGTAGTCCAGACTCTGAACTACCGAATCGTCGAAAATATCAACGATGCTATGTCCGGGACTTTGCCGGAATTGATGGAGTTCACAGTGAATACTACGGGCACATCGCTTGAATTATAACATAAAAGTCAAGCAATCAGTTCTATATGCAAAAGAGGGGCAAAAGCTTTGCGCAAGGATTCAAGCCGGAATAAAGAGAGCAATCGAGGCTACAGGGGGTTCATTCAGCAGGGGAGAAATTTCGTTAATTTCGTTCTTGAGGCACAAATTGGCAGCTAATCGCTGGCGTCGATGCTTGATCCTGGGGAATTTCGTGCCGGGACTGGCACCGGCGCCAGCGATTTGAAGCTTATTCTTGATTCGAACTGACCGGATGATTAGTACCGTTGCTGTGTTGTTCTTGTTTTTCCTGGGCTGCCCGGTGAAAATCGAGTGCAGCCCGCAGAGCCGGCCCGGTTCCTGTATGTTTCTTGTCGCTGAACAGGCGCGCCTGCACTACTTTTCCCTCTTCATAGAGGCGCACATACCAGCCGTGGGTTCGGGTCGATTCCTGGTCGATACGCGAAATACCTTTAGGTCGACCGACAATGCGAGAAATGCTGCCGCGTCGCATCCAGCATACTTCATCGTCGACCAGGAGCTCCGCAGCTGTCCACATGCCATCGCGACGGGTGCGCACCCGCAAAACGATGCCGGTCGACGGGCCATCCTCCTGGTCAGGAGATTGGAATGTTACGATATCTCCGATGCGAGGCTGTTCTTTCATGATTTTTATGTTTACTCCATACCACGTATCCAACACCGAATACTGCCTTATCCTAACACGAAAATGAGTAGTTATAAGTAAAAATATTGTTAAGCCATAGTATAACACCCCCATCCGCAGGTGACAAGCCACTAGTCCAGGGTAAGAAGATAGGCAACCAGATCGGCAACCTGTTCTTCAGATAGTGTATCGGCATAGTTCAGCGACATAATGCCGGTACTGAACCCTTCGACGATGTAGCTATTGGGAGCAACGATTGACTCGTGCAGATAGTCGGCAGCTGAGACGCCGGCGATACGATTTTCAGCCTGGCCGGCAATTCCGGCCAGATTCGGGCCAACGACTGCAACTGTGCCGCTGACTTGGTGGCAGGCAATGCATGGCGCGGCTCCGGATACCAGGATTGTCCCGTTGAAAATGGCTTCGCCGTTTGCTGCATTTCCGGATACGGCGGTTTCATCAGGCCGCTCGCTCCCGTTTTCCGGTGGAACCGCTGCCGGATCCTCAGCCGCTGCAGCCGAACCGTCCAGGGGATCACCATCCGGTTCACTGCGGATCGGTGGCGGGGTTGGCTGGGGTATGACCGCCAGGCGGTTGCCGCCACAGGCCGTAATGATGCTTGCAAGGAGGATGCTTGCAAGGAAGAAGATACTGCCGGGTGTGTAGCTTAACGGGAAAGGCCGCTGGTTGCGACGCACATAGAACCTCGAATTTCCTAGTTGCAAGGCAATATAGCCAGGAGGGGAACCATATTTTTTTGTATAGTCTTTCCAATTATCAACGAAAAACTCTTTTCAGTCAAGTTGTTTTATTCAGCATTCGCTGCGGCTGCTTTCCCTTATATGTTGTGAACTTTTATGTACGAGCCCGGCACCTCATTTTGTCTCCATAACTGTCCATAGCCGGCCCTGACTGCCTTCGGCGCACTGGTTTGAACCCCTACCGGGATGGCTGCGGCGATGCCGACATTGAACTCCCGGTTGGCAACAACTAGTTGACAACAATATGTCATATATGTCAGATTTTGTGGTTTGCCGGCAGTGATGCTGCTGATTTTGGAAGCCTGAGAGAGAGACATGATAGCTTTTGAGAGCTTTTTTCGACCATCTGAGAGCCATGCCGTGCTACAATCACAGTAGTTAGATTCGTGCCACACTTCACGAAATCCGGCGTTTATGTCGTACAAGGCAAGAATTCTACTTCGCTTTGATGTTGAATTCCGGGGTTAACCGGGTTTTTGAGACTCCTTCAATGGCGTAGGGTACTCACCGGGTATGGGTTATCTGCGCTGTTTCTTTATTTTGAGGTACGTTGCAACTATGGGTACAAAAAATTCGCGTCTCCAGGGCTTTTATCAGCTGAATCCCTTCGAGCGCCTGCAGATGGTGCATTCTTTTGACGGCCTGAATGAAGAAGATCTGCACTCGTTGCATGGCGGCTCCGGGACACTTTCGGTGGAACGTGCCGATAAAATGATCGAAAATGTGATCGGTACCTACAATTTGCCGATGGGTATCGCCACCAACTTTCAAGTCAACGGCCGCGACATTCTGGTGCCGATGGTGGTCGAAGAACCGTCGATTGTGGCCGGTGCCAGCTATGCCGCCAGGTTGATCCGGGCCGGCGGCGGGTTTCAGACCACCAGCACCGAGCCGCTGATGATTGGTCAGGTGCAACTGGTGGCCGTCGCAGATCCGCAGCAGGCTGAACAGGCGATCTCTGGCCACCGTGATGAAATCCTGGCTTGCGCCAATGCCCAGAGCCGCAGCCTGGTCGCACTCGGCGGCGGGGCTCGCGATCTCGAAATTCATCATTTCGCCGACAGCCCGATGGGGCCGATGATGGTGGTACATCTGGTCATCGATTGTCGCGATGCCATGGGTGCCAATGCGATCAACTCGATGTGTGAGGCCGTAGCGCCGCTGCTTGAGCAACTCAGTGGCGGTCGGGCGTATCTGCGCATTCTCTCGAACCTCAGCGATCGCCGCCTCGCACGGGCGCAGGTGCGCGTGCCTGCCGCTGCCCTGGCGCGCGACGGGCTCGGCGGCGAAGAGGTGGTCGAGGGCATTCTCTGGGCCTATGCCTTCGCCGCCGTCGATCCCTATCGTGCCACGACGCATAATAAAGGCATTCTCAATGGCATCGATCCGGTTATTGTTGCCACCGGCAACGACTGGCGGGCCATCGAGGCCGGTGCTCATGCCTATGCGGCGCGCAGTGGCCGTTACACCTCGCTCAGTGTCTGGGAGCGCGACGAGGCCGGCGATTTGCTCGGGACGCTCGAAATGCCGATGGCGGTCGGCATTGTCGGTGGGGCCACGCGGGTTCACCCGGCAGCGCAGGCGGCCCTCAAGCTCCTGGGTGTCCGGCATGCCAACGAACTGGCCGAGATCTGTGTCTGCGCCGGCCTGTCCAACAACCTGGCAGCGATGCGAGCGCTGGCCTGTGAAGGCATTCAGCGCGGGCATATGGGCTTGCATGCGCGTCAGGTCGCGATGGCGGCCGGTGCGGCCGGTGCGCTGGTCGATGAAATTGCCCGCCGCATGGTCGAAGAACGCCAGATCAAGCCGCAGCGCGCCGAAGAACTGATCGAAGAACTGCGGGCGCTGCGCTGATACGATTGCCTGTTGCTTCGTTCTGGCGGCAACGCTGCCAGAACGAACCCTCGCCCCGGTGCTGGATCATGCCGGGAAGAAATAAACGCACGGTATCCGCTTTTTTTCCCCAGAAAGAATAGTTCCATGATGCAACCTGCACGCCCGGTGGGCCTGATCGGCTATGGGGTTTATATCCCGCGCTTTCGCATTGCCGGCGAAGAAATTGCCCGGATCTGGACCAATGGTCAGGGGGGCTGGCCGGTTGCCAGCAAGAGTGTGCCTGGCCCCGATGAGGATACGGTAACGATGGGCATCGAGGCGGCGCGCAACGCGCTGGCACGCGCCCAGGTCTCCGCCGATCAACTTGGCGCCGTCTGGCTGGGCAGCGAAAGCCCGCCCTACAGCGTCAAGCCCGGCGGAACGTTGCTGGCCGAGGCGTTGGGCGCAACGCCCTGGGTCAGTTCCGCCGATTGGGAATTTGCCTGCAAGGCCGGCACCGAGGCACTGACGGCGGCGATGGGCATGGTCGGCAGTGCTATGCAACGCTATGTCATGGTGGTCGGTGCTGATACGGCCCAGGGTCGCCCCGGCGACGCACTCGAATATACGGCTTCGGCCGGCGCGGCGGCGCTGCTGGTTGGCCCCGCCGATGAATCGCTGGCGACGATTGAAGCGACGATCTCCTATGTCACTGATACGCCTGACTTTTTCCGCCGCGCCGACCGACCCTACCCGGTTCATGGCAACCGTTTTACCGGTGAACCGGCCTACTTTCACCATACGCTGGCGGCTGCCGAGCGCCTGCTCACCGATCTGGGCCGTTCGCCGGTTGATTATGACTATGCCGTGTTCCACCAGCCCAATGCACGTTTTCCGCAGGTTGCCGCCAGGCGGCTCGGTTTCAGCCCGGAGCAGATTGCGGCGGGTTTATTGTCGCCGCAAATCGGCAATACCTATTCGGCTGCGGCGCTGGCCGGCCTCTGTGCCATCCTGGATGTGGCGCAGCCCGGTGAGCGCATTTTTGTGGCCGGCTATGGCAGCGGCGCCGGCAGCGATGCCTACTCACTGGTGGTCGGCGAGGCTCTGGTGGAGCGCCGGGCGCGAGCACCGCTGACGGCAGCTTACCTGGCGCGCAAGGTTATGGTCGATTATGCGATGTATGCGAAGTGGCGCGGCAAACTGCTGATGGGATAGAGGAATACGTATGTACCCTGTGTATCTAATCGGCGCCGGAGCGATGCCGGTGGCTGAACATTTTGAACGCTCGCCGGCCGATCTGGCGGTTGAGGCGCTGCACCTGGCGCTGGCTGATGCCGGCCCGCCCATCGATCCGGCGCGAATCGGTGCGCTTTATGTGGCCAATGCGTTTAGCGGCGCACTGGGCGGCCAGTTGCAACTGGGTGCTGCGCTCGCCGATGCGGCCGGACTCGGTTCGCTGGAGGCGGTGCGGATTGAAGCCGGCGGGGCCAGCGGCGGCCTGGCGCTGCGCCAGGCGCTGCTGGCGGTGGCTGCCGGCGTCTATGACCTGGTGCTGGTGCTGGGCGTCGAGAAATCGACCGACCGGCTGGAGGCCGAACTCGAGCAGGCAACGGCGCTCGAGCTTGATGCGCTGGCCGAGGCTGATATGGGCCTGACACCGACGGCGCTCTGGGCGCTGCTGATGCAGCGTTACCTGTACGAATTCGGCTACGCAGCCGATGCTTTTGCACCTTTCCCGTTGAATGCGCATGCCAATGCGGCCGCCAACCCCGGTGCGCTCTACCGCTTCCCGATCAGCGCGGACAAATATCGGCGCTCGGGGCCGGTAGCCGCGCCGCTGCCGCTGCTCGACTGTGCAACCTTCGCCGATGGTGCGGCTGCGCTGCTGCTGGCCGGCGAAACCCTGGCCCGCGAACTGCCCGTGCCGCGCATCCAGGTCGCCGGCAGTGCCGTCGCCGTCGATCGGCTGGCACTGCATTCCCGCCGCGATCCGCTGTACCTGGCCGCCGCTGCGCAGAGCGCACAGCTGGCCTTGCAACAGGCTGGTTGCACACCCGGCGACATCGATGTGCTGGAACTCAGTGATCCGCACGGGATTACTGCGGCACTGGCGCTCGAAGCCGCCGGCTTTATCGAGCGCGGCACGGCACCACGACACGCAGCCGATGGCGGCATTGCCCCCGGTGGCGCAACTCCGCTGGCCACATCCGGCGGCTACAAAGCGCGCGGCGATGTCGGTGGGGCCAGTGGTGTCTACCAGATCTGCGAACTGTATCGCCAGTTGCGCGGTGCGGCCGGCCAGAGCCAGGTTGCTGCCGCCCGCATTGCCTTTGCCCAGTGCCTGGCCGGTAGCGGCGCCACCGCAGTCAGCCATGTATTGGTGGCAGAAGGCTGAAGGATGCTGGATTATGCAGCCGGGTTGATAGAACCTGATAACCGACAACCTCTAATTTGTGCGTATAATGAAGTGCGCAGTTTGCGCCATATGCACAAGGAGGCAGGGCAATGTTTCAGCAGATGATCAACGGCACGGTTGCCGTCGTGACGAAGCCGTCGGTATCCACCTTTGAGGAGCACGAACAGGATAATCTGAGTTGGGCACTGATCTACTATGCCATTGCAGCGGTGCTGAATGCGATCATCAATGTGGCCACCTTCCCATTGCAGCAGGCCGCATTTCAGGAGCAACTGGAGCAGTTGGAAGCCCAGGGATTGCCGATTGACGGTGTTGCCATGACGCCGCCGAGCCTGGTGGGCGCGATTGGCTCCGGTCTGATCGGTACCTTTATCAGCCTGTTCATTTATATCGGCATTGTCTATCTGCTCGGGCGGGCCTTTGGCGGCACTGGTTCGTTTGGTGAACTGGCTTACGACTTCGCGCTATTCGGCGCGCCGCTTTCGGTCGTAGCGCTTTTGCTGAACTATGTGCCGTTCATTGGCTGGATTGCCGGCCTGGCGCTCTTTATTTACAACATTTACCTGACCTACCTGGCAATTCAGGCCGGCATGAATTTGCCCGGCAACAAGGCGCTGTACGTGATGCTGATTCTGATCGGCATTGTATTTGTTTTTGCTTGTGGCATTGCCCTGATCTTCGGTGCAGCCCTGGCCGCACTGATGGGCGCCGCCGGCGCCTGAGTTGCCCTTGCTTGCATACGGGCATTGGTTGCCTGTGACAACGAGCGATGCTCTCTATGCGTGGTTTTGGCGGCTGAGTTTTGCCGGAACCACGCATAAACATTGCCTCCGCACTGCCGCAGCCTATCCTGAGCGCAGTCGGAGGAGGGCGAAAAGAGCTCTTGCGGCTGGATCAAATCAAAGGAGAATACGATGGATATTGCTCGGCACTGGCGCGAGCGCGGAACGCGCTACCGCATGGAAGCCATCCGGAATCGGCAGAGCGGCGAGGTACGCTTTCCGCCGCGCCCACCGGCGCCCGGCGAGTGCGCCGATGACTGGGCGCAGATCACCTTGAGCGGCAAGGGCGAGTTGTACAGCTTCGCCGTCTTGCATCGCCCGGCACGTGGCTTTGAGCAGCAAGGAGCCTACCCGGTGGCGCTGGTTCAACTGGCCGAGGGGCCACTGGTCGCCGCCCAGTTGACTGACTGCGATGAAGCCGAGTTGCGCATCGGCATGCCGCTGGAAATGGTCACCCGCCGGCTGAAAGACAGCGACCCGGACGGCGTGCTGGTTTACGGCTATAAATTCCGCCCGCAACTCTAGAGCGAGAACCGGAGAACCGGAGAACCGGAGAACCGGAGAACCGGAGAACCGGAGAACCGGAGAACCGGAGAACCGGAGAACCGGAGAACCGCTATCAGAGCGCATCAGGTTACACTCCGGCAGCGGTTCTCTAGTTCCTTAGTTCTCTAGTGGGTCGCTTTTCACAAATGCCGCAGTATTACTTGGCATCAGAATGGTCTACAGCAACTCATCGAATGGCACCACTCGTGACAAGCGACCCACTAGTTCCTTAGTTCCTTAGTTCTCTAGTTCCCTCCCCTAATACAGCGAGCGCAGTACACCGACGACACGGCCCTGAATGCGAACGTTATCCGGTGACGTGTAGATTGGATCCATAGTGCTGTTGGCCGGTTGCAAGCGAATGCGACCACCCTCGTGATAGAACTTCTTCAGTGTTACGGCGTTTTCATCGACGATCATGGCCGCGACCATATCGCCGTTTTCGGCGGTTTCCTGGAAGCGCAAAAGGATGATGTCGCCGTCATCGATCAGGGCGTCGATCATCGACAGCCCGCGAACTTTGAGCGCGTAAACATCCTTGAGCCTGGTGGGTACGACAACTTCAGGTGGCACCTCGATGTGTTCCTGGTTTGTGGTCGTGTCTTCCGGATCGGGCAAGGGGCTACCGGCGGTAATGACCCCCAGCAACCGCACCGTGCGCGACGGCGTCGTCAGCCGGATGCCGCGCGAAACGTTCATTTCGCGGTCGATTTTCCCCTTGTCCTGCAAGGCTTTGAGATTGTAGGCCACCACCGACGTTGATGAAATGTTCAAGGCATCCTTGATATTGCGGATCGAGGGTGGGATTCCCCTTTTGCTGATGAAATCCTCGATGTATGCCAGGATGCTTTCCTGCCGCGTCGAGAGGCTATCGGCTGAACCCATAACTGTTACGTCCTTTCGTTAACCGCAGCCGATTTGGACAGCGGCTCTGGTTCCGTTCCACATTTCTGTTCTGGGGGGAGGCCGGAATTATCGATGACGTTCCCCTAATAGAACTTATGTGGTACTTATTATAGCAAGCAAACACTTGTGCTGTCAAGGTTATTGGCCGGCATGCTATAATCATGATCGTGCATCTTATTCTGACGTCTGAAGCAGGCCTGCGCCGGCGTTATGGTGATGACGGTTGGCAGGAAATTGATGAAGCTATTTCCCGGCTGGGGCAAATGCGCCGGAAACGTGGCCTGGTGAGCCTGTTGCTCGATCCGGCGCACGGTTGGCCGGCGGTCGGCATTGCCGGCGTACCGCTTGAACCGGCACAGATTGCCGAGTTTCTGGCGCAGGTCGATGCGTGCTTGCATCAGCAGCAGGATCGGATCGCGAGTTTGCTTATTCTGGGCGATGCGGCAATTTTGCCCTTTGCTGAAATCGCGGATCCGGTGCCTGACAATGATCGGGTTGTGCCGACGGACTGGCTCTACGGGCAGGCCGATAGCGATTCCTGGCTGGCACACTGGCCGGTTGGTCGCCTGCCGGATCGTTTGGAGGCTCGACCTGCAACGTTGTGTACGCTGCTGGCCAATGCCGCTGCCGCTCATCAGGCCGGCGCCGGCCCGCCGGTACGCGGGCTTGGCGTCAGTGCCGAGTCCTGGTACCATGTGACGCGCCAGGTGCTGGCTTCGAGCGCCGCGCGCTTTGATCTGATCGTGGTGCCGCCGGAACCGCGAGCGGCTGATTGGCCGGCTCGCCTGGCCACGGCCGGGCTGATCTATTGCAATCTGCACGGCCTGAAGGCTGATCCGGATTGGTATGGCCATGCAGCCGGCGGTGAATTGATGCGGGCGCTGCAACCGGCCGATCTGCGTACTGCCGTGCTGCCGGCAAGTATTGTGTTCAGCCAGGCTTGCTATGGCGCGGCTTTGCCGCCCGCTGCCGTCGCAGACGTGCTCGCGCTCGCGTTTTTGCGGGCCGGGGCGCTGGCGTTTCTGGCTTCGACGGCGCTTTCTTATGGTTCGTTCGAGTTGCCGATCAGTGACTCGGATTTGCTGGCGCAGCAGTTTTTGCTGGCGCTGGACGGAACGCTGAGTATCGGTGAGTCTTTTCAACAGGCGCGCCGGGCTACCGTTCGTATGGCGTTGCTTGCTCAGGGCTTTCTCGATGACGATGATCGCAAGGTGTTGCAATCGTTTGTGCTCTATGGCGATCCGACTTTGCCCGCGCCCGCTTTGTTGCGCTCGTCGGCAACGATGGAACATGAAACGATGAGGTGAAATGATGCCATATCGATCCTATAAACCGGCGCTCCGCCGCCATCAACGGGACGAAGTTCAGCCGCAGATCCATGTTGATGCCGAGTTCGAGGCGGCCCGCCGAGTTGCCCGCGACCTGGTCGCCCGGCGCTGGCCCGGCCTGGCGCAGGTTCAGCCTACCGTCGGTAGTCGCCATTGCCGGCCACCGGACACGGGGCTTTTGCAACAGTTGAATATTGATCGCCGTACCCTGGCGACCGGCGGCGCCGACCGGGAATTTACGTTTACCTTCAGTCGGCCGCCCGGTGTTGCCGCCGATCAGCACGCCCCCGATGTGGCCCGCGTGACGGTCGACTCCCGGCAGCGGGTTCTCAAAGCCCTGGTTTCGAAGTAACGTATGCAACAGGTACAACCATCGCCACTGCCGCGCCATGTGTATGCGCGCCGGACGCTCGGCCTGGCATGGCTGGTGTTGCTGGCGGCGTTTGCGCTCTTCTGTGCCCTGCTGACCGGTATCGGCCTGTCGGTCTGGTCGTATTATGCGAGTGCCACGGATGCGCGCGACGGCCTGTTGATCGGGCGTGGTCCGAGTGAGTGGATCACCTGGAAACCGGTCAGTCGCACGATTTTCCAGCGCGTCGAAGGCGAACAGGTTTTGCAGGAAGGCGATGAGGTGCGCATTGCCACCTCGGCCGGCTATGGGCAGGTGGCGACGATCCGCCTGTTCGATCAGAGTACGCTGGATATGTGGGCCAGTGCCGATGTGCGCTTGCTCGCGCTGCGTACCAGTCGCTGGAATAATGCCTTGCAAGAAGTGGTGATCGAGCAAAATCTGGGCTATGTGCGCTACGATTTGCAGTATGCGCAGCCCTATCAGCGGGTGGTCTACCAGGTGGAACTGGGTGACGCTCAGGTTGAATTTGCACCCGGTGGTAGCTATAGCATCGAAGTTTTGCCTTCGGAACGGGTGGCGCAGGTGGCCGATGGGCCGATGACTCGGCCAATGCAAACCGATATCGCGGTGCGTTCGGGGATTGCGATTGTGCATGGCGCTAGTCGCTCGGTTACCTTGATCGAAAATCAGCGCGTGCTGGTCAATGCTATCGGAGAACCGGGGCCGACCTTGCCGGCCCGCTGGGAATTGATCCGGGACGGCAGCTTCAGTATGTACAGCGAAGAGGAGTACAATAATACGACGCTGCCGGCGGATGGCAGCCCGCCGATCTTGCCGCGCTCGCGAATCTGGCAGATCTATGGGGTGCCGGCCAATGCCGGCAGCAGCGGCTTTTTCCGCCTGTCGCGTGGCTGTTTGCCGCCTGATGTCTCGATTGATTGCGATCCGCGTGAGCAGCGTAATGCGGCCTGGTTCTTCCGCAGTGGTCGCCAGACACGGAGTTTCACTACGGGCGTTTATCAAGAACTCGGGCGCAATGGTCAGGGTGTTGATGTTTCTGAATATCGCTCGCTGGTCTTTTCAGTCTGGGCCAGAATTCTTGATCAGTCAATCCCACTGACCGGTGAACAGGGTACCGAATGCCCGCTCATGATCCGATTGCTGGGCAAAAAGAATAACCCGACCGATCCCGAGCAGGAACGCGTGATCTGCCTGTATACCGGCGAGCAATCTGATGTCGAGGCGGCGCGCTGGCCGGGTGTGGCCTATGTCCGGATAGATCGTTATGAATGGTACAATCTGAGTATCGAGTTGCGCGATCCGGCCTGGATGCCGGATTTCCGCTACTTGCGCCGGATTGAAATCTATGCCAATGGCCACGATTACAACTCTCAGGTGACCGGTGTTTCGTTGATTGGCTCGCAATACGTGCCGGAGCGGAGCCCGCTCGGCGAGTAGGAGATGCATGCATGGAACATATCTGCGTGGTTGGGACGGGGTACGTCGGTCTGACGACGGGGGTTTGTTTTGCCGATCTTGGTAATCGGGTGACCTGTGTCGAAATCGATCCGCACAAGCTCGATTTGCTCCGTAGCGGGCGTACGCCGATCTATGAGCCGGGGTTGCAGGAGTTGCTTGAACGCAATCTGCGCGCCGGGCGCATTACGTTCACTGATGATTATACCGCCGCCATCGATGATACCAGTCTGATCTTTATTACGGTCGGCACGCCGATGGGCGACGACGGTGCGGCGGATCTGAGCCAGGTCGAGGCGGCGGCCGGGCAGATTGGCCAGGTACTGCATCACGATGCGATCATTATCGATAAGAGTACGGTGCCGGTGGGCACCGGTGATATGGTGCTCCAGATCATCGGCAAGCATCTCAAGCCCGGCTTGCAGGTGGATATTGTCTCCAATCCCGAGTTTCTGCGTGAAGGCAGTGCGCTGAACGATTTCTTTCGGCCCGACCGGATTGTGCTGGGGACGGCCAATCCCACTGCTGCCGAGCGTGTTGCGGCGCTCCATGGGCCGCTGGGGACGCAGGTTATCATCACCGATCTGCGGACGGCCGAGATGATCAAGTATGCCTCGAATGCCTTCCTGGCTACCCGGATCTCGTTCATCAATGAGATCGCGCAGATCTGCGAGCGGCTGGGTGCCGATGTCAAGGAGGTGGCGCGCGGCATGGGCGCCGATAAGCGCATCGGGCCGCATTTTCTCGATGCCGGCCTGGGTTACGGCGGTTCCTGCTTCCCCAAAGATGTGCTGGCACTGCACCATATGGCGGCGAATGCCGGTTGTCACCCGCAACTGCTGCGGGCGGTGATGGACATCAACGACGATGCACGTCGCAACTTTGTCGAAAAATTGCGTTCCATTCTGGGTGGTTTTGAGAATGCGCTGATCGGGGTGCTGGGTCTTTCGTTCAAACCCAATACCGACGATATGCGTGAAGCGCCGTCGGTTTCGATCATTCAGACGTTGCAAAATGAAGGTGCGCGTGTCAAGGCCTACGACCCGGTGGCGATGGAAAATGCCGGCGAGATACTGCCCTCCGTTACCTATTGTGCCACGGCCTATGATGTGGCCAAAGAGGCCGATGCGCTGCTGATTGTTACTGAGTGGAATGAGTTCAAGCAACTGGATCGCGAGCGCATCAAGCAGTATATGCGCCGCCCGGTCATTCTTGATGGGCGCAATATTTATGATCCGGCGGATATGTTTGCTCGTGGCTTCATCTATCGCGGGGTTGGCCGCGGGTTGGATCGGTAATGGGTGATGGTTCATGACGGCAGTTGTTTCAACCGAGGAGATGCGCCGGCTGGAGCAGGCGGCGGTTGAGGCCGGGGCGAGTTGGGCCGGCCTGATGGAAGCGGCCGGCGCCGGGGTGTCCCGGTTTGCCCTGGCTGAATTGCAGCAAATGGGCGGCCGTTCGGCACTGGTGCTGGTCGGGCCGGGCAACAATGGCGGCGACGGCCTGGTTGCCGCCCGCCGGCTCCACGATGCCGGTGTGCCCACCAGCCTGTGCGTCTGGCGGCGCAGCAAGCCGGCTGAGGATGCGAACTGGCAGGCCTGCCGTGCCCGCGATCTGCCCGAGGTACTGCTGGCCGGCGATGAGCAACTGTCGGTTCTGCGGGCGCTCTGTCAGAGCGTCGATCTGGTTATCGATGCAATGTTCGGCATGGGCATGAGTCGCCCACTGGTCGATCTGCCGGCAGTCATCGTGGAAACCGTCAACCGGGCGGTGCGCGGCACGGTGCTCGCTATTGATATGCCGAGCGGCGTCAATTCGGATAGCGGCGACATCATGGGCACAGCTCTGCGTGCCGATGTGACGGTCGCGACCGGGTTGCCCAAGCGCGGCCTGCTGCTCTATCCCGGCCGCGAGTATGCCGGCCGGATTGAGCTTGCGCCCATCGACCTGCCGCCTGAAACTGTCGCAAAGCTGCCGCAGCGCCTGATGCAGGCCGATTGGATCGCGCCGCTGTTGCCGGCACGCCCGGCCAATTCGCATAAGGGCAGCTTCGGCAAAGCTATGATCGTGGCCGGTTCACGCCGCTATCCCGGCGCCGCCGGCCTCTGTAGCACCGCCGCCGGGCGCGCCGGGGCCGGCCTGGTCACGCTGGCCACGCCGGCCGGCAGTATCCTCGCAACCGGGCGCGGTATGGAATCGACGCTCTTGCCTCTGCCGGAAACCGCGAATGGCGAGATTGCCGCTGAAACTGCTGCCTTGCTTCAGGAGAACCTGGCCGGCTATCAGGCCTTGCTGATCGGCCCCGGCCTGGGCCAGGCCGCGCCGACTGCCGAGTTTGTCCAGCAATTGCTGGCCGGCAGGCCCAACCTGCCGCGACTGATTCTCGATGCCGATGCTTTGAATGTGCTGTCCCGCTTGCCGGACTGGCCGCAGTTGCTGCCGCCCGAACGCTGTGTGCTCACGCCGCACCCCGGTGAGATGCGCCGCCTGCTGGCCATCGCGCAACTTCCTTCAGACCCGCTTGAGACGGCCAGCGCGGCCGCCCGCAACTGGCGCCAGGTTGTGGTACTCAAGGGCGCATCTACGGTGGTTGCTGCGCCGGATGGACGCTGCGCCTTGCACGCCGAGGGCAATTCGGCAATGGCCACTGCCGGCAGCGGTGATGTGCTGGCCGGGGCGCTGGCCGGCTTGCTCGCTCAGGGTTCGCCACTCTATGAAGCTGCCGTGCTCGCCGTCTATCTGCACGGTCGGGCCGGTGTGCTGCTACGTGGCGAAATCGGTGCGGCCGGGGCGCTGGCCGGCGATCTGCTGGAGCGCCTGCCGCGGGCTATCGCGCAACTGCGCGATAGCCCGCGGCAGGCTTGAATATTCTTTTTCGCCTGCGGCAACCAGGAAGGCATCGTCATTTGCGTTTGATTTTGCGGCGAAGCCGCAAAATCAAACGCAAAAAGTTTGTTTCCAGCCTGCCGCAGGCGAAAAAGCCGGTTGCGGCTTGAGCAACACAGAATAAGGCAATGCGCACAGTCGACATCATTGCTCGCAAGCGCGACGGTTTCGCGCTCACAACCGAAGAAATCGATTTCCTCATCCAGGGCTATATCGGTGATACGGTCGCCGATTACCAGATGGCGGCCTGGGCCATGGCAGTGCTGCTGCGCGGCATGGATGCTCGCGAAATCGCCGATCTGACGCTGGCGATGGCGCGCAGCGGCGATATGCTCGATTTGCACGACCTGGCACCGCTGCTCGTCGATAAGCATTCGACCGGCGGCGTGGGCGACAAAACCTCGCTGGTGCTTGCGCCGCTGCTGGCGGCAACTGGTTTGCCGGTGGCCAAAATGAGCGGGCGCGGCCTGGGTTTCACCGGCGGCACCGTCGACAAGCTTGAGAGCATTCCCGGTTTTCGCAGCGAATTGAGCCAGGCCGAGTTCCGCCGGGCCATCCGTGACGTCGGTCTGGTGCTTGCTGCACAGACCGGTGACCTGGCGCCGGCCGATAAGAAGCTCTATGCGCTACGCGATGTAACGGCCACGGTCGAGTCGATCCCGTTGATTGCCGCCAGCATCATGAGCAAAAAGCTGGCGGCCGGCGCCGATTGCATCGTACTTGATGTAAAATATGGCGCCGGTGCGTTTATGCCCGACATTGCCGCAGCTCGCGACCTGGCCCGTACAATGGTCGACATTGGCCGGCGCGCCGGGCGTCGCTGCGTCGCCCTGCTGACCTCGATGCAGCAGCCGCTGGGCCGAGCCATCGGCAATGCGCTGGAGGTGCGTGAGGCGGTGGCGACGTTGCAGGGTGGTGGGCCGCCTGATTTGCGCGAACTTTGCCTGGCGCTGGGCAGCGAGTTGCTGCTGCTGGCCGGGCGCGCCACCGATGCCGTTGCCGCACGAGCTACGCTTGCAGCAGTACTCGCTGATGGCACGGCCTGGCGCAAGTTTCAGGAGATGGTCGCATTCCAGGGTGGCGACCCGGCGGCGCTCACAGCAGCGAATGGCCTGCCGCAGGCGGCGGTGCAGCGCGCCTTGCCGGCGCCGCGTACGGGCTACCTGGCGACGATTGACGGCCAGCAACTGGGTCGCACCGTCGCCGGCCTGGGCGGTGGGCGGCGGCGCAAAGAAGACTGCATCGATCCGGCGGTTGGCCTGGAAATGCAGGTGCGCATCGGTGATCGGCTGACTGCCGGCGAGCCATTGCTGATCATGCATGCTGCCGGCGAACCTGATGCTGAGCGAGCCATACACGAACTGGCGCCGGCCTTTCAGTTTGCCGATGCGCCGCCGGTCGTGTCGCCGCTGGTGACGGAAACAATCCGATAATCTGCAAAAGATCCATTGCGTTTGTGGTGATTTATAGCGGCGAAGTTGCTATAAATCACCATAAACCTTTTCTTTATCGTTACCGGAGGTAATAAAACGATGCCGATTTACGAATATCAGTGTCCGGAATGCAAGGGGCGTTTCCAGAAGCTGGTACGCGGTTTCAGCGACCCGCCGGGATTGGCCTGCCCGCGCTGTGGCAATGCTCAGGTGCAGCGAGCAGTTTCGCGGGTCTCGGTGCTCAAATCCGAAGAGGCACGCATCGATGCGCTGGCCGATCCCTCAGCCTTCGCCGGCCTCGACGAGAACGACCCGCGCTCGATTGCGCGCTGGGCCAAAAAGATGGGCAAAGAACTCGGTGAGGATGCCGGCGAAGACTGGGACGAAATGGTCGACCAGATGCTCGAAGAGGAACTCAGCGGCGAACAGGACGATGAGGACGGCGGCGGCAAACGGGCGAAGGTCGGCGGCGACGACCTGGGCTGGGCGTGAGTCAGGGTATCGGCAGCAGGCCGCACGTGGCCTGCTGCCGATACCCTATTTTTTCAAAACCGCCAGCAGATACAGCTTCAATCCCCGCAGCGGCGGCGGATCGCTGAGTTTTTCGAAGAGCAGCGCCAGCCGGAACAGGGCCGGCGAGAAGGCCAGGTAAAAGGGATTGCCCACGAATTCGCAGTGTTCGAGTTGCAATCCCCTTGTCTGCGCCAGCCGCTGCAATGCCCGCCGGCTGTTGGCCCGATAAAACGTCGGGAAGGATTCCTTGTCGGGCCGCCGCAACAATGTTTCGATCAGCCGGCACTGGATTTCGCTCGAAACGACGCGGCTGAGCAGCGGCACGTAGTTCCAGGCATTCGTTGTGAACAGCACGATTTTTCCGCCCGGTCGCAGCACCCGCGCCATTTCTCCGAAGACCTGCGCCGGCTGCTCCAGGTGCTCCACCACCCACTGGCTGACGATCAGATCGACACTGGCGGCGGCCAGCGGAATCGCGCCGCCGTCGGCCAGCGCCAGCTGCCCCAGCAAATCATTTCCGCGCAATCCCGGCAGATCCAGGTCGATGCCCATGCTCCAGCCGGCCTGGCGGATCGGTTCCGCGGCCAGGCTCATGCCGCCGCAGCCCAGTTCGAGCAGGCGCGTCTGCGGCGTCACCAGTTCGGCGACCAGGTCGTGATAGCGTTCACCGGCATTGCGAAACTCTGGGTACGCCCGGTCGAAGAGTTCCTGGCAGCGTTGGTACGTCGGGCTACGTGCTTCGGTGCTCACTGTGGTCTCCTTTGAGCCAGCCAGGTGTTCAGGAAATGCTTTGTCCTGCCGAAATCTCCCTGACCTCGCCTGTTTTTGCCTGGCGTCCCGGTTCTTCAGTTCCTTAGTTCTCTGGTTCTCTCTTATTTTAAACCGATCCCGCCGGTTCTGCGCCACCCGGCAGACTCTCAAGCTCCGCTGATGGTTCCGCTTCGGCGACGTAATCCGGCAGAATCAGCTCGATGTCGCGCACGATCGGCACCAGGTAGGCGCCCAGGCTGCTGACCAGGCCGGCGAGCCCGCAGCCCAGGACGATCAGGCCCATGCCGGCGCCCGGCCCGCTGCCGACCAGCCAGCCAAACAGCGGCACGAGTGGCCCGCCGACCTGCATCGCCGGCTCGAAGACAAAGTCGGCCAGCGGCCCGGCTAGCAGCAGGCCGAGCGGAAAGGCCATCTGCGCGATCATGCGCCGGGCGGCGAAGACCCGGCCCTGGACATCGGGCGCGGTCCTGGCCTGCCAGATGGCCTGATTCGAGCCGTTCAACACCGGGATTGCAACACCGTGCATAAAGCCGGCAATCGCCCAGACCGGCAGCGACTGGCCGAGACCCAGCAGCGCAAAGCCGAAAATGCTGGAATAGGCCATGCCGCCGAGCACACCGTGAACCTTGCGCGCCGGCCCACCCCAGATGCTCATCAGCAGGCCACCGGCCAGCCCGCCGAAACCGGCCGCCGCCAGCACCGTCCCCAGGATTTGCGCATCGTTGCCGGTGCGCGCCAGGATCATCGGGTTCAGCAAACCCAGCACCATCGCCCCGAGCAGATTTGCAATCGTGAACACCAGTTGCATACCGAGCAAACTGGGCCGGCGCAGAATGTACTTGAAGCCGTAGATCGACTCGCGCCAGAGCGAGCCGCGGCCTTCCTGTCCCTCGGCGGTACGTGGCGGCTGCGGCACCGGCACGAACAGCAGCACCGTTACCGCAAACAGAAAAGTTGCGATATCGATGCCAATCACGCCGCCAATATCAATGACGGTGATCAGAATGCCGGCGAGTAGCGGCGCCAGGATTTGCGCGCCGGCCTGGGCCATCGCAACCATGCCATTGGCGCGGCCATACTGTTTCGGATCGACCATCGTCGTGATCGCGGCGGAATAGGCCGGCCACTGGAAGGACTGGAAGGCCCCTGAGAAGGCTCCGGCCACGTAGAGATGCCAGATCGCCAGGTTATCGCTCAAGTAGAGCAGCAGAATCGCAATCGTGGCAATGCCGCCGCCGATGTCGGCCAGCATCATCGTCAACTTGCGGTTCCAGCGATCGACCAGCGCCCCGGCAATCGGGCTGAGCACAATCGAGGGCACAAAAGCAAAGAAAATGACCATGGCCAGTGCCGTTGCTGTACCGGTTTCGCGCCAGGCCCAGAGCGCCAGCGCAAACTGGGTCATCTCTGAGCCGAGCAGCGAGATCAGCTGACCGAACCAGATAATGCCGAAGCCGATCAGTCCGGGCCGCCTGTTCATAGGAAAATCCTCTCCTTTTTGCAAAAATACAGGAATGGGTGCTGATTTCAGCGCCCATTCCTGTATTTTTAAGTTTTGAGAAAAGCCCGCAGCGCGGCGAAACCGGCTTCGATGGCCTCCGGGCGCGCTGAGTAGAGCCGCTCATTGCCCTGGGTGACGCGCATACGCACCAGGCCGGCCAGCCGCAAAACCTTGAGATGGTGGCTGACGGTCGCCGAGCGCAGGCGTAGTCGCTTGCTGAGCTGCGTCGGCAGCAGCGGCTCGTCGCTCAGATAGCGCAGAATAGTCAGCCGGGTCGGATCGGCCAGTGCTTTCAGCAGATTGACCAGCGTATCGGGCACGGCCTCGCCGGCGTCCAGCGAGGCCTCGAGCGGGCGCGCGCCAAAGATGATCAGGGTGCGATTCTGGTCGAGCGGCGTCATCACCAGCACCGGCGTGGCCCAGTAGGACGGCGCCAGAATCAGCCGGCTGGAGTCGCGGTAGGGCTCCCAGTTGACGCCCTGCGAGAGTTCTTCCAGCAGTTGCGCGACCGGCAACCGGGACGCCAGTTCCTGTGCGCGTTGCAGCGCTGTCTCCAGCGCCGGCTGAATGCGCCGTTCTTCATCGACAAAAAAGAGCTCGTAATAGCTGTGCAGCGCCGCCAGATAATCGGCGCCAAAGGCCGCCGCATCCAGCCAGAGATCGAAGACCAGCCCGACGGTCTCGCGGGTCGGTTTCTCCTTGAGTTGCATCGCGCTGGCCAGCGCCGACACATCGACATCGTTCCACTCGCCGCGCGCAACGATGCCGTGCATCAAATCGCGGATCAGCGGATTGCGCACATTGGTCAGCGTCTCCATCAGCGCTAGCGGATCGAGCGTATTGAGGTACTGCAAAACACTGGCGGCATCTTTTGATCCCGGCAGATCGGGGAGCATGGCCGGTGCCAGCCCGCTGATCATCGTGCCGCGCTCGATGGCGGCGCGGGCCTCGTGAGGCAGGCGCGCCCGCATACCGGCGGCCCAGGCCGCGCGCACGCCAAACACCTCCGGCTTGTTGAGCACCATCAGGCTCATCCAGAGATCGTAGGCCGTGCCGCGATCCCAGCTCAGTTGTGGTTCCTGTGGTATGGTGTTCATAAAACAAATAGACAATGACTAGATATTTATCTAAATTATAGATGACGAAGAGTGTTTGTCAAGTGCTTGTGAGCCGGGGTATAATACGTGTAATATACGTGTTCAGTTCTGAACGAAAATCGTGGTGTACAAATGCAGCGAAAATTGACTATCACCGTTGACGAAGAGGTATATGCCGGTTTGCATCGAGTCATCGGGCGCCGCAAAATAAGCCAGTTTATTGAAGATCTGGTGCGACCACATGTTGTCGGCAGTGATCTGGAGGCTGGCTATGCAGCTATGGCCGCCGATGAACGTCGCGAGGCGGAAGCTTCAGAATGGATCGAAGCCCTTACCGAGGATGTGGCTGATGCAGCGCGGTGAGGTCTGGTGGGTTAATTTCAGTCCGTCGAAACGTCGGACGATTGTATCCCAGTATCCCAGCGAGTAGGGGTGCAGCAGTCGCGCCACGGTCACGCCAGCAATACTGGCGTGACCGTGGCGCGACTGCACCCCTACTCGCGTACGATCAATGTTTCGCCGCTCATGGTGGCCGGCTGGTTGATGCCCATCAGGTCGAGCAGGGTCGGTGCGACGTCGGCGAGGCGCCCGCCTGCGCGCAGGCTGATCCGGCCTTTGCCGAGGCCGGCTTCCGGCGGCGCCACCAGGATGCAGGGCACCAGGTTGGTCGTGTGGGCGGTATGTGGCCCACCGCTCTCCGGGTCGATCAGTTGCTCGGCATTGCCATGGTCGGCGATGATCAGCAGTGCGCCGCCCTTTTCCAGTACCGCCGGGACGACTTTGCCCAGCGAGCTATCGACGGTCTCGCAGGCTTTGACCACCGCCTCGATCACGCCGGTGTGGCCGACCATGTCGGGGTTGGCGTAGTTGACGATGATGAAATCGTACTGATCGCCGGCGATGGCTTTGAGCAGGCCTGCGGTCACCCCCTCGGCACTCATTTCCGGCTTCTCGTCGTAGGTAGCGACTTCTTTGGGCGAGTCGACCATGTTGCGGTTCTCGCCGGCAAAAGGTTCTTCGCGCCCACCGTTGAAGAAGAAGGTCACGTGCGGGTATTTTTCGGTTTCAGCGGTGTGGAACTGCTTGCGCCCGGCCTCGCTGACCACGCGGGCAATCGGCTGGTCGACGTTTCTGGGCGGAAAAGCCACGTGTACCGGCAGATCGTCCGCGTACTGAGTCAGGGTGACGGCGTAGAGATCGGCCGGTTGCCGCTCGCGCTGCCAGATCGTCGCCGGTAGCTGCTGGCCCTCAGCGCGCTGCCGGTCATAATGCGTATTGATGCGCTCATTGAGATCGGGCAGTGTCAGCGCCATCGTCAACTGGCGGCCGCGGTCGGGGCGAAAATTGGTGAACACGAACGCATCGCCGTCCTGCAACGTTGCCACCGGCCGGTCGCCCTCCATAATCACGGTCGGCAGCACAAACTCATCGCCGACGTCCTTGCCGTAGGATTGCTGGATAGCCTGGCGGGCGCTGGCGGCGGTTTCGCCCTTGCCCTTGACGATGGCATCGTAGGCGCGGCCGGTACGCTCCCAGCGCTTATCGCGGTCCATGGCGTAGTAGCGCCCGATGACCGTGGCGACCTTGCCGGTGCCGATGCGTTCGAGCACGCCTTCCAGCGTATCGAGGAAGCCGAGGGCACTGCGCGGCAGCACATCGCGCCCGTCGAGGAACAGGTGCAGATAGACCCGTTCGAGGCCGTGCTGATTGGCCAGGTTGAGCAGGGCGTGCAAATGATCTTCGTGGGAATGCACGCCGCCGGGGCCGAAGAGCCCCATAAGATGCAATGCACTGTTGTGCTGCTTGACGTGGTGTACCGCACCGAGCAGCGCCGCATTCTCGAAGAAATCACCGTCGGCAATCGATTTGCTGATGCGAGTGAAATCCTGGTAGACGATCAGGCCGGCGCCGATATTGAGATGACCGACCTCGGAATTACCAATCTGGCCCTCGGGCAAGCCGACATCCATACCTGAAGCGGCCAGGCGGGTAAAGGGATAGTCGGCACTCAACTGGTCGACGTTCGGCGTCTGCGCCAGGCTCACCCCGTTGCCGGGCCCGGGCTCGGCCAGACCCCAGCCGTCCATAATCACCAGCACCACCGGCCGGGGATGTGCAGAATTGCTCATACTCTCTTCTCTCCTTTACGCAACGATACGCAAAGAAGTGGCTGATCGCTGGTGATGGTTGCGGCTAAGCCACGAACATCACCAGCGATCAGCCACTTCTCCGTTATGTTAGCCGAGGCCAAGCGCGACAGCGAAAATGCGCACGGCAGACAACCCCGCCAGCACGGCCGCGCCGAGCAACGGCAGGGCCAGCCCCAGCATAGTCAGGGCTTTGCCGCTCTGCGATGCCGGCACGCTTTCGAAGCTGCGAACCACTTCCTGCTGCAAGGCAATCGCACTACCCCAGATCACCAGCACCGCCACCACTGCAAACGCCAGCGCGAACCCGATCGCGAGCAGACTACCAAACATGGACATTGAGAACCTCCTGATTGGGAAAGCAGGCGCTGCACGCATGCTTTCCTGTTACACCACATACCGTCCCGGATTCAGAATCCCGGCCGGATCCCACTTGCTGCGCAGCGTCCGCATCAGCGGCAGCGTATCCGGCGATTTGCCCCAGATATTGATCTGCTCACGCATCGTTGCCGGCAGATCTTCGACAACCGCATAGCCGTCGATGCGATCGATTTCGCTGCGGAGCTCGGCGATGGCTGCGGCAAGCTGCGTGCTAGCGCAATCTGTGGGCAGCCACCAGCGGCTATAAGCCAGCCCGATGCCGGCCATTGCCAGGCGCTGCGAAGCCCAGCCATAGCGCCGTGTCACCTGTTCGAGCGTTCGCCCCAGCATCAGCAAGCGGGCCGGGCGTGCCCCGGTACGCAGCAGCACATTCGGCTTGCTGCCGACAGACATCGTGAAATCGGCCAGCTGTTGCCAGAGTTGCCCTGCATCGTCGACGGAAACCTCGATGCAGCGGGCGCCCAGCTCGACGCTGCGCCGGCTCGCCTCGCGGAGCTGGCGTTCGACGGCGCCGGCGACCCCGGCGAAACGGGCCAGTACCAGCATATGCGGTGGTTGGCCGCTGATAAATTCGCGCAGATCCGGCAATGATGTGCTCAATTCTTCACTGATGGCCAGCAAGCTGATCGGGCTCAGCGGCGGGCTCAGCAGGTGTTCCAGGGCACTCACGACTTCGCCCGGATTGACGAACAGGATCATCAAGCTGCGGCCCATTTCGGGTAGCGGCGCCACCTTGAAGGTAGCTTCCGCAATGACGCCGAGGGTGCCGAAGGCGCCCAGGTGCAATTTGTGGCTATCGTAGCCGGCAACATTTTTGACTACCCGAGCGCCGCTTTTGACCAGCCGCCCATCGCCAAGGGCAACCCGCATGCCCAGCAACCAGTCGCGGGCGGTACCATAGCCTAGACGCAGCGGGCCGAAGGCATTGCTCGCCAGCGCCCCGCCGATACTGCTGCGATCGGCGCAGGGCGGATCCCAGGGCAGCCACTGGTTATGCTCGCGCAGCAACTGTTGCACAGCGGCCAACCGGGCGCCGGCCTGTACGGTAATGACCAGGTCGGCCGGATTGTAGTCAACCACCTGATCGAGTTGCCTGGTCAGAAGTGCTGCATCATAGCGTTCGGGAACCTTGCCGAGATGCTGGCGACTGCCGTAGCCCCAGGGCACCATGGCCTGGCCGGTGGCTGTAGCTTCCGCCAGCAGCGCTGCTAACTCGTCGACGGATTGAGGTTCCAGGATCTGTGCCGGCGACCGGCCGTAGAGCCCATACTGCATATCAGCGGCTTCTAGCTCGTTTTCTAAATCCACGCGCCGGCCGCCAGCGCCTTCAGCGCCCCCTTTGCCTGCTGAATATCGGCGCAGGAGGCGCCGGTCGGCAGCAGCTTGCAGGGGTTCATGAGCCCGCGGCTGTCAAAGCTTTCACGAAGCTGATGAAATGCCGACAGGTCGGCGTCGTTGAACAGCCAGGGAATATAATCGCGTTTTTCGAGCCCGATGCCGTGTTCGCCGCTGATGGTTCCACCCGCCTCAACACAGGCGCGCAAAATTTCTTCACCGGCGGCAATGGCACGTTCGCGGGCACCGGGCGTGCGCAAATCGAAGAGCAGCAAAGGGTGCAAATTGCCGTCACCGGCATGGAAAATATTGACAATCACCAGGTCATAGCGCCGGGCGACATCCTCAGTGAAGCGCAGCAAGCGAGTCAGTTGCGAACGCGGCACTACCCCGTCCTGGATGTGGTAATGCGGGCGGATGCGCCCACAGGCGGCCAGGGCGCCTTTGCGCCCGGCCCAGAGCTTCGCCCGCTGGATCGGGTCGCCGGCCGACCGGATCTCGCGGGCGCCTTGCTGCTCACAGAGCTGATTGATCGCCCGAGTTTGCCCATCCAGTTCTTCGCGCAGGCCATCGATCTCGATCAGCAGTACAGCGCGGGCATCCGCCGGGTAGCCGGCCTGCACCGCCGCTTCCACCGCTGCAATGCCCTCGCCGACCAGCATCTCCAGCGCCGCCGGAATGATCCCGGCCGCAATGATCGCCGATACCGTGTTACTGGCTGCATCCAGTTCATCGTAGATAGCCAGAAAGGTACGCACATCTTCAGGATTGGGCGTCAGCCGCACTACCAGTTCAGTGACGATGCCAAGGGTGCCTTCGCTCCCGACAACGGCGCCGAGCAAATCGTAGCCGGGCATATCCGGCGTACCGCCGCCCAGTCGCACGATACTGCCGTCACTCAGCACCACTGTTGCGCCAAGAATATGGTTGGTCGTGATGCCATACTTGAGGCAGTGCGGCCCACCGGCATTCGCCGCCACATTGCCGCCGATGGTACTCGACTTCTGGCTGCTCGGGTCGGGAGCGAAATGCAACCCATATGTTGCCGCCCGTTCGCTCAGTTCGACATTGATCATGCCGGGCTGCACCACCGCCGTGCGGTCTTCCGGATTGATGGAAATCAAGCGATCCATGCGCGCCGTCGAAATTACAATGCCGCCGCTTTCCGGCACACTGCCGCCGGCCAGCCCGGTGCCGGCGCCGCGGGCTACAATCGGCAGGCCGGCGGCCGCCGCAATTCGGACGACCTGCGCAACTTCGCGGGTGCCGGCCGGAACGACAACCACTTCGGGCGTGGCCATATCCAGCGCCGACCCGTCGAATTCATAGAGCATCAACTCTTCGGGCCGGTGCAGAACATACTGCTTTCCCAGCGTCGCGTTGAGTTGAGCGATAAGCTCGGTTTGCTGCATCCGCCTGCCTCCTTTACTTGCTGCGCACGCGGCGTTTCAAATCGGCTGCCGGGCGCCGAAAGCCGAGGAGATCACGCAGGCCACGTGGGTAATGTCGGGCCATCAACTGCGTACCGCCCCGGCTGCGCCAGAGGATCGACGAAATCATGCCCGCAATCAAGAGCAGGCCGCTGATGAGCAGGTTCAATGCCTGATTATTGAAAAAAGCAATCGTGGTGTAGCCGAAGAGCAATGCGAAGGCTCCGCCCTGAAATACCTGGAGCAGGTATGTGCTTTCGCTGCTCTGGCGATATGCAATCAGATGGGCGGCGAGCCACCAGAGTTGAAATAGAAAAATCAGCGCAGTCAAAATAAACAATGCGTTCATAGATCCCCAGCAAGCTGGCACTTCTCTTGTGGTTCGGATTGTGGTTATCTCTATGATAGCATACTCCGCAGTAATTGACACGAGTTACGCGGCGGCGACCGCGACTGCCTGTTTGGGCCTCCGGCAGGGCGGAAGGAAATGTTCATTTTGTTCGTGCCGGCAGCACGAACGAAAAAGATAGTCATTTCTTTCACGCCGCTGTGCTCCGGTCGGGGTGACCGCGATGTCGTTGACAGGACGTTGATGTGGCCTGGGCGTCAGGGCGTATAATTGACGATCATTTTAGATTCATGGTAAGATGGCGGGCATTGTCGATTCTTGCTTGCGTGGTATCAGTATTGCCCGATAATGCCGGCTGCGTGAGGCATAATTGTTTTTGGTAAGGAGCAAACGGGTGGGTTCGAAAATGAAAGTCTTGTTGACCCAGGATGTCGAGAAGCTGGGTCGCGCCGGTGAGTTGAAAGAGGTTTCCGGCGGTTTTGGGCGCAACTATCTGATTCCGCAGGGCTATGCGGTGCTGGCTACTCGTGGCCAGATCCGCCAGGCCGAGGAGCGCCTGCGGGCGCAGAGCCGGCGCGTTGCCGTTGCCCGCCAGGAAAATGAGTCGCTGGCTGCCCGCATCAATGGTACCACGGTGCGCTTCGAAGTTCGGGTCGGTGAACTGGATCGGCTGTATGGATCGGTGACCAGTGCCGATATTGCCGAGAAATTGTCGGCACAACTGGGTTTTGCGGTGGATCGGCGCAAAATCGATCTGGACGAGCCGATCAAGCGGATCGGCATTTATCCGATCAAGCTGCGTGTGGCCAGCGGCCTGGAACCGCTGGTGAATGTGGTCGTTGAAGGCGAGGCCGGTACTGCTGTTCCGGCACCGGCTGTTGAAACGCCCGCCGAGACGGAATAATTCCGGCCTGGCCAACCAGTCCATCCTGCCAGGGGCGAGCAAATGCCGGCTATTGCCGGTAGCCAGCGCCGACTGCGGAAGCCAATAAAACGGAGTGTGTTTTGATGTGCCGCGGCATATGCCGTGGCACATCGGCGTTTTGGGCCGGGCTGTGGATACTTTCTGGATAGCCGGGGGATTGTTGCGGAAAAGCTGGGGAGAAGAGCTATGGAACGCACGCTGCCGGCGGATATTCACGCCGAGCGTATGACGCTCGGGGCGATCTTGCTTGATCGCGAGGCAATTATTACGGTTGCGCCCTGGTTGCCGGCCGAGTTTTTTTATCTCGAAAAGCACGCCTGGATCTATGAATCGATGCTGGCCTGCTATAATCGCCGCGTGCCGCCGGATATTCCCAATGTCGCCGATGACCTGCGCCGCCGCGAACGGCTTGACCTGATCGGCGGCGTTGCATTGCTCGGCGATCTGGCCGCCGAGGTGCCGACTGCGGTACACGTCGAGTATTATGGCCGCATTGTGGAACGTACCGCCCTGCTGCGGCGCCTGATCGAGGCCGGCGGCAAGATTGCCGCTATGGGCTACGATGAGCGTGATGATCTCGAAACTACGCTTGATAAGGCCGAAGCCGAGTTGTTTGCCATCTCGCAGCGGCGGGCCGGCCAGGATTTTGTGCATATCGCCCGCGTCATCGATGCCTTCTTCGAGCAGATTACCACGCTTCAGGACCGTAGCGGCGAGGTAGTCGGTGTGCCGACCGGCTACAGCGATTTTGATGAGATTACCGGCGGGTTGCAACCCAGCGATATGATCATTCTGGCGGCCCGCCCCTCCGTCGGCAAAACGGCCCTGGCGCTCTCGATTGCCTACAATGTGGCCATGGAAGCTAATCGCAGCGTTGCCATCTTCAGCCTGGAAATGAGCCGCGAGCAACTCGTGCAGCGCTTGCTGGCGATGCATACCGGCATCGATACCCAGAAATTGCGTACCGGCAATATTCGCGATAATGAATTGCAACTGGTGATGGATGCGATGGGCCGACTCTCCGATTTGCCGATTTTCATCGAAGATACCTCCGGCCTGTCGATCAACGAGGTGCGCGCCAAATCACGCCGCCTGCACGCTGAAACGCCTATCGATCTGCTGGTTATCGATTATCTGCAATTGATGCAGGGCCGCCGTACCGATAACCGGGTGCAGGAGGTGAGCGAGATCAGCCGCGGTATCAAGTCGTTGGCCCGTGAATTGAATATTCCGGTTATCGCGCTTTCGCAGCTCTCGCGCGCTGTCGAAGGCCGGCAGAGCCGCATTCCTATGCTCAGCGATCTGCGCGAATCCGGTAGTATCGAGCAAGATGCCGACCTGGTGCTGTTCATTTACCGCGAAGAGCTTTACGACAAAGATACTGACAAAAAAGGCATTGCCGAGATTCATCTGGCCAAACATCGCAATGGCCCGGTCGGTGTGGTGCCGCTCCGCTATGACTCCAACACGACTCGTTACCAGAACCTCGAACGCTACCGCGCGCCCGAAGGCTACTGATTTTCCGGCTGCCGCAGCCGAAAAGTGTCACGCCCCGGCACATTAGCGCCAGTCTGTCTGGCAAGTATCTTGCATGCGTGGGGTTGGTGCCGGTGCATTGCTGCCAACCACTATGTGATACATGTCACTTGCTTATTTGCACAACGTGATCTATTATTTTGCACACCAACTGTCGAGCGGCAGAAAATCGTCGATGCGAAGCGGCATCAAACAGAGGGGATGTTATGAGCTACAGACGACCATCTTCGGGCGGACGCGATGATACGGGCAATGCCGGGAGTGCCGGTGGCCCATCATTGACGGTGTTCATCGGGGCGGCACTCGGGGTCGGGTTTCTGGCACTACTGCTGGTGATCTTCTTCACGCCGCAATCTGCATTCGAACCCACCGACGGCGGCACTGTTGCTGCGCCGGCGGCAACCGAGGAGCCGATGGCGACCGAGCCGCCGGCGGCGACGGGAGAACCGGCGGCAACTGAGGAGCCTGCCGCCACCGAAGAAGCCGACGCGACTGAGGAGCCGACGGCCACTGAAGAAGCCGACGCGACTGAGGAGCCTGCCGCCACCGAAGAAGCCGACGCGACTGAGGAGCCGACGGCCACTGAAGAAGCCGCTGCCGGCGACGGAGACGCTGAAGTCGAGTTGACGGTTTCCTCGACTGGTCTGGAGCTGGTTTTTGAACAGACAACCCTGGAAGCGCCGGCCAATACGCTGGTTTCACTGACTTACGACAACAATTCGGACGTGCTCCAGCACAACTGGATTCTCGTCGACGGCGGTAGTGAACTGGCCTCGCAGATCAATAATGCTTCTCAGGCCAATGCGGCCAACAATTTCTTGCCGCCGGAAGGCACTGAAGGCGTGCTCGCCCAGACACCAACGCTGGATCCCAATTTGAGCGAGACGATTACCTTCGAAACGCCCGGCCCCGGCACCTACCTGTACATCTGTACGTTCCCCGGCCACTATGTTGCCGGCATGGTGGGCGAGCTGGTTGTCGAATAGCAGCAAATTGTACATGATGATGATAAAGTGGGGGTAGATTCCAGCGGCTACGCCGCTGGAATCTACCCCCACTTTACCGGCGCCCGGCTGCTGCATGCAAGGCAGCCGCATACACGTCGGCGAGTGCAACTCCCTGTCGGCGGGCCAGTTCGGCGCAGTCTTCATATTCCGGGGCGGCACCGGCCACCTGGCCGGCCAACAATTTTTGTTTGACCCGCACCGAACCCCAGGGGGTACCGACTTCGATGCTGCGCCGCGCCGCTGCCTGCCGCTCCAGCCGACTCCAGCGCACTCCCAGCGTCGGCGTTTCTCGCAACAACAACTCGATCAAGGCTGCCTGCGCCTCCGCTCGCGCCAGGCATGCCAGTATGAGCCCCGGACGCCCTTTTTTCATGACCACCGGTGCGGCCCATGCATCCAGTGCCCCGGCGGCCAGTAGCCGCTCTATGCTGTACGCCACCAGTTCCCCGCTGGCGTCGTCGAGGTTGCAACGTAGCTCTACCAACGGTTCCAGGGTGCTGTCGTCGTACGGTATGGCCGACTGCTGCTCATGGTGCTCGTGGTGATGGTGCTCGTGGTGATGGTGCTCGTGGTGCCGGTGGTTCGGATCCGGCGGCTCATTGCTTTCGCCAATCCAGACGCGCAAGCCGTTGACCCGGTCGAATGTTTTCGATCCCAGGCCATAGCCAATGCGCTCGATTCGCATAGCCGGCTGGCGGAATTCGCCCAGCCCGGTCAGCAGCGCGGCCGCCGTCGGCGTCACCAGTTCGCCGCAGTTAGGTGCCGGGATAGTCGGCACGCCGGCAGCGGCGAGCAGCGCCAGTGTTGCCGGGGCCGGCAGCGGCAGCCAGCCATGCCGGCTCTGCGTCCAGCCATGGCTCAAAGGTAGGGCCGAGACAAAGAGTTGCTCGATGCCCAGCAACGCGAGCCCGGCACAAAACCCGATCATATCGATAATGCTGTCGACGGCACCGACTTCGTGAAAATGGACATCTTCCGGGCTACAGTGGTGAACACTGGCTTCGGCGGCGGCCAGGAGTTGAAAGCAGTGCAGTGCCGTCGTCCGACCGGGCTCCGGCAGCCGACTCTGCTCGATCAGCTGCCGAATTGCGGCCCAGCTGCGTTCGGGTTGCGTGCCTTCAACCTTGATCTCCAATCGGGTGCCGCTGATCTGATGGCTGACGGCGCGTGTTGGGATCAGGCGGTACCCGCCAACCGGCAGGGTTTCTAAGATCGTCAGGAGTTGCTCTTGATCTAATCCGGCATCGAGCAAACTGGCCAGCAACATGTCACCGGCCGCCCCATGAAAACAGTCGATATATGCGATACGCAATTGCTTCTAACCTTTTCCTAACTTTTATTGACGGATTGCGATTGCCTGTGGTATACTACGACGCATTTTGTGAACGTGACAATTAAATAAATCTTTCATTATTCAAACAGCGAACTGCGGTCGGCTCCGTGAGGGCGCAGCGGTCTGAGAAAGCTACGCACCATTTCGCGAAACGCAGCCGGGTCTTTCCAGGCCAGCAGATGACCGGCTTCCGGATCATAATGCAGCCGGGCGCCGCTGATGTGGTCGGCGATAGTATAAGCCTGCGCATCGGGGACGAAGGCATCGCGGCCACCCTGAAAAATCAAGGTCGGCACATTGATGGAGCCCAGGCAGGGTACCAGCGATGTCTGACTTGCGGCCAATCGGCCTATTGCCGCATCAATGCCGTCTTGCAGTTGTGGCCACCATTCGCTACCGTGCTGCTGGCGCATAAAGCGATCCCACGTCGGTGAAATCGTGGTTCGGCTCTGGTGATGGGCGGCCACGGTTGCTGCGCTGACCTGGTAAAACACGCCGTCGAGGATCAGGGCGGCGACTCGCGCCGGTTGTTCGCAGGCCGCGTTGAGTGCGCTGATGCCGCCGGCGCTCATACCGAACAGCGGTACAGCGGTGGCGGGGAAGATTGCCGCGAGGAAATCGGCGAGTGCCGCGCCCTGCATTGTGAAGTAATGCTCGGAAAACAGGCCGGTTGGGCGCGCTGAATGGCCGTGCCCCAGCAAATCGATGCTGTAGACACTATGTTCGTCGGCAAACCGATGCGCCAGCCGCGCCTGAGTGGCTGCGGTATACGTATTGCCATGGATCAAGACCAGTGGCCAGCCATCGCCAATTCGATGGTAATGAATATGACCATAGCGACTGTCGATCCGTGGCATTTGCTGCTCCCAAAAGTGCCGATTTTCACGGCGCCGTAACCGGTTGTGCTTTCGGCGTAGCGGCGAACCAGCTGGCGCGGTCGCTGCGGCTGCGCCGACCGCAGAAATCGTATCAACTATAACGTTCTGTTTGTGCAGCGTCAAGCTGTATGACAGGGCTGTACATCGTACACTGCCTGCCGACATTCCTCCCGTACTTTGTTCATCCCCTGCTCAAAAATGATCTTTTTATCATTTTGAAACAGCGGATTGTGGCCTGCTATTCATCCACTGCTCTATATTTGAATAGTACTATGGTAATATCATAGCATCACACTTCTGTCGCAATGCACGTAGGACTGGCGTACTGTAGCACCCACAGCCAGAGACTGCTTCCTCGGCTGGGAGACGTCTGGAAGGAAAAGGTATGAAATCTCGTAAGGCTGTTCGTTTTGTTTTCTCTGTTGTAGCACTGGCGGCGCTCCTCGCTGGTACGGCCGTGATACCCGGTGCGTCGCCACTGTTTCCGCCGGTGGTGCGGGCCGATAGCGGGGTTTGCGCGGTTCCCGGCAAAGATGGGCCGGTCGGCAACCTGGGCGGCGTTGTCAACACGTACTATCCTGCTACTGCTGCGGTCGCTGCCGGCGCAACCAGTATTCCCGTGGGGATACCTCAGGGCGCTGCCGATGCGATTGAAGCCGGCGATTTGCTGCTGGTCATCCAGATGCAGGATGCCGACATCGTGACGACCAACGATGAAACCTATGGCGACGGCCTGGGTACTCCCGGCGGCACAACCGGTATTGGCAGCGGTGCCGCCGATCTGCGCAATGCCGGGCGTTATGAATATGTTGTCGCCGCCGGCCCGGTGTCCGGTGGGATCGTTCCCATCCGCAACGGCCTGGTTTATGATTATACTGTTGCCGATGCAACTCCCACCAGTGGCCGGCGTAGCTTCCAGGTGATTCGGGTGCCGCAATTTTCCAGTGCTGTGCTCAATCCGGCCAACCCACTGGCAGCCCTGCCCTGGAACGGCACGCTCGGTGGGGTACTGGTCTTTGATGTCGCCGGGACGCTCAATTTGAACGGCGGCAGCATGGATGTGAGCGAACAGGGCTTCCGCGGTGGCGGTGCCCAGGTGTCCGGCGGTGTCGGGAATGCGCCCGGCTTTGCTGCCACCGATTATGTGATGATGTCCGGACTGGGTACCGATGCCGCAAAAGGTGAAGGCATTGCCGGTACGCCCCGCTTTGTATTTGCCGATCCCGGTGCTGCCAATCCGGTTATCGATACCGGGGTTGAAGGCTACCCCAACGGCAGCCTGGCCCGCGGTGCACCGGCCAATGCCGGTGGTGGCGGCACCGACGGCAATGCGGAGGATAACGATGAAAATTCCGGCGGTGGCGGCGGCGGCAATGGTGGCGCCGGCGGTACCGGCGGCAATAGTTGGCGATCGAATGAGCCCTCCGGTGGCTTCGGCGGTGTCTTTGGTGATACCACGCTCTCTGCTGTTGCCCCTGATCGCCTGGTGCCTGGTGGCGGCGGCGGCGCCGGTACCACCAACAATGCCAGCGGTCCCCTGCCCAGTGGCCAGTCCAGCAGTGGGGCCATCGGCGGTGGTATGGTGCTGATCCGCGCCGGCGAAACGACTGGTGTCGGTACGATCAATGCCGACGGCGGCGCCGGCCTGGAAGTCGGTCAGGATGGTGCCGGCGGCGGTGGCGCCGGTGGGACGGTGCTCTTTCTGACGGAAGTCGGCTCACTGGCAGGCTTGACGGTCAGTGCAACTGGTGGCGCCGGCGGCAATTCCTGGCTTAGTCGTTCGCGTGAAGAAGATCGCCATGGTCCGGGGGGCGGCGGTGGCGGCGGTGTCGTCTTTACCTCCCAGGCGCCCGGTGTGGTTGATGTTGCGGGTGGTGTGAGTGGTGTGTCGACTGATCAGCGCGATCCCTATGGCGCCGAACCCGGCCAGGATGGTGTCCAACAGGTGATTACGCCCGCTGATCTGCCTACCGGTATTGCCGGTGCGCCCTGTCTGCCCACTATTACTGTCGACAAGACCACCAGTACGCCCGCTGTGCAGAATGCGCCTGATGGCGCTCAGGCAACTTATACCGTTACGTTTAGCAATGCGGCCGGCCAGGGCACGGCCCTCGATGTGCTGCTCAGTGACCAGTTGCCGGCCGGCTTTGCCTATAACCAGACGACGGCGCTGATCCCTGCCGGCGGTGCCGTGCGCACGACCATCGCCAACCCGGCTGTCGGTGCGACGACCCCTGAATGGGGCCGGTTTGACTTGCCCGGCGGCGCTTCGGTGTCGATTACCTATGTGGTGGATATCGCGGCTTCGGTTACTGCCGGCAATTACGTCAATACGGTGAGTGTTGATTATCTTGATCCGCAGCGTACCACGCCCGCCGGCCGAACTCCGCCGCAAACCGATACCGCCACAGTCACGGTCACGACCGCTCCGCCGCCCGCAGCCGATCTGACCATCATGAAGACCAGCGCCGGCCTGTTTGAAATCGGTCAGACCGGCCGCTACGATCTGGCCGTGACGAACCGCGGGCCGGATGCGGCTGCCGCGCCGATTGAGGTGCTTGATACGTTGCCGACTGGCCTGAGCTATGTTTCGGCCGGCCCGGCGCCCTGGGCCTGTGCTGCCGTCGGCCAGCTTGTCACCTGCACGTATCCGGATCCGCTGGCGGCCGGCCAGAGCCTGCCGACGCTGGAACTGACGGTGCAGATCGGGCAGAATGTGCCGACCGGCTCACCGCTGCTCAATACGGCGACGGTGTCGAGTTCGACGCCCGATCCGGTGCCGGGCAACAATACCGATACCAGCACGGTCAATGTCGGACAGCCCGGCGCCGACCTGTCGATTTTGAAGGCCAGTGTGGGTGACTTCAATGTCGGCCAGCCCGGCCGCTACGATCTGGCTGTGGCGAACAATGGGCCGGATGCGGCTGCCGGGCCAATCGAAGTGATCGATACTCTGCCGCGTGGCCTGATTTATGCTTCAGCGGCAGGGAGCGCCTGGACATGTACTGCCGTCGGCCAGGATGTGACCTGTACCCATCCGGGACCGCTGGCGGCCGGCCAGAGTCTGCCGACGCTGGAATTGACGGTGGAGGTTGGCCAGGCTGCCGCTCAGCTTTCGCCGTTGCGCAATACGGCGACGGTGTCGAGCCCGACGCCCGATCCGGTGCCGGACAATAATAGTTCGACCGACCTGGTTGCGGTGACTGAGCCCGACCTGCAGGTGAGCAAGCGCGATGGCCTGGTGATCGATCGCAATGCCAATGGCCAGGTGAATCCGGGCGATACCATTGAATATACGATTGAAATCACGAATGCAGGCAATGGTCCGGCGCGCGATGTTGTCTTTACCGATACGCCCGATCCGGATACGACCCTGGTGGTTGGTTCGGTGCGGGTTGACCTGGCCGGCACGACGGTCACCAGCGGCAATTCCATCAATGATACCAGTGTGCAGGTGCAGATTGGTACTATCGCTGCCGGGACAACGGTAACGGTGCGCTTCTTCGTGGTGATCAATGTGCCTTTCCCCACGGATCGCAGCGAGGTTGCCAATCAGGGGTTTGCCAATAGTAGCAATGCACCGACTGTGCCTAGCGACGATCCGGATACGCCCACGCCTGACGATCCGACCCGCACGCCGGTTATCGGTACGGGTGATGCGCCGCCGACGGCGATTGTGCTCGCGGCTTTCGTGGCTAATGCCACCGCAGACGGTGTTTTGCTACAATGGGTAACGGCAGCCGAGTATAATACCTGGGGGTTTAGTATCTATCGTAGTAGCACCGGCGCCTTTGCCGATGCGGTACCTGTAAACAGTGAGGTTATTCTCAGTCGCGGTCGCGGCACCGGCGAAACCAGCTATGATTTTCTCGATAGCAGCGCCGGAACCGGTGCCGGCTATTTTTACTGGCTGGTGGAGCAGGAACTTGATGGAACGACTTTTGTCTATGGCCCGGTCAGTGTGCCCGGCCTGGCAAATGCCGCCGGCCGGCGTCTGTTCTTGCCAGTGATTTTCCGCTAGAGTCGGTCGTTTTTTGCGGCAGCTTGTCGCCGCGCAAGCATATGCTTGCGCGGCGACAAGTGCATATTGCCGCATCCGCTGTGAAAGGAGGAGCCCCGGTACGACTCAGTTGCTGAGCTTGATCGAACCGGGGATGCTGCATGCGTTCATCAGTTGCACAGTTTAGCCTGTTGGTCAGCGGCCTGGTGCTGGTTGTCGCTGCGCTGATGTCAATCGCCGTACCGTCAGGTCTGGCTGCGCCGGTTCAGAATATCAAGACTCCTGCGACTGAACCGCCGGCTCCAACTGCTACCCCCGGCTCGGTCGACCCGACGTCAACCCCCGGCTCGGTCGACCCGACGCCTCCGCCCGGCTCGGTCGACCCGACCGGTACACCGGTTGCGCCGCCACCCGATGAAGCCGATCCCGAGATTTCGAAGTCGGTTGAACCGGCTGTCGCTTTGCCCGGTGATACGGTAATCTACCGTATTCGCGTCGGCAACGATGGCAATGCCACTGCACGCGATGTGCAGGTGCAAGACAATGTGCCCGCCGCATTTGAGATCCTGATGGCCACTGTCGATCAGGGTACGGTCGCTGTGTCCGGCAATACCGTGATCTGGACGGTTGGCGATGTTCGTCCTGATCAGGACGTGTTTTTGACGATCACGGCGCGAGTCTCGCCGGCGGCGGATCCCGGTACTCTGACCAATATCGCCACTCTGACGGCTAGCGGTAGCCCGCCGAAGAGTAGCAGCACGACGGTCACGATTGTTCAACCCGGCCCCAGGGCTTCGCCGACGGCCTCGCCGACGGCCTCGCCTACTCCGCCGGCGGTCTTGACGCCGACGGCCACGCTGGAACCGTTGGCCACACCGGTTCCGCAGCCTACCCCGGTGCCGGAGCGCCTGCCGGTTACCGGCGATGCTGCGACTGCCGGGATGACGCCCTTCCTGTTGATTCTGGGTATTGGGCTTATGCTGGCCAGTCTGTTCATCCGCGCCCGCCGGTCTTGATATAATTACCGCAAAGGCCCGGCGTCGGCTGCTGGATACGTTGTGCCGCAAGTTGTTGTGCTTGCTCTGGTAGCAAAAACAAAGTTGCCGCAGCAAGCACAACATAGTTATCACAAGGCATTGTGGCAACTCCGTGGCCACAATGTCTTGCCGAGTTACCTATGCGTTCTCGTTTCGTGTTGTTCACTGCTTTGCTCTGCCTGTTGCTGGGAACCACCTTTTCCGCCGCCCAACCGGCCAGTCCGGGGGCTGTATCATTGCAAACCTCCGCTGAAGGCGTCACGCTGCGCTGGCAACCGTTGCCGGTTGCCGCTGCCGGTACCTTGCCGGCGCCTGCTGCGGCTGTGCCCTTTCGCTTCGCTGCCGGTGAGGTGCCCACCCGCCTTATTCCTTTGCTCGTCCCCGGCGATGATCCGGTGCAACTGCGTATGCTTCGGCTCGAGAGCCGGCCCTGGGCCGGCCATTTGCCCGCCAACTCATCATTGTCGCCCGCAACGCCGATTGCCGACCGCCCGCTGCTTCATGCTGTTCACGAGCCGGAACTGCCTGCTGCGCCCCTGACGGTGCTGCGCGAGGCCAGAATGCGCGGCAACCGGATTGTGGTAATCGCGCTGTCGCCCCTGTTCCGCCGGGGGGCCGATCTCCAGGCCGTGACTCTGGTCGAAGCGACAGTTCCCGGTGCACAGCCGCTCCAGCCGAGTGCCGCCGCGCTGCTGGCCGGTTCCGGGCCGTTTCTCCAGCATGCGCCCGCACCCTGGCAACCGGCCGGCCCGGCCGTCAAAGTGCTGGTGCGGCAGGCCGGTTTGCAGCGCATCCCGGCCGGCGACCTGGCGGCAGTCGGTCTGGATCTCAGTCGGATCGATCATAATCGTCTCTGGCTGCGCCGGGCCGGCCAGTCGCTGCCTCTCGAAATTGTCGGCAGCGCTGCGAGCAGCGAACTGCGTTTCTACGCCCCCGCCCCCGGCGATCGCTGGAATGCCGCCGATGTGTACTGGCTCGTTCTGGAATCGGCAGCCGCGCCGCGTATCTCTGTTCGTGAACTCCAGCCCGGCGATGCGCCGCCCCGCGCTACTGCCTTCGAAGAGGGTACCTGGCGCCAGTCGCTGCTCTATGACTCAACTCGCCCCGGTCCCGACGGCGATCACTGGTTTGCCGCCGATTTGCGCACTGGCCCCAACCAGCCGCCCGCTGAATTCGATTTTCAGATCGAACCACGCTTGCCCGCCGCCAACGGCAGTACAACCCTGACTGTCGACGGGCTTGCCTATACCAGTGGCAATTTCCAGCTCCAGGCACAGCTCGCTGCCGTCGGCCAACAGGCTGAGATCAACGGTGGCGGTAACTGGATCCGACTCTTTGTGCTGGAGAGTACAGCGACAAGCGGAGTGTTGCGGCTCCTACCGGCTGTTGCCGCCGGTATTGAGATTGATGCTGTCCACTGGTTGCGCCCGGCCACCCTCGATTTTGGCGGCCAGGGTGCCGAGTTTGTCGGGGTTGCCGGCGAATGGCATTACCAGTTGCGCAATTTGCCGGCAGCGGCGGCACTCTACGATGTGACTGATCCACTGGCACCGCAACGCCTGCAACTGTCGGGCGCCGGATTTCGCGACGGCCCGGAAGCCCGGCGCTACCTGCTCAGTGGCCCTGCTACCAGCCACCTGCCCGAGTTGCGCGCCTTTAACCCGCCGTTGTTCGACCCCCAGGCGCTCGATGTTGTCTATATTGCGCCGGTCGAGTTGCATCATGCCCTGCAACCATTGCTCGATTTGCGTCGCTGGCAGGGCCATGCCGCAGCTCTGGTTGACGTGGCGCAGATCTATGATGCCTGGAGCTTCGGCGCGGTTGCGCCTACTGCTATTCGCGACTTTCTGCGCTATACGGCGACCTGGCCCCAACCGCCCCGCGCTGTGGTGCTGGTTGGTGATGGTACCTCCGATCCGCTGGATTATACCGGGCGGGCCAACCCCAACCTGATCCCGCCCTTCCTGGCCAGTGTTGATCCCTGGATCGGTGAGACGGCTTGCGAGAGCTGTTTTGGGCAACTCGATGGCAGCGATCCGCTGAGTGATCCCTTGCCCGACATGGCTGTCGGGCGTTTGCCGGTCGCCGATGCCGATGCGCTGGCCGGGCTGGTGGCCAAGATGGTACGCTATGAAACGGCGGCTCCCGCCGGGGCGTGGCGCTCACGGGCGATCTTTCTGGCCGACAATACCGATGAGGCCGGTGATTTCGCGGCTTTCGCCGACCAGGCGATCCAGCGCCTGCCCGAGGGTGTAGCCAGCCGGCGTCTCTATTATGATCCGCAACCATCACCATTGCCCTGGCTGGAACACGATCCGCTCCGTGCCCGCGACCGGGCCATCGCGCATTTCAGTGCCGGCGCCGCGTTGTTGACGTACACCGGCCATAGCAACCAGTGGCAGTGGGCTGTCACCGGTTCGCCGCTGCAAGCCGATCAGCCTGCCGATCAGCAGTATCTCTTCGGCCTCTTCGATGCCGATATCCTCGCGAATCGGGATCGCCTGCCGATGCTGCTGGCGATGACTTGCCTCAGCAGTGCCTTCCAGACACCGGCTTTTTCGGGTACCAGTCTGGACGAACGGCTGGTGCTCCGGCCTGATGGCGGCGTGATTGCCGGCTGGGGCTCGACGGGCCAGGGCGTCGCTTACGGCCACGAATCGCTCCAGCGCGGGTTTTTGCAGGCACTCAACGAACCGTCCGCCGTCGGCGAACTGGCGGCGTTGACGACTGCCGGCTATCTGGAATTGTTCAGCACTGGCGGTTGCTGTCAGGATGCCCTGCGTACTTTTGTTTTGCTTGGCGACCCGCTCACCAGGCTGCAAATCGAAACCGGCCCGCCATCGATCTACCTTCCGCTGATGAGTTCACCTTGACATTGGTTCAGGCCGGTGATACCATAACCCTGGTATATATATTGCGCTACTACATAGGCCGGTAAAAGTTAATATTACATTAATAATTGAGCTTTGTTCGTGCTGCACGATTTCATCTGCAGCAGCTATTCCAGGCCTGGATAGTTATCGTGATGTCTCCAGTCGCCCTTGTACAGTCGCTGCATTTACATTCTACGCCTGACACGCTAGTATCTGGCCTGGCAACATAGTATTGCCGGGCTGTTTTATTACAAGCAATAGTAAAATTTCAGGATGAAACACTGGTCGGGATGACCATATGATGATAAAAGACATGTTCGCTACCGCGCTCAGCAACCTGGGGCGGCGAAAAGTGCGAACAATCCTTACCTCTACCGGGGTAATTGTCGGGATTCTGACGATTGTAACGATGGTTTCACTGGGTGTCGGGGTTCAACGCGAAATACGCCAGCAGTTTGCCGAGCTTGGTCTGGAGAATGTGTTTGTTGAACCACGATCCGATGACGAAACGGGGTTCTTCACCCAGTTTGGCTTGCCGAACCGCGAAACGCCAATCACACCCGAAATTGTCGCTGAATGGCAGGCTCTGCCGAACGTCGAAGTTGTCACGCCGACTATTAGCTTGCAAAATGTCAATACGCTGCTGAGCATCGATCCGGCTGATGAAACGGCTACGCTACAGCCGGTAACGGTACGCGCACCCAATCGTTTTCCCAATCCATTCCAACGCGAATTGCAGGTGCTCGCCGGTAGTGCGAACCTGGATGCCAATGGCGGCATGGCCTTGCTGAGTAGTGGCGCTCTCCCCGACAACGTCGATCATACCAGTTTGCCCGGTCGCGAAATCGGTATTGTGTTGCAGAGCCCGCGTGGCGAATCCCAGGTCTTCACCTTTACCGTTGCCGGGGTGATGATTGATGATGAGCGTGATGTTCAGGTAGCAGTACCGGATCTGGCCGCCATGAAATCCTGGTGGTATAACACTCCCGATTACCTGGCAACCCGCGGCTATGATGCGGCGGTTTTGCAAGCGACCGGCATCGCCGATGCTGCCGAACTGGTGCCGGCGCTGCGCAGTCAGGGCTTTCGCGTACAGTCGCTCGAGTTGATCCTGGATACCGCCAATCGGGCCTTTGCGGTGATTAATCTGATGCTGGCATCGGTTGGCGGCCTGGCGCTGTTTGTTGCCAGTCTTGGTATCATCAATACGATGATTATGGCAATTTATGAGCGCACCCGCGAAATTGGGACGTTGAAAGCAATTGGTGCCTCACGCGCCGATATCAGAGGCCTGTTTATGCTCGAAGCCGGTATGATTGGCATCATGGGCGGCACGATCGGGGTTATCGGCGGCTGGTTGCTCGGTATCGGCTTGAATTATTTGATTGCCTGGTATATCGAACGCGAAGATTTGCCCCTCCAGGCAACATTTTTTGTGACACCCTGGTGGCTGGCCCTGGTGGCACTCGGTTTTGCAGCCCTTGTCGGGGTCGTGGCGGGTTTGTATCCGGCAGCTCGTGCAGCCCGGCTCGACCCTCTGGTGGCATTGCGCTATGATTGAACCGATTTTCATGAGTGTTCGTTCTATGAATTTGCGCGAAGCGTTATCTCGGCATTTCACCAAACCGCAATTGACGGCTGGTTTGTATTCGCCCGAAATGCTGGCTGCGCTCTATCATGCGTTGATCGCGCTTGCTCGGTCTGACACCGGCGCTGCTTTGCTTATTGGGCACCAGTTAACCGATCAGGCGGAACCGGCCTGGCTTATGACTGCTGACGCCCACAGCTCTGCGGCGCTCTTTGAGCCGCTTACTGCCACTACTCTGGTTTATGGCATCGGGCCGGGCGCCGGTTTTGTGCTCTGGGTTGAACCAGCAACCAGTGAGCCGACTACGATCCGCGCACGGCGCCAGATTGCCTGGAGTTATGATCCGGCGGTGCTGCGGCAGGCCGCAATTCTGCTGGAAAATCAGATAAGTGATGAGATTCGCCAGTGGCTGGCTGAATACCGCCGCCGCTTTCCGCCGCAGATGCCGGCTTTGCCCGCCGTGCAGCAGTTTACCAGTAGTTTGTTGCATGATTATGAGCATGGGGTTGCCAATAGTTTGCACGCTCATCAGATGCTTCAGAGCCAGTTACAGTGGCGCGAAGATATGGTGCGGATGATTGTGCATGATGTGCGTGCACCGCTCCATACGCTGATGATCAGCATTAAGAATTTGCTCGCCCGCGACCTGCCCGCCGATATGCGGCAGGAGTTGCTTGAAGTTGCCAGTGATACTACCAGTACGCTGCATGGCCTCTGTGACTCGCTACTGGAAATTACGCGCCTGGAAACCGGCCGCTGGCCGATGCACCATGAGCTTGTCGACCTGGTCAGTGTAGCACGCAATCTCTGTCGTTCCTTCGAGGTTGCCGCTGCGCAAGAATATGCTTCCATCGTGATCGAGACCGATATGCCTACCATGCCGATCATGATTGATCGGCGCCTTTTTGAGCGCATTGTGATCAATCTGTTGAGCAATGCGGTCAAATATACTCCCATCGACGGCCGGATTTGCCTGGCGATCACATGCGATGAAGACGATTCTTCTGTGACGGTGGCGGTTCACGATACCGGTGCCGGTATCGATCCTGCGGCGTTGCCCTTTATCTTTGATCGCTTCTTCCAGGCTCGCCACGAAGATCGACGCGACGGCATCGGTTTCGGGCTCTACTTCGCCCGCCTGGCTGTTCAGGCGCTCGGCGGCACTATTCATGTCACCAGTATTCCCGGCAACGGCAGCACGTTCACGATTACCCTGCCTCGCGCCGCTGAACCGGTATCGCACTGATTGAAGGCCCGCCGGCTTTTTTGAGAAATGGGAAAAGCGCGGAGCGTTCATTTCATCTGCCGTCGGCAGATGAAATGAACGCTCCGCGCTTTTTTATAAGTAAGTTGTCATTTATGTACGCAATCTCTACCAGGCGGGGTTTGACGACCCTATTCATAAATGATATTATTTGACACAAATTAAACGTACTGTTGTTTATATGTCGGTACACGTGTTGTCCTTGTTCGCTCCACCGATGAGGTCGGGCGATTCCCGGCTCAAGTGTTGGACGGAATCGTGCTGATCCTAGAAAGATGTGGTAACGCCCCCATGGAGCAAGACCAGATTATCGCGATCCGCGAGATCTATTGGAACATCGGCGAACCGCTCGGCCCACTCTTCGTGTACATCCTCATGGCTATCACCACTCTGGTTGCCTCGTACGGCGTTTTGCGCGACATTGGCCGCTGGCGGCAGGGCAAACCCGAGCCCCGCATCAGTTCATTGCCCGCACGCATGCGCGAGTTTCTTGTCCAGTCCTTCGGCCAGAAAAAGGTCTTGCGCGATCGGCGCCCCGGTGCCATGCACGCCCTGATCTTTTTCGGCTTCCTGACGCTCTTCATCGGTACCGATGTCATTGCTGTCGAGGAAGATTTCACCGTGCCGATGATCGCCGGTGAGGTGACGGCCGGCACGATCACGTTCCCCGCCGGCCAGATCCTGGTTGGCAATTTCTACCGCGCTTACGAGTTTATTCTCGATACGCTCGGCATTGTCTTTGTGATCGGTCTGATCTGGGCGGCAATTCGCCGCTACCAGACCAGGCCGGCCCGCCTCGATAATCGTACCACCGATGCCTGGGTGCTCGGCTCGCTGCTCTTTATCGGCATCGGCGGCTTCCTGGTCGAAGGGCTGCGCATCGCCAACCAGGAAATCGGCGGGGTTTCGGTCTACACTCAGCCCTGGGCCCAGCTTTCCTACCTGGGCTTCGCGCTGGCGACTGTCTTCCGCGCTATCGGTATGGGCGAAGGCAGCCCGGTTGCGCTCGGCTTGCACCAGTTCCTCTGGTACACCCACGCCGCGGTGACGTTTGCTTTCATCGCGAGCCTGCCCTATAGCAAGTTCCGCCATATTTTCTATACGCCGCTCAATACGTTCTTCAACGACTCGACGCCCAGGGGTGCCCTGGATCCGATTCCAGACATGGAAGCAGAGATCGAAAAGGATGAGCCGCAACTCGGTATCGCCACCCTGGCCGATTTCACCTGGAAGCGCCGCCTCGACTTCGATGCCTGTATGCGCTGCGGGCGCTGCCAGTCGGTTTGTCCGGCCAATGCCAGCGGCTCCGATCTTTCGCCCAAGTTCCTGATCACCAAGCTGGCCGATTTGCAACGCCAGCAAGCTATCATCTTCCGCGATGGCCAGGTCAAGCCGATCAGTGAGCTCGAAGGCGGCGAACCCGAAAACGGCAACGGTAACGGCAAGAACCAGAGTGCCGCCGCTATCAATGCGCTGCCGCTCTACGAGAATCTCTTCAGCGAGAATGAGCTCTGGAGTTGTACCACTTGCTTCGCCTGCGTTTACGAGTGCCCGGCGATGATCGAGCACGTTGACGATATTGTCGATATGCGGCGCAATCTGACGATGATCCAGAGCGAGGTGCCCGAAGGCGTCAAGCGGGTGCTCGAGGGCATCGAGCGCGCCGGCAATCCCTGGCGCCTGCCCCAGGCAGAACGTACGGCCTGGACTGATGGTCTCGATGTGCCCTTGATGGCTGAGAAAGAAACCGCCGATGTGCTCTACTGGGTGGGCTGCGCGCCGGCCTATGATGAGCGCAGCAAACGTGTCGCCCGCGCTATGGTGCAGATCCTGCAGCGCGCCGGCATCGATTTTGCCATCCTCGGTGACGAAGAAAACTGTACCGGCGACCCGGCCCGGCGCATGGGCGAGGAATTGCTCTTCCAGACCCAGGCCGAAACCAATGTCGAGACGATGCACCAGTATCAGTTCAAGACGGTGATCACGACCTGTGCCCATTGCTTCAATACGCTGGCCAATGAATACCAGCAGTTCGGCGGCAAAGCCGGCGTCGACTATGAAGTCGTGCATCACACCGATTTCATTGCGCGCCTGTTCCAACAGGGCAAACTCAAGCCCTCGCAGGCCGTCAATGAGCGAGTGGTGTACCACGATCCCTGCTACATCGGGCGCTACAACGATATCTACAGTGCGCCGCGCGAGGTGCTGAGCGCCATTCCGGGCGTCGATCTGGTCGAGGCGCCGGATCGCAACCGCGAGCGGGCAATGTGCTGCGGTGGCGGTGGCGGCAATGTCTGGCTGGAACCCTGGGGCAAGAAGGATGTCAGCGTGATCCGACTGGAGCAACTGGTCGAAGAAAAACCACAGACGCTGGCGCTGGCCTGCCCCTTCTGCATGGTCATGTTCGAGGACGCGGCGAAGAACACCGGGCGCGACGAAACGCTGGCCCGCCGCGACATCGCCGAGATTGTGCTGGAGTCGCTGGGCTAAGCGTTGGAGCGTTGGAGCGTTGGAGCGTTGGAGCGTTCGAACGTTCGAACGCTTTAAAGGGCTGGCAGGCGCTTGCTTAGAAAGCTGAGGGTCATCTGCACGACCGGGCCGATGCCGAAGGCAAATAGCAGCGTGCCGATGCCGATGCTGCCGCCGAGCAGCAGCCCACCGAGCAGTGCACTCAGTTCGATCAGGGTGCGGATGAGGCGTACGCTCCAGCCGGTTTTGCGCACCAGCCCCATCATCAGGCCGTCGCGCGGCCCTGAGCCCAGGCGTGCGCTCAGGTAGACGCCGGTGCCGATGCCCATCAGCACCACGCCAAGTGTAGCTTGCAGGATTTGCAGAAGCAGGCCGGGTGCGGTGGGAATGTGTGGCGACACGATGTCGATGGTCAAACCGATCCAGATAATATTGATCAGTGTGCCCGGCCCGAGCCGTTCGCCCAGCGGAATCCAGGCCAGCATAATTGCCAGGCCGACCAGAATGCTGATCTGGCCGAAAGAAATCCCACTCTGCAAATGCAATCCCTGGTGCAAGACATCCCAGGGCCCCAGCCCCACTTCGGCATTCAGCATCATCGCGATCCCAAAGCCGCCCGTACTCAAGCCGGCAACCAGCATCAACCAGCGCCAGGGCGGCACCTGGCGTGTCTGGGTCAACATCGCTTGCATCATAGTTCCTTTATAAGCGATGGAGCGATGGAGCGTTCGAACGCTCCATCGCTCCATCGCTTCTTCTAATCTCCTGGTATAGTCTGCGCTGATTGGGGAGCCGGGCGTGCGGGCAGCAGCAGCCATGCGCCGAGGGCGGTCAGCCCGAAAATCGCTCCAGCCGCAATGAAGATCGCTTCCAGACCGAAGAAAAAGGCGACTGAAGCGCCAATCAGTGGGGCTACGGCGCGTGACAGCGAGGTAATGGAAGCTTCGATGCCATAAACCGAGCCTTCTTCGCCGGGGCGGGTGTAGTGTGCCAGCAGTGCACTGATCGAGGGAATGATGCCCCCCAGACCAACCCCGGTAAAGGCCTGGAGCAGCAGCAATTGCCATGCCGCAGTGACCAGACTCTGCGGGAAGTAGCAGATGGCCGCCAGGGCTGCTCCGCCGATCAAGACGTTGCGATGGCCGACCCGGTCGCCTAGTCGTCCCAGGTAAATCGCGCTGGCCGTGCTGGTCGCCGAGGCCACCCCGACCGCCAGCCCGGTTACGGTACCGACGGAGCCTTCGGTGGGGAGCAGCGCCAGAATGAACAGCGGCAGCGTCGGGATAATCACCGTCTGGCCGGTGGCGCCCAGAAAGCGCAGGAAATAAGTCATACCGACGCCGGGGGTTTTCAGGATGCCGCTCCATTCGCGCCATACGTTCGATTGATTTTTGCGGCTGACTGCGTCCGGCTTGCGTTCTTCTTTGACGAAGAAGAAGACGATCAGGCCGGCGATGAACAGCAAGACAGCAGTGACGATAAAGGCCGGGCGATAGCCGAAAGCATCGGCGAGCACACCGCCGATGATCGGCCCGATAGCAATGCCCAGCCAGAAGCCGACTTGTAGTACGCCCATCGCGTAGCCCATGCGCTCACGCGGCGCAATGGCTGCGACAAGGGCGTTGGCCGCCGAAATTGTCCCGGTCACGGCGCCCTGGAGAATGCGCAAGAACACCAGTTGTTCCGCCGAGGTGACAAAGGCCATCAGCAGAATGAAAATCGTGCCGCCGAACATGGCCCGCTCAACCATGAGCTTGCGCCCGTAGCGGTCGGCTACGGCGCCCCAGATAGGCGAGGCAATCGCCATGGCAATTGCCTGCCCGGAAAAGACCATACCGGCCCAGAACTCGATGCTCAGCCCGGTGCTGCTCCCCAGATCCGCGACATACAGCGGTAGAAAGGGGAAAATGCTCGCGAAGCCAATCGTCGAGCAAACCTGGGCGACAAACATGATCCAGAGTGTGCGTTGCCAGTTCATTCGTTAATTATTGCTATGGTATTATTCAATCCTGCTAAATAATACCATAGCAACTATATTTCGCAAGCCGCTTGCGGGGTGCGCTCGCCTGCGGCAGCATCGCACGCGGTCATCGTCGAGTGGCGGAACGAGGCCGGTGCAATCCGTGGGCCGGACTCATCCGGCTGGTGTGGCTGACCTGGCCGGCCGGCCAGGTCAGCCACACCAGCCGGTCTCTTCACAATTGATACAACTCGCTGTACTTTTTGCGCAGGTATGCCATGTACGGCTCGATGCGCAAGGAGCCGCCGGTGACGCGTTCGAGCAGTTCGTTGGCCGTATACTTGCTGCCGTGGCGGTAAATGTTTTCGCTAAGCCAGTTGTGCAGAGTCTGGTACCGGCCGGCGGCGATTTCGCGCTCAAGCTGCGGGTTGTCTGCCAGCGCTCTATCATAAAATTGCGCGCTCATAATGTTGCCCAGGGTGTAGCCCTGGAAGGCGCCGCCAATTGTTCCGGCGTACCAGTGTACATCCTGCATCACACCGTCGCGGTCATCTTCCGGGATAATCCCCAGGTCGCTGCGGTAGCGTTCGCGCCAGGCTTCCGGCAGATCAGGAATAGCCAGCTTTCCTTCCAGCAAATCCAGTTCCAGGTCGAAGCGAATCATGACATGCAGATTGTAGGTGACTTCGTCGGCGTCGGTGCGGATCAGCGAACGTTCGACCTTGTTGATGGCGCGGTAGAAGGTGTCTGGTTCGATTTTGCCGAGTTGCGCGGGGAACCCGGCCTGCAAGTGGGGGTACCAGTGTTCCCAGCAAGCCCGGCTGCGCCCAACCAGGTTTTCCCAGAGCCGGGACTGGCTTTCGTGTACGCCGGCCGAGGTGCCGACGGCCAGCGGTGTGCCCTCGAAACGCGGGTCGATGCCCTGCTCGTAGAGCGCATGGCCACATTCGTGCAGTGTGCTGAACAGACCGTCGCCCAGGTGATCGGGGCGAAAGCGCGTGGTGATGCGCACATCACCCAGCGAAAACTTGGTCATAAAGGGATGCGCGGTTTTGTCTTGCCGGCCGCGGGCGAAATCGTAGCCGTAGCAGCGGATCATGCGCTCGCCGAAGGCTTGCTGCTCGTGCTCGGGAAAATGCTGGCGCAGGCAGCTATCGTCGGCCGGCTCGCGCTCGGTGATCGCTCTGGCCAGTGGTGCCAGGTGTTCGCGTAATTCGGCAAACACGCGACGCACTTTTTCGGCATCCATGCCGAAGTCGCTGCTCTCGATCAGCGGGTCGGCGATATGATCGTAGCCGGGAAAATAGTCGGCGTATTGCCGGCTGAGCTCAAGAGTGCGCTCCAGCATCGGTACGACGGCGGCGAAATCGTTTTCGGGCCGTGCCTGGCTCCAGACAGCGAATGAATTGGCCATGTGTTGCTGGATGTCGGCCATAAATGCCGGCGGTACCCTAGTGCCTCGCTCATACTCGCGGCGGGTTACTCGGATCAGGCTGGCTTCGTCGTCATCGGCCGGGCGCCGGGCTTCCAGGCTGCTCAGTCGATCCAGCAGCGATCCGAGCTCCGGCGCCGTGGCGCGCTCGTGGGCCAGCCGGCTGAGCGTGGCCAGTTGCCGGCCGCGGGCAACCGCGCCGCCCGGCGGCATATACGTCGATTGATCCCAGGCTAGCAGCGCCGCCGCGTGCCGTAGATCGTCGATCTCAAATAGTCGCTGGCGGAGTTCCGCGAGTTGCTGCTCCATGTGTGTCCTTCCCTAACTTATCAGCTGTTTATCGGTACAAAATAATATCCGGCAGTATACCACTTCTGCCGCCCGGCCTGTCCATATTGTGCCAATACTTTGTCTGTACTTCGTCGTTACTCGGGACTGCATAATGGTAGTGCGAGATTCTAATGGTATAAGACAAGGAGGTCTCACATGCTCGCTCAAACCGCTATCGAGACAATCAGCATTCCGCGGGACTCGTTCATCGATCAAATCAAGCGCCGGGTCTACGCGGGTGAAGTACGCCGCCTCATGCTCAAGCAGGGCTCGCAGACAATTGCTGAATTCTCGACTCCCGCCGGCGTCGGTTTGCTGGCAACCTCAATTCTTTCGGCGGTCAGTGCGCTTGCCGCTACTCTGTCCGATTGCAGCATCGAAGTTGAATATCGCCCTACGTCGCTTGACGGCGAACTCGAAGCCCCGGCGATCAACTGGATCGGCGTGGAACCTGTTCCGGTTGATGCCTAGCGCAAAAAGACCGTCTTCTGCTGCCGGGTCTGGTGACAATTGCCCAGACCCGGCAGCAGAGTCGTGTGGTCTTCCACGCTGTCCTTGCCTGCCCTGAGCCTGGCGAATGGGGGCAAAAAGCTCTTGCAGCTTGCTCGGGCGCGCCGGTTGCATAAGGCCCGATATTTGGGGTGTGACGAAACGTGCTGCACAAAGACCTCGGCGGGGATCGCTTCCGGGAAGCTTGCCGCGCTGCTGCCAGTGGCATCGGACACACAGCACCCGCATCGGCAGCCCGCTGATCGTCAGAAGAAGCTTCCCGGAAGCGGGTTCTGGCGCACCGGCAGCACGTTTCGGCATACCCTGATATTTGACGCAGGTTCCAGCGCATGCTACCATACCCCCTAAACTTGATTTGCCCACTTAATTTTGTCGGCTTTGAATATGCCCCGGAGTGTTATGCGGATTTCCAGCAAGAGTGAATACGGCTTGCGAGCGATTTTTGATCTTGCCCAACACTATGGGGAGGGGCCTGTCCAGAGCGATGCGATTGCGTCTCGCCAGGGCATCCCCGTCAATTATCTCAACCAGTTGCTGATTTTGTTGCGCAAAGCCGGCCTGATCGACAGCCTGCGCGGCCCCCAGGGCGGCCATAGGCTCGCTCGCTCTCCCGATCAGATCTCGCTCTATGATGCGCTGATTGTGCTCGAAGGTTCGCTGTTGCTTGCCGATAATGCCCGCGATGATTTGCCCGCCAGCCAGCCCGACGATCAGGCGCTGATCGGTGAAATCTGGGGCACGGTTCGCACGGCGCTCGAAGAACGCCTGCGCGCGGTCACTTTCGATGATATTTGCCAGCGCAAACGTCAACGCGAGGGCAAAATAATGTATTATATCTGACCTGCAATGATGCTTTTGCTGGTACCAGAGGTATGATGCATGGAATTATACGAGCGCCTGGAACTGCTGACGGATGCGGCGCGCTTTGATCTTTGCAATACCTTCGCACGGGGCAAACGCCGCTATCAGCCGGCTGCACTGGTCGCCGATGATACCGGCCGGCGAGGGCAACCGGTGTTTCGTGCGCTGATGAATAGCCGTTGCGCCTGGAATTGCGCCTACTGCCCGCTGCGTGCCGCCAACGATCTGCCGCGCGCCCGGCTCAGCCCGGAAGAACTGGTGCAGGCCTTCCTGCCGCATTACCAGGCCGCCGCTGTGCAGGGTCTTTTCCTCTCCAATGCCGTCGAGAGTACGCCCGACAATGCCGCAGCCCAGTTGCTCGATGCAGTCGAACTGTTGCGCCGGCGTCACGCCTACGATGGCTATGTGCATCTCAAGCTGCTGCCCGGAGTCTCCGCTGCGGTCGTCGAACAGGCGACCCGCCTCGCCGACCGGGTCAGCCTTAATCTGGAAGCACCCGGCCCGGCTTACCTGGCGCAGGTCTCGCCCGAGCGCAACTGGCAGCAGGATTTGCTGCGCCCATTGCGCCAGTTGCGCGACTGGCAGCAGGTCGGCCCACCACGCGCCGGTTTGCGGCTGGGCTCCGGCCTGGCGACCCAGTTTGTTGTCGGAGCGGCCGGCGAAAATGATGCCGAACTGCTGACTGCCAGCCGCTGGCTTTATCGCGATTTCGGTCTGCGCCGGGTCTATTTCGGTGCCTTCCGCGCTATGCCGGCCACCCCGCTTGCCGATGTCGCTTCGACTCCGCAGCTTCGTGTGCAGCGCTTGCAACAGGCCGACTGGCTGCTGCGTGAATATGGTTTTCACGACCAGGAGTTGCCCTTCGAGGAAGACCGCAATCTGCCGTTGCACGTCGATCCCAAGCTGGCCTGGGCGCTGGCACATCCCGAATACTTCCCGGTCGAGGTAAATCGGGCCGCTCCCGAAGCGTTGCTGCGGGTGCCCGGCCTCGGGCCGCTGGCGGTGCGCCGTATTCTGCGGCTGCGGCGCATCGCGCCCTTCCGCGAACCGGCGCACCTGGGCAGCCTCGGCAGCCAGGCCGCCCGCGCTCTCGATTTTGTCACTCTCGATGGGCGTGCTTTTGGCCTTGATGCCGCCGGCCGTGCCCGTCGCTATGCCCGCCGCAACCAGCCGATTGTGGAGCAACTGAGCCTGTGGTAAGCATTCAAGCATTCACGCGATTGAATGCTGCAAACCCGCCCGCCTCGCCGATGGCAAATAGCGCGGTCAGGTAAGCTGCCGGTGCCGGCGAACCAAAATAGCACCGTCCTTGATCGCAGTTAAGTTCGAAGTTGGCTTCAGCATAGTTCAGTAGCGCACTGGCCAGTTCTTCGACGGCCAGTGCGCGGGCCAGCACATAGGCGAAGCCGGTCGCAATGGCTGAAGTCGGTGCCGGGTGAGCGCCGTAACCAGGGGCGAAGGCCTGCGCCGACGAGTTGTTGGTCTGCTTGATGCGGGGGAGCAGCCGGTCGGCCAGTTGCCGGCTGAAGTCGGCTTCGAGTGGGGCAAACAGGGCCAGCGCGCCGGCATCATTGAGGAGCGTGCTGTAGGGCAGCGCCAGGTGCATGCGTGCAAGATAGGCCGCACTGAAAACGCCGCGACCCGGCAGTCGTGGCCCCCGGAGCACCATGCTGCGCTTGAGAAAGCGAAACCAGCCCTGGCGCACTGCCGGCGCATAATCGCTGTGATGCACTGCGTCGTAGAATTCGAGCGCCCAGAGTGCCTGCGCCATTGGCAGCAACTCGATGCGCCCCGGTTGTGCGCTGATCGCGTACTGCGGATTGGCGCGCATCTGCTGCCAGATCGCTTCAACCAGGGTCGTATGCGTGTAGTGAAAATACTCGCTGGAAGTCCAGAACAGCCGGAACTCATCGTCGAAACGCCGATCCCCGCCAATGGCTTCGAAGGCGCCGATCATCATGGCCAGCGGTGCGCTGTAGGTGCCATTGCCGGCGGCGACCGGATCGGTCGAGCGGCTGGTTTGTTCGGCGCTGCTGGCCCAGTAGGCCCAGACTCGGCGCTGCAGCATGCGCTCGATCAGCGCGGCCATCGCAGTGCGGCAACGATCACGCATGGCCGAATCGCTGTCCGGGTGCAGGCCGATGGCGGCCAGGGCATAACAGGGAAAGGCAATCTGAGCACGCAGATCGCAGGTTGCCGCCACCTGATTGCCCGGATCAAAGCCGGCCCAGTGATTGGGGGGCTGGAGTGCCAGGTGCTCAAAATAGGCTAAATAGCCTGCCAGTCGCTCATTCATACCGGCATCCAACGCCGATCGCGCAAATCGCTTAGCGGCGGCTAATCCGCAGATTGTCGAACATCGCAGTCGCGGCGCCATCTTCAAACGTCGTCAGCGCCAGCGCCGCCGCGCCGTCTGGAAAGCGCGGCTCTATCGTTTCATCGACGATGACGCCGTTGATGCCTAGCGTAATGCGGTCTGCGACCGTCGTTACACTGAGTCGGTTGATCCGACCGAAGGGCTGAATCGCGGGAGCGGCAGTCCAGTCAATCAGCGTCTGCCAGCGGCCATTGCTCATCATCTCGAGATTATAAAAGCCATCGCCACTGACCGTGAACAGGTAAAAATTGTCGGCGTCCTGGTAACGAAAAATCAGGCCAACACCAGCCTCCGCCGGCCCATCAAGTAAACGCGCATCAAATTCGATCCGGGCATCGCGGTATTGGCCGGCAATCCGGCTCCAGGCCAGCATATCGGATGGCAAGATTTCAATTTGGTAGCCGCCGTCAACAAAGCGATAGCTCGTTTCAGCATCGCTGCCGCTACCCAGGCTACTCTGCGCTGCGCTGCTGAAGTCATCCGCCAGTAGCACCTCGGCGGGATTGGCCGGGGTAATCGCGCCGTAAGTATCGTCGTCGGCCCGGTTTGCCGGTACCGGTTGCGGGCTGTTTCCCAGCACTCCGCTGAGGTTGAGCAGTAAGAGCAAGCCAAGGCAGGTGCCAATGAGCAAGATACTCATGCAGCCGATGCCGGCGCCGATCAGCCAGATCAGCCGGTTATCCGGTTCGTGCCGACTCGCTGCTGCCGGTTGGCTCACCTCGGGCGGGAACGGCGCCGGTGGCGGTGGCGCCTCCGGTGCCGTCATCGTTGCTGCCGTCTCGTCATTCGCCGGCGGCGGTACCGACTCGCTCGCAGCGGGTTCAGCGGCGGCCGGCGGCGTTTGCCGCTCCGGTTCGGCTGTGATGGCTGCGGAATCCTCCAGATCCGGCAGCCGAACCGTTACGCGGCCGGTTTTGCCGCCCTCTGCCGGCGCTGCCGCTGCGGGCGTTGCGCGCTCCGACGGATCGGAGCTATTGTCCAGCCGCGCACCGCATTCCGGGCAATAGCGTACCGGCTCTTCGTGGACTTTTCCGCAGGCATAACAGGTCAACAAGCGGCACTCCTGCTCAACACCCGGCGCAGCGCGGCGACGAAGCGCTGATTCTCATCGTCGGTGCCGAACGAAATTCGTAGCAGCCCCGGCAGGCCCCAGTGGCTCAGCGGTGTAACGGCAAACCCGGCTTCTCGCAACTGTGTGGCAATTGCCACATCTTCACCAATTTCGACCGCGAGAAAATTCGTCTCGCCCGGCAGCGGCTGCAAGCCGAGTTCCCGCATCGCTTCAGCCAGATAAGCCCGGCTACGGGCAGCATGATCGCGACAGCGCGCAACGTGGGCGCTATCGCCGAGTGCCGCCAGCCCGGCGGCCTGGGCCAGCGCGTTCACATTGAATACCGCCCGACTGCGATCCAGGTAACTCACCAGTTCCGGGGCGCCATAAGCATAGCCCAGCCGGATGCCGGCCAGCCCGTAGATCTTGGCAAAGGTGCGCAGCAGGAGCAAATTTGGGCGCCCGGCCCGCAGTTCGGGCAGCAGATCAGGATGATCCGGCTGGCTGACAAACTCGATGTAGGCCTCGTCCATTACCACCAGTACTGCATCCGGCACCTGTTCCAGAAAACGGCGAATCTCCGCAGCCGCCTGGAGCGTCCCGGTCGGGTTATTCGGGTTGCAAACAAACACTATGCGGGTACGCGAATTGATTGCCGCCAGCATCGCCTCAAGATCGTGGCTGTAGTCGGCCCGTAGCGGCACTTGCACTGCTTGTGCTCCCATCTCCTGGGTGCGCATCGCATAACTGACAAAGGTTCCCTGCGCCATTACGGCTTCGTCGCCCTCGCGCAACATAGCCAGACAGCTCAGCAACAGCAATTCGTCCGAGCCATTGCCGCAAATGACGTTTTCCGGTGCCAGGTCGGCGCGCTTTGCCAGCGCCTCGCGCAAAGCCCACGCGGTCGCATCGGGGTAGCGATGAATGTTTGCCAGCACTTCCTGCATCGCAGCAACCGCCAGCGGTGAGGGTCCCGGCGCATTCTCATTCGAGGAAAGTCGCACCAGATCCGCAGCTGTCCGCGCCGGTCTCATAGCGGGTAAGGCGGCAATATATTCTTTTTGTTGCATGGATTCGCTCCACTGACCATCCAGCGTGCCGCTGCCTATGATACGTGTTCTTGCCCATCTCTGCAAGCTCTGTACACGCCTTGCATTACCCATTACCCTGACGATCCATGGGCAATGCAAAAGCAAAAGTACTGCCCTGGTTTTCGCTGCTCTGCACCCAGAAACAGCCGCCGTGCATCTGGACAAACTCCCGGCTCAGGTACAATCCGAGCCCCAGGCCTTCCGTGCGCCGTGCGGTTCCGCGGTAAAATCGCTGGAACAGTTTCTCCTGCTGTTCGGCCGGGATCCCCGCTCCACGATCAATCACCTGTACCGTCAACATCGGGCTGTCTTGTTCGCCGCTCAGCGTGGCCAGTTCGGTGCAACGATGCGCCACGTCGCTCTGCAAACTGGTACCGATCCGCAAGACGATCAGGCTGTCCGGCGGGCTGAATTTGATGGCATTGCCTACCAGGTTTGTCAGTACCTGGCGAATCCGCAGCGAGTCGCAGTGCAGCCAGATCTCCGGCTCACCGCTCTCCAGCAACAACTCGCGATTCATGGCCGCCGGTCGCTGCTGATCGATGACCTGGCCCGCCAGTGAAACCATGTTCACGCGCTGCATCTGCAAATCGATCTGCCCGGCATCGAGCCGTGACACATCCAGCAGGTTGTCGACCATGCGCAGCATATGCGAGACCTGCTGTGTCAGAATTGTCAAGCCCTGCACATCACGCGGATCGGTTTCGCTGCGCTGCTGTTCGCGGCGGAGCAGCAGATCGGTGTAGCTGCGCACCGCCGCCAGCGGGCTGCGCAATTCGTGGGCGGCCACTGCCAGGAATTCGTCTTTGGCGCGTTCCAATTTCTGATTGGCAGTGATGTCGCGAAACACGACCACTGCGCCCTCCACATCGCCGTCGCCCAGGTGTACCGGTGCGCCACTGAAGCTCATCACGCTGTCGTTGCCGCTGGCGCCGCACATAAGCACCCGGTAATCGTGGAAGACTTCGCCGGAGAGTGCCAGCGCCAGCGGCAGTGCTTCCACCGGCAGCGGCTGATTTTCGAGATCGCGGATGCCGTAGAAGTCCGGCATTTCACTCAGCGGCTGGGCATAGGGCACGGCTTCCAGGCTCAATAGTTCCATTGCCGCCTCATTGGCCAGCACCAGCTGGCCCTGACTGTCGCAGAGCACCACGCCCTCGGCGATGCTGTTGATTACCATATTGAGCCGGTTGCGCTCGATCTGGCTCTCGTCGTAGATCCGCACGTTGGCGATGGCAAAGCCGATCTGGTTGCAGATTGGCATCAGCGTCGCCGTGTCGGCCTGGCGCGCCAGGCTCTCATCGCCAAATAGCCCCAGCACGCCGACGACGGTACCACCGGCCAGCAGCGGCAAGTAGACGCCATTTGTATGCCCCGCCGCCAGCAGCGGCCCCTCGCCTTCCTCTTCGATCAGTGGCCGCAGCATGGGCTGGCCGTAGCGTACTACTTCCTCGCAAGCCGCCTCGCTGATGACCTGGTTTTGCAAGAGCGCAACATAATCGTCCGGCAACTTGCGCTGGCTCACCAGGGTCAGCCGCGCTTGCGAGGGATCGTGCAGCAGCAGGCAGCCACTGCGAGCCGGCAACATGCCCAGCACCACTTCCAGCACATCCTGCACCAGGTTGTGCAGGCCGGTCGCTGTGCTGATCGCCGTCACCACTGCGTCGAAGGCCTTCAGCCGCAGGCGGTGGCTTTCCGCCTGGTCGTACAGTTGCGCATTCTTGATCGCCGTCGCCGCCAGGTTGCCGAACGTCTGGAATACCGGCATCTCGCTGCGCTCAAGCGGCCGTGCCGTTTGCTGATGCTCGCCGAGATTGACAAGTTCGAGCACGCCAATGGTATCGCTGCCTACCCGCAGCGGAATGCAGATATTGGCCAGTGGGCGCGGCAATTGCTCGTGGAGTTGCTGGAACAGGGACTGATTGGCAAAAGTCACCCGTTCAGCCAGGTCGCGGTACCCATTATGTGCCTCGCGGAGCAGTGCTTCCTGCTCATGCAAAGCCTGTCCGGCCAGTCCTTCGCCCGAACTCAGGTTGCTTTCGTGCAACAGGGCCAGCGTTGCCGGCTCCAGTGGCAGGCCGAAACTCGCCACCGCCCGCAATTTGGCAGTCCGTGCTTCGTATAACCAGAGGATGCCGGCCTGCACCGAAGGAAGTGCCTCCACCACTCTGACCACCAGGTTTTCCAGCAACTCGTCCGGATCGAGTACCGAAACCAGGTACGATGATACCCGTAGCAGCGCGGCAACCTGCGAGTCGTCTCTGTCTGTCGGCACCGCGTCCGATGAAGTTTCAGGCGCGATAATCTCGCGCTCCGTCGCGCTGGATTGATGATTACGGGTTTCGGCCAGGGGCGGTTGGCCGACTACGTCGAACGAATAGGTTGAGTCACTATGGTGTTCTTCCGGCTCCGGCTCCGGCTCCGGCCACGACATTGCTTGCTCTGAAAGGTTCATCGGCCTTGCTCATACCTGTTGCTTATGCTTCCTATGGGGCAACCGAGTGCAAATGCTTGCAAACTGCGGGAAAAAGAAAGCGTCGAAGCGCCGCAACGCTCCAACGCCGCAATGCTCAAACGCTTCAACGCTTCAGCCTGTTCATTATTCTATCAGAGCAATCAATCCGGTTGTCAGGCGACCCCATCGCGCACGGCTGTCGTGGGAAGGCTTTCACGCAGCAGATCCTGAATACCGGCCAGCAACAGGTGCATCAGTTCTTCCAGTTGCATCAGTTGTTCGGCACTGAAATAATGCAGCACCCGTGCCATGTCTTCGATGCGTACTTGCTCGACCTGCGCCAGGCGCAGCTCGCCGGCCGGCGTCAATGCTACCTGCACGACCCGCCGATCTTCGCTGGCCCGGATGCGCCCGACCAGCCCATCTTCGATCAGCCGATCAACAATTCCCGTCAGCGTCCCGGCGGATTGCTGAGTCAACTCGGCCAGGTCGCTCATGCGACACGCTCCAGCACTGCGAATTGCGAAGAGGGTCATCATTTGCGGCATCGTCAGGGCAATGTCTTCACGATTCAGGGTGTGGATCGATTGTTTGTGGCCATGCCAGGTGATCTGTCGGATAATCTGTTCGATCATACGCACCCGTTGCTGGCGATCTTCTCGTTTTTCAGTTGCCATCGGCTCTGCTCCTGGCCGTTATGTTTTGCCGATTGCGAAATGGTACCGGCGATGTGCTGGTTCTCTTGCCCGGAAATTGTCGGCAGTATGAAAAATTTGTTGATGAAAAATTTTAATGTTCTTCTATCCTAGCGCATCGCGTGCCCATTGTCAATATCTTGCACAGTTATCGAATGAAATTGGTAATGACTCCGTCATGGTATGGTCCGTGGCTGCACAAAGAACCAGGGAATGCTGCATTGCAGAACCGGATGGACGTTACGCCTCAAACAGGATTGCTATACCGGAACCAATCGAGTTAGCGAGTCCGGTTGTTGTTTATCTATCCAACAGGTTATATGTCTATGCTACAATATTCGCGAACTTCAGGTTCCTCGGTTCCCTGGCTCCCGTGCCCAGGTGCCCAGGTTCCCAGGTTCCCAGGTGCCCAGGTGCCCAGGTGCCCAGGTGCCTTAGTGCCCAGGTTCCTTAGTTCTCTGATTCCTTGGTTCTTCTACACCAGGAGAATGCCATGAAACAACTGCTTACTCTGCTCGTACTCTGCCTCGCCCTCGCCGCTCTGCCCGCCGCGCCTGCTCGGGCCAATACTGCCGCCGGCGAACCGCTGCTTTTCCCGGAAACCGGCCATACGCTGGCCTATGCGTTTCGTGAGTTTTATGAACGCAATGGCGGCCTGCCCATCTTTGGCCTGCCGATTAGTGAAGTCTTCATCGAAAATGAGTTGCCGGTTCAGTATTTTGAACGTGCCCGCTTTGAATGGCACGCCACGCTGGCTATGGTGCAGGCCGGCCACCTCGGGCGCTGGGCTGCCACCGATCGCCTGGCCGAATTGCCCTTCCAGGCCCGTGAGCACGCACCGGTGAGCGGCCTGTTTTTCCCCGAAACCGGCCACTCGCTCGATGGGGATTTTTTGCGCTACTGGCGCGCCAATGGTGGTCTCGCTGTTTTTGGCTACCCGCTCTCCGAAGAATTCGTGGAAGTCAATGCTGCCGACGGCCGGCCCTATCCGGTTCAGTACTTCGAACGGGCGCGTTTTGAATGGCATCCTGAACTGCCGCCCGGCCGGCAGGTACAATTGGGCCACCTCGGGCGGCAATACCTCGAACAGGCAGCCGATGCGCCGGAATGGGCTCTGCAACCCGTCGACTCGCCTGCCGCCGCATGGCGGGCGCTTCGCCCCAGCCATATCGCTATTCCGCGGATCGGGGTCGATACCGGCATCGAGACGGCCGGCTTTTCCTATGGCAGCTGGGATGTGCCACGCTACAATGCCGTGCAGTACTGGCCGGTTTCCGGCTATCCGGGTCTGCCCGGCAATATTGTCGTCGCCGGTCACGTCGGTTATCGCGATATCATCTTCAATTATTTGCCCGCCGTTCAGCCCGGCGATGAGATTTTTGTGCAGGTCGCCGATGCCGACCATCGCTACGTGGTGCAGGAAGTGCTGACGCTCTTGCCCGCCGAGACCTGGGTGATGTATCCTACTCAGGAGGAGACGTTGACGCTCATTACCTGCATTCCCATTGGTGTCTACAGTCATCGCCTGATTGTGCGCGCCACTCCCGCTGATGGCTGATGCGTCGCGTCGCTCTCCGGTGCTTTTTACGAAGGCAAGTCGCTCTTATGAGGTTGTTCAGTGCGCGTGGCCTGTTCGCCCGCATTGAACAACCTCAACCCGATGTGTTATGGAACCGCAGAAAAAACCAAAACGCAATGCTTCCGGCAACTGGATCGGCATCGTTATTTTTATCCTGGTTATTGTCGGTCCGCAGATTGCTAATGTCATCAGTAATCTGGTCAGTAGTATCAGTGGGGGCGCAGTGTCGCTCAGTCCGAATATGCTGATCCCGCTCCTGATTCTAGGAGCCGTGCTGATCTCCGCGCTTGTCGGGATTGGCCGTGCGATCAGTTCCGCCGGCGATAGTCGCCCCGCCCCACCGGGATCGTATGGCTCGAATATGCCGCGCCCGCCGGCGCCGCCGCATCGTGAATCCACCGCCGGCCGGAACCCGCCGGCGCCTATGTCGCCGCGCAATGCTTCGCCGCCGCCATCTGCGCTGCCGAAGTCGCTTCAGCAACACCGGCAGCGCAGCGACCTGCGGCCAGGCCAGTTGCCCGAGCCGCCGCGCTTTGAGCCCATCATCGATCCGCATGTGCTGAGTTTCGGACTGGCCGGCTTGCTGGTTTTTGCCGTCATCTTCGGCGCGCTGTTTGTCCTGGCAGGAATTACGCCCTGATGAGTTTCTATGATCGTTTTGCCGCCTACTACGACGCCGATTTTGCCGATTATGCCGAGGATTTGCTCTTCTACCGCGAAATGGCTCGCCGCAACGGTGGGCCGATTCTCGAATTGATGTGCGGCAGTGGCCGCCTCCTGCTGCCGCTCGTCGAGGAAGGCCTGCCGCTGACCGGTGTCGATAGTTCGCCGGCTATGCTTGCGCGTGCGCAGGCCAGGCTCGCTGCGGCGGGCCACGCCGGCCGGGTGACGCTGATTCAGGCCGATGTGCGCGATGCCGACTTGCCTGCCGGCCATTTCGCGCTCGCTTTTGTTGCGGTAAACTCATTTATGCATCTGGCCGGTATCCCCGAACAACTCGCCGCTCTTGCAGTGGCCCGCCGGGCGCTGCGCCGCAAAGGCAGCCTGATCATCGATCTGTATAACCCCGATCCCAATCGCTTGCTGAATGAAGATAATCGCCTTGCCCTTGAACATACCTTCGAAATTGAAGGCCGCCAGGTACAGAAACTGGTCGCCGTCGATAGTGATCCGGCCAGCCAGTTGAGTTATGTGACGTATTTGTATGACGAAATTGACTCCACTGGCCGCCTGTCGCGGCAACAGGTGCAGTTTACCATGCGCTGGTTGTATCGCTATGAGCTCGAACACCTCCTGGCCCGGGCCGGTTTTGTGCTCCGCCATCTGTATGGATCCTATGACCTCGATGCGTATTCCGCTGCCGCCCCCCGCCTGATCGCGATAGCAAATCCTGACTATGGTTGATGTGCGTGTTCTTTTCGTCAGGTTTCCACAGTGTGTTGTCAAACGAATAGTAGTACCAGTTTGTTGCGTATGCTGGTTGTTCATTAGCTTCTTTTTTAGTAAATTGTAAACTTATTTAACTTGATTTTGGTAATATCCGTCATATATACTGTAACGTATGGGCGTATTGTGCCCTGGTACCTGTCGTTCGCCGGCTTGTCGACTGTTACGGAACGGGTGCATACAACTTTCATTGTGTATGCCGCCTTCGACAGGAATAATTCATGCGGGAATTGCTGAAACTGATCAACTCCCAGCTGCGCTTCAAGATTATTGTCCCTTTTGTTGCCTTGACGCTGCTGGTAGCTATAGCTGGATCATGGGTTGCCTTTCGCCTGATCGCCGATGATTATCAGGTTCGCTTTGATAATCAACTGGCTCGGGTTGCGCGGGCTGCCAGTGATAGCCTGGTCGATCAGGAACAGGCCAATCTTACTTTCTTGCGGGAAGTTGCCACCGCTCAGGAAAACCCGCTTGAAGGTGCTCCCGCTGTGGCAACGGCGGTTGAAAGCGGTGATGTGGACGGGCTGTTTGCCGCCCTCGATCCTTATTTTCGCGTTGGTCTTAGCCGGACGAGTGTGCAACTTGATCGTTTGATCATCATTGATAATAATGGCCGATCACTGGCTGATCTTTCACGGGGCAGCGAGTTCGCCGATACGCCGTATACCCGCAATGAATCGCTCAGTTTCTCCGATATCTACCTGATCAATGATGTCCTCACTGCGCGCTCCGATCAGATCGGCGACAAATTTGCCGGTATCTTGCAGTTGCCCGGTTCCGATGCAGCACCGGTGAGCTATTTTGCAACGGTTGCACCGATTCGGGTTGCCAATGAAACCCCCGCTGTCGCGGCGGATCCGGCAAATGAGCGCATCGTCGGCGCTGTGCTGATCGGCATTGAACTCGATAATCTGGTGAATATTATTCAAAATCGCAGTACGGCTTCGGTTGTTACGATATTTGATCCCGACGGCAATGCGCTTGCCAGTAGTTTGATGCCTGATGAAGGCCTGGCAAGCTTGCTGCTCAATGGCCGGGTGATCGAACAATTGCGCAATCCGGCGCTGATTGAAGGGGAACAGGGGATTTTTCAGGTCGTCGAGATTAATGGTGATGGGTATCAGTTTGGGCTGTCACCGCTCCAGATCCGCAGTCAGATCTTTGGTGTGTTCGGGGTTGCCCTTGGGCTTGATTATATCATTGCACCGCTTGACTCTGTACGCAATCCGGTTATCGGCCTCACGATACTGTTTGTCTTGCTGATGTTCGGTACCGGTATCTGGATTGCGCGCCTGATCACTGGCCCGCTTGAGGAACTGGTGATTACCGCTCGCGCAGTTACCGGTGGGAACCTCAGTCGCCGCAGTTGCGTCAATGTTTCCGATGAAATCGGGGTGCTCTCGAATTCGTTTAACTCTATGACCGAGCACTTGCTCAGTTTGTATCTGACGGTTCAGCAGGAATCGAGCCGGCGAGCGGCTATCGTTGAGAGTATCGTTGATGGGATTGTGGTCTGCGATGAAGATGGTCGGGTGCAGTTGATCAATCGCGCGACTCGCAACTTTCTGGGCCTGAGCGAAACCGATCCTTTGCCCAATCAACTCAGCGATCTGCCGCTGATGCCGCTGGGCGAAGGCGCGCCCGGTTTCGATAGTCGCCGTTCCAGTGAGTTGTACAACCTCGGCAGGTATATTGTGCGGGTCTCGGTAGCCCCGGTGCTTACCCGCGACGGCCATCGCCTCGGCTACGTCTGTGTTCTGCAAGATATGACGGCCGAAGTTGAACTGGATCGCGCCAAGAATAACTTTATCGGCACGATTTCGCACGAATTGCGCACGCCGCTGACGGTAATGCGTGGGACGACTGATCTGCTCTTGCGTGGACTGGTCGGCCCGCTTGAAGAAGAACAACGCACGATGATTGAGAGTATGCGCCAGCATACTACTAATATGACCAGCCTGATTCAGAATGTGATCTGGATTGCTAATCTCGATTCCAATTCGCTCAATACCGATTTGCAACCCCAGGAAATTGCCCGCGCCGTTGATGAAGTAGCCTGGAATGTCCGGAGTGCGATCAAGGCTAAGAATCTTACCCTGACGATTGGCATTCCGGAAGCTATGCCGTCGGTGCTGGCCGACATTGAAGAATTGCGTATGATTTTGACCCAGCTGCTCGATAATGCCCGCTGCTATACCAGTGAAGGCGGCATTACCCTTACGGCAGTTGCCGAGCCCGACCGGGCACTGATCCAGGTGAAAGATACCGGTCGCGGCATTCCACCTGATCTCCAGGATCAGGTCTTCAATCGTTTTGTGCGTGGGGATGGGGCCAGCGAAGGCATTAATTCCGCAGAGCGCGGCATTGGCCTCGGTCTGGCCATCGTCAAGGCACTGGTTATTCGGCAAGGTGGAGACGTCTGGCTTGAAAGCGAGCCGGGGCAGGGAAGCACCTTTAGTTTTACATTACGGTACGCCAATGCAGCACCTGAGCCCGAACAAGATGGTCGACCAGTCACAACAATCGCAGCCGCGGCGTAATCCGCGACTCCTGGGCTTGCTCCTCATTCTCTCACTGCTGATTGCTTTCATCAGTGTACTTTGTGTTGCCCAGCTGGTGATCCAGACGCTCATTCCCGAATCACGGTTGTTCCCGGTCGGCATGATAGCCGGGCGCAATGTCAACGACCTGTATTCGCCCTGGCTGGATGTGCCGCGCATCCCGGCGCCCCAGGCTAATATTGTGCAGGCCCGGGAAACCTCGCCGACGGTCGGTACCGCCGGGCCGCTGGCGCCGGTGGGGGTGGGGGTAGTTGATCCCGATAACCAGCCTGCTGCCACGTCGACGCCGACGCCAAGCCCGACGGCTACTGCCCGCCCGACCAGCACCCCGACGGCCACCCGCCGGCCGGTGACGCCGACGGCGACCCGCCGGCCGGCATCGCCGACTCCGCAGCGCGAGGCGACCGCCCGCGCTCTCGATGCGACCGAGCGGGCTGCTGTTGAAGCAACCCGTAGTGCAGCCACTGCTACGCCCGAGCCGGTGGTTGTCAGTACTGCTACGCCTGTGCCGCCGGCGACGGCAACGCCTCGCCCGACCAGTATGCCGCCGGCGACGGCGACGGCGACGCCTGTGCCGCCGGCGACGGCGACGGCGACGCCTGTGCCGCCGGCGACGGCAACGCCTCGCCCGACCAGTACGCCGCAACCGCCGACGGTGCAGTTTGCGCAGGGCAGTTTTTCGATCAGTGAGGGCATCGGGACGGTGCTGATTACGGTGAACCTCAGTGCTGCGGCGACGAGTGAGATTCGGGTGGATTATGATGCCGTCAGTGGTTCGGCTACGCCCAATGTTGACTACAATGATCTCAGCGGCTCGTTGATCTTTGCGGTCGGTCAGGCCAGTGCCACTATCCCGCTGACGATCATTGATGATACTTCCGATGAAGAAAATGAGCAGTTGACCATCGAACTGACCAGCGCGACGGGAGCGATTATCGGTGGCATTCGCTCGGTGACGATTACGATTACCGATGATGATGAAGGCTCGGTGGTTGCGTTCGCGACCGACAGTACGCAGGTGAATGAAGATGTCGGCGAAGTTGATGTGATCATCCGGCTACAAGAAAGCAGTGCCTTTGACATTGAGGTGCCCTACTCGATTGTGAGCAGCGGCACGACGGCGAGCGCTGCCGATTATGAGCTCGCCGGCGGTACCGTTCTGATTGCTGCCGGGCAGACCAGTGCCTCGCTGCGCTTCCCGATTACCGATGATGCGCTTTATGAGTCATCCGAGACGATCTTGCTGGCCATCAGCGAGCCGGCCAACGGGCGCCTTGGGGCGCAAGATACGCACACCGTGACGATTATCGACAATGATGATCCGCCCGAGATCGATTTTGAGTTGGAGAATCAGCAGGTTGATGAAGACGTCGGCACGGCTATTGTCAAGGTACAGCTCGATGCGCCTTCCGGCCTGGATGCGAGTATCAGTTTTGATCTCGGCGGCGATGCGGCCGGCGGCGGGATCGATTACCGGTTGCTACGCAATTCGTTGAATATTCCGGCCGGCAGCCAGGAAGCAACGCTGCAAATTCAGATTACGAGTGACGATCTCGATGAGCTCGATGAGACATTGGAACTGGTGCTGGTCAAGGCGGAGAGTGCCATCATCGGCACCCGCAACCGGCATCGCCTGTTGATCATCGATGATGATGATCCGCCGTTCCTGCTCTTCGCCAGGGATGAGTCGAGCATCAGTGAGGCGAATCAGACGCCAACCAGAAGCATTGAACTGCGCTTGCTCAACCGTGATGGGAACCCGCAGTCCAGTGAACTTGACATCATTGCCCCCTTTACGATCAGCGGCAGTGCGACCGGCGGCGGCGTTGATTATGCGTTGCCGGATACGCTGACCGGCGGTGTGCTGACTATCCCGGCCGGCGCCTACACGGCGCGCATCGATGTGACGGTCGTCAATGATGATCTCGATGAAATCGAGTTTGAGACCGTAATTATTACGCTGGAGCCGCCGCAGAACGCGCAGCTTGGCGCGCCGAGCGGCCATACCCTGGATATTCGCGATGATGATGCGCCGCCGCAAGTCTCCTTTGGCGTGGCCGACAGCACGGAGACTGAAGATAGCGGCAATGTTGATCTTGTGGTTGCACTCAGTGCGCCCAGCGGCCGCGAAGTCACGGTGCCCTATAACGTGTTCGGTAGCAGTACGGCGACGTTCGGCGAAGATCATCAACTGGCGGCGGGAGTGCTCACCTTCCCGCAGGGTAGTCAGGCTATCAGTCTCACTGTGCCGATTGTCGATGATGCGCTTAATGAGAATGCCGAGACTTTGATTGTTCGGCTTAATCCCGATGGTGTGACGGCAACCATTGGTGATCGGCGTGAACATACAGTGACGATTACTGATAATGATCGGCCACCGGAAGTCTCGATCAGCCCGGCCAGCGTTACGGTTGATGAGGGTGGCGAAACGGTGTTGACTATTAGTCTGAGCGAGCCCAGTGGCCGCCCGGTGACGTTGCCCTTCAGCGTGACCGATATTTCGAAGCTGGGGAGCGGCCTGTATCGCGACTATGAGTCGGTGTCGCCGGCTTCGCCGCTTGTCTTTGAACCGGGCGAAACCAGCCTGCCGTTGACGCTGCAAACCTTCAACGATACCTTCTATGAATTCGATGAAACTTTGCAGGTACGCCTGGAACCACAGGATGGGACGGCCGTCGCCGGGGCTTCGCGTGAAGTAGATATCACTATTGTGGATAATGATCCTCTGCCGACGCTGAGTTTTGAGAGTGTGGCGATT
>DAOTUJ010000115.1:0-7158 GCA_034437175.1 Chloroflexaceae bacterium | reverse complement strand
TGGGGCGATGGAGCGATGGGGCGATGGAGCGATGGGGCGATGGGGCGATGGGGCGATGGGGCGATGGGGCGCTTCAACGCTTATCGATACGACTTACGCAGTCGGCGTGTTTGCTTGCGCCGCAATGGCTTTTTTCGCCTGCGGCAGCGCGGTAGCAGGCGGAAAAGCCCTGGATGCGGCTAGCATCAACGCCGACTGCGTGGACTCTGTAACTTGAAAATCCAGCGTTGAAGCGTTCAAACACTTGAACGCTTCAACGCTTGAACGCTTAAAAGACTGGAGAATGCTCAATGAAGCCTTCATGCTGGATCGTCTTCGGGCTCTTGATGGTACTGCTCGGCAGTGGCGCTGCTGTGCCGTCAGTTCCGGCGCAGGCGATGCAGCCGGCGTCGGGCGATGGGGCTATCAACCCGGATTTGCTGGCACTGGCCGAGGAATACGCTGATTACCAGCGCAACCCGGCGCCGGCCGGAGTGCCCTTCACTTCGGGGAATCACTTGATGCGTATCAGGGGTGAGCTGGTCGCAATTGATGTGGCCGGCCCGGATCCGGCGGCGCTGGAATCGGCATTGCGCGACCTGGGGATGCAGGAGTTGAGCCGGGCCGGCTTTATGGTCTCCGGACTGTTGCCGCTTGCACACCTGAATGACCTGGCCCAGCTACCGGATCTGCGTCTGGCCCGGCCCTCATATGCGTTGCGGATGGCCGGCCAGACCACCAGTCAGGGCGTGCAGGCGATGGCCGCCGACCTGGGCCGGGCGCGCTATGTGCTGGACGGCAGTGGAGTCACGGTCGGCACCCTGTCGGACAGTTACGATTGCGATACGGCCGCCTTCACGCGGGCCGCCGCCGATATTGCCTCGGGCGATCTGCCGTCGAACGTGCTGATCTTGAAAGATCTGACGGATGATTCGCGTTGCATCGATGAGGGGCGAGCGATGATGCAACTGGTTCACGACATTGCGCCGGGAGCGCGCCAGTTGTTCTATACCGCCTTCATTAGCGAGCCGGATTTTGCCGACGGCATTCGGCAACTGGCCGCCGCCGGCGCCGACGTGATCGTCGACGACATCATTTACCTGTCCGAGCCGATGTTCCAGGATGGCTTCGTGGCGCAGGCCGTCGACGAAGTGGTCGCGCAGGGTGTGCCCTTTTTTTCGGCGGCCGGCAACAACGGGCGGCTGGGCTACCAGAGTGCCTATCGCGGCACATCGTCGCAGCCGGTGCAGGTGAACACGATTAGCCGGCTGTACCGCCCGCACGATTTCGATCCGGGGCCGGGCCAGGACATCTATCAGCAACTGCTGGTGCCGGGCGGTGCGACCATTTCGATTGTGCTGCAGTGGGACGAGAATTTCTTCTCCTTGAACGGCAACGAAGGCTCGCGCAACGATCTCGATATCCTGCTGTTCAACAATCCGCCGGGGCCGCAACCGATTGCCGGCGGGCTCTTCAGTGGTGCCGGCAACAATATCGGGCGCGATCCGGTGGAAATTTTGCGCTATACCAACAGCGGATTCAACGAAGAGATCGTCAACATCTTCATCGGCAAACGTGACGACGGCAGCCCGGCTCCCGGCTTCTTGAAATACGTGATCTTCAACGGCAGCGGCAGCGTGATCAACGAATACAGTGACAGCAGCAACAACAGCACAATCTACGGCCATGCCAATGCCGCCGGCGCGCTAGCGGTCGGCGCCGCCGATTACCGGCAGACACCGGCCTTTGGCATCAACCCGCCGCTGCTCGAGTCGTTTTCGGCGCCGGGTTTGACGCCGATCTACTTGAACCCGGACGGTAGCCGCAAAGCCGCGAGCGAACTGCGGGCCAGGCCGGACTTTGTGGCGCCAAACGGCACCAACACCACGTTTTTTCCCGGCCCGCCCGGTTTCAGTACCGACACCGATAGCGACGGTTTCCCGAATTTTTTCGGCACTTCGGCAGCCGCGCCGCATGCCGCCGGGGTGGCGGCTCTGATGCTGGAACTGCGCCCGGATCTGAGCCCGGCCCAACTTGCTGCGATTCTGAGCGAAACCGCCATCGATATGGAAAGCCCCGGCTACGATCAATTCAGCGGTTTCGGCCTGATCCAGGCCGACCGGGCGCTGGCGCAACTGGGCGATGCCGACCTGCTGCTGGCGGAGGCCGGCCCGGACTCGTTCGCCCTGCTTGAAGAGACGCTGAGCTACACGGTGACTCTGCGCAATACCGGTGGAGCGACGGCCCGCACCACTGTGTTGACCGAGACGATCCCGCCGGAATTCAGCCTGCTGGCAGCCGACAATTCGCAGAGTGGGGTATGTGATACCAGCATTGCCAACCAGGCCATCTGCGATCTGGGCCAGGTGGCGTCCGGCGCGCAGGTTACCGGCACGTTTACCGTCAGCCCGACCGTGGCGGGTACCTTCAATTTTACCAATACCGTGCGTTCCACAACACCCGAGAGCATGCTGGAAGACAACACCGCCGTGCGTACCGTGACGGTAGTACCGTTCAGTGCCACCGTCGACCTGGATGTGAGCCTGGCGGCGAGTGCCTCCGAAATCGAGCGCAATGATCCACTGACTTACACCTTGCGCATCAACAACCGCGGGCCGGCAAATGCCGAGGCGCTGACGGTCACGCAGCAACTGGCGCCGGACTACGAATTCGTCAGTGCTGAAGGCGTGGGTTGGCGTTGTAGCCTGGAAGTGAGCATCATTCGCTGTAGCCGCCCCGCCCTGACCGCGACCCTAGCATCGACAATTACTACCCGGATTCAGGCACCGTCGAGCGGCGGCTTGCTGGTGAATACTGCGCGGGTCGAAACGAATAGCCCGGAGATCGGACTGAACAACAACATTGGGCAACTGGTGACGGCCGTGCGGCCACGCATCTTTTTGCCGGTCGTGCGCATGGGGCCTTGATGGACACAGTACCGGCTGCTTTGCCCCTGGCTGGTGGGTGTGGTACGATAGCAGCGTGACGAATGATGCATTGCAAAGCAAAGCAAAGCACAAGGAGAACACAGCATGCAAGATCTTTTCAGCCAGATGGAAACCCTGCGCGGGCGTTTTGAATCGCTACGGGGGCATCTTTGACCTGCCGGGCAAACAGAAAACGATTGGCGAACTGGAAGCGCGGGCTGCCGACCCGGATCTCTGGAGCGACCAGCGCGACGCTCAGAGCGTACTGCAACGCCTGACCCGGCTCAAGGCCGAGGTTGAGCAGGCCCATTCGATTGCGACGCGGCTCGAGAGCCTGGCCGAATATATCGAACTGGCTGCTGCTGAAGATGAACCTTCGTTGCGCGAGGAAATCGAGCTCGAACTGGCCGCCTTGAGCGGCGAAATCGAGCGGCGCGAAGTGGCTCTGTTGCTGGGCGGCAAATACGATGACGGCGACGCTTTTATGTCGATCCAGGCCGGCATGGGCGGCACCGACGCCCAGGACTGGGCGGAGATGATGTTGCGCATGTACACGCGCTGGGCCGAGGTACGGGGCTACCAGGTCACGATTGTCGACGCGAGTCCGGGCGACGAAGCCGGCATCAAGAGCGCGACGCTGGAACTGCGCGGCCCTTACGCCTATGGTTACGCCCGCAGCGAGGCCGGCGTGCATCGGCTCATTCGCCTGTCGCCTTTCAACTCGGCGCATACCCGCCAGACATCTTTTGCGCGGGTGGAAATCATGCCGGAAGTCGATGACGCACCGGAGGTAAGCATCAAACCGGAAGATCTGCGCATCGACGTATACCGGGCCGGCGGTCACGGCGGGCAGGGTGTGAACACGACGGATTCGGCAGTGCGGCTGACGCACCTGCCGACCGGGATCATCGTGACATGCCAGAACGAGCGCTCGCAGCTCCAGAACCGCGAAACCGCAATGCGCGTCTTGCGCGGGCGATTGTTGGAGCGCGAACTCCAGCGCCAGCAGGAAGAACGGCTCCGGCTGCGCGGCGAAGTGCGCCAGGCCGACTTCGGCAGCCAGATGCGCACCTACTACTTGCATCCTTCCACGCTGGTCAAAGATCACCGCACCAATCACGAAACCAGCAACACCCAGGGCGTGCTCGACGGCCACCTCGATGATTTCATCGAAGCGTACTTGCGCTGGAACACCGAGCAATAACACGACTTACGCAGTCGGCGTTATCGACGTATGGTGCCTGTGATATCTGGCGGCGGAGCCGCCAGATATCACAGGCACCATGCACATGATGGTTCCCGAGGTAGCTGGGTAGCTGCGGGTGCATATCTTTCCAGTTCGAAAATTGGTATAATACAGCGCAAGCCGGAGTGGTGGAATGGCAGACACGGGGGTCTTAAAAACCCCTGGGGGCAACCCCGTACGGGTTCGAATCCCGTCTCCGGCACCAGCATTGAGTTGCGGCAGCCCGCGCCGCTAGTTCGCCTTCCGGGCATCGGCCGGGGGCGAACGCAAGACAGCCTTCATGACGATCAGACCTATGGGGGCAAGTGTCCGGATTTCATAATCGCTGATATGGCATAGTCGTGAAACGAGTCGGATAGGCAACTTGCTCATGCAAAGACCGGCAAGCAAATGCGCATGACGCCGATGGCGCAGCGATCGCGCAAAGCACACCACCGGCTGGTGCTTGCCGTGCTGCTGATTGGCATGGCAACGCTGGGTGCCCGGGCCGGCGCGCTGCACTGGGTCGGTGATACGCTGGCGCTCGTGACGGACTACCTGTTCTGGGCGGCGCTGCTGCTCTTTCTCATCTGTCTGCGTCACCGGGCCTGGCGGCCGGCCCTGGCTAGCGCGCTCGTCTTGCTCCTGAGTGCCGCACAATTGCTGGGCCATCCCCGGGTTGTGCCGGTTCCGGCTGCTGAAGCGCCGCAGCTCCGGCTGCTGGTCTACAATCTGTACTATCGCAACGACGACCTGCCGACGGTGCTTGAACTGGTGCGGCACTACGATCCGGATGTGGTCTTTTTGATGGAATATTCCGACGCCATCCAGCAGCAGATCGAAACGTCATTTGCCGCGTACCCGCACCGGCTCATTCGCACCAGTCGTTTCACGATGGGTCTGGCGCTATTCAGTCGCTTGCCGATTGAGGCGGTGCAGATCCACCGCACGGACGAAACCCGCATCCCGGTTTTCGAGGCACAACTGCAACTGGGGGCCGATAGCTTCAGCTTTGTCGGTGGCCACCCCTGGCCGCCACAGCCGCGCTGGGGCGACCTGCACCGGCGCCAGATGCAGGCCATCGGCGGCGTGGCGGCCGGCGCCCCGCCGCCGCGGATTGTCGCCGGCGATTTTAATGCGGCGCCCTGGTCGTACAGCCTGCGGCAACTGGCGGAACAGGCCGATGTGCGGCTGGTGCGCCGGCACCTGGATGTCAGTAAGACCTGGCAGCCGCTGCCGGGCATCGGCTTGCCGCTCGATCACGTACTGGTTTCCGAGGAGTGGCGGGTGCTATCGCGGCAATATGGCCCGGCGGGCGGCTCGGATCATCGACCGTTGATTTTCGATTTGTCTCTGGCTTCGCCGTCTTCCGCATCGGGCAATCCGGAGTGAACATGCTGTGCTATAGGAAGCTGCAAGTTGCGTCGTTGCATACCAGCATTTGACATACATTCCGGTCATTGCTATCATGCCCCCACGAAACAGTTGAACATTCAATTGTTTTTGCGAACCTTGCCTGTTCACTGTCGCTCGTGGTGCCTGTCCCCAGTTTTTTCTCGGTACTTCCCTTCCGGCGTTGCCTGGCTATTGATACCTGCTCAGGACGCTGTGCTCCGGCATTCCAGCGTTAACCATCAAGCGTTAATCATCAAGCGACATTCCGCTGACAAACGCAGCTTCGCACTCTGTGCCGGATCTGCATCGATAGGTACTACCTGGTGTGCCAGACCACGCTCGATGAGATGGCTTGCACCGGTATGCGTCGCGATGCCACCAGCAGCTTCCTCAACTACGTGAACGATGCCGCCATCGAACCGCTTGTTGCGCATGTGGCCTGTACGACCACGCTGCCGACAGCAGTACGACCTGCAGTATTGTTTGGAGCAACCAGCATATTCCGCCGGCCCGCAGCTGACGGAACTGGAAAAGGAGAACCCAACAATGATCGTAGCAATGACCGCAGTTCATGGCGCTGTGCCGGGCAGCGTAGCATTTTGCACATCCCAGGAAGAACTGAACCGCATGATTGTTCGCCGCCTGTACGAGCAAGTGGCCAATCAGCACAATTTCAGCGCGATTGACGAGTTCGTCGACGCCGATGTACAGGTTCACAGCACGATCTCCAATCTGGGGCCGGGGCGCAGCGGGCTGCAACGCCTGATTGACATCTATGTACAGCAGTTCCCTGAACGCCATCTGGAGCTCCACAATCTGATTGCCGCCGGCGACCAGGTCGTCGTACGGTACACGCTCTATGTCACCTATCACCGTGAACCAGCCGCGCCGGCAGCAACCGATCAGCCGGGCGAGGCGGCTCTCAATGGGATCGCAATCGCCCGGTTGACCGACCAGCGGATTGTTGAGCTCTGGTATCAGGACGATCTGTCTGGACTGCCTGGCACCCGGTTTTCCACTTGAGGTGGACGCAGTATTAAATTGCAGCGCCAACAGCAGGAAGGCTCGGATCAGGGTATTTCTTGATCCGGGCCGGGTCGTCTGCGCGACTCTACGGCTTCAGCCTCGGTTGCGCCAGTGACGACAAGTGTTTCTTGCTTCGGGCCGGGTCGTCTGCGCGACGGTTGGGCAATTGCCAGTTCGAAGCAATTACCCAGGAAGTTGCCGACGATACGGCTCGCTTTTTTCCCCGGCGATGACGAAGCACAGGTTGCAGATGCTCACTCAAGGGTAAACAGCCATGAAGGAACCGCGCTCCGGTGCTTCCGGTATGATTATGCGCATGCATGCCCTGATTGAAGTTCTGCGCGAAGGTGCGCTCACTCGTAGCGAATTGATTGCGCGAGTGAGCGCGATTTATCCGTCCAAAGCCGATCATGCGCGCCGCATGATTGAGCGAGATATTGCGGATCTGGCGGCGCTCGGCATCGTGATTGAGCGTGAGCGTCGCGAGAAACCGGTCAGCTATCAACTTCGGGGTGGGCTGCCCGTCTTCACAGCCGACGAGCTCCGCACCCTGGCCCTGATCCGCGACAGCTTCGATCCGCGGCATCCCCAGTTCGGGCGCATCAG
>DAOTUJ010000114.1:0-18423 GCA_034437175.1 Chloroflexaceae bacterium | reverse complement strand
TCGCTTTTGTTTGATGGTATGACAATCACGACACCATGTGCGAGGAGGTTTTCCCATGACTTATCTGCGCCCGCTTGATCGCCGGTGGTTGCTGATTTTCTGTGTGCTGCTGCTGGCCGTGCCTGCGTTCGGGCCGGCCCGGCCGACGGCGGCTCAGTCTACGCTGATTGTGACCCGCGAAACCGATAGCAATGACGGCGTCTGTGATGACGACTGTTCGCTGCGCGAGGCCATTGCCGCCGCCGCCGGCGGCGACCGGATCGGCTTCGACGCCGCGGTTAGCAGGGTGACGCTGACTATCGATGAACTGCAGATCACCAGCAACCTGACCATCGACGGCGGTACCGGCGTGATCATTGAACGCAGCGACAGCGCCGGTGATTTCCGCATTTTCACCGTTAGCGGCGCCGGGGTTGTCGTAACTTTTGAGAGTCTGACGATTCGCAATGGCCGTGCGCCGGGTCATGGCGGCGGTATCTGGAATGATGATGCCGTATTGACTCTGATCAACAGTACAGTGAGCGACAACCAGAGCAGCAATGGTCGCGATGGCGATATTGCCGGCAATGGCGGCCATGGTGGCGGCATCTATAATAGCGGTACCTTGCGGATTATCGGCAATAGTGCAATCAGCAGCAATCGAACCGGCAATGGCGGCAGCAGCAGTAGAAGCGGCGGCAGTGGTGGGCGAGGCGGCGGCATCTATAACGTGGGCATCGTCACCCTTGAGCAGAGTATGCTCAATAGCAACCGGACCGGCAACGGCGGCAGCGGCAGCAGCAGTAGTCGCGGTGGTCAAAGTGGGAGCGGCGGTGGGATATACAACGAGGAAGGCATTGTCACCCTGCGCAACAGCAGCATCACCGATAACCAGACCGGCAGTAGCGGCACATCCGGCAGCAATGGCGGCGGCATTGCCAATCAGGACGGTCGCCTGACTATTGTCAATAGTACGCTTGCTGGCAACCGGACCGGCAATGGCGGCGATGCTGACAGTTTTGCTGGTGATGGTGGTTACGGCGGTGGCATTGCCAACGAGGATCGTAGTCGACGCGACAGCATTGTCACGATCATCAATAGCACGATCTCCGGTAACCAGACCGGCAATGGCGGCAGCGCCGACAGTTTTGGCGGCGGCGGCGGCCACGGTGGTGGTGTCTACAATGAGGGCACAGCGACCATTATCAACAGCACGATCTCCGGCAACCAGACCGGCAATGGCGGCAGTGCCAACACTTTTGGCGGCGACGGCGGCGATGGCGCCGGTATCTACAATATCGGCTTCAATGATGATGCAGGCGAGTTGACGATTGTCCACAGCACGATTGTCGGCAATCAGAGCGGCAATGGCGGCAGCGGTATTCGCGCCGGCACTGCCGGCGCCGCCGGCGGCATCCGCAATATTGATCGCGGCACAGCCACGATAGTCAATACCATTATTGGTAACCAGCTTACCGGTGCTGATGTCGTCGATACTGGAGACATCTTCAGTGCGCAGGGTCGCAATATTGTAACGGATGGCTCGCTGCTCGGCCGATTGGGCGTGGTGACCGATGACCCGCAACTCGGCCCACTGCAAGACAATGGTGGCCCCACCTTCACCCATTTGCCTATGCCGGGCTCAGCTGCGATTGACAATGGTGATAACCAGTTTGTTAATGGTACAATTCCGCTGGTAGATACGAATGGCGACGGCATTATCAACAGCAATGATATGCTGAACAGCGGACAACGTGGCTTTGCCCGGATTGTGAACGACATCGTCGATATCGGTGCAGTGGAAGTGGGTGCGGCTGCGATAGCCTATAGCATCAATGTGGAAAATGCCGAGATTGCCGAAGGCAGCGAGAACAACCCCGTCCTGGTTACAGTTGCGCGCAGCGGAGCGATTGGCGCGCCCGGCAGCGTTGACCTGATCCTCGGCGGGGATGCGACCCTGGGCAACGACTACCTTTTTGGGCTGGATAGCAGCGGGGCCGGCTTCGACCCGGCTAGCGGCCGGCTCACGTTTGCGGCAGATACCCCTGAGGCAGTATTTGCGCTCCAGGTACAGGATGATGGCCTGGTCGAGCCCGACGAAACCGTGACGGTGAGCCTGACCAATCCTACCGCCCCGGACACGGCCACGATTACGGCGCCGGCAAGCATCCAGTTGACCATCCGGAACGACGATGTCGCCGGCATCACTGTCGATCCGCCCGCGCTGACGGTGACGCAAGGCGGCAACAGTGCGATGTACCGCCTGGTGCTGGATAGCCGGCCAGCCGCCGATGTAACAATCAACATCAGCGCCGATGCCTCCCTCAACACCAATATTAGCAGCCTGACCTTTACACCGGCAAACTGGAATATTCCTCAATCGGTAACGGTCTCGGCAGCAAATGACACACTGCTTGAAGTGCTCCGGAGCGGCATGATCAGCCACGATGCTGCGAGCGCCGATAGCACATACAATGCCATTCCTATCGGAGCAGTAACGGTGACCATTCAGGACAATGACCGCGGCGATAGCCCGTCCGACACTGTATACCAGGTCTATTTGCCGCTTATCCAGCGATAATACCAGATCGTAACAGCCAATGGGGAGTTCGATTGATGTTTGACGGCATAGCCGTCAAACATCAATCGAACTCCCCATTATCTTTCACGAGATGCGCCGGCCGTCTCTGCTACGGCGCGCTCGATCACCAGGCCGGCCGCCAGCAAGATCTGCTCTGCGCCCGGTGCGCCGACCAGTTGCACGCCCAGTGGTAGCCCATTGTGCCGCGAACGGCCCAGTGGCACGCTGAGGGCCGGCAGGCCGGCCAGGTTGACCCAGGTGGTGAAGCTGCTCAAGGTGGCAATCGCCAGCCAGCGTACGGTCCAGCCCAGGCGCGGTGCGGCAAAGGGGAATACCGGGCACACCGCGATGCCGCGTTCGCCGATCAGGTCGACCAGTTGCGCGCGCAGATCGGCCCGCCAGCGCGCGCCGTCGATGCCGCTCGCGATGGCCGCCCGCGAGCTGTAGGAGCTGATCAGCCACATGAGGAGCGGGCCTGGCGAGATGCGGGCCCAGCCACGCCAGGCCCGCAGCAACTCCCCGCCGGGCGACCAGGCTTCACCATTGCCGAAACCCTCAGCCCAGGCCTGGCGTTCGGCGGCGCGGTTGTAAGCCGCCCAGCCCAGCCCGGCCAGCCGGCGGCCGGCGGGCGCACCGGCCACTGCCTGCATCCCGGCGGCTTTGAGCGCCGCGATGGCCGCTGTCACCGCGCCGCGTACCGCAGCACTGCTCGGCACTATGCCATCGCTGTGCCAGCCGGCGACGCGCTCGCCGCGCAGGAGCTGCGGGTCGAGCGGCTGCGGGTTTTCGCCGCGCAGCACGGCGAAGGCCAGCGCAACATCTTCGACATGCCGCGCCATCGGCCCGAGGGCTACCAGGTCGTTGAGCCGGCCGCGCAGGGGGGGCCAGAAATTTTCGACCGGCAAAGCAAAGCTGGTCGGTTTCAGCCCGACGATGCCGGTGAAATGGGCCGGCAGCCGGATGCTGCCGCCGATGTCCGAGCCCAGCCCCAGCGGTGAACCGCCCGCCGCAATGATCGCCGCCTCGCCGCCACTCGATCCGCCCGCCGAACGACCCTGATCCCAGGGATTGCGAGTCGGGCCAAACAGCAGGTTGGTCGTATCTAGATCGCTACAGTTGTCGGGGACATTGGTTTTGCCGAGTAGGATCGCGCCCGCTGCGTGCATCCGGCTCACTAGCGGCGAATCGCTGCTCGCCAGGTGGCCGGCCCGCGAAAGCAGGCCGCAGGCGTTCGGCAGGCCGGCAACATCATAGCCGTCCTTAACGGTAAATGGTATGCCCTGCAATGGGCTGCGAACAGTGCCGCTGTCAAGTTCGGCAGTTGCCTGAACGGCCTGTCGGCGTGCTTCAGCAAAATTCGGCACGACCAGGGCGTTGATGGCGGGATTGATGGCTTCGATGCGCGCAATATGTGCCTCGACAAGGTCGACCGGCAAAAGCTGGCGAGCCTGAATGCGCCGAGCCATTTCCGTGACCGAGAGAGTCGTGAGGGATTCCATTCAATGCTCCTGCATTGACACGGTGGGGGGGTAGTTAGAGACCCAGATCGGGCTGGTACTCTGTTGAATACCAGCCCGATCTGGGTCTGTTTGGAAAAGCCTATTAGCCCATCGAGGTAGTATGCTCCGGCTCAACAACAAGAATAATCCGTTCATCGCCGGGCTGGTTGTAGGGGTATTCGTCGAGGCCGAGGTATTTTTTGGCCATTTTGTTGATGAAGGCCTTGTCGGGATCTTCGTCGACGCGTACGACTTTGCCGCGTACTTCGAGATAGCGGTAGGGATTGTTCGGGTCGACGATGGCGCAGGCAACGCGTGGGTCGCGCTGTACGTTGCGGTACTTCTGGCGCGTCTTGGTCTGGCTGATCAGAATATGCCGGCCATCCCAATCAAACCAGACCGGGTTGTTCTGCGGCTCGCCCTTTGGCCCGATGGTTGCCACATGAATCAGCGCAGTTGTTTCCAAAAGATCGCGGAATTTTTCGGGGATCAACAGGAACTCCTCTTTTTCATTGCGAATACTTTTCAGATGCATTGTAGTAGAGGAATAAGTCGGTTTCTATTATTGTTCGCGGCGTAGCCGCGAACAATAATAGAAACCGACTTATTCCTCTACTATTTCGCTTTCATTGTTTCCGGCATCCGCACCGCCACGACCTCGCCGCGGGCGCAGACTTCGCCGTTGGCCGAGAGCGTCGAGAAAATAATCGCTTTGCGCTCGTTGCGTTCGTGGACGGTGGCGCGGATTTCGAGCGGCACGCCCAGCGGCGTCGGGCGCAGATAATCGACTTTGAGCGAGCCGGTGACAAAGCGGTGTGCGGGCAGTGTGTCCATGGCGCGACCCTCAGCTCGATAGGCCGCTGCGGCGGCAGTGCCAGTCGAGTGGCAGTCGATCAATGAGGCGATCAGGCCGCCGTAGACGAAGCCGGGAATCGCGGTATGCGACTCGCGCGGCGTGTAGGTGGCCACCGCATCGTCGCCGTCCCAGTAGCTCTTGATTTGCAGGCCGTCTTTGTTGTGGCGGCCGCAGCCGTAGCAGTAGCTCAACTCGTCCGGGTAGTAATCCTGAAATGGTTTGTCGCTCATAGGGGTTCCTTTTGTTTTGCTTGCCGCAATAGGCTTTTGCGCCTCCGGCCAGGCGGAGGATAACACTTTTTCGTTTCAATGCATTTTACAACGGGTGCAGGGCGCCGTTGCTTGCCGGGAGCAGGGCGCCGATGGCTTCCTGCAAGGTTTGATAGGTTTGCAGGCCGCCCATGTCCTGGCCGAGGGCCACCAGGGTCTGGGCGAGCTCCGGGCGCACGCCCACGAGCAGCGAGCGGGCACCGAGCAGTTGCACGGCGGCGGCAGCCTGCAACAGGATCCGGGCTACCTGCGTATCGAGTACCGGCATACCAGTGACATCGAAAATCACCCGCCGGATGGACTGCGTCTCGACGGTACGTAGCAGATTGCCGGTGAATTGCGCCGCCCGTTCGCCGCCCAATGCGCCGACCAGCGGAGCTACCAGGACGCCGGGCAGCACCGGGATGAGCGGCGCACTGAGTTGTTCAATCGTCTGCCGGCTGTTTTGCAATTCTTCGATGGTCTGGTGCAAACGGGCCTCGCGTTCCTCGACACTTTGCAGAGCCTGCTGGAGCGAGGCGGTACGTTCGGCAACGAGATGTTCCAGACTGTCGCGGGCCTGCTGCAATTCCTGTTCGCGCCGGCGGGCGGCTTCAAGTGCCCGGCGCAAACTGGCGCTGAATGTATCGAAGAAGAAGCCGACCACCAGTATAATCGGGACGAAGGCGCTGAGCGTGCGCAATAACTCATTGCCGACCGGCGGCGAGCTGGCGACCAGCGGGACGTTCAGCACTTCCAGCACCGCCACGCCGATTACCAGCACCAGGCTGATTATCACCAGCAGCAGAGCACCGCCGCGGCCAAGCAACAGGCCGGCCAGCATAACCGGCAGCACATACCCGATCAATAGATTACGACCGCCAGTTACACCCCAACCGACCAGCAAGAGCGTCAGGGCCAGAGTAAAACTGATGGTTACAATGAGCACAGCACTTGAAAGCCGGCCCCGGCGCACCAGCCGGAACCCGGCCAGCGAGCTGCCGGCTGCCAGCGCTGCGGCGATTGGTCCGGCGATGAGGTTATAGGCGCCACCGCCGATAAATACGACGATAAACAGGCCTACTACGCTGATGAAGGCTGCCCCCAGCAGAAAATACTGCACCAGGACGGCCTGCTCACGCTCGATAGGATCTGCCATCGGCAGATCCTGCAGCCAGGAATGTAGCTGTGTTCGCATCTCTTCTCCTCTTCTTTTCGCCTCCAGCGTGGCGGAAGTTTCCTTCCGCCCTGCCGGAGGCGATCCCGGCCTGAACGCGGTGACCGCGTTTGCTCAAGCTGCAATGGCTTTTTCGCCCACGGCAGCGAGGAAAGAACCACCTTTTTCGCCTCCGGCAGGGCGGAAAACCGCTTTAATTGCTCTGGTTTTGGCAGCGAAGCTGCCAAAACCAGAGCAAAAGAAGGTTTCTTCCTTATGGTGATATGCGGCTTAGCCGCATATCACCATGCGAACCTAATCTTTATAGGGATCAACAGTATCTTCCGGCGCCATTGCCACACCCAGCGGGCGCAGCGTATGCAGCACCCGGATCGACCCGGCATGCCGCGCCAGCACGTCGTTCAGCCGCCGGTAAACGTGCGGGCTCTCGTCGGTGCCGGCGCCGCGCAACTCGACGCCCATGGGCTTCAACCAGTCCAGCATCATCCGGCGGCTGATTTCGCCTTCTTTGACGACTTTTTGCACCCGTTTGCCCTGTTCGCGTACCCAGCGCTTTTTGCCCGCCGCACGGGTGCGGCTCATCAACCGGCCGGCGCCGTGGACGGTGCTGTAGAGCGCTCGCCGGCTCTCTTCGCTGTCGACGCCCTCGATGATCACGCTGATATCGCCCATTGAGCCGCCGACCATGCCGCGCTGGCCGGGCCAGGCCGGGGTGGCGCCTTTGCGCACGACGTAGAGTTCTTCGCCGTTGTGGGTTTCGCGCCAGGCGAAATTGTGGTGGTTGTGGACTTCTTCCAGTGTCTGCGCGCCGAGGATGTCGAGCACCTGCCGGATCACGAAGTCGCGCCCGGCATAGGCGTAACGACCGGCCAGTAGCATGGCCTGCCAGTAGGCCTGGCCCAGGTCGGTCTGCATCGAGAGCACCGTCGCCGGCTGATCCATATGCTCGCCGGGCGCTTTATCGTCAAATTGCCGCCCGTGGGCCAGGTTGAGGAAGCCGCTGGCGGTGCGGTGGCCGAAGCCACGACTGCCGAAATGGGTGCCCACCCAGACCTGGCCCTGCTCGTCTTCGAAAATATCGACAAAATGATTGCCACTGCCGACCGTACCGAGTTGCTCGCGGGCCAGCTTCTTCAGCTGCTGCAACTGCGGCACATCCTGCCATGTCGGGTTATCGAAGAGCTCGTGGTTCGCGGCGCGCCCACTGGTCTGGCCGACGCCGAAGACCACCGTGCGGGCCACCTGATCCATGATCTTTTGAATATCTTTGCGCATATCGTCGGCGCGGATGTCGGTACGCACGCCTTTCAGGCCGCAGGAAATGTCGTAGCCGACACCACTGGGACTGATGGTATCACGATAGGCGATCACGCCGCCAATGGGCATAGAATAGCCCTTGTGGCCGTCGGCCATCAATGCTGCGCCGGCTGCCGCGGGGTCGGCGGCGCAGCGCTTGATCTGGCCGATGGTCGCATCATCGTGCTCGCCCCAGATGGGGATATTGTCGAGGATGTACATAGGTGATTCCTTGTATTTGCTGACTCTCGCAGGCATTTACCATTTCAATATTTGCAAGCCATCGATTTCTGCGAAATGGTTATCGCGTGTAGCCAGTGCAAGCGAATACTGCATAGCAATTGCCGCAATCCAGATGTCATTTTCTGGGACTGGTTTGCCCTTGAGCCGCAGATTATTTTTGATGAATGCATAGAAGTGAGCTGTATTGTCGTCGCAACCCAGTATGGTGTTTTGTGCAGCAAAATGCACAATTTGCTCAGAGTTTTCTTTAACTTTCTGCGATTGAAAGGCGCCATAATAGAGTTCGCCAAGCACAATACTCGGCAGAAAGATCTGACTTGTCGCAGCCAAATTTTGCATTACTGCCGGATTGTTGGCGAAAAGTTCGATGACGATGCTGGTGTCAAGCAGTACACTACCACTCATCTGGATGTACCTGCTCGCAATCTTTCTCGATGGCAGCGCTCATTGCTTGCAAGTCATTATGATCAATTTTGCCGGCAAATGGTAGGAGTTGCTGTCCGGGTGTGCCGGTTGGTACCAGGAGTGCCCGCATAAACGCAATCACTGAGTACTGCTGTGCCAGTGGCAACTTCTGCAAGAGTGTAAGTACTTCGGTCTCTACTTCAGTGCGAGTCATAGATCCTCCTCGCTAATCGATTACGCGATTCTCGGCGATTACCCGGCTATACCAGTGCGCGCTGTCCTTGGCGATCCGGCGCTGATCCTCGTAATCAACGTAGACCAGGCCGAAGCGCTGGGTGTAGCCGCGCGCCCACTCGAAGTTGTCGAGCAGCGACCAGACGAAGTAGCCGGCCAACGGCACGCCGGCCGCGATGGCGCGCTGGGCAGCCGCAAAGTGCGTGCGCAAATAGGCGATCCGCCGCTCGTCGTGCACCTGCCCGTCGGCGCCCGGGCCGTCGCCATAGCTGACACCGTTCTCGGTGATGTACAATTTCGGCAGTTTATAGCCGAAATGCAGCCGGCAGAGCAGTTCGTACAGCCCCTGTGGGTAAATGTCCCAGCCCATATCGGTGCGCTGCTCGGGCGGATCGCCGGGCGCAGTTGTCGGCAGGCTGCCGTTCTCTCCGGCCCGTACCAGGTCGCGGGTGTAATAATTGACGCCCAGGAAATCAATCGGTGTCGCGATGATTTCCATGTCGCCGGCCTGTACCCAGGGCATGCCTTCGGGCAGGAAACCGGCGAAAGCATAGGCCGCCTGCATATCGGCCGGATAATAGCGCCCGCAGACCGGGTCAATAAACCAGCGATTGAAATACCCGTCGTAGAGCCGGGTCGCCTCGCGGTCGGCCTGGCTGTCGGAGGCAGGCATGGCCGCGCTGAAATTCAACGTGATGCCGATTTCGGCGGTGGGGCTGCCGGCGCGCAACACCGGCATGGCCAGGCCGTGCGAGAGCAGCAGATGATGCGCCGCCCGGATCGCCGTCGTCCAGTCTTTGATGCCGGGTGCGTGTTCGCCGATCTGGTGGCCGAGCATGGCGGCGCAAAAGGGCTCGTTGTGGGTGATCCAGAACTTCACCCGGTCGCCGAGGTGGCGCACGACGACATCGGCGTACTCCGCGAAAGCCTCAGCGGTGGCCCGGTTTGCCCAGCCGCCCTGGTCTTGCAGTGCTTGCGGCAGATCCCAGTGGTAGAGCGTGGCACAGGGCGTGATACCGGCTTCGAGCAGGCCGTCGACCAGGCGCTGGTAAAAATCCAGCCCGGCCTGGTTGACGCTGCCGCGCCCGGCGGGCACAATGCGTGTCCAGGCAATCGAGAAGCGGTAGGCGGGAATGCCCAGTTCGCGCATCAGTGCAATGTCTTGCGGCCAGCGATGGTAGTGGTCGCAGGCGACATCGCCGTTGCTGCCGTCTTCGACGGTGCCGGGCGTATGGGCAAAGCGATCCCAGATCGATTCGCCGCGCCCATCGACGTTCCAGGCGCCCTCGATCTGGTAGGCTGCCGTTGCCGTGCCCCAGAGAAAATCGGCAGGAAATGCTTGCTGTTCCATAAGAATCTCCGGTAGAGGAGTTGTAGGCATAGTTCTGCTGCGCGCCGCAGCAGAACTATGCATGCATGCTCTTTTGTAACCAATCTTCCAGAATTATGCGACCTGATGGCCGATGATCGTGCTGTGACGAGTACCAGATTCTACTGAAACGGAGTTTCCGATGTTACGTCTATCCATATTGTATGTGATTATGGCAAGTTTGCTGCTCGCAGCCTGCGGTGGCGCCGGCGCTTCCGGCGAGCCGGGTGCCGCAGTGCCCGCGGTGGCCACTGCTGCGCCGGCAGCGACTACCGAACCGGAACCCGACGCCGGTGAAGCTGAATTGCTACCGCCCGGTGATCCGCCGGTCGGCAGCAGCCAGTTTTCCACCGATTTTAGCCGGCATACCGTGCCCTACGATGAAATCCTTTCGGGCGGACCGCCCAAAGACGGCATTCCCTCCATCGATAGCCCGAGTTTTACCAGTGTTGCGGATGCCGACGAGTGGCTGACGCCGCCGGAACCGGTCATCTTCGTCGAGATCAATGGCGACGCACGAGCCTACCCGTTGCAAATTTTGACCTGGCACGAGATTGTCAACGACGAGGTTGGCGGCACGCCGGTGGCGGTGACGTTCTGCCCGCTCTGCAATACGGCGATTGCCTTTGAACGCGAATTCGCCGGTCAGGTGCTGGATTTCGGCACGACCGGGCGGCTGCGCTTCAGCAACCTGATAATGTACGATCGCCAGACCGAGACCTGGTGGCAACAGGGAAATGGTGCGGCAATTGCCGGCCAGTATGCCGGTGAGAGGCTGGAATTTGTGCCGGCTGCCATCATTGCCTGGCAGGATTTCAAGGCCGGCCATCCCGATGGCCGGGTGCTCTCACGCGAAACCGGTTTTAGCCGTTCCTACGGCCAAAATCCCTACACCGGCTACGATGATGTCGACAGTTCGCCCTTCCTCTACCAGGGGCCGGCGACGCCCGGTGAATTGCCGCCGGTCGCACGGGTGCTGACCGTCGACCTGAACGGTGAGGCGGTTGCCTATCCCTACCAGGTGCTTGAAGCGACACCGGTAATCAACGACGAGGTTGGCGGCACGCCGATTGTGGTCTTCTGGGCGGCAGGCACGGCTTCGGCGCTGGACACTGCCGACATTGCGGCGGGCCGCGATGTCGGCGCCGCCATCGCCTATGACCGGCAGGTCGGCGATCAGTTGCTGAGCTTCGAGCAGGATGGCACGCGCATCACCGACGTGGAAACCGGCAGCGAGTGGAACCTGCTGGGCCAGGCGCTGAGCGGGCCGCTGGCCGGTGAGGAACTGCAGCCGGTCGTCGCCAACAACCACTTCTGGTTCTCCTGGGCTGCCTTCCGACCGGAGACGCAAATTCATCAACAATAGTAGCAAAATGGTGTATACCAAAAACGCGGCGACGCTTCAGCGCGCCGCGTTTTTGGTATACACCATTTTTGTTACAATATATTTTATGGCGATGCTTATCATCAGGGATGAAAAATGCAAGCAGATTTGCAAGCGCAGCTGGAAGAGCAGCAGCGCTTGAACGAATGGCTCAAGCGCGAGCTCGATAAACAACGTGAAGTCAATGCCGAACTGCGGCGGGCGGTGGCCGACCTGGCGCGCACCTTCCAGGAGTCGCTGGCGGTGGCCTACGAAGCCGGCGAGAGCGGCGATATCGAGCGGGTACGGACGATTACGCGGGCCAATCAGCAGAACTGGCAGCAGTATTTGCAGCAGATCATCGCCGCGGCGCGGCGGAAGAGCTAAAGCGGCAGAAACACGATCTGATTTTGCATATCATCAGGAGCAAGGACTTGAGCAATCAGTTCGAGGTCGCGGATGGCCTGGCCAATTGTTATATGCAGTTGGTGTGCATAAATCACGCCGGCAAAATCTTGTCCTGCCTTGAACCTTTCATTCGCTATCCTCAGCAGGTCGCGATCCTGACTAAATAGCACGCGATTAAGCGTTCCCGCTCGATCCAGAAGCAGATCATCAACAAGTTGATCAGAGCCATCTTCCTGGGCCGTCAGAACATCGATGCCACGGCGGCGAAGCTCTGTCGTGATTGACGCTGGAACATGATGATCCATGAAAAACTGAAGGCTCAAGGCAAGCGATCCTGCGCCTTTAATTTGCGATGTATCACCGACATTCCGAGACTGGCGCGGATTTCTGCTACTTCATCGAGACTGGTCTGAATAGCACGATCGAGTTCTTCTCGATGATCGTAGTAATACGCCAGGGCACTGTAAATCTGCCCGAGCGTAAGCTGAGGATGCTGCCGCTGGATTTCTTCAGCGTCCCAGTGATGGGCAAGGTGATCCAATACAACTTCTTCAACCCTGGTCTGGGTATCGGAGATGTAGGGAACAGCCTCGGGAGAAAGCGTGATATGCGCGTAAGTCATAGTATCCATAGGATCATTAGTCTATCAGAATTGCAGCAATGTTGGCAAGTTTAAACTGGTACAAACGATTCTCACGATGCACTCACCGTCTCCTGTGACGCATACACGGTCGGCACCCAGACCCGCAGTTCGGTGCCTTCGCCGGGACGCGAGATCAGCGTCAGGTGGCCGTCGAGGGCGGCGGCGCGCTCGCGCATCTGGCGCAGGCCGAGGTGGCCGCCGGGCATGTCGGGTACGGCACCCGGGTCGAAACCCTGGCCGTTGTCGCGCACGACGATTTGCAGGCCGTCGTCGACGCTGCGCAGGGTGACGCTGATGTGGGTGGCGCCGGCGTGTTTGGCGCTATTGTTGAGCGATTCCTGCACCACCCGAAATGCGGTCAGTTCCAGCGGCGGCGGGATCGCCGGCGGCAACTCGTCCAGTTCCAGTTCAAAATCCCAGCCCTGTTCATTGGCAAAATCGGTGACGAAGCGGCGCAGCGCGCCTTCAAACCCGAGTTGGCTCAGTTCCAGCGGGCGCAGCGCAAAAATCGCCCGCCGCAACTCGTCGATCTGAGTGCGCAAATTGGCCTTCAGGCGGGCAAATTCCGGGCGCAACTGCTCAGGGTCCTGATCCAACCAGTCTTCCCAGAGGTCAACGCGCATCCGCATAAAGGCCAGGCTCTGTGCGATGCCGTCGTGCAGGTCGCGGGCGATGCGGGTACGTTCGCCGGTGATGGCCTGTTCGAGCGCGGCAAGATTGGCAACCTCACGCGCCCGGCGGCGATAATTGATCACCGACTCGGCCAGTTCGCCGGCCACCGTCACCAGCAAATTGTGCGTGCGCCGCGGCAAGATCAGGTTGCCGGCGGCACTGCGTTCCAGGCCGGGTACCGGTTTTTCTTGCTGTTCGGGTTGCACATAGGCTTCGATCCAGCCCAGCGCCGGCAAGACGCTGCCGGCGCGGGCCGGTTCGACCAGTGGAATGAGCACGCAGCCCTGGTAGCGCACGCTTTTGCCGGGCAGCTGCGAGAGCAACTGCGGTTCGCCGGCCTCCGGGCTTGTACCAATCCCAAAGGCCGATCGCAACACCGCCAGTTCTTCGGTGTGCAAACCGGTACTGCGAGTCATCAGGCCGTTGCCGCTCTCATCGTCGCGCAGCACCAGCACTGCGGCGCTGGCACCAACCAGGCGTGCCGGCAGGCGAATCGCATAATCGAGGATCTCGTCGAGCGTGGCGCGGGTCACCAGGCGCTGGTTGATCTCGTTGAGCAATTCGAGATTGGTATTGCTCTCGCGCAGTGCCGCCAGCATACTGGCTTCGGCAGCCCGGTAACGCTGTTCCTGGCGCGCCGCCCAGTTCAGTACCATCCAGACGGCCGTGGCGGCCAGCACCCCCCAGACCAGCGCATCAACGATGCTGAAGAGTGAGGTTTCCTCAGTGCCGGCCAGCCGCAGCAGAAAAATGCCTTCGGCGATGCGGGCCAGCGCGAAAGCCAGGCCGACCGCACCGGCCAATGGCCAGCGTAGCGCCCGCAGCGCCCGCAGCAAAGCCGTCTGATCCGCCGGCTCGTTCATGAACGCAACTCGGCAACTTCAAAATGCATGCCGTCCGGTCGCCCGCGAAAATGGCCGCCCCAGTAGAAGCCGTGCTCATTCGCAATCGGCACCAGTTCGCGCACACAGCCTTGCTGGCCGACCAGCGCCGGTTGCGCGCCCAGGCCATTCCAGCGCACATTGATGTCGAAGGCCGTACCAAAAGCATGGTTACTCAACTCGCTGCGGCTGCCGCGAATGAAGCGGGGCACAAAGCTACCGGCCCAGACCAGCACCCGGTCGATCAGGCCGGCGGCCTCCCAGGCGGCCCACATTGCTGCGAGTTGCTTTGCGGCCAGCCGGTGGAAAAGCACTACACCATTGCGCGGCGCCCCGCGTACCCCGATCAACTGCGGAATGGTGACCGGCACGATATTATGCTGCTGCCAGCCATCGGTGATGCGAATATTCTCGGGATTGCCGGCGACCGGTTCGTGGACGAACTGGAAGGCGCCGAAGGTTTGCTGGCGTGCGGCAGTATTGGGCAGCAGGCCGAAGCTCGGCGGCGGCGGCCAGTCCGGTGAGCTATTGGCGCTGATCGGCGCTGCTGCCGGCGGCGGGGCGGCGGCGCTCAGTTCCACGGCAGCTATGCCGGGATCCAGGCTGCTCAGGTGTTGCACCTGGCCGCTTTCGTCGTGATAGAGCGTATCGCGCCCGAAGACTTGCAGCGTAAAGCTGACGCCGCCGACTTTGCCCTGGTACGGGGCCGTCAGCGGCGTGCCGATCTTTGCCTCCAGCGCGTGCTGATGAAATAATGAATGTTTGTCGTAGGGCGCGCCGCTGATCTTGTAGGTTTCCGTCCAGAGTGCGTCGGCCAGATCACCCGGCTCGGTAGCGCTCAGCCGGCGCACATCGCTCCAGTCGGTGTTTTCGGCTGGTTCGGCCAGCAGCGTGTAAAGCGTATCGCCGGAAAAGACCTGAAAATTGACGCGCTGGTTGCCGACCGGGATTTCGCCGGCATTGCCGAGCGGCGTACCGAGTTTCTCGCGCACGGCAACATGGTGAAAGGCCCAGTCTTTGAAGAGCGGTGAGCCGCTGGCCTGGTAGCTGGCGGCGAGCAATTCGTACGCCAGGCCGGCGGTCGGCATGGTACCGGCGAGTAGCGCATTGAGGCTCTGTACTTCGGCCCATTTCGGGTTCTCGTTGAAGAGCGTATCGCTGCCGAAGACCTGGTAGCCATACTGGCGTCCGCCGAAGCTGAGCGGCGGGCGGGCGGCCGCTGCCAGTGGTGCGCCGAGCCGGTTGGCGCTGGCGCGCTGGTGGAAGGCCCAGCCCGCGTTCAGGCGTACGCCACGCTGGCGATAGGTTTCGCTTTGCAGAAACACCCAGAGCGGATCGGTTGTCAAATCGAAGGAAATACCGCCATCGCGATCGCCGGCCGGATCAAGCACCGGCGGCGGCAGATGCAGCGGCATCAGCCGCCCATGGTGCGGGCGCTGAATATCGGGCACCCATGCCAGCACATGTTCGTCGGTAACATCATGGCGCCGCCCGAGTTGCTGCACCAGCCAGTAGAGCGAAATATGCTGCGGCAGCGCAACCCGTGCGCCCGAACTGTGTTCCAGCACCACCCCGATGCTGATCAGATCGATATTGCGTCGGCGGTTTTCCCAGGTGGCCAGGCCACTGTGGTGGGCGGCCCGCTGCTCCGCCACCAGGCCACTGATGCGGCCCTGCGCGTCGATGTAGTAGTGTGGTGCCCGGGTCGCATCCGGCGCCATAGACTCGGCCAGCACCGTGGCGGCCGGGCGTGGATCGCTGTGCAAGACGACCAGGTGGACGGCATTGCCGCGGCGGGTACTGCTGGTCGTACTTGCAACCTCTTGCTGGTGAATCACGAACTGATCGCTCATCAGTAATGCTCCTGGCTACTGAACAAATGCCTGGTGAACAACCTGAACCGCCCGGTTGCTGTCATCTTCGGCAACGACCAGCGAGATATTGTATTCAGTGCTGCCCTGTGCAATCGCAATTACATTGATCCCGGCTGCCCCCAACGCACCGAAGACCCGCCCGGCGATGCCGGGCGTGCCCCGCATCCCCGAGCCGACCACCGCAATGATCACCACCGGCGCGCGTACCTCGACATGATCGACATCTTCGTCGGACAGGTCGTGCGCGAGTTCGCGGCGCAGTTCGGCGGCGGCAGCCTGGGCATCGCGGCGCGGCACCACCAGGCAGACACTCTGCTCGCTGCTGGCCTGGCTGATCAGGAGCGTATTGGCGCCGGCCCGCGCGACCGCGCCGAAGATCCGGGCGGCCACGCCGGTCAACCCGAGCATGCCCGGCCCGCCCACCGTGATCAGGCTGACATCGCTGATCGCCGTGACGGCGCGGGTATTCGGGTTGGCATTGCCGGCACTGATCAGCGTGCCGGGATGTTGCGGGTTGAAGGTGTTGCGAATGCGGATCGGGATCTCGCGACGCACCAGCGGCAACACCGTGCGCGGGTGCAGCACATTCGCGCCGTAGTAGGAAAGCTCGGCCATCTCGATGTACGAGAGCGTGGCCAGATTTTGAGCATCAGGCACCAGTTTGGGGTTGGCCGACATCACCCCGTCGACTTCTTTCCAGAACCAGACTTCATCGGCATCGAGGGCCGCCCCGAGGATCGATGCCGAATAATCGCTACCGCCGCGTCCGAGCGTCGTCGTCACGCCGGCTCGGGTTGCGCCGATGAAGCCGGTGACAACCGGTACGCTGCCCTGTTCGAGCAACGGCAGCAGGCGAGCACGGCTCTGCTGGCGGGTTTCTTCCATCAGCGGTGAGGCATCGCCGTGGCGATCGTTGGTGACAATCAACTCGGTAGCGTCGATGGCTGCGGCAGCCATGCCGGCGCTGCGCAGGGCGGCGGCGATCAGGCGGGCGTTGCAGCGTTCGCCCTGGCCGCTGAACAGATCGAGCGCCCGCGGCGTCAGTTCGCCCAGCACCGCAATGCTGCGCGAGAGGGCGTTGAGATAGCCGAAAATCGTCGCCAGTTCCGGTTCCAGTGCGGCGCACTCCTCGCTGCCGGACAGATCGGCGGCGACGCGTATATGCATATCGAGCAAGCGCGGCGTAATCTCGGCGGTGGCCGTGCCGTCGCCGGCGGCCGCGGCTCGGGCGGCGGCGATCAGCGAATCGGTGCTGCGCAGGTTGGGCGCGTTCATTGCCGACACGACCACGACGATCTGGTGTTCACGGGCCATGTCGCGGACAATATTGACTACCTGGCGGATGGCCGCGCTACTGCCGACCGAGGTGCCGCCAAATTTCATCACCAGTCGCATAGCCTGTGCTTACTCCGGAATGATCAGAACTTTGCCGGTCGTCTGCCGGCCTTCCAGGGCGCGATGGGCTGCGGCGGCCTCGGCCAGCGGAAAACTGCGGTCGATATGCAGCTTCAGCGTGCCGGCGCCGATCCTGTTGAAAATGTCGCCGGCGCGCTGATCGAGCTCGGCGCGCTCGGCGACATAGTGAAACAGCGAAGGCCGCGTCACAAAGAGCGAGCCTTTAGCATTGAGCACTTGTAGATTGAAGGGCGGCACCGGGCCGCTGGCCTGGCCGAAGAGCACCAGGTAACCGCGCGGGCGCAGGCAATTCAGGCTGCCCTCGAAAGTACTCTGGCCGACTGAGTCGTAAACAACATCGACGCCGCGCTCGGCGGTGATGCGCTTGACTGCAGCGACGAAGTCTTCTTCGGTGTAAATAATAACCTCGTCGGCGCCGGCCTTGCGGGCCAGGGCGGCCTTCTCAGCATTGCCGACCGTGCCGATGACGCGGGCGCCGATCTGCTTTGCCAGTTGCACCAGCAGCAGCCCGACTCCGCCGGCAGCCGCGTGGATCAATGTCGTTTCGCCGGCCTTGAGCGGGTAGGTACTGTAGAGCAGATAGTGCGCAGTCATGCCTTGCAGCATCGCTGCTGCGGCCGGTTGCAATTCGATGCCCGCCGGCACCTTGACCAGCATTGCCGCCGGTACCAGCGCATATTCGGCGTAGGCTCCAATTGCACGCACACTGGCCACCCGCTCGCCAACCGCGAATCCGCTTACCTCGGTGCCGATCGCTTCGACTGTGCCGGCGATCTCCGAGCCGGGCGTGAAGGGCGGCGTCATCGGGTAGAGCCCGCTGCGGTGGTACACATCGATGAAATTGAGGCCTATCGCGGCAACTTTCACCCGCACCTGCTCTGCGCCGGGCTCGGGTACGGGCACATCTTCATAGCGCAATTGTTCCGGTCCGCCGGTTTCGTGAACACGTATTGCTTTCATGCTGCCTCTGTTTCTTTATCATTGATTTTCTACCGGGCATTATCGGGAAGATGGGCAGCAGCGTCAAGTGAGGTGCGGAAGAACCAATGAACCAGGGAACTACGGAACTACGGAACTACGGAACTAGGGAACCAGGGGAGCGGAGAATGAGCGGCAGAACTACGGAACCAGGGAACTAGGGAACCAGGGGAGCGGAGAATGAGCGGCAGAACTACGGAACCAGGGAACCAGGGGAGCGGAGAATGAGCGGCAGAACTACGGAACCAGGGAACTAGGGAACCAGGGGAGCGGAGAATGAGCGGCAGAACTACGGAACCAG
>DAOTUJ010000113.1:0-11974 GCA_034437175.1 Chloroflexaceae bacterium | reverse complement strand
CGCTCCTGTCAGGCCGGCGCCGGCGAGGGTTAGGGGTTCATGGGAGGTATCTGTCGCGCCAGACTGCACGGGAGCGGGGGTTGGGGGGTGAGGGCCGGAGCGCGGAGTCTCCCATCTGACAAAAACGCTCTCGTTGAAAGCCAGGGTATCGTGGAGTTCCCGCGCCAGGCGGTTGCGCTCCCGGCTGATGGTCAACTCTTCCAGGGACGCCGCATAGTGAACCAGTTGCTGATTGGTGCAGGCCTGCTCCTCGGCTGCTCTGGCCAGCGCTGCTTGTTGTTGTCGCTGTTGGTTCATCAGATGCGAGATCAGCCAACCAGGAAGCAGCATGGTGATCAGGGCCACCGATATCGTAATAATCGTAAGCGCAACAATCAGCGAACGATCGATAGCGAGCAATTCGGGTTGCCACAACAGCAGCAGGAGCATTCCTAACACCACGCTCCCATAGAGCACCACAGCCCGCAGATCATACTGCCAGGCCACAAAGAGAATATTCATACTGAGGAAGATCGAATGGGGTGAGTAAACGATACTCACCAGAAGTGCGCCTGCCAGCTCCTGAGATGCCAGCGCACTGGCGTGCCCATAGAACAGCGCCGCCGAGCTGATGGCAAGCAACCAGCCGAACTGGCGTGGTCCGATCTTTCGGTGGAGGGAAGGCCAGCTGAGGACGAAGAGCAGGAGACTATCGCTCAAGACGGTAACGGCGATGGTTTGGAGTTCAAATGCAACCGGCATCGGCCGCTGCTCCGCGAATACCGTCAGCAATACCCAGAGCAGCAGGCGCAGTCCCAGGACGATGCGAAAGGCGTGCACGAGTCCGCTCTCGAGACACCGGTTGGTGCGCAAGGCAGGGTGATGGGTATTCAATGCTGATTCTTCCACACTAACCATTGTACCAGGGCCGATGGCCGCCGGAAGTGACAGGTGACACCCTTTGCATTCATGACAGGTGACACTCCCCCACGCAAGCCGGTTCGAATAGGCTGGAACCAAACACGGTGTTGCAGTGTATACCGCATCCAAAACCACCATCAATCAACGAGCGGAAAGCAAGGAGAATGTATGGTCAGGCTACTTCCGATTCTGGTCGTGCTGCTGCTGAGTATCGGCTGCGCCCCGGTCGCGCAGGACGCCGGCGAGCAAGCGTGTGCCGAACAGATCGCAGCGAACGACAACGCCGGGCGCCGGCTATGCAGTGCCATAAACGCGATCGATACGGATGCGGCGTTGAGCGATGAGGCACGAACGCTGGTGAACACCCAGTTGCTTCAGCTTGCCACCGCGCCCGCCGAACGCTGCAATGGATCTATGGACGCACTGCTGGAGAACATGCGGGCAGGCTCTCCGACATTTACCGAGCAATCGCTGCTCGAAGTCGAACGCGCCCGCGAGCGCGTTTGCTCGCCGTTGACCTACCACGATGCCTATTGGGTCACCGAAATCGAGTCGCCGGAAGGCGTCGTCATCTTGAATGTGAATGATATGCACATTGATGCCGCTACCAACGAGGTGCGGGTGTACGCTCAGGGTCTCGTCAGGCGCCAGATCATCGCGCCGCCTCAGGTTGGACCCGGTGAATGCACGGAACTGTCGGACGGCGAAACCGCCTGCTATCATCCGAATGCGGTGTACCTCAACGGCAGCGGGCAGGAGTTGCTCGAAAGCGATGGAACTGGTTCCTGGTGGGTGAAGCACGCCTGGATCCTGGGCGGCGAGGGCTATAACAACTGCGAGTTATTCGCACGCACCTACGACAACTGCATCTGGGTTGAGGGCGAGGTGTTGGAAGATGATCTGTCGATGAAGATAGCCGGCATCGGCGAGATCGAACGTAACTTCTTCAACATCCGCACGCCGCTGCTGGAGAAAGATCCGATCATCTATCAGGTTCGCCGCTTTCAGCCGACCAACATCGACCTTGAGGCGGGTGCGATCGACCTGACGCCCAAAGCCGGGTTTGACTTGATCTGGGAGTGCCGGGAAGAAGTCAGTGCCTTTGATGGTCTTACGCGCAGTTGCCCAACCCTGATCGACGAATAACGTCACCTTGCGAACAGGAGCCAACAATGGAAACCCAACCAACAGCACGCAAGATTCCGTGGGTACCGATTCTCCTGATCCTGTGGAACATCCTGGACATCGTGGTTCACATCGTCGTGAACATGGTCGAGCCGCTGCGGATTGCCGGAAACATCGTTGGGCTCGTCGCCGCAGCGATTGTCTTGCTGAATCTGGTCAAAGCGTATCAGCCGCTGCTGCTGGGGTTGGCGGTTGCTGCCGTGATCATCCTCAATGCGGTTGAGTCGGCCTTACATGGCTATCTCGTGCCAATGCTCGTCTTTGTCGGCGTGAGTGTCCTTCTGCTGTTGCTGCTGACCCAGGCGGCATGGTCACAGGCACATGCAGTAAGCCCCAATGCGCAACGTCCCTTGTACCTACGTTGGTGGGCGACCATCCCAGCAACGCTTATTCTGGTTGCGATGGTCCCACTCGCCGGTGAACAGAACGATCTGGTAATCGGTCCTATCGCTCAAATGCTCGATGGTCGGTTGGCTGGGGCTGATTATTGGAATGAAGAACCGATGATTCTATCTGCTGGTTTAGGTTTTGAGGGCATCATTGGCATCGCAGATTATACCGAAGAAGCGGCACGAGAAGCTGGCGCTAGTTGGATTAGCACGGCAACCTGTACCAATGGCGAAGAACTAGATGCTGGAGCCCGGACGGCTGCCACCACGCCGGCTTCGATGCGAATTGTTGGCACAGGCAGTCCCGATCATGCAGACGCATTGCCGATTGTGTTTAGTTGGCCCATCGCCACCGAGACAATTGACCTCGAAGACTTCCAGTATACTTTGAGCAATGGCGAACGTGGCGTTCTCACAGGATTTACAATGTTCCCGAATTGGGAACTGAATGAACGTAATACGGTTGTTCTTTATGGGGAATTTGCCAACTGTCTATCTGCCAGCGACGAAGGCGCTATCTTCCCTGTTCGGCTTGATGTTGTTGGTGATTTAATCCTTGTGGGTCCCGGCGGGCAAGAGGTCAATGCACGCGGTCTGTTTTGGGAAACGGACGCAACCCCCTATGATTCGGGACCCAGGCTGGTAGGTGCTAAACTCAACTTCGTTGGCGACACAGCGGTTGGCGAAGGTGGAATTCCCGCTTTAGAAAGCATCACCATCCCAAACGATGAGTTTGCACTCTATGACGGAGGCGATTTTCGCATTCGCGTGTTAACGCGGGCGATAGGCCAGTCGCTCAATCAGCATCCCCAGCAGCCCGCAGGTCAGCATCGTTGCCGGCAGCATCAGCAGCAGGGCCAGCCAGCCGGGCAGCCCGGCCTCCTGCGCCAATGGCAGGTGCAGCGCGTAGCCGACGAAGGCACCGACCATAAAGACATCGCCGTGGGCAAAATTGAGCAGGCGCAGCACCCCGTAGACCAGCGCATAGCCCAGCGCGACCAGCGCATACACCGCCCCCAGGCTCAGGCCATTGGCAATCTGCTGGGGCAACTGGGTGAGGAATAGATCCATTGGTGTGTCTCCTCCGGTGGGTGCGAAGGCGCCGTTCTGAACCTGGTAGACGAAGAAACTGGCGTTCTCGATGTCGCCCTGGGCATCGAAGGCGATGGGGATGCCAAGCAGGCTGCTGTTCTGCCGGGTCGCGACGATTTCGGCCAGCACCGCTTCATCTTCGATCAGGCGCTGGGCAAGCGTGCTGGCTCTGGCCGGATCAAGCTCGGTATCGCCCTCGACCAGTTCGATATTCATCCCGTGCTCGCGGTTGAAATCCTCGACGGCCATACGGGCGAAGTTGAGCTGCGGTTCGCCAACCGCAGCGGCGGCGCCGGTGATGGGCGCCATCACCGCGATTTTGATCTGCGCCGGAGCGAACTCTGCCGCTTCCGGCTGGCCATACTCGGTTGAGGCGGAGTGCTGTGCGCCGGGAGCGGCACAGGCGGCCAGCGAAACCGTCAGGGTGGTGGTCGCGGCGAGAAAGCCGCGGCGGCTGAAAAGGCGGGTTTTGATCAGAGACACTGCTGTCATTCCTTTCGCTCAAACTGCGATTGCCTGCCGCTGCGGTGCCGCACCTTGTTGCGCCGCAGTGCAGCGGACGCTGTTACAATAGCGCGTCGGGCGGATCCGGCACATCGCGTAGATGAGCGAATCGCGGAAAACAACGCCGCCTCCCTTATAATGAGGGAGGCGGCGAGGGCAGGATTGTTGCGCGACAAGCACGCTACCGGCTAATTCAACACGGCCTGGCTGAGGATCTGGTAGATCTCATTGACGCTGTCGTCTTTCCGAAACTCCTTGGAAATCGGCGTCGACTGGCCGGTAACCCAGATCTTGAGTTCGGCGTCGGCATCGAGCAGACCGGCGCTCTCTTTGGAAAACTGCGTGATACGCGAATAAGGAATCGTATGATACTCGCGCTTGCCCCCGGTGCCCTGCTTATCGACCAGGATCAGGCGCTTGTTGGTGAAAACCATCAAATCGCGTACGAGCTTATAGGCTGTAACAATCTCCTCGCCCTCGACCAGGATCGGCTGAAACTCGTTGCGGAGCGCGTCGACATTGGCTTTCGTCGCGTGGCCCCGCATTCCGCTGAACAGGCCCATAGTTTTTCCTCCACTGTATTTAACTTGATCGGCGGAAGTGCCGCTGTTCGCGTCGATATGCACTATTCTCTGATAAGTACGCTGGTGGTGAGCCGATTGTTTCACCTGGAGCATCAGCCCACCACCAGGTCGTGCCCGCGCGCCGTCACGGCTTCGATGCCGCTGACCTGGCCACCTTCGACGAGCGCGGCGGCACTGAAGTGGTTCACGGTTGGGCAGCCGTGGCGCGGCAGCAGGTAGAGCCGGCTGCCGATGGCGGGCGCCTCTGCGTCGGGCGGCAGATCGATGGGCAGGTGCTCCTCGCTGGGTCTGGCCGGGGTCCAGTCGCTGTGGCCGTCACGTATTATATCGCCAATCCGGAAACTTCCCATTATACTATTAACTATTAACACACCGAAATACTTTCATCACATACTCATCGTTTTGCTTTTTTGCAATCAATCGCATCGTTAATTGTCCAGTACAGCCCCAACAGGAGAGGTGTTTATGGATTGGCTTGCGCTCGGGATTCTACTCGCATTGGTGGTGTTATTCGGCTGGTTGACCTGGCGGGCCTGAAAGATCAAGCATGGCTTGTTGCGCTGGCTGGCGCTGGTGCCGGCAGCTCTGCTCACACTGCTGTTCGGGCTGGTGCTGGCTGCGGCACTCAGTGGCTACAATCGCTTTTTTGCGCAGCGCCCCAACCCGGTGCCGCCGCTGACAGTGGCCGGCACACCGGAACAGGTCGAGCGCGGGCGCACGATTGCACGCACCTGCGCCGGCTGCCACTCGCCGAACGCCGATTTTCCGCTGGTAGGCCAGGATTTCGCCGCCAACGGGCCGCCGCTGGGCACGCTCTGGGCGCCGCCGCTGACCGCCAGCCATTTTAGCGCCTGGAGCGACGGCGAGATCGCGCGGGCGGTACGTGAGGGCGTACACAAAAGTGGGCGCTCGCTGCTGATTATGCCGGCCGAGGCACTGAGCCAGATGAGCGACGAAGACCTGAGCGCCCTGATTGCCTTTATTCGCACGCACGACCCGGAAACGCCGCCGACCCCGGAAACCCGACTCAGCCTGACCGGTGCTTTGCTGCTGAATGTCGCGCCCTTTCAGACGGCCCGAGCTCCGGTGAGCGGGCCAGTCGATGCACCGGAACGTAGACCGACCGCCGAATATGGCGATTATCTGCTGAGCGTGAGTGGCTGCCGCGACTGACACGGCGGCAACCTGGCCGGTGTGCCGCCCAACCCGAACGGGCCACCGCCCGGTTCCAATCTCACCGGCGTGGGAACGAATTACAGCGAAGCACAATTCATCGCCCTGTTTCGCAGCGGTATGCGCGCCGACGGCCAGCCGCTCGGGCCGGGCATGGAGTGGCGCGACTACGAACTCTACACCGACGACGATTTTCGGGCGATGTATGCATATTTTCAGGAGCTACGGCCCCTGCCGGATAATTAAGCAGCATTTGTGACAAAGAGAGAGTACGGGTTATTGTGTTTTTGGCGGCATAGCCGCCAAAAACACAATAACCCGTACTCTCTTTAAAATTGGATTTGAGACAAGCTACGATACCGGCGCGACCGCCTGCGACGTCCTGGTCGCGCCGGTATCGTGGCCGAGCAGGGTTTCCAGCAGCGGCAGCGACGAGAAAATTGCGCGCACCCGCGCCGCCCTGATCGTCCTGCACAAGCGGCTGTTCCAGTGGGACGCAGCCGGCGTACCGTATGTGCTCGATGAGCGCGGCAACCGGGTCGTCTGGCAGGGCCAATGAGCAACCTGGCAATCACATGGCCCCTGCTGGGCCTTTCGCTGTTCAATGCCGGACTGCTATTCTGGCTAGGCACGATGATGGTGCTGTTCAGTGCGGAACGACGCAGCCGGGGCTTCTGGCTGATCCTGGCCGGGATGTACTGCGGCGCACTGTTTTTTGCGATCCACAGCGTAATTTTGACGCTCGAAATTCAGCGGGCCGATGTCCCGCTGCTCGAAGTGCTCTGGCCGCTGGGCTGGGCCGCGATCATCGTTGCGCCGCTGGCCTGGTACGCGGTAATCCTCTGGTTCAGCGGATTTTCCGGCCGGCGAGCCTGGCAGCGTATACTCGCCCTGAGCGGCGTCGGTAGTTTTTTGCTGCTGCTGCTGTTCAGTGGCCAGGCCTTGCCGAGCTATTCACAAATCGCCCGGCTGGATTTGCAGGTAGGCTGGCAAATCGGCGGTATGCCCTTGCTGCTGCTGCTGTACCCGGCCTATGTGTTGCTCTGTATCGGCCTGGCCTGCGGCGCCCTGCCGAGCGACCCGGCGCCGGCCTGCCGGCTCATGGGCGACCTGGCCCGTGAACGAGCGCGGCCCTGGCTGCGGCGCGCCTCGCTGGGCCTGCTGGCAGTTGGCATCGCGATCACGCTGTTTTTGCTCTGGCTCCTGTTCAACGCGACTGCCGGCGCCGGCCTGCGCAGCGATTTTCCGACGACCTTGCCGGTGCTGCTCTTCGATCTGCTGATCAGCGCAATCATCGCAGTGGTGAACATGTTGCTGGGCCAGGCCGTGGTGGCCTACGAGGTCTTCACCGGGCAAAGCCTGCCACGGCGCGAATTTCAGCATCAGTGGCGCAACAGCCTGATCCTGGTGGCCGGCCTGGCGACGCTGGTCAGCGGCAGGCTGGTGCTGGCCGTCGAGCCGGTGTACAGCCTGATGGCACTGGCGGCGCTGAGCATTCTGTTTCACGCCTTGTCGAGCTGGCGCTCGTTTCATCACCGTAAGCAGCTAATCGCGGGCCTGCGGCCATTTCTGGCCGACGAGCAGCCGGAAGAGGAACCGAGCCGGCGCGCCGAAACACAGTTTGCCGGCATCTGTCGGGACCTGCTGCACTGCCGGCGGGCGCTGCTGCTGCCACTGGGCGTCAGCGCACCGCTGCTCGAAGCACCGCTGCGCTACCCGGCCGGCGCACATCCCCTGGCGCCGGCGCTGCCCGCGCTGCCGCCCGGCCGGCCCGACGAACCGCGCATCATCGAACTGGCCGAAAGCGCCTATCGCTGGGGCATCCCACTCTGGTCGCAGCGTGGCCTGATGGGCATGTTCTTGCTGGGCGAAAAACAGGACCAGGGCCTGTACAGCCGCGAAGAGATCGACATCGCCCGCAGCGGCGCCGAGCGCATCATCGAGCTCCTGGTGAACGAACAATTGACCGCGCGCCTGGCCGATTTGCAGCGCCGGCGGCTAGGCGAGGCGCGGGTAATGGATTTGCAGACCCGCCGCAAGCTACACGACGAAGTGCTGCCTACGCTGCACACCAGCGTGCTACACCTGAGCGCGGCGGTCCATGCGCCCGACGCAGCCGCACTCAACCAGGCAATCGCCGACCTCAGCGCCATGCACCGCCAGATTTCCGAGCTCATCCGCAGCGCCCCACAGTACAGCGATGCCACGCAGCAAGACCTGGTCGCCGAAATCCGCAGCATGCTGGCCGGCGAATTTGTCGGCCAGTTCGACGGGGTAACCTTTACCAGCGATCAGGAACCGATCGCCGTGAAACCACTGATCCACGAAGTGCTACGCGGCGCGCTGCACGAGGGACTACGCAACGCGGCGATCCACGGGCGCGGCGACGAAGCCGACCGGCAATTGCGGATGAGCATCGCGTTTTGTTCGGCAGATGGCTTGAGCATTTGCCTGGAAGACGACGGCGTCGGCATCGTGGCGGGGAGCCGGGCAGTGGGCGGCAGCCGGCAGGGACTGGCGCTGCACAGCACGCTGATGGCCGTCATCGGCGGCAGCCTGGAGCTACGGCCGGGTGCGGTGGGCGGCACGGTGCTGGTGCTGCGGTTGCCTTGAGCGAGGTTTTCAACCGCAGAGGTACACAGAGGCGGGCGATTTATTGTTCGAGCATTCCGTGAACCGATTCTACTGAAGGTCGGGGCCGGCCCGGCTTGCGCCTGCCGGCTGCAGCTTCAGTGCCGACACGCCGGTGCCGACACCGGACGGAGACACGCCCATCAGCGACCTGGACGTGGGCGACACGGTTCTGGCCTACAACGAGGATCTGGGCACGACCGGCTGGTACACCGTCACCGCGACCTTCGCCCATCTTGACCCGATCATCGTCGCAGTGACCATCGCCGGCGAGACGCTGGAGACCACCCCGGAGCATCCCTTCTTCGTCCTGCTGCGCGGCGGCGGGTCGGGCGCCGCCGCGCGGCGCTAAGAGGATTCAGTGCCTGCTGGCGCTGCTGGTTCAATGCCAAGATCTGCCAGAGTCTGTTCAGGAGTTTGCACTGTGATGATCAATGTAGTCCGTTTGCGCTGTTCAAGATCCAGCGATATCAGAGTACATCCATAACGTCGTGCGACAGCAACGTAGATCGCATCTGCTCCACGCAAGCCTCGATCTGCCGCTATATCAATTGCCTCGTGCATCAATCCGTCGTCAAGTGCAATCATCTGGATATGCTCCAGTGCACCGATGGCTTCTGCGGCAATTCTTGCGCGGATCGGATCGCGGCGTGTTCGACTGACCGCAGCGGCAACTTCAACTAGCACTAGATTAGGCACAATAATCGGGATCTGCCGCTGATCGAGGGTTTCCAGAAGCAAATGACAGTTCGGATATAACGCATCGTTGGGATCGGTATCGCGCGCGAAAATATTGGCGTCGACTGTATACATCAAATCGTCTGCTCAGTGCCTTCCAGTGGGTCGGTACGACTCTGCCGATCAAGGTCAACTTGCTCACCAGCAGTTGGCGAAACCGGTCCCAGGCTGGCAAAATGGGCCCGAATTTCGGCCAGGGCCGCCCGAGGATCTTGAATGCTGTGGGTGGGCGGTGCCGGTTCGTCTGCCAGTTCCGCAACAATTTCGGCAACCAGGCGTGCACGTTCAGAGCGATCAAGGCGCCGAATAAGCGTCATGGCCTGTTCATAGTCATTCGCTATCACCGGGTTGCCTCCTGTCTACTACCACTAGCTCGCTCCTGCTGCTCCAGTCAGGTGGTCAGATTGGCGAGCATTGCATAGAATGCTTCACTCCTTTGCCGGTTCGGGTCGTGCGCGACCACCGGCCGGCGCCAGTCGATGGCCGCGTGGGCGACCGGAAAAAACAGCGCCAGGAAGGGGCCAAAATACTGGGGCAGCGCCGCTTTTCAGGCGCCGTCGAAATCGGATGCCGGGTGCTCCATCGCCGTTCCCTCTCCAGTATACGCCATCTCCGTCGTGATCGGCAATGCGCCGAGTATATCACAAAACGAACAAATGTACAATATTTAGGCATCAGCGCTCGCACCGGCCTGACCTCTGACCCCTGTCGTCGGCGGGCGACACGGTGGTGCGGGGCCTGGCCCACGGCAATGACAGCATGGCAGAACATCGCGTACGGGCGCAACCCGCGTGTCCGCCCACACTGCGCCGCAATGCATGGCCATGCCAATATTGCCGGGCGCTGCATGGCATTGCCCAACAGCGGGGGCAGACACGCGGTCTGCCCCTACACATTGTGCTGCACTGCCGTCGGCGCCGGGCATTGCCGTGCATGGATGAATGCCCGTGGTTCACTAATTCCACTCCAGCTCCGAGCGCGTGCCCCAGTAAACATCGGGCGTTTCGGCCAGTGGCGCCAGCGCGGCCGCTGCCTGCTCGTCGAAGGCAACGTGCAGGGCAGTGGCGTTCGATTGGAACTGCTCGACAGTGCTGGCCCCGCTGAGCACGACGTCGGCCCAGGGCTGCGCCAGCACGGCCGCCAGCACCAGCGCGTCGCGGCTGCAACCAAGGCGATCGGCTTCGGCCTGAAGTACCGCCAGCAAACCATGGTCGGCGGGGCGTTGATTATTCGCGGTGAGCCGGCCATTGGCCAGCGCCTCTTTGACGATGACGCCGAAACCGGCGGCGTGCAGGTCGCGCAGCACCGGCGTGGTCGAAGGTTCGAGCAAGTTCCAGGTCACCTGCACTGTATCGAAGAGCGGCAGCCCATCGACGATAATGCCGGCCACGCGCGCGAGGGTGGCGGCCTGGTTCTTGCCACTGACCGAGAGCCCGATGGCGAGGCCCTGGCGGCGGATGCGGGCAAGTTCGTTCAGCACTTCGGTATTGTCGAGTACGCCGCTTTCCAGGGTGGCCGAATGGATCTGGTAGAGCCGCAGGTGATGGCCCAGCTCGGTGCGGCTCTCGGCCCACTGGCGCTGCAACACCGCCAGCGAGTGCTCCTTAACCTCGTGGACTTCGGCGCGCGGCTGCCAAGCGGCGGTGTAGGTGTAGCCCCATTTCGAGCCGACGCCAACTTCGGCGGGCGAGAGGCCCCGCGCGCGCAGCCAGCTACCGAGGAATTGTTCGGCCCGCCCATAGGAGCGCGCGGCATCAAAATAGCGCAAGCCGGCCTGCCAGGCCGCATCGAGCACGGCGTGGCAACGCTGTTCCATCGCGGCAACATCGTAGTCGCCGGCGAGATCGGCGGCGTGGCCGAGATTGATGTAGCCAGGACGGCCCAACGCAGCCAGGCCCAGACCCAGGCGCGTCACGTTCAGGCTGGTATTGCCGAGACGATGTAGTTGCATATGTCAGGTATTTTTTCCATTTCAATAACTATTCCCAATTATCCTTCGCTACCAGGCCACGTTCGAGCGCGGCACGGGTGGCGGCGGCGCGGTTGCTGACGCCAAGCTTGCCGAAGATGGCTTTGACGTGGCTGTTGACGGTGTGGACGCTCATGATCAGCGATTCGGCAATCTGGCGATTGGTCTGGCCGCTAGACAGCATGGCCAGTACGTCGGCTTCGCGTGGCGTGAGCGGTTCTTCGAGTGGCGGCAGGGTAGTGGCGGGCAGAAGCGGCAGTTCGGCGGCGGCAGGCAACGCGGTTGCCGACGCGCTCGGCAGCTCGACGGTACTGGCCTCGATTATGCGCAGCCGCGCCGAAATCCTGGCAGCGAGCAGCGCCGGCCTGGCCGGCCTGCTGCTGACACCGCTGCTGCCGGGCCTGTTGCAGGGCGGCGCGCCGGCGGAACTGCTGCTGCGCCTGACTCCACTCCTGTTCGCCGGGCTACTCGCCTATCGGAGCCGGCGCATCGATGTCGGCCTGATCGGCGGCCTGAGCCTCTACGGTCTGATGGTTATGTTGTTGTGAATATTATTTGCGATGGATTAGCGTAAGAACGAAAGAACCAGGAACGAAAGAACCATCATCTCGGTTTTGCAATACGCTGGTTTCTGGTTCTTCGGTTCTTTGGCTCATGGTTCTCAATGGAGCATTGTGATGCAATACCTTCGCCAAAACTGACCGGGAACGAGCATGGCTTTTGTGGTACCGTTGGGTCGATCAAAACCCGACAACGGAAAGCCCACCAAAGCCATGGACACTATTCTACCATTCCTGCTCTGTCTCCGT
>DAOTUJ010000112.1:0-25978 GCA_034437175.1 Chloroflexaceae bacterium | reverse complement strand
ACGGAGACAGAGCAGGAATGGTAGAATAGTGTCCATGGCTTTGGTGGGCTTTCCGTTGTCGGGTTTTGATCGACCCAACGGTACCACAAAAGCCATGCTCGTTCCCGGTCAGTTTTGGCGAAGGTATTGTGCTGTAAGACCGGATTGATGGAGCGCCCGTTCAATCCAGCCTTATGGTAGATCAGAGTTGTTAGCTGGACGCTAGCATTATGTTAATACCGCATTAGAATACAATGCGCGGGAATTTGGTATACTTTATCTGTCACGATGTGATATAAGGAGCAGACCGATGAATCCCGACGCGATTCTGCGTGAGCAACTGCTCGCGCTGCTGCGTGGCCGCCAGGCCGCTATGTCCTTCGACGATGTTATCGAAAATTTTCCGGTGGAGCGCATCAACGATTTTCCGCCCGAGGTGCCCTACACGCCCTGGCATATTCTCGAGCATATGCGGATCGCCCAGTCCGACATCCTCGAATTCATTCGCAACCCCGAGTACGAGTCGCCGGAGTGGCCGGCGGGCTACTGGCCGGCCAGCGATGCCCGCGCCGATGCCGCCGCCTGGCAAAAAACGATTGCCGATTTCAAACATGACCAGGAAGCGATCAAGGCTATGATCAGCGATACGTCCATCGACCTGACGGCGCCGCTGCCGCATGCGCTGGAATACACCATCCTGCGCGAGATCCTGGTCGTCGCCGATCACAATGCCTATCATATCGGCGAGTTTGCGATTCTGCGTCAGGTGATGAAAACCTGGCCGGAGTAAGGGCGCAGCAAGGCGGGCAGTTGCCCGCCTTGCTGCGCCCAAATGTTATGTCGATCACAGTCGGATGAAACTCGGCGGCGTATCCTGTAGAGCGAGGAAATGTGTTGCAAACAATCTTACAGGAGAGCTTCGATGGCTGAGCACAATCCAGAGGTGATCACGGTTTACAGTACGGTCTGGTGCCCCGATTGCAAACGCGCCAAACAGTTTTTCGGCGAACAACGGGTGCCCTACGTCAACGTCGATATCGAGCAGGATCCGGCGGCGATGGCCTATGTTGAAGAACTCAACAAGGGTATGCGTATCGTGCCGACGATTGTTTTTCCCGACGGCAGTATGCTGGTCGAGCCGAGCAATGCCGACCTGGCCGCCAGACTGGGTTTGCAGACCCGCGCCGAGCGCAGTTTCTACGATGTGATCATTGTCGGATCGGGGCCGACCGGGCTAACGGCGGCGCTCTACCTGGCGCGCGAGGGCGTCGAGGTGCTGGTCATCGAGCGTGGCGGGGTCGGCGGGCAGACCGGTGTCACCGAGCGGCTCGACAATTTCCCCGGCTTCGACGAGGGCATTGCCGGCGCCGAATTCGCCGACCGGCTGGCGCGCCAGGCCCGCCGCTTCGGCACCGAGATTTTGCAGGCTCAGGAAGTCGCCACCATTAACCAGCAGGGTCAGTATTTCTGTGTGCGTACCGCCGACGGCAATGAGTACGGCGCAAATGCGGTGCTGCTGGCCAGCGGCGCGCGCTATCGCCGGCTGGGTGTGCCCGGCGAAGAAGCTCTGCTCGGCGCCAGTGTCCACTTCTGTGCCACCTGTGACGGCGCCTTCTACAAGGATAAGCACGTTCTGGTGGTCGGCGGCGGCAACAGCGGCTTCGAGGAGGGCCTGTTCCTGACCCGCTTCGCCCGCCAGGTCGACATCGTCGAGTTTATGCCCGAAGTCAAGGCCAGCAAAATCTTGCAAGACAAAGTCACCGCCCGCGCCGACATGACCGTCACAACCAACGTTGCCATCAAGGAACTGCGCGGCAAACCACGGCTCGAAGCGGTGCTGCTTGAGAAACGCGACAGCGGCGAGCAGATGGAGATCCATCCCGACGGCGTGTTTGTCTTCATCGGGCTGACCCCAAACAGCGACCTGGTGAAAGACAAGGTCAGCATCGACCGCGGCGGCTTTGTGGAAACCGACCGCACCCTGATGACCAGCATCCCCGGGCTGTTTGCAGCCGGCGACGTGCGGGCCGGCTCGACCAAGCAGGCCGCTTCGGCCGCCGGCGAGGGCGCGACGGCGGCGCTGATGATCCGGGCGTATTTGTAGGAACACGGAGCGTAAAGGAGAGCGTTGGAGCGTTCGAACGCTCCAACGCTTTTCCTGCTAGCGCGACTGAAATATTCCCGCTGGATCGTATTGCCGGCGCAAGACATCCAGGCGAGCGTAGTTGCTGCTGTGGGCAGTGATCAGATCCTGGCCTTCCTCGTGGAAGCCGGGGAAGTTGATGTAGACGCCGCCGCCGGAAAAATCGCGCAATTCCTGCCAGGCAGAGCGGGTCCAGGCGATGTTGTGCGCCAAACTGAGCGGCTCGTCCCAGCAGGCGTCAACGCTAGCACAACAGCCTCACGAATGTCGGCCAGGCCATCTTTTTCGGCCTCGCGCAACTGGCCAAGCATCTGCTGTAACTTGTATAAATAACGCTTTCCTGGAACGGCAGTCGTGCTCCCGCCACTCACGCTAGCAGCCGGCCCGGGCCGTGCCCCGGCCCATCGACGATGCGGCCGGGGCGGGCATTGTTGTGGCGGCCCTGATCGAGGACGCGCACGCCATTCACCCAGACATCGCGGATGCCCACCGAGAGCTGGTGTGGCTCCTCGAAGGTTGCCCGGTCACCGACGGTTTGCGGATCGAAGATCACGATATCGGCATAGTAGCCGGTAGCGAGCAAGCCGCGGTCGCGCAGGCCAAGCCGCGTGGCCACGCTGCTGCTCATCTTGCGCACGGCGTCTTCCAGCGAAATAAGACCTTCTTCGCGCACGTATTTGCCGAGCACCCGCGGGTAAGTGCCGTAGGCCCGCGGATGGTTCGGCCCCTGCGGCTGCGCCCATTCCGGATCCAGGCCGCCGGCATCGGTCGAGATCTTGATCCAGGGCTGCTGCAACTGTAGCTGGACGTTGGCTTCGTCCATCGAAAAATAGATCGTGCCGATACGTTGCCGCTCGGCCAGCAGCAGATCGAGCGCCGCATCGACCCAATCCTGGCCACGCATTTCGGCGATCTCGGTCAGCCGTTTGCCGACATATTGCTGATGTTCGGGCTGCTGGAAGCCAATCGGCATGACCGCCTCCGGGCCGTTCTGGGTGGCCATCGCTTCCCAGTCGCCCGAAGGATTGAGCATCTCGGCGCGGATCTTCGCCCGCATCTCGGGATCGGCAATATTGTCGAAGAAGCGCCCCTCGGCGGCAGCCCAGGGCGGCAGAATCGCCGAGAGGCCGGTGCCCGAAGCCGGGTAGGGATACATGTCGGCCGTCACATCGAGACCTGCGGCACGCGCTGCGTCGATCATGGCGATCACCTGGGGCATCTTCGGCCAGTTGGCCCGCCCGGCCGCCTTGAGATGGTAGATCTCGACCGGCGCGCCCGAGCGTTTGCCGATGGCCAGCGCCTCCTGCAGCCCGGCAATCAACTCGTCGCCCTCCGAGCGCATATGCGTGATATAGACCCCACCCAGCTCGGCGATGACTTTGCAGACCTCGACCAGTTCGTCAGTATCGACGTAGGCATCGGGCGGGTAGATCAGGGCGTAGGAAACCCCGAAGGCGCCGTCTTCCATGGCCTCGCGCATCACCTGCTTCATCAGCGCCAGTTCCTCGGCATTGGCCGGGCCCATGTCCATGCCCTTGCCGTAGCGCCGCAGCGTGCCGCCGCCCAGGAAGGAACCGATATTCGGCGAAACGCCCTGCTCGGTCATCGCCTCGAGCCAGTGCCGGAAGCGCGTCCAGCCGCGCATTTTCTCCTGCCACTCCGGCGCCAGCCGGCTGACAATGCTCATCGCGCCGGCCTCGTCGATGCGCCCGCCGAAGGGCGCCGGCGTCCAGGCCTCGCCCATAATCTCGGTCGTCACCCCCTGGGTAATCTTCGAGAGACAGCGCCCGTCGACCATGAGCGGCACAATCGAATGGCTCTGAATATCAATGAAACCGGGGCAGACGACCATGCCGACCGCGTCGACAACCTCGGTTGCGCGGCCCGGATCGATGCAACCGGCTGGCGCAATCGCCGCGATCCGGTCGCCCTTGACCGCGACATCCCCATAGAACCAGGGGTTGCCGCTTCCATCGACAATCCGCCCCTGGCGGATCAATGTATCAAATGTTGGCATTAGAAATCCTTGAATGTGCAGTTGCACTATGTCAGTATGGCGTGATCATGTCTAAGGGTTAATTCCGTTGCTGCCATCTGCTTACCTCCTGCGGTCATCAACCTCGAAACTCCATGCGCTCCACCGTGATCGACTCCAGGAATTCCATGTCGATCTCGGCGCCGCTGCCGACGGCCTGCGGCACACTCAGGGTGCTGTCGCTGTTCAGGGTGAAGGGGTTCGTCACCACGTCGCGGGCGTAGTAGCGGTCGTTGGCGCTGATGTCGCCGGGCAGGCTAAAATTGGGCAGACTGGCCAGCGCCACGTTCGCCGCCCGCCCGATGCCGGTCTCCAGCATGCCGCCGTGCCAGACCGGGATGCCCGCCGCCTGGGCCATGTCATGCACCTGGCGTGAGGGCTCCAGCCCGCCCAGCCGCGAGGGTTTGATATTGATCACACCGCAGGCCTGCATCTCGAGCGCCCAGCGGGCGTGCTCCGGCGAGACGATGCTCTCGTCCAGGCAGATCGGCGTTTTCAGGCGCTGTTGCAATCTGGCGTGATCAAAAATATCGTCGTGGACCAGCGGCTGCTCGATCAGCAGCAGATTGAAGGCATCGAGTTGCGCCAGGTGCTCGGCCGCATCGAGGGTATAGATGCTGTTCGCGTCGACCTGCAACGCGATGTCCGGCCAGGTCTCGCGCACTACCCGCGTCGGCTCGATGTCCCAGCCCGGCTTGATCTTCAGCTTGATGCGTGCATAGCCGGCCTCGATGTAAGCACCGACGACCTTGAGCAGCGTGTCCAGGTCGGGTTGCACGCCGACGCTCACGCCGACGGCGACCCGCTCGCGGCTGCCGCCGAGGGCTGCCGCCAGGCTCTGGCCACGCATGTGCGCAAAGAGATCCCAGGCCGCAAATTCCAGGCCCGAGCGTGCGATGCGGTTGCCGCGCACCGGCGCAAACAGCCGGTCGACATCTGCGGGGCCGCTCAGATCGGCCTGGAGTAGCAGCGGCACCAGAATTTCGCGCAGCATCACCCAGGCTGTGGCGCTGGTCTCTTCGTTGTACCAGGGCCCCGAGGTCAGCGGCGACTCGCCCCAGCCGACGGCGCCATCGGCTTCCAGGCGCACAATAATCGCGTGGCTGTTGGTTTCGGTCCAGCCGCTGGTCGAAAAAGGCGCCAGGTAGGGCAGCTTGATGCGGCGCAACTCGATGCGATCAAGGTTCATTGCTTTTCCTCATTTCTGCAAGCGTGGCAACGGAGAGACAGCACCACAGCATTGCCCCATTGACGGACAATGTGGTGTAAGATGGGTATAATCTTTTCCGTGGTGATTGTCTTGTCCCGTATTATACGCGGTTTTGCCCAATGGAAAACAATGCCATTTCGCTCGAAGCAATGTTGAACCAGCCCGAAGGTCCACGCCTGGCCTTTTTGCGCGAACGTTTCAAGCCCGAGGTGCTGGCCGAAACACTGGTCGCGCTGGCCAATGCCCACGGCGGCGAGGTGTTTATCGGCGTCGGGGGGCGGACGCGTGCGAAAATCGAGGGCGTCACCGATGCCGATGCCGCCCAGGAGGCCGTCCAGGAAGCTGCGCTCTCCTGCACCCCACCACTGATTTTGCCGCTACCTGAACTCATTGAGGTGCAGGATCGCCGGCTGCTGTGCGTCAGTGTGCCGCCCGGCCTGCCGCATGTCTATAGCCTGCACGGCAAATACCTGCGTCGCCAGGGCGCCACCAATCAGCCGCTGCTGCCCGATGCGCTGCGCCGGCTGCTCAGCGAGCGCGGCGCGGTGAGCTGGGAGCGCATCGCACCCGCCGGTGTCACCCTGGCCAACATCGACCGGCGCAAACTCGATGCCTACATCCGGCGCATCGGGCCGCCCGCCGAACATGAGCCCTTCGCCTTCCTCCATCGGCGCGGCTGCCTGCTGCGCGAAAGCGAACCCGAGGCCTGGCGCCCGAGCAATGCCGGCCTGCTGCTCTTCGGCCGCGAGGTCGAACGCCATTTTCCGCAGGCCGAGATTACCCTCGTGCAGTACCGCGGGCTCGACCTGGCCGATGAATTCGAGCGCGTCGATATTCGCGACACGCTGCCCGAAGCGCTGCGCCGCGCCGAGCGCTGGCTCGATGAGCGGGTGCGCAAGGGTAGTCGCATGGTCGATTTTGAACGCCAGGACTGGAGCCAGTTCCCGCCACCGGCCCTGCGCGAGACTCTAGTCAACGCCGTCGCCCACCGCGATTACACCGTGCGCGGCGAGGGCATCCGCGTCGCCCTGTTCGCCGACCGGCTCGAATGCTATTCGCCCGGCCGGCTGCCCGGCCACGTCACCCTGGAAAATATCGTCGAGGAGCGCTTCAGCCGCAACGAAACCCTGGTGCAGGTGCTGGCCGACCTGGGCCTGATCGAACGGCTCGGCTACGGCATCGACCGCATGCTGCGCCAGATGCAAGAGGCCGGCCTGCCGCCGCCCGAATTCCGCGAAACCGCCGCCGGCTTCCTGGTTATCCTGCGCGGCCATGCCGGCGAACCGGCCGCCGATGGGCGTGTCGACACCAGCGAATGGCAGAAAATGGGCCTCAACGAGCGCCAGATTGCCGCCCTGCTGCACCTGGCCGCCGAGCGTCGCATTACCAACCGCGAGCTGCAAGACATCGCGCCGGACGTGTCCGCCGAGACGATTCGGCGCGACCTGGCCGATCTCGTCGAACGCGGCCTGATCTTGAAAGTCGGCGAAAAACGTGCGACGTACTATATTTTGAAGTAAATGAGCACCTGATGAAATCACCCCGTCGCATCTTGCTGTCCCGGTTCATACTCCTGCTGCTGGCGCTGGCCATGGCCAGCTGCGGCAACGCAACGTCCGTCGAAACTCAGCTTCAAGCCGCCGGAACGACCATCATCGAAGGCAGCTTCGGCACACCGACGCCGCATGCATCGGCTGTCCCGGCGGTCACCGCAACCGGCATCAGCCTGCCACTGGTGCAGACGCCGGCCACGCCGAGTCCGGCCCCTTTGCCCACGCCGGCCCCCAGCGCCACGGCGGAATCGACGGGGCCGCGCCTGTACAGCTACGAGGTCATCGCCAGCTATCCGCACGATCCGCAGGCCTTCACCCAGGGCCTGGTCTATCTCGACGGCGTGCTCTACGAAGGCACCGGCCTCTATGGGCGCTCGTCGCTGCGCCGGGTCGACCTGGCGACGGGCGAAGTGCTTCAGCAGATCGAACTCGAACCGCAGTATTTTGGCGAGGGCATTGCGATTTTCGACGAGCAGATTTACCAGTTGACCTGGCGCGAAAATGCGGCCTTCGTCTACGATCAGAGCAGCTTCACGCGCACCGCCGTGTTCACTTCCACTACTGAGGGCTGGGGGTTGACTCACGACGGTAGCCGACTGATTATGAGCGACGGCACGCCCATCATTCGCTTTCGCGACCCGGCCACGTTTGCCGAAATCGGCCGGATCGAGGTGCGCGATCCGAATGGGCCGGTGCGCAACCTCAACGAGCTGGAGTATATCAACGGCCTGATCTACGCCAATGTCTGGCAGAGCGACCGGATTGTGCAGATCGACCCGGCCAGCGGCGCTGTCGTCGGCGAAATCGACCTGAGCGGCCTGTTGCCCCCCGAAGATCGCCGGCAACCCGTCGATGTGCTCAACGGCATCGCCTACGACGCCGCAAACGAACGGCTCTTCGTCACCGGCAAACTCTGGCCGAAGCTGTTCGAAATTCGGCTGCTGCCGCTCGAAAACTAAAGCGGGTTTCGGTTCATTTTTGGCGGCTACGCCGCCAAAAATGAACCGAAACCCGCTTTAGTTTGATCAGCACTACGATAACCCGGTTTTTTTATGATTGAAAATACCCGAATAGTTTTGCACCGCCCGCGCGATGTGGTCAATATCGGCGGAGTGGTGCGGGCGATGAAGAATATGGGCTTTCGCCGCCTGCGCCTGGTGGCACCGGCGCCTTTTGATGCAAACAGCATCGGCGGCATCGCGCATCGCAGCGAGGATATTCTGGCCGCCGGCGAAACCTTTGCCGACCTCGATGCTGCCCTGGCCGACGCGATTTACGTTGTCGGCACCTCCGGGCGCCCGCTGGCCGGGCGGCCCGTTCGCGAGGATGTGCGGGCACTGGCACCGGAGTTGCTGGCCCGTGCGCAGCAGGGGCCACTGGCGCTGCTGTTCGGACCGGAGGGCAATGGCCTCGAGCATCCCGAACTTGATCGTTGCAACCTGGTGCTGCGCCTGCCCTGCGACCCGGCCTACCGCTCTTTGAACCTGGCTCAGGCCGCGCTGCTGGTGATGTACGAACTGCGCATGGCCGCTGTGCCGCCCGCGCCGCCGGCGACCAATCCGCCGGCCAGTGCCGGCGAGCTGGCCCAATGCTTCGACCTGGCCGAACGGGCTCTGGAGTCAATCGGTTTTTTCAAAAGCGACAATCGCAGCCAGGTGCTGCGCCGGTTGCGTGCGCTGCTGCTGCGCACGCAACCGACGCCGCGCGAAACTGCGCTGCTGGCCGCCATCGCCCGCGAGATCATCAAGCAAAATATGCAATAACCTCGCGCCCGATGATCTCGATCGCGGCCGGTGGATCCGGGCCGAGCGGTGGGCCAAAACTGAGATGCCGCGCTCCCTGCGCCACCAGGCCGGCCAGTCGTTCCCGTAGTTCCGCGCCGTTGCCGACCATGCCGATCCGCAGCAATTCCGGGCTGACCAGTGCCGCCGCAGCGGCCGGCCGGCGGTCGCGTTGCAGCCGCCCGGCAATCGCGGCAGTCAGGCTGCGCTCAACTCCCAGTCGATTCAACACATCATCGCTCATGGCGTGGGCATAGTAAGCGATCTTGTGGCGCAGCACCGCCTCGGCCGCCGTACGATCTTCGGCAATCGAAACCCAGACACAGGCTGCTACATCGACAGCGGACGGATCACGACCGGCAGTTGCGGCGCCGGCAGCGACCCGTGCCGCAACCTCGGCATAGTGCTCGGGCGGGAACAGCAGCGGCAGACCACCATCGGCCAGGCTGCCGATCAGTTGTTGCATACGCGGGCTCATCGCACCCAGGTAGATGGGAATGCGTCGGGCTGGAAAGCGCAGGTATGCCTCGCTGCTCCAGCCCGGCTCGTCGGCATCGAAGGGGCCACGCTCACCGGCGAAGAGCGCTCGCAGCAGCCGGATCGCCGCAGCGGTAGCGTGCAGCGGGCGTTCCTGTTGAATGCCGACCCAACCCAGGAAATCGGCGGCCCCGGCGGCAATGCCCAGGTTGAAGCGCCCACCGCTCAACTCATCGAGCGCCGCCGACTGCATGGCAATTTCAGCCGGATGCATCGTGTACGGATTAACGATACAGGTGCCGAGCTCGATGCGACTGGTCGCCGGCACACAGGCACTCAAGATCGGCCAGACCCCGCGCAAGAACAGGTCATCGCTGACCCAGAACTGATCGAAGCCGGCCGCCTCGGCAGCGGCAGCAAGCTGCGGATACGCGTACACTGGCAAATCATTATTGAAGCGAACTGAAAAACGCATAATTTTTATGACTTCCACAGTCGGCCATAGTTGCTCACGCCGCAACGGGCGTTTTCGCCTGCGGCAGCGTGGAAGTGACGATCTTTTTCGTTTGATGTTGCGGCTTCGCCGCAACATCAAACGAATTGAGACCGTTTTCCGCCCTGCCGGAAGCCGAAAAAGGCAGTCGCACCGCGAACAGGCCGGATTGGCCTCCGGCAGGGCGGAAAAGGACTTCTTTTTACCGGCCGGGGTCAGACCCTGATTCTGCCGGATCAAGCATGCGGCAGTATCAGGGCTTCGGCCTCGATTTCGACCAGCATGGCCGGGTCGATGGCCTCGGCGCGCACCAGGGTGCAGGCCGGGCAAATGTCGCCAAAGACACTGCCATGAGCGCGGGCGACCGCCTCCCAGTCGTCGATGTCGCGTACGAAAATCCGGGTACGCACAACCTGCTGCAAATTGCTGCCGGCGGCCTGGAGCGCGGCTTCGATCTTTTTGAGGATATAGAGCGTCTGCGCGCCGGCATCACCGGGATGCTGCACGCTTCCATCGGACACCGAGGCCGTCGTGCCGGCCACCCAGACCATGTTGCCAATCCGGACAGCCCGGCTGTAGCCGGCCAGTTTTTCCCAGGGCGTTCCGCTCGAAATATTTTGCCGCTGCATAGCTTTCCCTATTCACACGACTTACGCAGTCGGCGTTGGATGCTGGCCGCATCAGGGCTCTTTCGCCTGCGGCAGCGTGGAAATGACGATCTTTTTCGTTTGATGTTGCGGCTTCGCCGCAACATCAAACGAATTGAAACGGTTTTCCGCCCTGCCGGAGCCTGCCCTGAGCATCGTCGAATAGGGCGATTCCAGCTCCTTCGCGGGGCGACCGCGTAAGTCGTGTTATTCATGAAGCCTCGTTCTTTCCATGGTACCATCAAAAAGCGCCCGTGCTGCTGGCACGGGCGCTTTTTGATGGTCTATCTGAGCATTTAGCGCAGTTCGTAGGTAACCTGCACGCGGGCGCTGAAACTCTGCTCGCCGGCCTCGATGGGCACCGCGTCGGCGGCCTGAGTCATTACCTCCCGACCGAGCATCGGCATGGGCGGCGGGCTGCCGACGTTCTCGGTGATCACCAGCACATCGCCGATGGTAGCATTGCTGCCCTGGGCCAGTTGCTCAGCCTTGCGCCGCGCATCGGCCACGGCTTCGTCGCGAGCCTGGGCAATCAATTCGGAAGGATCATCGACGCTGAAGCTGATCCCGTAGATGCGGTTGGCGCCTTCACTGACAACCTGGTCGAGCAGCGTTCCAGCATCATCGAGGTTGCGAATAGTAACGACCACCGCATTGCTGACGGTGTAGCCGGTCACCTGGCGGCTATCACTGTCGTAGCGCGGATAGATATTGAAATTGCGGGTCTGAATATCTTCTTCCGCCACACCGAGGGCTTTGATACTATCGATGACAGCCTGTACCTGCGTATTATTCTGATCGAGGGCGGCCTGGGTCGTAGCGGCATTGCTTTCCACGCCGATCTGTACCGTCGCCGTATCCGGGCGGCCGCGCACTTCGCCACTGCCCACCACAGTTACCTGGCGCGGCGTACCACTCGGGGCCACCTGAGCTTGAGCCGGGCGCCCGAGCAAAGTCACCAGCACCACGACCAGAGCCAGCACGGCGAGAATAAAACCACCTGCCAGCACACCAATCAGCATATTTGAACGATTCGCCATTGAGGAACCTCCTGTTCCGATTGCACCGGTGCTGCCCGTGGCAACACCCTTCACCAGACAGACGCCGGTCGGGCCGGGAAAGTTCCCATATGCTCGCGCCGCAACGGGCGTCTTTCTCTTTCGCCTGCGGCAGCGCGGTGCGGAAAACCGTTTCAATTCGTGTGATGTTGCGGCTTCGCCGCAACATCACACGAAAAAGCCTATCACTGCCGCCCTGCCGGAGGCCAGAAGCTCTGATGCGACCAGCCGCAATGTCGACTGCACAGATCAGGTTATGATCGGCAAGCGCCAGCCATGCTACAATACAAAAAGACCAGCAAAAATGACTGCCCTGAAGAGGAGCCTTTCCCGGTGAACATAGATATCGATGAAGTCCGTGAATGGACCCGCGAAGCCGGTGCCCTGGCGTTACGGTACTTCAATAATGTTACCTACGACTTGAAACCGGATCGCAGCCTGGTAACTCGCGCCGACATTGAGATCGAACAACTTCTACGTGAGCGCATTGCCGACAATTACCCTGATCACGGAATTATTGGCGAAGAAGAAGGGTTGAGCGGCGGCAATCGCGAATATCTCTGGGCAATCGATCCATTAGACGGCACTTCGGCTTTCGTCAATGGCTTGCCGCTCTGGGGCGTTTCGATCGGGCTCCTGCGTGACGGCGAGCCGCAACTCGGCGTCATCTATTTGCCGCTGATAGACGATTGTTACTGGACGGGCAGCGACCGGCGGGCCTATCTCAATCGGCATACAATCAACGTGAATCCGAGCATGGAAGTAGCCGGTGAAGACTGGCTGTCGATTCCGTCCTACGCACACCGCAGCTACCGGATCAGCTTCCCCGGCAAAACACGATCGCTCAGCAGCGTTGCCGCCGATTTCTGCTACGTCGCCCGCGGCAGTTCGGTCGGCTCAGTCATCGGGCGAGCACGGATCTGGGATCTGGCAGCCGGTATGGCGATTTTGCATGCCGCCGGCGGTGTGACAACCATGCTCAGCGGTCAACCCCTGGAACTGCGCCACCTGCTGGACGGCAGCCGGCTCGCCGAGCCCTTGCTCATCTCGACTCCCGAACTGGCGGATCAGATCCGCGGCCGGGTGCAACGAGTACATAGCTAGAAGTTCAACCGCGCAAACGGCCGTTTGCGCCGGGTTGGGATAAAATGGCGACCATTTCTCCTGGCGCCGGCATCATATCACACAGGCGGATCACCAGAGCGGCACATGTTTCGCTTATGCCAGCGATACAGGTTCAGGTGGCAAATGATCACCGATCGCCCGCCGGTAAATGCGCACCAGCAATGTAGCCGCCGCAGCCCATTCAGCCGATGTGTGGCCGCCGGCCAGCACATGGATCCTGGTCAGGGCCGCCATCTGCTTCAGTATCAACCGGCGTTCCTGGTCACTGGCATGCACCCCATCTTCGATCTGGCGCTGGAGTTGCCCGCTCAGATTTTGCAAAGCCCAGGCAGCAACCGGATCGGCGACCACAATCTGCTCAAATGCCAGGGGGTAATCCATTTCAAAGCGACGCAGGCGTAGAAAATCGAGCGCGGCGCCGGCGCGCTGCCAGGGCGGGAGGGTATGGCGCATTGCCCGTTCGCGCTCAAAGCTCAGGCAGTGGAACACATCCAGCACGACCGGCAACCGGCCGGCAGCATAGCCGAGTGCAGCCGATGTCATGCCGGCAAGGTGAACCAGATCGTAGTGCTGCCGGCGCATTTCACGCTGGACAGCCGTGATCAGCGGTGACGCAAAATATTGCCCGGCCCGCCAGGGCAAATTCCCAGGCAATGCACGCAGGCCGGCCAGGTGCCGCAACCGGCGGCTCCAGGGCACTTGCACGACGTGTTCACAGGCCGCGGCTCCATCGCGAACAAGTTCTGTGCTGCCCGGCCCATCGGTCGTCAACAAAGTCAGGTGATGCCCAAGCGTACCAAGCGCCTCCAGCAAGTGAGCAGAACGATGCGCAATCTGCGGCTCGGCCTCCGCCACCACAAACAGAACGCGCATACCTGTATCTCCTTCAATTTGTGAACAGGCACCGCAAAGGAAATGTAATCGTATGAATACTGATTCCGGCACCAATCAAACAGCAGCGAGCCAACCCAAACCTCAGTCGGGCAATCGTCTCTGGATCATCGCCCTGGCCATTTTGCTGGGTATCATTTTCACCTGTACCGTACTACCACTCGGCGGCATGGCACTCCTGCTGGCCCTGGGCGGCGGCGGTGACACCGGGCCGTTGCCGGCCTATAGCTGGCGCGAAGAAATTGTGAGTGGCGAAGGCGCCGACCGGATCGCCATCATCACCGTCAGCGGCGTCATTGGCGCACCGGCCGATCCATTCAGCACGCAGCTGTCGCAAAACGAACTGCTTTCCCAGATCCGCCAGGCCCGCGAAGATCCACTGGTCAAAGCAGTGGTACTGCGCGTCGACAGCCCCGGCGGCGGTGTCGTTGCCAGCAGCGAATTACACGCCGCCCTGGCCGAACTGAGTGCCGGCGACAAGCCGCTGGTTGTATCGATGGGCAGCACGGCTGCCAGTGGCGGATATTATATCGCAACTCCCGCCGATACGATCTACGCCAATGCCGACACGTTTACCGGCAGTCTGGGCGTCATTCTGACCCTGACCAATTTTGAAGAAGCCTTCGATACGCTCGGCATTCGCACCTACGTCTACAAAAGTGGAGCATTGAAAGACATCGGATCGCCAACCCGCGAACCGACAGCCGAAGAAGAGGCCGTCTTGCAAACCGTCGTCGACCAGGCTTACCAGGGCTTCGTCGACGTGATCGTCGCGGGGCGCGGCCTGCCGCGTGCCGAAGTGCTACGCCTGGCCGATGGGCGCATCTATACCGGCCAGCAAGCCCTGGAACTGGGCCTCATCGATGCAATCGGCAATCTGGACGATGCCATCGACGGCGCCCGCGACCTGGCCGGCCTGGATCGCGCAACCGTCGTGCGCTACACACCGGCTGCCTCGTTACGGGCATTGCTGGCCGGCCGCCTGCAACCGGCACCGCCCGTCGATCCGCTGGGCGTCCACCGCATCCTCGACGGCCGGACCCCGCTGCTCGAATATCGCTGGCTGCCGTAGTTTGCAATAACACGACCTACGCGGTCGGCGTTGGGTACTGGCCGCATCCAGGGCTTTTCCGCCTGCGGCAGCCTGGATGGTGCGGCGAAGCCGCACCATCCAGGCTGCCGCAGGCGAAACAAGCCATTGCAGTTTGAGCAAACGCGCCGACTGCGCAAGTCGTTTCCATAAGACGCAGCAGCGGCGTGGCAATGCCACGCCGCTGCTGCGTCTTGCAAAAAGCAAGCTTTGCATAACGTTCCAGTGTGGGCCGCGCCTACACCAAAAAGCTTTTTAGAAGTCCATGCCGCCCATGCCGCCCATGCCGCCACCGGGCATCGGCGCAGCACCCTTCTCCTCAGGCATGTCGGTGATCAGCGCCTCGGTGGTGAGGATCATCCCGGCGATGGAAACCGCATTCTGCACGGCGCTACGAGTCACCTTGGCCGGATCGATGATGCCATGCTCGACCATGCTGCCGAACTCGCCGCTCAGCACGTTGTAGCCATAGGTGGTGTCGTTCTTTTCCTTCTGCATGCGGCGAACGCTGTCGATGATCACCGCACCGTCTTCGCCGGCATTGCGTGCCAGGATGCGCAGCGGCTCTTCGAGCGCACGGCGCAGAATGTTGATGCCGACCTTCTCGTCTTCGTGGCCAACCTGCACACTGTCCAGCGCCGCGATGGCATTGATCAGGGCTACGCCGCCACCGGGCACAATGCCCTCTTCGACGGCGGCGCGGGTCGCGCTGAGCGCATCCTCAACCCGGTGCTTCTTCTCCTTCAGCTCCGGCTCGGTCGCCGCACCGACCTGGATCACCGCTACGCCACCGGCCAGTTTGGCCAGGCGCTCCTGCAGCTTCTCGCGATCGAAGTCGCTGCTGGTGCTCTCGATCTGGGCGCGGATCTGCTCGATGCGAGCCTGGATGGCCTTCTCGTCGCCGCGACCCTCGACGAAGGTCGTCTCATCCTTGGTGGCGATCACCTTGCGAGCACGGCCCAGATCCTCGACGGTAGCACTGTCGAGTTTGCGGCCGACTTCCTCGCTGATCACGGTACCGCCGGTCAGAATGGCGATGTCTTGCAACATGGCCTTGCGGCGGTCGCCGAAGCCGGGCGCCTTGACAGCCAGCGCATTGATGGTGCCGCGCAGCTTGTTGACAACCAGCGTCGCCAGGGCCTCGCCGTCGACATCCTCGGCGACGATGACCAGGTTCTTGCTGAGCTGCAACACTTTCTCCAGCACCGGCAGCACTTCCTGGATGCTACTGATCTTCTTGTCGGTGATCAGAATGTAGGGATCGTCGAGCTCGGTTTCCTGGCGCTCGACATTAGTGACCATGTAGCCCGAAATGTAACCACGGTCGATCTGCATACCCTCGGTAAACTCGGTCTCGAAGGCAACGCCCTTGCTCTCCTCAACCGTAATCACCCCATCCTTGCCGACCTTCTCCATCACATCGGCAATCAGGTTGCCGATTTCGCTGTCGGCGGCACTGATGCTGGCAACATTGGCAATTTCGGCGCGGTCACGCACCGGCACCGCCGCCGCCTTGATGGACGCGACGAGCAGTTCGGCGCCGCGGTCGAGGCCACGCTTGAGCAGCATGGGATTGGCACCGGCAGCGACGATCTTGAGACCCTCGTTGACGATCGACTGGGCCAGCACCGTTGCCGTGGTGGTCCCGTCACCGGCGACATCGTTGGTCTTGGTGGCGGCCTCCTTGAGCAACTGGGCGCCCATGTTTTCGAAGGGATCATTCAGTTCGATCTCTTTGGCAACCGTCACCCCGTCGTGGGTAACGGTCGGCGCGCCAAACTTCTTATCAATTGCTACATTGCGGCCACGCGGACCCAGCGTTGTCTTGACCGCATCAGCAATCGCATCAACGCCGCGTTTGAGCGAGCGGCGCGCCTCTTCGTTAAAAGAAAGCTGCTTCGGCATTTTTCTCCGGCTCCTTTTTGACTATTCCTGAATAATGCCCAGAATGTCTTTTTCGGACAACACCAGATAGTCGACTTCGTCCAGTTTGAACTCGGTGCCGCTGTACTTGGCAAACAGCACTTTGTCACCTGCCTTGACCAGCATCGGAATCAGCTTGCCGCTGTCGTCGCGCCGGCCCTCCCCAACAGCCAGTACCGTGCCCTCCATCGGGCGCTCTTTGCTGGCCGTATCCGGTAGGAACAGGCCACCCTTGGTCTTCTCTTCACGTTCTGCCGGCTTGACAACCACGCGGTCGCCCAGCGGCTGGATCCGGAAGTCACCACTCATTGTGAGTATACCTCCCTTGCAACATCACCCAACATCAGGATCAACAGAAACATCGTGAGCGATTAGCACTCCCGTCACAAGAGTGCTAACCAATCACGATTGTAACGAATTGCTGTGCATTTGTCAAGATCCATTTTAGCACTCATTGCACATGAGTGCCAGGAGGCAAACCCGGCGCGATCCGGCCATGTCGTCTGTGGTCTATAATACCTTCACACGAGCAAACGAAAGGGGGGGCGCTATGCCATCACCGTTTCCTGGGATGGATCCGTATCTCGAAGGATATCTCTGGCCTGATGCTCATCAGCGGCTGGCCACGGACATTAGCCGCCAGCTCACGCCGCTGCTGCGCCCGCGATACGTCGCCCGGCTGGCGATCACCGTGATACAGGACGAAACTCCTGAAAGCGACGTTGGCATCGTCTATCCCGACGTGGAGATTTTGCGCCGGGCGGGGCAGTTGCCTGCCGAACAGCCCGGCGCGCTGCAGGCAATGGCGCCAGCGATTACGCCACCGCTGACCGTACCGTTGCCCCGGATTGCAACCCGGATCGTGACCGTCGAGGTGCGTGACCGGGCAGCCAACCAACTCGTCACAAGCATTGAGATCCTTTCGCCGGTAAATAAGCGCGAGCCGGGGTTGACTCAGTTTCGGCAGAAACGTGAGCGCCTGCGAGCTGCCGGCGTGCATCTCCTCGATATCGATTTCATTCGCCGGGGCGAGCGCCCGGTGCGCCTCCCGTCCCTGATCGACACGAGCCCGATTGACCGTGCACCCTATCGCGTGACACTCACGCGCGCGGGAGCCGATGCCCTCCAGGTGTGGCCTATTCTGCTTCACGAGAAGTTGCCGGTGGTGGCGGTTCCGCTCCACACCACCGACGCGGATGTCCCGCTCGATCTGGCGCAAGCACTGTCCACGGTCTACGACGAGGCAGCCTACGATCTGTCAATCGACTACCAGCAGGAGCCGCCGCCGCCCGCTTTCGACGCAGAAACCACGAACTGGATTCGCGCCCGGCTTGCATCTGAGAAGGACTGACGCCGACACAACGACTGAACTCGCATCCGGGGTTTGCCCACGCAGCCAAAGCCCGCTACAATAGCTCATCATTTATTACACGACTGACGCAGTCGTCCCGCGACAGGGCCGGAATCGCCTCCGGCAGGGCGGAAGAAATTGTTTATTTCCGTTGTTCTGGCGGCAATGCCGCCAGAACAACGGAAAAAGACAGTCAGATCCTTGCTGCCACAGCCTGCCCTGAGCGCAGTCGAATGGGGCGGAAAAGCTCGTGATGCGGCCAGCAACAACACCGACTGCGCAAGTCCTATCATTTTTACGCTAGAGGACGACGTGTATGCTCAGCTACGAAAACCTGGTGACTGAACTTGAACATGCCTGGGATGCCGTGCGCCTGCATGAGCACGCCCTGATTGAGAGTGTGACGCCCGCCGGCCATGATCGCAGCTATAAAGCCGAGCTCTTTCCGGAACATCCTGAACCTTTGCGCGAGGAAGATATGCCGCCCTGGGTTGAAGTTGCATTCACCTGGTCGGCACTGCACCAGTTGCGTTCCGAAGGCCACGATGTCGCTGCCGATCCGATGGACATCACCTGGACGTATACGGTCAATGTGCGCGGCATGGCGGAACGTAGCGATACCGAGCTGGTACGCATCTTCCAGCGGGCGGTCACCGGGGTGTATCGGCGGCTGTTTCCGGTTGAGGCTGAAGACATGGAGACGATCCCGGTCGAAGTACGGCGCTATTACCAGGGAGCGGGCCGGCATCTTGATCAAGTCTATGTGCAGTTGCTGTTCGTCAATATCAGTGATCTCTCCGATCAATGGGAAGTGCGTGACCCACGGGCACTGCGCGATATTTTGCGCCAGGAATTGCTGCTGGCCCGCGGCATCATCGACGCACTCGCCGATGTTTTTGCACCCGACGGCCGCGGCGGCTATCGTACCGTCGACGCGGCCTGAGTTTCATGAGCTGCGCGGTCGGCGCTGATCCGTATGCTCCCGGAACCTGTTTTGCCTGCGGCAGCGTGGAAGTACGTTTACCTTCCCGGATGATTCCTTTTTTGCTGCCGCAGCTCACCAGGTAATCAGGCGACCGATGAACTGCCCGCCGACGCTGTAAGCGGATTCGGGATCGGGGCATTCGGTATCGATCCAGAGTGCCAGCCGGCGCAATGCTTCGCCATGGACATCGTCGGGCAGCGCCCAGTCCGAGCTGTAAATCCGGGTACGGCAGCGGCGTAAGACATCACGCGCCGAAAACGGTGGGCGGCGGAATTCGGCCAGGCACAATTCACGTACGCCGGCACCGGTCGCAGCCAGTTGCGCCTGAAAGGGCGGATCCGTCCAGCGCACACCGGGCTGGCCATGGCCGCGCGCATAGCCCAGCTCGGCCCGGATCACATTCCACTGCCGGATCGCCTGCTGCGGCGGGAGCTGTTCGGAGTGCGCATCCGGCGGCTCATCACCGGCCAGCAGCAACACCCCGCCGGAACGCAGGATGCGGCGCACTTCGACCAGTGCCTGCCGCCACTCGGCGATCAGGTGAAAGATATGAACTGCGATCACCACATCGAAGCCGGCGGAGGCAAACGGCAGCGCCGCTGCAGTGGCTTGCACCAGGCCCGGCGGCTGCGCTACCGGCCCCAGCCGCGCACGCAGCCGCTGCATCATCGAGAGCGCAATGTCGATGCCCAGGTAATGGTAGCCGGCCTGCAAAAAGGGGAGTGCGATGCGCCCGGTGCCGATACCGATCTCGAGAAAGCGCGTGCTGCGATCCGCCTGCAATGCCTGGACAATGGCGTCGCGGATCTGCGCATCAACTCCCACTGCATAGCCACGCGTTTCATCATAATATTCTGCGGCCCGATCAAAAGATACGACTGACATGGTACACCTCGATGAGGGATCTGAGAGCAAATCGGCCATGCGCGCATGGCTTGACTTTGGACAGGGTACTATTGCTAGTTTACCATGCTCTCGGCCATCCGGCGGATGCGGGAAACCGCCGCCCATCCGAGGCAGTGTAGCGCGTGCTGCGCTACACTAGGCTCAAGGCTGGCATCTTCAGTCAGCGGAACGAAAGGAACGTCTATGAACGAGCAACGGCGCGTTTTGTTGGCTCAGGCATGGCCAATGTTACGCTCCGCCCTGAGCCTGTTGCTCGAGCAACAACCGGAATTGCAAGTCGTCGGCGAGGCTGCCGATGGCCCCGCAGCGCTGGCAAGCCTCCACGAACTGCGACCTGACCTGGTGCTCTTCGATTGGGATTTGCCGGAGCGCGGCGGCGCCGATCTGCTGAACGCTTTGCGGCAGGCTGCCCCCGACACGATCTTGCTGGCGATGAGTAGTCGCCCGGAAATTCGCTCGCTGGCCCTGGCCGCCGGTGCCAACGGTTTCATCTCGAAGGCCGATCCGCCCGAACGGTTGCTGGCGACCATTGCGGATTCCGGGCGGCGGTAGGGCCGCACTGTTGCGCCCCTACCGCCATACGATCGGCAAATACACCTGTACGTCGGCGGCTTCTAATCGCCCCTTGTCCACAAATGTGGTGACATAACCTGCTTCGTTGCGCGCAAACACGATGTACGACAGGTCGGCGATGGAGGCCGGCGCCGCCAGGTCCACGCTGTAACGATCGTTGCCGCGCGCACTCATTGCCGCGCTCTGCCAGTTGCGCCCGTCGGTGGTGTAGAGGACACTCACTGCCAGTGGCCCGCCGGCATCGTTCAGTACCCGCGCGCCCAGCGTAAAGCTCGCCGGCGAACTCTGGTCGATGCCCACGTCGAGGATTTCGGCGCGGGTCTGGCTGTCCAGCAGCGCCGCCGGAGCGGTCGCCGGATCGATGTAGGTAATCCGCAGCACCATGCGGCTGAACTGGCGCAGTGTCCCGCTGCTGTCGGTTTCCGCCCGGAACTGAGCCGGCGTCAGCACCAGCCGATCATTCACTGTCTCCCTACCGTCGGCCGCCCGCTCAACAGTGCGCGCCAGGCCATAGGGCTGATCCGGCAACCAGATGCCCTGCAGGCCCAGGCCCGGCCCGTTCTCCTGTGCCAGGTAGACTTGCTCGGTAATCGGGTTGGTCACGTGCGGCTGGAATCCGGGCTGGTCCGCCAGGGTCGTCGCATCCACCAGCTCGATGCCGCGCGGAATCGGCTGGCCCGCCGCTGGATTGGCCGGATTTGCCGCCACGGTGATGTCATAGGAGATCGTCGGCAGCACTGGCTGGCCCAGCGCGGTCTGGTCGCGCCCTTCCACCGTGCTCACCGCGCCGGTCAGGCTGTCGCGCACGGTCGCAGTGACCCGCGGCACACTGCCCTGGCCGACTTGCTCGATGCGGAAGCTGTTCTCTACCACGATCTCGCGGGTGAAAACGCCGTTCGCTACCTGGGCCGTGCTCGCACTCAAGCTCGAACCATTGGGGAAAGGCGCCGGCGCCGGATCGACCGGCGAAACCGGGTTCGGCACCTGTACCCGCACGAAGGGCAAGCCATAATGAGTCATAATCGTGACGACTTTGATGTCCAGCGCGCTCAGGCTACCCGGCCCGCTGGTCTCGACGTACAGACGTTTGGCGCGGGCCAGGGATTCGCCAATCGCTGCACCGATGTACTCCTCGCCCTCGCGAAGATCGCGGCCCAGCGATTCGCTGAAGAGTAGCGAGAGTTTTTCGCTGTAACCGACCAGGTCGCTGTCGCCATAGCCATAGCCGGTATTGCCGATCCAGTTGCCGCCCTGTTTCAGTACGGCGCTGGCCCAGTCGGCCTGATATTGCGGCGCGCTCAGCGCTTCGTCGGCGGCGCTCAAGCCCGAATGACAGCCCACCGAGTAGGCCAGGGTCGGCTGGCGGTTGATGCGGAAGAAGCCTGCCGTTGGATCAGCGGCATTCGGCGCCAGCAACTCGTCGGCACGGATGACGCCGGTCGCCACGTTGGCCGGTTCGGCATTGAAATGCTGGAAATGGCCATTAAGCGACGTCAGCCGGTAGGGCACGCGTGGGCCGTTGTAGGGATCGCTCAGCGGCAACTGGTTATTGTACCAGGCGGCCCGCATCTCGTTCACACCCCAGGTATCGTTGTTGAGCAACGCCAGGGTCAGAGTCTGGTCGAGCGTGCCCGAGCTATCAAAGCCATACGCTTCGTAAAGCGCCGCCAACGCATCGGCCTGATCGCTCACGAAGTCATAGCCGGTTACCAGCACTGAACCGGCAGCACCGGGCGTAGTGTCGTTGGCGGCGATAGTATAGGAGCCGCTCTCGATGAAGCTCGCCAGATAGCTCAGGATCTGTGACGGGCGCTCGACCAACCGGCCCATGCCCAGGTCGGGCAGGTAAAGCTCGATGCCGGAAATAGGCCGCAGGTCGCGGTCGACATAAAAATTGTCGGTCTGCAAGTAGCCGAAGAACAGGCTGCCGCTCAGCGCACTGGCCGGATCGATAGCATTGATAGCTGGTGAACGCAAGGTCGCGAAGTATTCGGTTTCATTGGCAATCGTGACTTCGTCCGGCACCCGGTAGAAAGGAATAATGCTGTCGCCGCCAACCAGCACCAGATCGGTCGCATTCGGATAATAGTCGCGCAGCGCCCGGTCGAGGATCAGCCAGATCTGGCGGGCAACCTCGTTGGCCAGCAGTGGCTGGCGCGGCTCGTTGTCCCACTGCGCATAGAGGTTGCGCAGTCGCCCGGCATCCACCGGCGCCAGCGCGGCACCGCTCAGATCGAGGGCGACGGCTTTGCCCTGGCCGGCCGAGGCGTTCATCAGCGGGCTGTCGGGCGACAGGGCGGCGAAGAGCTCCGCCGCTGCGGCCAATTCGCCGGGGTAGCGCGCCAGCATGCGTTCGCTCAGGTACAGATAAACCGTACGCACATCGCTATCGCGGCTGATCTCGGCGTTGAGCGCAGCCACCGGCGCGGCCCGCAGCAGCGGTTCGGCCAGCGCCCCGGTTTCCAGCGTGATGTCGATGCGGTATGATCGCTCATTGTCGAAAGAGCCGTCGGCGCTGTAGACCAGCACGTAGTACTGGCCGGCTTCGGCCAGGAAAGCTTCGATGCGCTCGCTGCGCGTGCCGGGGTTGGCCGAGAGTGAATTGGCGCGCCCCAGCGAATTGGCGCGCCCCAGCGAATTGGCCCGCCCCAGCGAATTGGCCCGCCCCAGCGAATTCGCCCGCCCCAGCGAATTCGCCCGCCCCAGATCCAGCACATCGTCCAGGCCGGTACCGTCAACCAGTTCTTCGTCGCGATCCGCGACCCGCTTGAACAGGGCGATATCGTAGTCCTGCGGCAAATTGCGCAACTCGATGGTGACAATGCTACCGCCGCGGGCCTCAAAGGTGTACCAGTCACTGCCGGCACCGGCTTCGTCGTTAAACTCGTCGATGGTGCCCAACCGCGTCTCGCTGTTGCCATCACGGAATTCGAGTTGCACAATCTCGCCGGGCTGCGCCAGGTTATTCGGTTCAGTCTCACGGGCGATATTCGACTGCGCCGTGGCGACTTCCAGACGCAGGCTGCTGGCAGCATAATTCGCTTCCAGCAGCAATTCAATAGGCAGGCCGGCGGCAGTGATGGTAGCGAACTGGCCGCTGCTGCCGCTATGACTGATCACGTCGAAGGTAGTGCCGGCCGGCGGGTTGAAATCCGCTGCGAACTCGGCTTCGAGCGCGCCGCCGAAGCCGGCCGTGCCACTGATCTGCAAACGGTCGAACTGGCTGGTCGTGCTGCCGACAAATTCCAGGCGCAATGTGCCGTCGGCTCCCTGATTGAACACGCCGTTGATTTGCAGGCCGCCCGTCGGACTGCCCGGCGTCAGCAAGCCGTTGTTGCGCAGGTCGCCGCTAATCGTGCCGTTGCCGCCAATTTGCCCGGCCTGAATATCCACCGTCGCAGCAGCGAGAGTGCCGCCTTCCAGCCGGGTAAACCCGGCCGGTTGGGTGTAGCCGGCACTGCTAAAACCGGCGCCACTGCCGATGCGCAGGGTGCCGCTGTTGGCAAAGCTGCTGCCGGCGGCAATGCTCGCCGCGTTGCGCAGGTCGATCCGGCCGCTGGCCAGGTTTTCGTTCAGGCCGCTCAGCAGCGAATCGCCGGTGAGGTTGGTGAGGTCGGCACTACTGCCGTTGAGGATCAATTCAGCGCCATTGCGGCTGATTAGCTCATTGATCTGCCAGGTGCCGCCGATCTCGTAGCGGCCACCGGTCAGCGTGCCGTTCTGCAAATTGCGCAGGTCGCCGAGCATGCGCAGCGTCCCGGCCTCGATCCGCAATGTGCCGCGGTTATTCAGGTCGACTGCGTCGCTCAAAAATGTCGTGCCGCTATCGGTTTTTTGCAGCAGGCCCTCGTTCAGCATTTCGCCGGGAGTTTCGAGGGCCTCGATGCGCCCGGTACTGTTGAAGGCAAATACTGCGCCGGGCCGGTTGATAATCCGGCTGCCACTGATGTCCAGCACAACATCGCTGTTCCAGTCGATCCGCCCACGGTTTTCCAGAATACTGCTCACCAGGTCCTGAGCACTGCCGCTCAGTGTCATCTGGCCACCGGGGCGCACCTCCAGCCCTGTCAGGCCAATCGTGCCGCCGGCCCAGTTGTAGTTGCCGCCGATCTTCGCCTTGCCCACGCCGTCGAGCAAGCCACCATCGGCGTGATTGATTCTGCCCGCACTGAACAGATTGAGCGTATCGGAAATGGCCAGGCTACCCGCAAGATTGAGCGTCCCGGAAACAATGTCCAGCCGCGGCAATTCGACAGAATTAAATGTCTGGAAAGCGGCGGAATCGGGCAGATCGACAGTCGCCTGTTTGAGCACAATGGAGCCGGCGCCGCTGCCGATGGTATTCAGCAGTTCATAGCTACCCTGGTCAAGGCTCAGTTGCGCACCATCGGCAACATTGAGGAAACCACCCAGTTCGCCGCCACCCGCCAGGATCAGAGCGCCGGCCTGGATCGCCAGCTCGCCGGAGCCGCCCTCGCCGCCCTGGCCATCCTGCACAATCAACAGCGGCTGCACAATTGTATCGCCGCCGGTATGCCGCATACGCGCGCCATCGCTGATCTGAATCTCACTGCCGGAACTAGCGGCGAAAATCGGCCCGCCGTTATTGATGAACAGGCCATCGAAGCCGAATACGTCGATGCCGGCCCCGTTGCTCAGTTGCAACGGGGCCGTACTCAGGCGCTCCAGGGTTCCGTCATCGACGATAATAGCGGCGCTGTCTAGCGCCAGGCCGGCGGGTACCGCATCGAGTTGCATCAGGCCGCCGACGTCGATAAAGGCCGGATTGGTACTGACGATAGCACCGCTCTGCCAGCGCAGCACCCCATCGACGGCGATATCGCGGTTCATCATCAAGGTGCCGCTGGACGCGAAAGTTGCCCGGCTATCGACATCGATCAGGACAGCCGGAGAGAACGAGCCGGACGGGATGGTCACATCGCCACCGATCCAGTTCCAGTTCGCATTCTGCAATTGCAATCCCGCAGGATCGGGCATCGATAGGCCGCCGGCCGTCGTCAGCGTACCGTCGGCGTGAATGATCAAGCCGTCGAGCGTGAGCAGCCCATTGACCGTCAGATCACCGCTGCTCAACAGCGACTCGCCATCGCCGAGATCGAGGTCGCCGCCGACCTCCACCGTGCCACCCTGCGGAAACAGCAGGCCGCCGCCGGCGCTGGTCAGTGACCCGGCAATGCGCGTCGTACCGTCGAGCGCCAGCAGGCTATAGGGCATTTCGCCGCTGTCGTTAAAGTTAATCGTCCCGCCAGGCAGGCCAATTTCGCTGTCACCGTTTTCGACCAGGCCTGAGCCACTGGTCGTGCCATTGACGGTCAGCGTCCCGCCGTTGATCACCTGAATGAAGCCCTCGTGCGTCAGCGATGCGAGCGTGACATTGCCGCCGTCGATAATCAGGCTACCAGTGCTGCTAATAACCGTCGAGCCGGTAACGGTGAGCGCGCCGCCGGCCTCGACGCGCAACTCATTGTCTAAGGTCAAATTGGCGAGCGTCACTGTCTCGGTGATAACAGGCAGATTTAGCGGACTCAAAAAGGGAATATTCGCATCATCGGCCGAACCGGGCACACCGGGCGAGCAGGTGGCCGAATCCCAGTTGACCGCGTCATTCCAGGCCGAACTACCATCGCCGATCCACGTACAACTGGCAGCGAACACCAGGCGTATGCCGGCAAACAACCCGACACTGACGACGAACATAACAAGAAAAACGCCGGCAAAGCGGCGCGACAACAACTGA
>DAOTUJ010000111.1:0-11282 GCA_034437175.1 Chloroflexaceae bacterium | reverse complement strand
GTTGATCTGCGCGGCCCGCTGCACGGCCGCGTAGAGTTCATCTGAGAGTTGTACGGTAATGGTCTGGCTCATAAGACATCACCTCCGGTGTTCCCTGGCTGTTCGTATCGTCAGTATAGCACGAGCCAGGCGCACGAAAAGGCGGTGCCCAGCTACGGTAAAGCCGGCGCTCCTGCTGTAGCCGCAGTGCTAGCTCGGCGACGCGTCGGCCGAGTGTCTGTGCCTGCGCTCGATTTTCATCGGCCGTTGATTTCCGATCAATTCGCCGGCATTAGCCGGAGTTTGGCCGTATTCAGGCCGTTACTGGCAACGCTCGGTATCAGTCTGTTGCTACCGGCCATGCCATCAGCAACACGTTCAGCGCGCCGATGCGCAGCGGGCCGCCGTCGCAGAGTGAGCGCAGGATGTCGCGGAAGCGGCTGCGCGAGATCGCTGTGGTGTGCGCCGCCTGGTTGCGTACCCGCGAGACCTGATCAATTTCGGTGATGAATTGCGCGACGCTCACGCGGAATCCGTCGTCCTCGGGATCGACCCGGCTGACCCAGACCTGTTGCAGGTGGGTGTCGATCCGCTGCCAGAGATCCGGGTTGCGCCGGTAGATGCCACCCAATGCGCCGAGGGTCGGGCGCCCGTAGCTGAAATCACTGCGCTCGATGCCGGGGACGGCCAGGATGCGCCGCTCCAGTTCGCGCTCCAGCACCCGCGCGACGTGGATGATCGATGCGGAGTAGTCGTTGGCGCGTACCTCGTCGAGCTGGTCGCGCAGGTAGACGGCCAGCGCCAATGATTCGCGCTCGGCCATGCCTAGCAGGTGCAGGCTACGGTCGAGGCCGATGTCGCCCAGTTTGGCCTCGTAGCGACCCAGGTCTTGCAGGGCGCCGGTGATCTCGGCGAAGCGGCGGGTCAGTCCTTCGATGCGCTCGATGATGCCGGTGACGGTCGCTTCATCGAGGTTGTCGGGATCGTCATCGGTCAGCAGCCGTTCCAGTTCTTTGAGCAAATCGGCAGCGCTGCGCGGCGGGCGCAGCGGCGGTGCCGCGCCCGGTCGCCCGATGATGTGGCAGAGCCGGCCGTCGCGACAGCAGTGCTGTTCTCGGCTGACCAGGTCGACCCGCCAGGGGCCGATGTGCGGCTTTGGGCAAACCAGCAGGTCGTCGCCGCTGAGTGCCGCCCCGTCCCGCCCGAGCAGTGCGCCGCGCTCGGCCTGGCTCAGGCTATCGAGGAAAATGCCCTGGCACTGCGGGGTGCGTGGCAGGCGCAGCCGCTCGTGCGCGCTGTCGAGCAATGCGCTGAGCATACGGCGCACGTCCTGGAGATCGGTGTCGGGGCACAACGGCTGCACGACAAGCTCCTGATCCGGTACGATGGGCTGGTTGCGGTCGGCGGGGCGCAACTGGTAGCCACCGCCATCTCCGCCGGCGGTGCTGCCGGCCAGGAAGGCAAAGAGCAGCGTGCCCTGGCTTTCGCCGAGCAGGGTGAGGTCGGCGATCATGCGTTTGACCGGCGACGAGGGCGCGGCGCTGCTCTCGCGCTCGCGGTAGTATTTGGCATCCCAGACCACGCCCGGCTCGCGCCAGTAGAGCTCGCCGCCGTGCTGGACCTGTTCGACCGGCGGGTCGATCCGCCAGAGGTAGAAGTCGGGCCGCACGCCCGGTACGGCATAATCACGCGATGGTACGGCGCCCCAGCAAGCCGGCGGATTCGGTACGCTTTGATCGTGCCGCAATTCGTAGCGGCATCGCGTGTCGCCCTCGCCCCAGCGGAAGCGCAGGGCCATGCGGCCGGGACGCGGCTCGACCTGTTCCAGACAATCACGCTCGCGCAAGAGATCGGCGAGTTCGTAGAAGATCCAGATCTGGTAGAGGTAGTTGTCGCGTTCCGGGTCGGCGCCCAGGACGGCGTCTTCAGCGTCGTGCTCGCGCCGGAGCAATTGCAGCTCGCGTAGCCGTCGGCGCCAGCCGAGCAGGTCTTCGTAGGCGCTGTTGCCGCCCGGGATCAGGCGTTCGTAGACTTGATGCTCCAGTTCCGGCGGGCCGCCCTCAGCGCCGTCGAGGATCTGCTGGGCCGCGCTGCGGATGCCGGCGAACTGGGGAAAGGCCAGTTCGCGCTCGCAGCGCTCGCTCAGTTCGTTGAGCGGGTGGCGCAGCGCGGCGCTGCCGGCGGTGAGCTGTTCGTCCCAGAGCAGGCGCTGGACTTCGGCCTGATATTCCAGCAGGGTGACCACGGTCAGCAGGTTCTCGGGCGTGGCAAAGTCGCGGCGCCGCTGGCGGGTGTGCAGCAGCAGCGGCGCTTCTCCCGGCCGTTCGGCCCAGCTCGCGTCCAGGGTGCGATGCCAGTCGATGCGCCCGCGCCCCGGTGGCTCTTCGACGACCAGGTTGCGTGGCGCGGCGAAACTCAATCGGCGCACGATGCGCGGCAGAATGTCGTCGAAGAGTTCGTCGCGCAAGACGAAGATGGCGCCCAGGTCGCGGTAGCGCCGCAGCGCCGCTTCACCCTGCTCGCCGGCGCGCCGGTCGCGGGCGCCGATGAGCCGGTCGAAGCCACCTTCATCGTAGCGCAGCAGCAGCGCAACCAGCCGCGCCTGCATATGACCATAGGCTGTTATTTCCGATAGGTTCATGGTTTGTTTACCACAGAGACACAGAGGCACAGAGGCCGGACATTTTTATAAATCTCTGTGCCTCTGTGCCTTTGTGGTGCATTTTACAATCCTCGTTCGCCGACGAAGGCGCGCAGGCGTTGGGCGAAGAGGCTGCTGCCGTCGATCGGCAAGGGTGTGCCGAGGTCGAAGATGCGGCTGAACTGGGCGGCGCTGAGCTGGGCGACATCGAATTCGTTGATCGGGTCGTTGCCGGGCGCGGGGTCGGCGCTGCGGAGCTGGCTCAGGTGGGCGGCCTGGCGCGCGGTCGGCAGGTTGCCCAGGATGCGGCGAACCTCGATGGCAAAGCGGTCGGGGTCGGCGGCCTGATCGAGGTAAGCCAGCAGCACCCGCTGTTCGTCGCGGGTCAGCACCTGCAACTGGTCGGCGAGGGTGTCGGCCAGGCCGGCGTCGAGCGCATCGTTCCAGCGCATGCCGATGATCTGGCCGCTGAAGAGGGCGCTGCAGACCGCTTCGGCCTGGGCGGTACCCAGCCGGCGGTAGACTCGGATCGCGCCGAAGATCCGCCAGAAGGCAGCCAGCACTGTCGCGCCCTCGCTGTCCTCCCAGCTCAGGGTGTATTCCGGCGCCCCGCCGCTGTCCGGCAGCGTCTGCGTCATTGTGAGCACGTCTTCCCAGGCCAGCCGGCCGCTCGCCGGATCGGCGCTAAGTTCGAGCAGACCCTGTTCGCCCAGCCCGCGCAGCGCCCGCAACGCGGCGATGCCCTGCTCGGCGGTGGCCAGGTCGGGGCCGGGCGGCAGCACGTCGATGAAGGTGAAGCGACGTTTCATGGCTTCGCTGATCTGGTTGAGAAAGTGGCGGTCGAAACTGTTGAGCGTGCCGATGATCCGGAAGTCGCGCGGCAGGGGCACGGCAATCTCGCCGTCCTCGCTGGGCACGGCGAGCGGGCTGCGCTGGCCGCCCAGGGTGGTCAACAGGCTGCCGAACGCGGCGTCGATCGGTGCGCGGGTAAACTCGTCGATGACCAGCCAGCGCCCCCGGCAGCGGGTCGCGCCGTCCAGCACCTCGCGCCGCTCGAAGCGCGCCGGGATGCTGCTGCCGTCGTAGTCGCCGTAGTTGCTCAGGATCGCGCGGGTCAGGTGGCCATGGCGAATCTGGTAGACCAGCGTCGAGCGGCCGTCTTCGCGCAGCACCTGCGGCGTAATGCCGCCGATGACGTTGCGCACGCCCCAGTCTTCGGTGGCGGTGACGACCTCGGCGACGTAGCCGTCGCGGTAGATCGCCCGCTCCTGCGGCGGCTCGGTCGGCGCAATCCGCGGATCGGTGCCGAGGCTGCGCAGGATGATTGGTTCGGGGTCGCGCCAGAGCAGGCGGGGCAGCAGGAGCGCCAGGTGGGTCTTGCCGGTGCCGGGCGGGCCGCTGAGAATGACATGCTGCCCGGCGACCAGGGCGCGATAGATGCGCAGGATGATGCTGCGGTCGATCAGCAGTTCGCGCTGGATCTCGGCAATCCGCTCGTCCAGCACGGTCGGATCGAGCGGCGGCAGCGCGTCGTCGGCCAGCGGCGGCAGATCGGCCTGGCCGGCGCGCGCCTGTAGCAGGTAGTCGAGGAAGGTGTTGAAGGCGCGGGCGCAGGCATTGTCGTCGGCCAGCGGCTGCAGCGCATCGGCAGTGGCCTGCCAGCGCCCATCGCCGGCGGGCTGCACCAGGCCGGCCGCTTCGTACCAGGGCAGCAGCTCGTCGGCATAGGGCCAGGCCGTCCGCGGCTGCGCGGTGCCGGCGAGGGGCGCACGCAGCGCCGGGAGCTCGTGGCCGCCGCTGGCCAGCGGCACCAGCAGCGTCAGCGCGGCATAGCGCATCAGCTGGCGCTCCGTCGCCCCGGCGAGATAGTCCCAACGGCGGTAGGCACCGTCATCCAGCGGCTGCAGCAGCCGCAGCCGCAGCAACTCGCCGGCCAGTTCATCAGGGTCGGGGCGAGCGCTGAGATTGGCAATCGGCGGGTCGACCCGCATCAGCCGCTCGACAATCGCCTCGGCGGTATAGCTGCTGTCGTCGAGGTGCATGACCAGGCGCAAATAGGGCTGGAGCTCGTGGCCGAGGCTGCGTGGTAGCGGCATAGGCTGTTCCTTTTGATTTCACCACAAAGACACGAAGGGCACAAAGGCTCTTTTTATTGCACCACAGAGGCACGGAGGCACAGAGTTTCTTTTGATGTCCGGCTCTGTGTCTCTGTGTCTCGGTGGTGAACTTTCATCGTAATTGCACCACAAAGGCACGAAGGGCACAAAGGCTGTTTTGTTGCACCACAGAGGCACCGAGGCACAGAGTTTCTTTTAATGTCCGGCTCTGTGTCTCTGTGTCTCGGTGGTGCGCTCTCCTCTGATCACAAGATGTCGCTAATCAATCCAACCCCATGCCAGGAGCTGGTTGTAGATTTTTGCATCACGCTGCTGGTACTCGCGGGGATTTTCGAGCAGGAAGCCGTGATAGCGGCGCTCCAGATGTTCGAAAAATATGTAGATCTTCCCTTTATGGAACGCAAACAAACGCTTCTCACCAGGAATATTTCTGGCGCAATTGAGGATGCTCTGTGCCTCTTCGTCCGTGAGATCCATAGGTGAAATACGCATACCCTGATTCTGGCCGGACACAATATTGTGTTTAGGATTGGGTTCATATGTAAGCAATTTTGCCTGTACATCCTCAATCAACACAAAGTGCTCGATTTGACAGGTACGCGTTGCATCACCCTCTTCGCAATAATCTACTTCAAATGGCCCGGCTGGAAACTCGGTACAATCGCGCAGGCTCAAAAGCCAGCCTTCCAGGTGCGCTGCACCGGCGAGTGATGAAAAAGCGCGGTCATGCATTTCCTGATTAATGCGCTGCCGACAGGAATGGTTGGGGGCGTGTTGCTGGAGCCATGTGTCGATTTTCGGTGCCTTATTCACAATAAAAAGGATGAGTTGTTTAACCGTCAGCATCGCTCCGCTATGCCGCATGCTCAGCCAGTCGCGGGCCGTCATTGTCTGTGTCAGGCGACCGTGACCGAAACCGCTATGGCCATATGCCTTGCCGCCGCATAAGAGCGGATTTAGCGCTTTGTAGTTGTTGGCAAGATCGTGCATCAATGCATCAATTTGAAACACATCCGCCATTTGACCTGCTGCCGAGAGTTCGTTGATGATAAGGTCAGGCATTACAGCAACTCCAGAAGATCTTGTTCGAATTGATCAAAGAAGCCGGACGGCCATGGATCGATTCCGCCATCCGGGTAGATTTGCGGATGACTTACCTCAGGTACTCCATCACCATTGCTACGGAAATAATTAATCGATACCTGGTCAGTGCCCAGTATTTTGCGTCGTACTGCCAGTCGAATTCCGTTAAGCACATGATCGCTATGGGTTTCAATAAGCACTTGCACATTCGCAGCGGCCACTTCTGCCAGAAAGCCACCGATTCGTGACTGGCTGGCCGGGTGCAAATGTGCTTCAGGGTTTTCAACAATGAGCAGTGCTTCCTCAGGCGAGAGGAGCGCAGCAACAACGATTGGAAGCGTATAGATGATCCCGAATCCAATATTGGTTGGGCGTAGAAAGCGGCCGGTGGTCGTCCTGAATCCGATTCGCATCTGATCAGCTTCCGTGATTGCTTTAGGATCAATATCAAGATCGGGAATGATCTGTTGCATCCGGTAGCGTGTTTGATCGAACAACAATGTTGACGTGTTTTCTGCATTCAATGCCAGTTGTGGGTTGATGAGCGGTGTAGTGCCGAACCGTTCAAGGCAGTGAGCAGTGAATTCGCCACGAACACCGACATCGACCAGATCTTCGATCATTTCCGACATCGGGTAGAGCAGGCGTGGGCCGATGCGTTCGGCATTGAGATAGTTAAAACGCGGTGCAAACAGGCTGAGATTGGTATCATAATCCTGAGCAGTGCCACGGAGTATGTAACTCTCACCGGCGCCACGCGGATAGTCAAAGCCGAACTGGTGTTGCTGCATATCGCGCTGGGTGAGCGTAAAGGAAATCGTATCGGTGTCGGCCTTTTCGCGAACAGCATCAAGGGCGGTACCAACGTTCACGAGAGGGCCGTTCAGCAGCAACTCACCACCTGCCAGGGTTCCGCGCAGATGTGACTGGCGTAGCAACAACAACGACTGGATCACCGTTGATTTTCCGGCTGCATTTGCACCGGCGAGCAGGGTCAGATTGGCCATCGGAAGGCGCTGATCACCGAAGCATTTGAACTCTTGCAATCGCAACTCTCGGATCATTGCATCACCTCTTGCAGCAGGGTGGAAATTGTTTCGAAGCGGCGAACGATTGCGGTTGGGCTGCCGGTACCGTAGGATATCGATTTGTTAAACTCGACGTTGGTATTCATCACCTCAATGAAACGCTCGACGATTGCTGTACGTCGTTCAGTAAGCTGAGCAAGCTCATAGTCGAGCAGCAATACCGACCAGGTTTCAAAGAGTGGTTTGCTAATCTGGGTGCGCCGGCCTTCCAGCCGGTACATTTTGCGGAAGGCATAGCGCTCAAAGACAGCTTCGGATCGCAGCATTGCAGCGCGAAAATCTTCTTTCCACTGTGCTAGCTCCGCTTCCACACTGCGGTTGAGCCTGGCCATCATGTCGCTAAGAAACCAATCCAGACTTGCATAACGATAATTTTCGTAACTCGACGTACGAAACGCCAGAAAGCGTAGGACGCACTCGCGGTCGTCCATCCGCAGCGGGCTAATTGAGTTTTGAGTGGCGCTAAGGAATTCGGGCAACCCGGCGAGCTCGCGAAGATAGCCTGTTGCCCGGCCTTGAAACAGGGCATGACGCATTTCTTGCTGGGTCAATACGAGGCCACCGGTATTGACCCGACTGAAAATGGTGAACTTCACATTCGGAGGTGTTTCGGGCTGGATCAAGTATAAATTGAGTTCTGTTTCGTCTTCAATCAACCGTTGCAGTCTACGTGGAAGTTCACCAAAGGTTACATTATTCAGATCGTGCAAATACTCAAGATTTGCCAGGCGCAAGTGATTAGTGTAGAAATTAAAAATTGTCGTTAAGCGTTGCAAACCGTCAACCACGAGCCATCGCCCATCTCTGGTTGCGTCGAGATAGAATGCCGGCAGTGGGATCCGCAACAGTATCGACTCAATAAGGCGGCTCTGCCGAGTGTGATTCCAGACAAAGTTGCGCTGGAAGTCCGGGCGTAGGTCGATCTCGTCAAGCTGTATCTTGCGCATGACTTGAAAGACGGTCATCAGCTTCTGGTCGACTTTGATCGCCGATGGATTGAACGGCTCGGTGATCGCATCGGGTGGGGTAAGTGGCTGCACCGGCTCATCAGGAAGGAGCTCTTCCTCTTCTGTGCCGAGAGTCGCCTGGATGCTGTCCAGATACTCGCGACCTTCTTCCGTAATCTTCCAGGCCGTGTCAGTGCCACGTGGGGCGACATACCCTTTTTGGGTAGCATTGCGGCTGATAAGCGAGCGGATTGTATTGCGCCCCTGTTCTGAAAGATCTATGTCAGCCGGGAGCTGGCGCTGGATCGCGGCATAAATTTGAGCCGATGTCGCCTGGCCGCCATTATCAACCATGGCTTGCAGGGCGATCTGGATCTGGCGATCAGTGCTAACTCCGGCCTCGGAAGCGGTTTTCTCTTGACGCATGCTCATTACGCATGTACCTCGTGTTTGACGATTTTATACAATTGTATTGTAGCATCCAAAATACGCGGCTCCAGATTGCCAGATTTCTTTTTATTGCACCACAGAGGCACGGAGGCACAGAGGCCGGGCATTTTTGATACTCTGTGCCTCTGTGTCTCTGTGGTGCATTTGTAGCTCACTGCGGTACGATGACCAGCGGAAGATACACGGATTGTGCGGGAGCAGAATCGTTGTCCCGCACGTTCACCTGTACGTCTGCGATGGTGATGCTGCTGTACCTGCTGTCGTTGCCGCTGGCTGTGTGGCTAATCGTGCTGCTGTGCGCCCCTTCGACGGCATTGTCATCGACTGCGGCAACCGTCACGGTCTGCGCGCTATCCCAGGTCGCCGGTGTGAAGGTCAATTCGCTTACATCGGTGCGGAGCTGTGCATCGGTAGCGATCGTGATGGTCACGTCACTGGTCGGCTGGCTGTTCAGCACGACCGTGTAGGTTGCGGTGTCGCCGGCCTCGCTGACGTTGAGGCTGGTCGGGTTGATGCCTACGCCGGCGGTATCGTCGTCCTCGATGGCGATTGTCGTGGTGGCAGGTCCTTGCAGTGTGGCGTTAACCGGGTTGCTCAGCGTCAACTCGACTGTTTCGTCGCCCTCGGCCAGATCATCATCCAGCAGCGTCAGGGCGATACTGCCCTCGACTGCGCCGGCCGGAATGGTCAGCGTACCGCTGGTCGCGGTAACATCTTCGCCGACCGTGGCGCTACCGCCGCTGATGTTGTAGTCAACGCTGATGGGCTGCACCGAGGGGCTGTTGAGCACCACCGTAAGGCTGATGTTGCCACTGCTTTCGAGCGCCGTGATGCTCGCGCCCTGCAGACTGACTGTCTTTTCGGCCGGATCAGTGGCATACAGTTCGAACAATTCGTCGGTCTGCTGGTCGGCCCGATAGACCACCCGGCTGCTGTCGGCACTCAGCTCGAAGTCAAGGACATCCCCGTCCGCGACCAGTGCGCCGTTCAGTATCTGTGGCGCGGCGCTGCCATCAAGGCGCGCGCCGTAGAGTTCGAACAGTTCGTCGGTCTGCTGGTCGGCCCGATAGACCACCCGACTGCTGTCGGCACTGATGGCAAAACTCTCCACATTCCCGCCGGCGGGCAGCGGATCGTTCAGCTTCTGTGGCCCGGCGCTGCCGTCGATCGGCACGCTGTAGAGTTCGTCCATCTCGTCGGTTTGCGTGTCGCCCAGAAAGACGACCCGGCTGTTGTCGGCACTCAGTTCGACAGCCCTGATACCGCCACCGGCAATCAGCGGATCATTCAGCTTCTGCGCCGCGGCGCTACCGTCGATGGGCACGCTGTAGAGTTCGTTCACTGCATCGGTTTGCTGGTCGGCAAGATAGACCACCCGGCTGCTGTCGGCACTGGCGAAGTAGAGCAGGATATCCCCGCCGGTGGCCATCACACCATTGAGTTTTTGCGGCGCGGCGCTGCCGTCGATCGGCACGCTGTAGAGTTCGAACTGCTGGCTGATCTGCTGGTCGGCCCGATAGACGACCCGGCTACTGTCGGCACTGATGAGGAAGTCCAGGATAATCCCGCCGACGGATATGGCGTCACTCAGTTGCTGCGGCGCGGCGCTGCGATCAATCGGTACGCTGTAGAGTTCGTCCACCGTGCCGGTCTGTGTCTCGACCCGATAGACCACCCGGCTGCTGTCCGCACTGATGGCAAATCGAAAGACATCTCCGGTGGCGGGCAGCGGATCATTGAGTTTCTGCGGCGGGACGCTGCCGTCAATCGGCACACTGTAGATTTCGGACTGCCCTTCTGTCTGCTGGTCGCCATAATAGACGACCCGGCTGCTGTCAGCGCTGATGGCAAATTGAGCAATATCCCCACCGGCAACCAGCGGATCATTGAGTTTCTGCGGCGCGGCGCTGCCGTCGATCGGCACACTGTAGAGTTCGATCACGTCATCGGTCTGCTGGTCGGCCCGATAGACCACCCGGCTGCTGTCGCCGCTGATGGCGAATCTCAAGACATCCCCACCGGTGGTCAGCGCGCTATTCAGCTTCTGCGGCGCGGCGCTGCCGTCGATGGGCACGCTGTAGATCTCTGCGACGCCGGTGGTGTCCTGCGGAGCAATGTAGACCACCCGGCTGCTATTGGGCGCAATGGCAAACTCTTCAATCGCACTTCCCGCCGGCAGCAGTCCGCTGATGCGCACCGGGGCAGCGCTGCCATCCAGCGGCACGCTGTAGAGTTCGCGCGCTTCATCCGTCTGCTGGTCGGCGACGTAGACGACATACTGGTTGTCGGGGCTGATCGCAAAGCTGTCGACATCACCAAATGCGGGCATCGTACCGCTCAGCGGAACGGAGACGGCATAGGCGACGGTGGCCAGCACCGACAGCCCGACCAGCCCGAGGGCTACGAGCCATCGCTGCCACCACACTGAACATATGCGCTTCGTTTTCATCGCTCGCACTCCTCGCCACTCTCTTTCGGTAAGTTTCTCGAAATTGCACCACAGAGGCACAGAGACACAGAGTTTCTTTTAATGTCCGGCCTCTGTGTCTCTGTGCCTCTGTGGTGAGTTCTCCTCCCGATCCCAGGCTTCCAGCACTAACCTCCGCGTGCGGTATTCGCCGTGTTGCTTGATCTCTTTCTCCTTCAGTACCCGGAAGGTCTCGCCGGGGAAGTCCGGGCCGTGGACGTCGTGCGGGTCGAGGATGTAGCGCAGTTCGTCGCGGTTCAGGCCGTAGAGCCGGGCGATGCGCGCGTCGAGTTCGGCGCGGGCGATGGCGCGGCGCTCTTCCTGCCAGATGAATGGCGGTGGTGGGTCGGAGTTCACCACAGAGGCACGGAGACACAGAGTTTTTATGTCTTCCGAACTCTGTGCCTCTGTGTCTCTGTGGTTCGCCATCCGGCGCTCCAGGATCAGCGTTCGCAGGGATGCGTCGGCTTCCTGCCAGACGTCTTCGGCGAAGGCTTTGATGTCCCAGGC
>DAOTUJ010000110.1:0-9305 GCA_034437175.1 Chloroflexaceae bacterium | reverse complement strand
CTGGCCCTGGAGTCGCACTACAAGCCCTTCTGGTACAAAGCCTATCAGGGCGAGCACTACTATGTACGTACTACAAAAAATGTGCGCCGGATGCTGCTGGACATGCAGGCCTTTTTTGACTTCTATCTGAAAGGCATCCCGCACAACCTGCCGGCAGCCGAGCGCCCGCTGACGCACCTGAGCGGCATCGGCGGTCCCAGTGGCGCGGCTGCCCGGTTTATCCCATGATCTATCATACCAGATTCGGATGAGCCGTTCTATATTCAGGTGTGATTTTGGCAGGCACAGCCCGCCAAAATCACACCTGAATATAGAACTACTTACCCGAATCTGGTATCAGAAGGAGCAGACTATGACTCTCCCCACAGGACGCAGCTTCGAGCTGTCGGAAGAATTATTGCAGGGCGCGATCGATATTCATGTACACGCCGGCCCGCATATTTTCAGCAGCCCGCGCCGGGTCGATCCGGTCGAGGCGGCGATCCAGGCCCGCGACGCCGGTATGCGCGCAATCGTGTACATGGATGTCTTCGAGATGAGCAACGGCACGTCCTGGATCGTCAACCGGGTAGTGCCCAATTTTCAGACTTTCGGCGGCCTGATTATGAATACGGTCTATGGCGGCATGAACCCGCGTGCCGTCAAAACTGCGCTGAATTACGGCGATGGCGCAAAATTCGTGAGCTTCGGTGCGCATTCGACCTATTTCCAGGCCGCCCGCGAGGGCCGTATGGTCGACGGCAAATTTCGCCCGCTCAGCGAGCTGTATCCGAAATTCAAACAGGAAGAACTGGATCGCTGCATCCGCATTCCGCTTGACGAGCCGCCGGGCGCCGGGCTCGATGAGATCCTCGGTCTGATCGCCGAGTGCCCGCATGTCTACCTGAATACCGGCCATGTTTCGGTGGCTGAGGCCATGCGCCTGGTCGATCTGGCTGCCGAGTACGGTATCGGCAAGGTGCTGGTAGCCAGTTCGGTCACCAAGATTGCCGGTCTGGATGAGCTGCGGGTGATGGCTGCCAAAGGTGCGTTTATCGAGTATACGCTGGCCGCTTATACGCATACCACGACGATCCCCAAAACCCACTACTATGTCGAAAAAGAATACGCCGCCATGGACGAAGGCATGGGCGCGCCGCCGGCCGGCGGCGTGCGGGCCGTCGCCGAGGAGATCCAGGCGCTGGGGCCGCAGCACTGCATCATCGGCACCGATTTTGGCGTATACACTTTGCCGGCGCCTGTCGAAGGCTTGCGCGAATTCATTGCCTGCCTGCTCGATCTGGGCATTGCCGCTGAAGACATCAGTGCCATGGTCAAAACGAATCCGGCCCGCTTGCTTGGTCTCGACTGAGCATGGCAACCGGAAGCCATGCCGGCCGGGAACCGGCGCGCACGGCGGACTTTGCGCAGAAGGATATTTTTGCCTTCTGGTATCCGCTGGCACTCAGCTGGATCATGATGAGCATTGCCGGCCCGGTGATCAATGCCGGCATTACCCGGCTGCCCGATCCAACGCGGGAACTGGCGGCCTTCGGGGTGGCCCAGCCGGTAGCCATCCTGATCGAGAGCCCGATCATCTATTTGCTGAGCGCCACGGTGGCGCTGGTGCGCAACCGCGAAACGTTCCGGCTGTTGCGCCGCTTTATGCGCCACCTGGCGCTCGGCCTCACTGCGGTCAGCATCCTGATTGTGCTGCCGCCCTGCTATGGCCTGTTCTTTGAGGGCTTGCTCGATGTGTCGCCCGAGATCGCAGCGACTGCGCACCCGGCCATGATCCTGCTGATCCTCTGGCCGGCTGCAATTGCCTGGCGCCGCTTCTATCAGGGCATCCTGATCCAGCATGGGCATACGCGCCTGGTCACGCTGGGCACGGTTTGCCGGCTGCTGACTCTGGCAACGACGGTGGCGGTCTGCGTCTGGTGGGGTGGCGTTTCGGGCACCGTGATGGGCGGCCTGGCCCTGGTGCTCAGCGTGATCGTCGAAGCAGCCGTGATCAGCTGGTGGGCGCGCCCGGTCGTGCGCCGGCAAATTCTCGAGCGCGATGAGCACGCGGATCCGCCTGAACCGCTGTTGCGCTATCGTGGCCTGGCGCGCTTTTATCTGCCGTTGGCGCTGACCGACGTGATGCGCGTGGCGACTCAGCCGGTGCTGGTGGCCGGCATCGCCCGTGCCGCCAATCCCGATCTTTCGCTGGCGGCCTGGCCGGTGGCCTACAGTCTGGCCGGTTTGCTTTCCAGCGCGGCGCTGGCACTGCAAGAAGTGGTGATTGCTCTGCTGCGCAAGCGAGTCGCTTATGCTCTGCTGCGCCGCTTTGTGCTGCTGATTGGCGCCGGTTTGAGCGGCTTGCTGGCACTGATTGTTTTTTCGCCGCTGGAACGAATTTATTTTCAGGTTTTGCTGAACGTTCCGCCGGAAGTTGAGCAACTGGCCTTGCAGGGCGCACGCATCCTGGTGCTGTTGCCCATGCTCTTTGCCATCCGCAATCTCTATCGCGGCCGCCTGATCCACACCCGCGCCACCGACAGCGTGCAACTGGCGATGGCTGTCAACCTGGTGGCTATTGGTGCTCTGCTGTTCATCGGTGTTACCGCAAGCCCCTTGATCGGCGTAGTCGTCGCCGCCGGGGCGATGCTGCTGGCGCATATTGTTGAAGTCCTGGTGCTGCGCTACCGGATGCCGGCAGGGCACGGTTGACGGATCGAACGCCTGATGCTATCGTGCATCGGTTTCATCCGCAATCGGGTCTGTTGCCCATCATCGGTTACCTCGATCTATGCAAACGACTTCCAAAAGCGCCGCTCCGGTCAATCCGACCTTTCTCGGCCAGATGTTCGCACTGGCCCTGCCGGTAATGGCCCAGCAGTTTATGATGTATGCCCTCCAGGCGGTGGACGTGCTGATGGTCGGCCAGCTCAACGACACGGCCGTCGCCGCTGTGGGCATTGCCGACCATATGGCTTTTCTGCTGACGTTGTTCCTGTTCGGCGTCAGCAGCGGGGCGGCGATTTTTGCGGCGCAGGCCTGGGGCAAGGGCGACCTGGTGCAGGTGCAGCGTTCGCTCGGGCTCAGCCTGGTCATTGCCCTGTTCGGTGCCGGCATTCTTAGCAGCATCGCGCTGTTCATCCCGGAACAGACCATGCGCCTGTTCACCGCTGATCCGGCGGTGGTCGCAGTTGGTGCCGATTATCTGCGACTGGTGGCGGCCGGCTACCCGCCGATGGCGGCGACTTTTGCGTTCGCGGCGGTGCTGCGCAGCACCGGCGAAGTGCGCCTGCCGATGATGGTCAGTGTGTTTGCGCTGAGCCTGAACAGCCTCGGCAATTATGGCCTGATTTTCGGCAACTTTGGCCTGCCGCAACTCGGCACCAGTGGCGCCGCCCTGTCGACGGCAGTAGCGCGCTGCATTGAGTGCGGCCTGCTGCTGAGCATCATCTATGCGCGGCGCTTGCCGGCGGCGGCCGGCCCGGCGATCATGCTGGCGCTGCCGGCGGCCTTCGTCTGGCGCTATCTCACAGTCACAGCGCCGGTCGTGTTCACTGAGGTGGTCTGGGCACTGGGTATGATCAGTTACCGCGGGATCTATGCGCGCATCGATACCGCTGCCATCGCTGCGGTCAATATCGTCAGCACGATTGAGCGGCTGGGCATCGCGATTGCCATCAGCTTTTCGACGGCGGCAGCGATTATGATCGGCCAGCGCATCGGGGCCGGCGCGATTGATGCGGCAGTCGATTATGCGCGGCGTTTCGTGCTGGTGCAACTGGGCGCCGGCATGCTGATCGGCCTGCTGCTGTTCCTCGGCGCGCCCTACGTCAGTGCCTTCTACAATATTTCGCCGGCAGCTGCCGAAGCAACCCGGCTGAGTATGCAGGTCACCGGGCTGGTTTTCTGGTTGAAAGGGCTCAACGCCATGGTTTTCATCGGGGTGATGCGAGCCGGTGGCGACACCCGTTTCGGCATGATCGCCGAAGTCGGCTCGATCTGGTTGATCGGCGTACCGCTGGCGCTGGCCGGCGCTTTTCTGCTGCACTGGCCTGTCCACCTGGTGCTGCTGCTCACCGCCGGCGACACCATCTTCAAGCTGGCCATCGGCTGGCCGCGCTTCCGTTCGCGTCGCTGGATCCACCGGCTCACCGAATAAGGATTTCTCTTCCAGGCATAGCTGTTGCTTACCCCCTGGCAGGGAGGGCTGTTCGTATACTCAAAATAGCGTGCATTTAACTTTTTAATTACCTGGCCTGCGCAGCCGCATGTGTTCAAGCCACACTGGCTTTTTCGCCTGCGGCAGCAAGAAAAGTGCCTTTTATTTCCTTCCTTGCTGCCGCAGCGCCAAGAACGCCCGTTGCGGCGCGAGCAACTGCGCGACCGCGTACGTCCTGTCAATGCCTGCTGGCCAGGCCAGTTGCGTTGGCGACGATACTTGCCTACAATTGAAACCGAATTGCTTGCCATGGCGGCAAGCTTGAGTATCATCTATCATCTATATTGACCGGGAGGCCATACGTGAAGAAAGTTCTGGTAATTACGATTACCGAAGAAGATAGTCAGTCCGTGGTTCAGTTTCTCAACCAGCCGATCGAAGTACGCCGGCTGGGCTGCGGCGGCGATATCGAGCGCGCTCGCCAGTTGATTCATGCCTACGACGGCAAATTCGATGCTATCGGTCTCGAAGGCCTGCCCACGCGCTTGCGCCTCGGCAGTGCGCGCCGCACTCACAAGCGTGCCGGCAACCTGCCGCAGGAGGCCCGGCAGAGCCCGGTCGTCGACGGCAGCGGTATTCGCGGCGGCCTCGAACGTTGGGGCGTCATTCTGGCCGACCGCAGCCATCCGGGGATTTTCAGCCAGAAACGTGTGCTCATGGTGCCCGGCCTCAACCACGAGGGTCTGGCTCAGGCGCTGGGCCGCCGCAGCCTGGCTTTGCACTATGCTGATCCTATCATGTTCTTCAGCCTGCCCGGCGCGCCCGGCATTGGCAGTGCGCAGACGCTCGAACAGTTCGCCGGTCCTACGCTCGATCGGCTGCAGGATGCCCCACCCCGCCTGCTGAATGCCCAGCCCGGTCTGCCGCATCATAAGCGTGACCGCCGACCTTTCGAGTGGGCCGATATTATCGCCGGCGATATCGGCGCCATCCGGCGCTACGCTCCCACCAGCTTGCAGCGCAAAACCGTGCTGGTCGAGCATGCCGACGAAAGCGATCTCGATGATTTGCGCGAGCGCGGTGTTTCGATTGTGGTTACGCTGATGCCCGCGCTGGCCGCAACCGGCGCAGCCGATACCGACCTCGGCAAGTACTCGGCGGCGACTATCGAGGCGCTGCTGGTTGCGCTGCGCCCCGACCCGCATGCGTCGCTCGATGAAGATACCTACCTCGATTTGATGGCCGATATTCAATGGTCGCCGGCGGTGCGCTATTTGCAGCCCGCTGAAGCCGGTATCAATCGCTTTGCCTTCGTGATCCATCCGTTGAACATCAAGTTTATTCACAACTACAAGCCGCTAAGCTGGACACGTTACCTGCCCGATGAAATTGTCGAGCCTATTGCTGCCTATTTTCCGCCCTTCTACGTCGGCAAAATTACCGGCGGACCCTCGCCGGCGACCGGCCAGGAGATTGAGGGATACCTGATCACTCTCGGCAGCACACCCCGCCAGATGATGCGCCACGGCGAACGCTTTACCTACGAACAGCTCAATAAAGCTGCTCGCATGGCCGAACGCCGCGGCGCCCGGTTGATGGGCCTCGGCGCCTTTACCAGTGTCGTCGGCGATGCCGGGATTACGGTGGCCCACGAGGCTGATATTGCCATCACCAGCGGCAACAGCCTGACGGTCGCTGCCACCCTCGAGGCGGCCAAGCAGGGCGTGATCAAGATGGGCATCAGCGACCTGACCCGCGGCAAGGTCATGATTATCGGTGCGACCGGTTCCATCGGCTCGGTCTGCGCACGCTTGCTGGCCCAGGCCATTCATGATGTGGTGCTGGTCTCGATTGAGCCGGAAAAGCTGATCGAGCTGAAACGCACGATTCAGCGCGAAACGCCTGAGGCCCAGGTGTCGATTGCTACGCGTGCCGACGATCTGGTCGGCGAGTGTGACCTGATCGTCACGGCGACTTCGGCGTTCGGCCAGCGCATTATCGATGTGACGCGCTGCAAACCGGGCGCAGTTGTCTGCGACGTGGCTCGTCCGCCGGATATCAACGAGGATGAGGCGGCGCTGCGCCCCGATGTGCTGGTGATCGAAAGCGGCGAGGTGCTGATTCCCGGCGATGTCCATATCGGCTACCATATTGGCCTGCCGCCGAAAACGGTCTATGCCTGCCTGGCTGAAACTGCGCTGCTGGCGATGGAAGGTCGCTTCGAAGATTATACGCTCGGGCGCAACATTACCACCGAGCGCGTCAAAGAGATCTACCGGCTATTCAAAAAGCACGACTTCCAGATCGCCGGTCTGCGCTCCTTCGAGAAATATATCACCGACGAAGATTTTGCCCGCAAACGGGCGCTGGCCGAGCAGCTGCGCAACGATCCGGCACTGTTCGCTCGCACCCGCGAAGAAGCCGCCGCGAAGCTGGCAAAAATTCCGGCCCGCTCCAAGGGTGTCGGCAAAGGCGCCAACGCCAAAACCTGGAGCTGGCTGGCCGGCCTGGGCACGGCTGCGGCAGCACTGTTTGCCTGGCGCCAGATCCGCCAGAGTGGCGCCGCCACCGTTGTCGGCAAGATCGATAATCGCTAGCGTAGGAACCGGATGGCTGGCTGCGGGCCGGATTTTGCCCGGCCCGCAGCCAGCCATCCGGTTGGTATTATCGCCGCAACGACGGCAAATACACGCTCTCCGGAATATCGTAACCGGTCACTTCGAGTAGCCTCTCGGCCAGTATCTGCTGGCCGCCCTCGGTCGGGTGGTAATCGCAATTGATAAAAGGATTGACCAGGTTCTCGCAGGCTTCGCGCTTGACGAAGATCAACTCGGCTTCGCGCCCGGCGAAGGCACTGGCTACATCGGCGACCGGCAGCCCGCGGCCGGCGGCTTCTTCGGCGATGATGGCATTGAGCTGTGGCACGTAGATGTCGGCCAGGTTGAAGGGCGGCTCGGTGAGCGTGAAGCCGGGATAGGGGTTGTAGTAGTTCAATAGCAGTAAATCGCCGCGCCGGCTATCTTCCACCGTCAACGCGGCCAGCAGCCGGTCGAGGATCTGGGCATAGTTGCTGCGAAAATTTGCCAGTGTCATCGCGGGGTCGGCCCCATTGATCAGCACATCGACCAGGTCGTTGCCGCCGATACTGAGCGTCACCAGGCCAACTTCGCGCCCGGCGGCACGTTCGGCGGCGATGAAGGACTCGGCGGCAGCCAGCTGGCCGCCGTTGAGCATGGTTGCGCTGGTTTCGCTGTCGCGGGCCAGGCCAGCATTGAAGCCTAGCTCGGGGAACGTCAGCGTCAGGCGCTGGTGCATACGATCGGCATAGGGTAGGGTGGGTGTGCCCTGGCCATTGCTACCGGTGACGAGCGAGTCGCCGAGGGCCAGGTAGGTGGTGCCGGGACCGGCCGACACATAGCTATCGGCGAGCCCGGCGCGGGCCGGCAGTGTGCCGATAAGCACGCAGCACAGAAGAACGAGCAGCAGCATAGGGCGCATAGCATCTCCTCAATGATCTGATTGCGCAGGAAGCCGCGCCGCATACCAGCGGCACGCTTCGCATCATCATAGGGGTTTACCCTGATTGTATTGTATTGTATGATTGTATGGGTGTGACAGAAACTTTTCCGTGCGGGTGACCTATGGTAGCATGCCAGTCAGGAACCGCGACGTGTACCCGAGGATAGATATGACCCCTGCATTCAATGAACACCGCTGGCACCAGCTGACCGAAGAGATTACCGTGGGGATGCGCGATTGGCGTGCCCAGCATCCCAAAGCCACCCTGCGCGAGATCGAGGACGAATTGGATCGCCGCTGGGCGCAGACGCGTGCCCGCATGCTGGAAGACCTGGCCCTGCAGAGCACGGCGACTGATTGGGAACCAGATGCGGCGGCGGAACCCCCCACCTGTCCCGACTGTGGCACGCCGCTGCAGCGGCATGGCCAGCGTTCCCGCACGCTGCAGACCCACGGCGGGCACGACGTGGCGCTGACGCGCACCTATGGCACCTGTCCCCAATGTGGTCGGGGGCATTTTCCCCCTGGATGAGGAATTGGGCCTGCTGCCCGGTCGCCTGACCCCGCGCGTGTGCGAAAGCCTGGTGCGGCTCGGCACCTGGATACCGTCGTTTGCCCAGGCCGCCCGCGAACTGGCCTGGTTTACCGGCGTGACCATCAGCCGGGAGACGGCCCGCACCCTCACCGAGCAGGCGGGGGCCGCAGCGGTGACCCGGCACGAGCAGGCGGTCACCGCCTGGGAGCAGGGCCACCAGGAACCGCCACCCGGCCCCGAGACGCTCATCTTCCACGTGGATGGGGCGATGGTACCGCTGGTCGGCGGGGAATGGGCCGAGGTGAAAACGCTGGTCGTGGGGGAGGTGTCCGCAACGCCTGCACGACGGCGCGAGCAACCGGTGACGACGGACGCGCTGACTTCGTTTTCGCGCCTGACCGATAGGACATCCTTTGGGCGCCTGGCCCTGGATGAGTTGCAACGCCGCGGCATCGAGCAGGCCAGTCGGGTTGGCGCTGTCGTGGATGGCGCGGAGTGGATTCAACCCTTCATTGACCTGCATTATCCCGAAGCGGTGCGTATCCTGGACTTCCCCCATGCCGCCGAGTATGTGCAGACGATTGGCGTCAGCACGGGCCAGGACGACGCGACCATCGCGCAGGTGCGCCACGACCTGAAGCACCAGGGAGCCGCCACGGTGCTGCCGACCCTGCGGGGGTGGGTGCGCGATCAGGCCGCGGAGGACGAGACGGTGCAGAAGGCGCTCTCATACCTGGAAAAACGGGTGGCGCAGATGGCGTATCCCACGTTTCAGGCGGCAGGCTGGCCGATAGGCAGCGGCAGCGTCGAGAGTGCGAACAAACTGGTGGTCGAGGCGCGCTTAAAAGGCGCTGGCATGCATTGGGCACGGCACAACGTCAATCCGCTGCTGGCGTTGCGGAATACGGTCTGTAATGACCGCTGGGCGGAGACATGGCCACAGATCGAGCAGCAGCTTCGGCAGCAGGCCGTCGCCAGGCAGCAGGCCCGACGCAGCCAGCGGCAACAGGCCACCATCATCAGCGCGCCACCCGAACCGGTGCCAGAGCCACCCACACCAGTGCCGGCACCACCGCCAGACCCCGCACCGACAGACAAGCCGCCGCATCC
>DAOTUJ010000109.1:0-24093 GCA_034437175.1 Chloroflexaceae bacterium | reverse complement strand
CTGATAAAACTCCTTCCGGAAAAACCAGAGCCGGGTTTATTGCGCCGACTTCTGGCGCAGGTTACGGGGCTTGGGCGTATCCATCCGCTCCCCGCTGAGATACACACTGAATAATTGGCGAAGGTATTGATACCGTGCGGTTATTTTGATGTCTGGCAGCGTAGCCGCCCGCCATCGAAATAACAATACACAGTATCATTGCCGATTTGATGAGGAGAGCAGATCATGTTCAATGAAACCGTGCAGGGCGCTATCAACGACCAGATCAAGATCGAATTGCATTCAGCGTATACCTACCTGGCGATGGCCGCCTACTTTGATGCGGTCAGTTTGCCGGGTTTTGCGCACTGGTTTCTGACCCAGAGCCAGGAAGAAGTCAAGCACGCGATGAAGTTCTTTACGTTTATGCACGACCGCGGCGCGCGGGTGGTCTTGCAGACGCTGGAACAGCCGGTAATTGATTTCGCATCGCCGCTGGGCGCCTTCGAGGCGGCGCTGGAACACGAGCGATCGGTGACGGCATCGATCCATCGGCTGTACGAGCTGGCCGCCGGCCAGGCGGATTATCCGACCCAGGTGCTGCTGAACTGGTTCGTCGAAGAGCAAGTCGAGGAAGAAAAGACGGCCGCCGACATTGTCGCGCAGCTGCAACTGGCCGATGGCCACAGCGCTGCCCTGCTCATGCTGGATCGCCAACTCGGGGCCCGGAGCGATGACGAGTAAGGCCCATTTCCGCTCGTGAGGATATCATCTGAACGATACAGCACCGGCAGTCGGATTGGACGAGGATTACCCGATGCATATCTATTCGCTGGATCAAGCGATCCCTGCCTGCCACAGCAAGTTACCGCGAAGTAAGGGGCGTTAATGGAAGCAAATGCGAGTGCGCTGATCTCGTTTATCTCCATCGCCCTGGCGCTACTGATCCTCTGGCTGGCCTACGTGGTGGTGCGCGTCTGGCTTGAGGCGCGCAATGCGTTTCTGCACCAGTACCAGCAGCAGGGCCGGACGGCCGAACCAGTAGGCGATGAGCGGCTATCTGAACCATCAGATCTGCCCGAAGGGCTCGCGCCGCAGCGGCGCTGTGAGCCGGGCGAGTAGAGGCACTGGCAGGCTTGCGTCGCCGGATTCGCCTGGTATGCTACTCGCTCTGCCGGCTATCCGGCACAGCCTTGCTGCAACACCAGTGACAGCCGATCGCAGTGTGCCAGGGATTGGGGTCAGGAGTCGGGATCGAGGCTCGATCGCCTTGATCTCCGATCCCGCCCCCCGACCTCTGACCCCTGATACCACATCTGATGAGTAGCTGCACGAAGGCACGAAGATACAAACTCGACAGCCCATGCGGGCTGTGCTATAATCGCGCCAGTCAAGCACAAGTGAATATGTCCTGGGAGAGGTGCCCGTACCCCGGATGGTCGGGCTGAAAAGCGAAGCCGGTGCGAGTCCGGCGCTGTCCCGCAACTGTAACGCTCGCCTGAGCGAAGCCAGGTCGCCTGCCTCTTCCGGTCTTCAAGCCTCGCGGATCGGGCGTCGAAGAGCCGGCACAGATGATGCGTTCCCCTCCCTGTACCTGTGCTGGAGATTCAGCCAGGTATAGCTATGCCTCTGGCAGCCAAACCCGACCGCCGGCCCGGTCGGTTTTTTTGTGCCTGCGGAAGATAAGGAACAAACATGGATCCGGTCAGACGTCGTGTCGGTTGGGGGCGGGTTAAATGGGGGGCGCTGGCGCTGGCGCTGCTGTTGCTGGGCGGCAATGTTGCCTGGGCCGGCGCGGTTGAGCCGGCGAACGTTGTGGCCGGTACAACCCGCAACATGCACATTATGGAGGGTTTTTTACCACCCCTGTGGGCCGGCATCTGGTTTGTGGTGGCTATTCCCTTCTGGGTAATCGGCTTCCGCCAGATTGCAAAGCTGGTCGCCGAAAAACCGGAGACCCGGCTGCTGCTCGGGGTGGCCGGCGCCTTTTCCTTTGTGCTCAGTGCACTGAAAATCCCCAGCGTTACCGGCTCAAGTAGCCACCCCACCGGCACCGGCCTCGGTGCTATCCTCTTCGGCCCCTTTGTGATGAGTGTGCTGGGCGGGATTGTGTTGCTGTTCCAGGCCCTGCTGCTGGCTCACGGTGGCCTGACGACGCTGGGCGCCAATACGGTGAGCATGGGCATTGTCGGGCCGCTGGTCGCCTGGGGTATCTGGCGTGGTTTGCAGGGCCGCGCGCCTTTCTGTCTGACGGTGTTTCTGGCGGCCGCGCTGGCCAATCTGATGACCTATGTGATGACTTCGATCCAGCTGGCGCTGGCTTTCCCCGACCCGGTGGGCGGCTTTGCGGCGTCGTTTGTGCAGTTCGCGACGGTGTTTGCCGTCACGCAGATCCCGCTGGCGATCAGTGAGGGCATTCTGACGGTGATTATTCTGAATGCGCTGATGAGCACCGCAAGCAGCGAATTGCGGACGCTCGGCGTGCAGGGGGCCTGAGATGCAAAACCAACAATCACCGCGTCCGCTCGGCGGCGGTACGATCTGGCTGCTGCTGGGTGTGGTTGTCCTTCTGGCAGTGGTGCCGCTGTTCCTGCACCCCGAGTCGGAATTCGGCGGCGCCGATGGCCAGGCCGAAGAGGTTATCACGGCCATCAACCCGGAGGTTGAACCCTGGTTCGAGCCGCTGATCGAGCCGCCCGGCGGCGAGACCGAAAGCCTGCTCTTTGCCTTGCAGGCGGCCATCGGTGCGGCGATCATCGGCTATTTTCTCGGCCTCAAACGTGGCGAGGCCAATCGCTCACGGCGCGACGAGTAGCCAGTGGAACTCATCGATCGCTATGCCTATACCAATCGCCTGCGTCAGGTCGATCCGGCCCAGAAGGCCCTGCTGGCCGGGATGGTGATCGGGCTCTGCTTGCTGCTGAACCAGCCGGCGGTCGGGCTAGCGGCAGTCGCCTGGATGGCCGGACTGGCCGTGCTGCTGGCCGGTCTGCCGGCGCCAGTAGTCGGGCGGGTGTTGCTGGCCGAGGCGCTGTTTTTGCTGCTGGCGGTGCTGGGCGTGGCGTTGAGTTTCAGTACCGCGCCGTTGCCGGCGGCCTTCGCCAGCGTGCAACTCGGCCCACTGTGGGTTGGTGCGAACGCCGACTCGCTGGCGCTGGCGGTGCTGCTGGTAAGCCGGGCACTGGGCTGCGCGGCGGCGATGAATTTTCTGGCGCTGACCACGCCGCTGATCGACGTGGTCGAGCTGCTGCGCCGGCTGCGCACGCCGCCCTTGCTCATTGATCTGATGACGATCATGTATCGCTTTGTGTTTGTGCTGCTCGCGAGTTTGCAGCGCATGTACACTGCGCAGCAGAGCCGGCTGGGCTATGCGAACCGCCGCGCCGCTATGCGCAGCAGTGCCCTGCTGGCGAGCCGGCTGTTTGTTGATGCCTACCAGCGCGGCACGCGCATGCAAATTGCGCTGGAGAGCCGGGGCTATAGCGGCGAACTGCGCGTGCTGCCACCGGCCTATCAGCGCGATCCGCGCCTGCACTGGTTCACGCTCGCGATCACGGCAACCCTGCTGCTAGCCTGGGGCCTGGTATGAGCATCGTGCTCGCAGTTGAGGGGCTCGTCTACTGCTACCCCGGCTACAGCGCGCCGGTGCTCGACGGCGCAACGTTGCGCCTGGCGGCGGGCGAGAAAGTGGCGCTGATCGGGCGCAACGGCTCCGGCAAGTCGACGCTGCTGCTGCACTGCAACGGCATTTTGCGCCCGCAGCACGGCCAGGTGCGCCTGGCGGGCAAGCCCGTGGCCTACGACCGGCACTCGCTGCGCGAGTGGCGCCGCCAGGTCGGGCTGGTCTTCCAGCGCGCCGATGAGCAACTATTCAGCGCCAGTGTGGCGCAGGATATCAGCTTCGGGCCGCTTAACCTGGGGCTAAGCGACGACGAGGCGCGGCAGCGGGTCGCGCAGGCAGCCGAATTCTGCGGCGTAACGAACCTGCTGGATCGCCCGACCCACGCACTGAGCGGCGGCGAGAAAGCGCGAGTGGCACTGGCCGGCGTGCTGGCGATGCAGCCCGCGGTGTTGCTGGCCGACGAAGTCCTGGCCAACCTCGATCCCTGGATGCGCCGCCAGATCCACGACATCTTCGCCCGGCTGGTGTCCCAGGGTACGGCGATGCTCCTGGCAACCCACGATCTGCCGCTGGCGCGCAACTGGGCCGACCGCATCGTGGTGATGGATCGCGGGCGCGTCATCGCCGACGGCTCGCCGCAGCATCTCTTTGGCGATCCCGCGATCCTGGCGCAGACCGGGCTGGATGCGGTTTAGGTGCCGGAGGAAAGTTAAAGAGAGAACCTGATGAAACGCACACTTTTGATCGGTGTTTTGTGCCTCAGCACACTGCTCGTTGCCGCCTGCGGCGCCGCGCCCGCCGCGCCGCCCACCGTAGTGCTGCCCACTGAGGCGTCGCCCACTGAGGCGCCGCCCACTACCAGTGCTAGCAACACCTGCTCGGACGAGTGATGCGAGGATGACGATGAACACGCTGCGCCCGCTCTTTCCATTTTCGGCAATTGCCGGCCAGGAGACGATGCGGCTGGCGCTCTTGCTGACGCTGATTGACCCGGCTGTCGGCGGCTTGTTGATCCGTGGCGGCAAGGGTACGGCCAAGTCGACGGCGGTGCGTGCGCTGCAAGGCTTGCTGCCCGAGTTGCCGCTGGTGACGCTGCCGCTCAATGCCAGCGAGGAGATGCTGCTGGGTGGCCTGGACTGGGAAGCGGCGCTGCAGTCGGGGGCGCGCCGCGCCCAGGCCGGCCTGCTCGCCCGCGCCCACGGCGGCATCCTCTACGTCGATGAAGTCAATCTGCTTGATGACCACCTGGTCGATGTGATGCTCGATGCAGTGGCCAGCGGCCGCCAGTTGCTTGAGCGCGAGGGCGTTTCGGCGGCACACAGGGCGCAGGTGCTGCTAATCGGCACCATGAATCCCGAGGAGGGCGAGCTGCGCCCGCAACTGCTGGATCGCTTCGGCCTCTGTGTCGAAGTCGCTGCCGAACTCGATATTGCCACCCGCGTGACGGTGCTTGAGCGGCGCGAGCAGTTCGACGCCGACCCGGCTGATTTTCAGGCGCAATTTCGTGCGCAGGAGGCACAGCTCCGCCGCGATCTGCTGGCGGCTCGCGAACGCCTGCCCCGCACCGGCCTGCCGGCCCGCCTGCGCCGCTTCATCGCCGAGCTCTGTACGGCGCACCAGGTCGCCGGCCACCGCGCCGACCTGGTGCTGCAACGGGCGGCAGCAGCTTTGGCTGCGCTCGAAGCGCGCCCGACGGTCACGCTGGACGATATCGACCGAGTGGCGCCGCTGGCGCTGCAACACCGCCAGCGTGAGGCGCTGCCCGAACCACCGCCCCCGCCGCCGCCAATTGATGTGCCCGAGCCGGATCACACACCACCGCCGGCTGGCGAGCAGCAGGACGAATTATCAGCCGAGCCACCCCCATCCGCTGAAGGAGAAGCGGAGTCGTCGCCCGCCGCTGGAGATGCACCTCCAGCGCCGGAAGCCGGCGCTGAGCCACTGCCTGCCAAGGAAGAAGCCGCGCCCGAGCCCCCTGCCGGGCAGGACCAGGTCTTTGCTGTTGGTGACAGCTTTGCGGTGCGGCGTTTTGAGGCACGCAAGGATCGCAAGCTGCGGCGCGGCTCGGGGCGGCGCTCGCGTACTCGCGCCCTGCGCCATGGCCGTTATGTGAAAGCTCTGCCTGCGTGCGCCGGCGTCGACATTGCGCTGGACGCGACGATCCGGGCGGCGGCGCCAGAACAGGTCCGCCGCGAGCGACCGCCCGGCATGGCGCTGGCGATCCGCGAGCCGGATCTGCGGGAGCGGCGGCGCGAACGGCGGGTCGGCAATTTCCTGCTGTTTCTGGTCGATGCCAGTGGCTCGATGGGCGCGCAGGCGCGTATGGTTGCCACCAAAGGCGCGATCATGGCGCTGCTGGCCGATGCCTACCAGAAGCGCGATCGCATCGCGATGGTTAGCTTCCGCCGCCACACAGCCGGCCTGGCCTTGCCGCCGACCTCGTCCATCGAGTTGGCCGCCCGCCATTTGCAGGAACTGCCGGTAGGCGGGCGCACGCCACTGGCGGCCGGGCTGGCCGAGGCAATGCGCCTGCTGCATCTGCAACTGGCGCGCGATCCGGCGGCGCGCCCGATTCTGATCGTGATTACCGACGGCAAAGCTAATGTCGCACTGGCGCCGGGCGGCGACCCGCAGCACGAGGCTTTGCAGATTGCAGCTCGACTGGCCATCGACCCGCGGCTGACGGTGCTGGTGGTCGATACCGAGGCAGCTGGTTTTGTCAGCTTCGGGCTGGCCCGCGAGCTGGCACAGGCGCTGGGTGCAAGTTATTATCCGATCGACAAGCTGCAGGCCCGCGATCTGGTCGCGCTTGTCCAGCAGAGGTAAGGTGCGATGGAGCTGCTTCCCTACCCCTTCGCGGCGCTGGTTGGCCAGGAACAGATGAAGCTGGCCCTGATCCTGAATGTGATCAACCCGCAAATTTCCGGCGTGCTGATCCGCGGCGAAAAAGGCACCGCCAAGTCGACGGCGGTGCGCGCGCTGGCCGATATTCTGCCCGAAATTGAAGCCGTCGCCGGCGATCCTTTTCAGCGCGCGCCCGGTGAACTGCAGGCCGATGCCGGCACTGCCGAGATCATCCGACGCAAGGTGCGCGTCGTTGAGTTGCCGGTCGGCGCTACGGAAGACCGGGTCGTCGGCACGCTGGATCTCGAGCACGCCCTCAAGCATGGTGAGAAACGCTTTGAGCCCGGTCTGCTGGCAGCGGCCCACCGTGGCATTCTCTACGTCGACGAAGTCAATCTGCTCGATGACCACGTGGTCGATGTGCTGCTCGACGCCGCAGCGATGGGGGTCAACACGGTCGAGCGCGAGGGTGTTTCTTTTGCCCACCCGGCTCGTTTCACGCTGGTGGGCACGATGAACCCGGAGGAGGGCGAGCTGCGTCCGCAACTGCTGGACCGCTTCGGCCTCTGTGTGACGGTGGCCGGGATTGCCTCCACCAATGAGCGGGTCGCGATTATGGAGCGCCGACTGGAGTACGAGACCGATCCAGCCGCGTTTGCGCGCCGCTGGGAGCCGCAGTCGCAGCAGCTGCGCGAGCGCATCGCAGGGGCAATCGTGTTACACCCTCAGGTCAGCGCCGAGCGCGAGCAGATGGTTGCGATTGCCGAGCAGTGCCAGGAACTGGGCGTCGATGGTCACCGCGCCGATATTATCACCTTGAAAACGGCGAAGGCCCTGGCGGCCTGGCACGGCCGGCGACAGGTGCAAGCGAGCGAGGTGCAACTGGCCGGCGAACTGGCCCTGCCGCACCGCATGCGCCGGCTGCCCTTTGAAGCGGTTGGGGCGGTGCGCCGATGAAGGTTGTACTGCTCAGCGCGACCGGCGAAGGCATTGCTTCGGCGCGGCGCGCAATCCAGCAACTCGAGCGCGAGTACCCGGGCCGGTTTCGGCTCCAGGCCCGCAGCGGTCGCAGCATGGCCGACCCGGACGAGGCGGCGAATTTCTGCGAGCAGCATGTGCGCCATGCCGATGCGCTGCTGGTGATTCTGCACGGCGGCAAAGCTTCCTGCCCGAACCTCGACATGGCGCTGAAAGCGGCGGGCGAGGCACTCAGTTTCTGCTACATTCACCCTTCGGACGAAGACGCCGCCGCGCTGTCGAGCGAGGTGTCGACCGATTTCGGCAGCCCGCTGTTCGAAGAAGTGCGGCGCTACATCCAGTACGAGGGCGCTGAGAACTGGCGCAACCTGCTCTGCATGCTGGCCGAACGCCAGGGCCACCGCCTGGCCTATGCGTCGCCACGCCCGCTGCCGAGCGAGGCGCTCTACCACCCGGACAGCGGCATTGCCACCAGCCTGGCCGAACACCTTGACGCGCGCGGCAGCAGCATCGCCGAACTGCGCGACGCAAAACAGCCGGTAATCGGGCTGTGGTTCTATGCGAGTTTCTCCTACAACGGCAACCTGAGCTGGGTCGATGCTATTATTCGCGAGATCGAAGGGCAGGGCGGGATCGCGCTGGCCTGTTTTTATATGCGCATGCCCGACCCGATCCGCGCAAATAAGATCTCGGATTGGGTGATCGAGAACTTCTTCCAGTATGAGGGTGAGAGCCTGATTCATGTCTTGCTCAATGCCATGGCCTTCTCGATCCGCCTCTCGACCCCGGCGGTCGCCGATGTCTATGCCCGGCTGAATGTGCCGGTGCTGCAAGCGATGCTGCTCTACCTTGCGCAGGAGGAATGGCGCGCCAGTATGCAGGGTACGACGACCATGGAAGTAACCAGCAACGCGGCCCAGCCCGAATTCGATGGCGTGCTGATCGCGCTGCCGGTGGCCACTCACGAGGTCCTGCCGGCCGACCCGTTGACCGGCGCGGTGATGCAGGTACACCAGCCCATCCCCGAGCGGATCGCTGCCCTGGTGCGGCTGGCCCGGCGCTGGGCGCTGCTGCGTCTCAAAGCGAATACCGAAAAACGTGTCGCGATTATGTTCCACAACTACCCGGCCACCAATGAGCGCATCGGTTGCGCCACCGGGCTGGACTCGCTGGAAAGTGTGGTCAACATTGTGCGGATGCTGGCAGCCGAAGGCTACCTGGTCGAACATGACTATGCCTCGGGCGAAGAACTAATCGCCGAATTGCTGGCGCATGCCACCAACGACGAGCGCTGGCTCACCCCCGATGCGCTGGCCGGGCGGGCGGTGGCACTGGCGACGCCGGCACAGTACCAACCCTGGCTAGCCGAACTGCCGGCTGCATGTCGCGCCGAGATTGATGCCGAGTGGGGCGCAGCACCCGGCCCCATCCTGGCCCATGATGGACGGCTGATCATCAATGGTCTGGTCAACGGCAATGTCTACATCGGCATGCAACCGCCGCGCGGCTTCGCCCACGATGCCGACAAAGTCCACGATCCCTACCTGCCGCCGCCGCATGCCTATCTGCTTAGCTATCGCTGGCTGCGCGATGTGTTCCGGGCCGACGCGGTCATCCATGTCGGCACTCACGGCACGCTGGAGTGGATGCCCGGCAAGGCGCTGGCGCTTTCCGAACGCTGCTACCCCGATCTGGCGATCATGGAGTTGCCGAATATCTACCCCTACATCATCAACAACCCCGGCGAAGGCGTGCAGGCCAAGCGGCGCTCTTACGCCTGCGTGGTCGATTATCTCGTTCCGGCGATGACCAGCGCCGACCGCTATGAAGCACTGGAGACGCTCGACAGCCGTTTGCTGGAGTATATGCAGGCGGCGACGATGAATCCGAAGCAGTTGCCGGCGCTGGCCCGCGCTATCTGGGATCAGGTGCAGGAATGCAGCCTCCACCACGACCTGGAACTGGACGAGGCGGCGGCTTTTGCCGATTTCGACGAATTTGTACACCGGCTGCATGCCTACCTCAGCGAACTGGCCGACACGGCCATCAGCGACGGGCTGCATACGCTGGGCGAGCCGCCGCTGGGCGAGCGACGGATCGAGTTTCTGGGCCAGCTGGTGCGGCTGCCCAACGGCCCGGTGCCCTCGCTGCGTGAACTGATTGCGCAACAGTGGGGCTACGATTACGAGCGTTTGCTGCGGCAGCGCGGTGCGCTGGACCAGAGCGGGCGCTTCCCAACCAATGGCCTGGCGCTGGAGGCGATCCACCAGGAGGCGCTGCGCCTGCTGCGGGCAATCTGCGACGGCGAGCCGGTAGCGGCAGACAGCCCGCTGGCGCCGGTACTCGACTTTGTGCGGGATGTGGTGCTGCCGCGGCTGGAGCAGACGCGCGAAGAACTTACGGCGATCCGGGCAGCGCTGGCCGGGCGGCACGTGCTGCCGGGCGGCAGCGGCGCCCCGACCCGCGGCATGGTCGATGTGCTTCCAAGCGGGCGCAACTTCTACAGCGTCGATCCGCAGAAAGTGCCGACTATGGCATCCTGGGAGATCGGCGTGGCGCTGGGCGATGCTATGGTTGCGCGCTACTGCGACGAGACCGGCAGCCTGCCCGAGAACATCGGCATGGTCGTCTGGTCGACGCCGACGATGCGCACGATGGGCGAAGACATTGCCCAGGTGCTCTACCTGATGGGGGTGCGCCCGCTCTGGAACCGGGTCAGCGGACGAGTGGAAGGCCTCGAACCGATCCCGGCCGCCGAGTTGAAGTTCCCGCGCATCGATGTGACCCTGCGCATCTCGGGGCTGTTCCGCGATACCTTCCCGAACCTGGTTGAGTTGATCGACAAGGCGGTACAGATGGTGGCGCTGCTCGACGAGCCCTTCGAGACCAATATGCTGCGGCGCAACGTGCTGCGTGACCGCGACGAGATGGTGCAACGCGGGCTGGATCCGGCAACGGCGCTGCGCGAGGCCAGCTTCCGGGTCTTCTCGGCGCCGCCCGGCACCTACGGCACCGGCATCCCCGAGATGATCGAGGCCCAGGCCTGGCAGAACCGCGAAGACCTGGCGGCCACGTTCATTCACTGGGGTGGGCATGCCTACGGGCGCGATGTCTACGGCGCGCAGCGGCCGGACTTCTTCCGCCGGCGACTGGCCGGTATCACACTGGTAGTCAAAAATGAGGACACCCGCGAGTACGACCTCTACTCCGACGACGACTGGGGCGCCTACCTGGGCGGGCTGGGCCTGGCGGTGCAGGCGGTGGCCGGGCGGGCGCCGCTGGCCTACAGCGGTGACGCCTCGGATCCGCAGCGGCTGGTCTACCGCAACACGCGCCAGGAGAGCCGGCGCATCTTCCGCAGCCGTATCCTGAATCCGAAATGGATCGCCGGCCTCAAACGACACGGCTTCAAAGGCGCCGGCGACATGGCCCACACCGTCGACAATGCCTTCATCTGGGATGCCGTCGGCGACGTGCTCGACGACTGGATGTACGAAGATATGGCCGAACGCTACGCATTGGATGAAGCCATGCACCAGTGGATGCGCGACGTCAACCCGCATGCCCTGCAGAGCATTCTGGCGCGCCTGCTCGAAGCCATCGCGCGCGGCATGTGGCAGGCCGGCGAGGATATGCGATCGCGGCTCAACCAGCTCTACCTTGATGTCGAGGGTGACATCGAGGAAAGCGTTGACCAGGCCACGCAGTAGGGTAGGGGTTGGGGATCAGGGGTCAGGGATCGGGGATCAGGCGGGGTCTGGTAGGTCACTGCATTAGCGGCAGCAAGGCAGGAGTTTTCTGTTTTCGCAGCGAAAGAAAAGGGATTCATGGTACTGGCATGCTACTACGACGGCGTCGAAATCCATCGCGCCGAAAAGATACTGTATGTGCGCTTTCTCACGCCGCACCGGGTGATTTCGACCTGTCGCAGCAGTGCGGGCGGCCTGCGCGAGGATCTGGAATACCTCTACAATCACCAGTCCTGCGAGCCGAGCGGCCACCACCTCAGCGATGAATTGCACCGGCTGGCAGTCTACGAGCCCGATGCCTACCGCGCCCGCATCGCCGGGCGCCACGCCCTGCCGGCGGAGCGCTGCGCGACGATGGGCACGGCGGCCAATATGCAGGCAGCCGCCATCGCCCACGAACATTTTCGCGACCTGGAAGTCGTTGCGCTCTGCACCGGCGGCGTCGAGACCAATGCCGGGCGTGCCGGCGACCCGGCCGGCTACCACGAGGAAGGCGAGGGCTACGTGATGCTGCCCAATCCCAATGCCGGCACTATCGTAATCATGCTCTGCATTAGCCGCGAACTGCCGCCCGGCACCATGGTCGAAGCGGTGACGCTGGCCACCGAGGCCAAAACCGCTACCCTGCAGGAACTCAATGTGCCATCCTGCTATTCCGACGGCCTGGCCACCGGCACCGGTACCGACCAGGTCGCGATTGCAGCGCGGCTCGATGGTCAGCCGCTGCGGGGTGCGGGCAAGCACAGCCGGCTGGGCGAGCTGATCGGGCGCAGCGTGCAGAGCGCTCTGCGGCAGACCCTGGCCCGCCAGAATGGGCTGACCCCGATCAGCCAGTGCCGCAGCCTGGCGCTGCTGCGACGCCTTGGCGCAAGCGAAGAAGCCCTGGTGGCGGCCATCAGCGCCCGGCTGAGCGAGCCGGATGCAAAACTGCTGGCGGCGAACCGGCAGGTAGTGTTCAACGACCCGCCAACTGTGGCGGCGGTGGCGGCGCTGCTGCACCTGCGCGACCAGTTTGTCTGGGGGGTACTGCCGCTGAGTTGCCTGCCTGATGTGCTGATCACCTACGCTGCCCAGATTGCTGCGGCAGTGGCGGGCCGCCCACAGCAGGCGCCGCAGTACCGGCAGGCTCTCGTCGATAGCCGGCTGTCGCTGGCGCCCGATGTGGTGCTCGAAGTAGTGGCGCGGGCGATGGCACTCGGCTTTGGCGAGAAGTGGGTGGAGTAGGGCAGAGGTCAGGGTCAGGGGTGTGTTATAATGATTGAGCATACGATGTGGATTATACTGTGGAAAGTTTTCCACAGCGATTGGGCTTGCTGATGAAAACTATCCAGATGACGATTGACGATGAGTTGTTGGCTGAAGTGGATCAGCTTACGAGTGAGCTACAAACGACGCGATCGGCGTTTATTCGTTCTGCGCTCCAGTTAGCGCTGCGGCATCACGCGACGCTTGCCAAAGAGCAGCAACATGCACAGGGCTATGCGCGTCACCCGGTGGCGCCGGGAGAGTTTGACGTCTGGGAACATGAACAGTCCTGGTGTGAGCAATGAACCAGGGCGATGTGTATTGGTATACGTTCAAAGAACCTGATAAGCGACGGCCCATCGTCATTCTGACCCGCGATTCAGCCATTCCCTATCTGACGGCGCTCACCATTGCTCCGATTACGACAACTATTCGTTCAATCCCCTCGGAAGTGGTGCTCTCAGAGGCGGACGGTCTGGCCACGCTCTGTGTAGCCAACTGCGATAATCTGCAAACTGTTGCAAAAGCCAGGCTTGGTGCCTACATTTCTCATCTTGCCCCAGATAAACTGAGCCAATTTCGTGCTGCCATCGAGTTCGCGCTTGGTTTTGACGCGCTGGAATAGTACTTCGCTTGTACAGATCTTCCATGTGTTTCTTCCTCCACGCATTACGTTCATCATTTCCCCGTAGTTCTAGCATAGCCGCCCGTCCCTGCGGCGTGATCCGTCTGGAGACGGAGGACGACTGCGCCGATAACCCAGGCGCGTTCCGTATCAGGCTGATGACAGCCGCCGGGGTGACGGGCTATGCTGGATGCATCAGGACACATTCGTATCATACGGGATAGCACAGATAAGGAATTGCAACATGCAACAACATAAACAACGTCACCCCGCGATCTGGGCACTGCTCGGTGTCGTCATCGGGTTTCTGCTGCCGCTGGTGCCGGTTATCGCCCTGATCGTCACGCTGTCGATGAGCCTGGGGTCGCTTGCCAATCAGGGAACCCCGACCGTTGGCATCATTCCTACGCACGTCTCTGGCCCCACCAGCGGCCCGGCGGTCGCGCTGATCGACATCAACGGCCCGATCCTGAGCGATACTGGCGCACCGGCCACGCCGCTGCTGGCGGGCTCCATTGCCACACCGGACACCATCATTCCGCTGATTGAGCAGGCGAACGATGACGCTGATGTTGCGGCTATCGTCATTCGCATGAACACCCCCGGCGGTGCCGTCGTGCCTTCTGACCAGATCTACCACGCGCTGAACCAGGGAGACAAGCCCGTGGTGGTCTTGATGGGCGACCTGGCTGCATCGGGCGGCTACTACATCGGCATGGCCGCTGACCACATCGTCGCCAATCAGCACACCTTCACCGGGTCGATTGGCGTGCGGTTGGGCAGCATCACCGATATGAGCGAGGCGCTGGATCGGCTCGGCATTGATGTGACCACCATTCACGCGGGGGAGTTCAAAGACACGGGCGCGCTCGGCAGTCCGTTGAACACGGAGGAGCAGGCATATCTGCAATCGCTGGTGGATGATGCCCACGACGGATTTATCGCCGTGGTGGCCGAGGGGCGCGGGATGTCCGAGCAGGAGGTGCGCGCCGACATAGCCACGGGGCGCATCTTTACCGGCAGCCAGGCATATGAGCGCGGGCTGGTGGATGAGCTTGGCTACCAGGCGGATGCCGTGGCAGCGGCGGCAGAACTGGCAGGCATCGATGGTGAAGCGCGTGTGCTGCAGTATGCGCCGGCTCCGGGCTCTTTCTTCGATGGGCTGATGGTGACCGGGGCGCGCGCACTGGTGCAGGAGGCGAGCAGCCGTCTCCAGTCGGAGGCGTTGACGCCGCAGTATCGCTAGGTGTGCTCATTGGTGCCGCACAGCAGGCGCAGTCCGTTCACATTGCGCCTGCTGTGGTACACTGAAAGCCTGCATCCGACACTCATGAGGAAACGGCCATGCACTGGTTCAACCGCTTTCGGCGGCTGCAATGGAAATTAACCCTCTCCTACACGGTCACCACGGTGCTGGCCGACCTGCTGCTGCTGCTGGTGATAATCATCTGGCTGACGTACTTTATCTACAGCCAGTTTATCGGTGATGTGCTGGTCGCTGAACTGGCCGGAAAATTCCACGACGATGCAGTAGCTTATCTGACACAGCGCCCACCTGACCAGGAAGGATTGCGCACATGGCTGGACTCCCTGACGCAGGACGGGCGGTTGCATAGCGAGGTCGTGGGCGAGAGCGGCCTCTACCTGTTTTCCGCTGCACAGGTGCAGCAGCTCGCCGTCGTCGATAGGGACGGAACCGTGCTCGCATCAGTCGGTACCGAAGCGGTGCCGCCAGGGCAGGAGCTTGCGCTCCGGCTTGCGCCGGAGGCCGCTGCCGTGCTCCAGACCGCGCTGACTGATCCTGAAGCACAGACAGTCGTCAGTACCTTTGGCATCGAAGTGCGGACGCCGGATGAAGCAACAGACACCTCAGAGATGGTAACGACGGAGGGTTCACCGCAGCTTGGCACCCAGACAGCGAGCGGGGAGGTTATGGCGGCTATTCCGCTCATGAATGACCAGGGCCAGATCGAGGGCGTGCTGTTTGCCACGGTTGAGCAGCCATTTCGCACGTTGCTCGTCGTCGTGCTGATTGGCAGCCTGAGCCTGTTTGCCGTGGCCGCGCTCATCTCGGGCATCCCCGCTGCCGTGGTCGGCGCAGTGTTTGGCTTTCTTTCTGCACGCGGGCTGAGCCGCCGCCTGGGGCGACTGGTGACCGCTACGACCGCCTGGCGGCAGGGCGATTTTCGCTTGCGGGTCACCGACCGCTCGCGCGACGAGATCGGGCACCTGGCCGGCCACCTGAACGAGATGGCAACCGACCTGCATACGCTGCTCCAGGTGCGCCAGGAACTCGCCGCGCTGGAAGAGCGCAACCGCCTGGCCCGCGACCTGCACGACGCGGCCAAGCAGCAGATCTTTGCGACGGTGATGCAGGTGAACGCGGCACGCGCCCTGCTGCGGCAGGATGTGGACGCTGCCGACGAAAAGCTCGCCCATGCCGAGCAGATCGGGCGAGCGGCGCAGAAAGAGTTGTCGCTGCTGATCCACGAACTGCGTCCGGTGGCGCTGGAACAGCAGCCCTTACCAGACGCGCTGGCAGCCTATGCCGAGGAGTGGTCGCGTCAGAGCGGCATCGGCCTGCACGCTACGTCTGCTATGGAGCGAGCAGTAGCTCCGGCAGCGGAACAGGCGCTCTTTCGCGTGGTGCAGGAAGCCCTGGCCAATGTGCTGCGGCACAGCGATGCCACCCATGTCGATATTACCCTGAAACACGCGCAGGCTGCTGTGCTGCTGACGATAGCCGACAATGGGCGCGGCTTTGATCCCACCAGCCACCCACAGCGCGGGATCGGGTTACACAGCATGCGCGAACGCCTGGCCGCCCTCGACGGCACCTTGACGATTGAGAGTGCGTCAGGACGCGGCACCTGCGTCGTCGCCCAGGTGCCGGACAATGCGGACGCAGTGACAGCTATGCCTTCAGGAGACGCCTATGACTGACGCGATTACGATCCTGCTGGTGGACGACCACCCGCTGGTGCGCCAGGGCATCCGCACCTTTCTTGAAACGCAGCCCGATATGCAGATCATTGGCGAAGCCGACTCCGGCGAGGAGGGGCTGCGTCTGACTGGCGAGTATGCGCCCGATGTCGTGCTGATGGATCTGGTGATGCCGGGCGGAATGAACGGTGGCAGCGCCACGCGGCAGATCAAGCAGGTCAGTCCGCGCACGCAGATTATTATCCTGACCTCGTTTTACCAGGATAAACACGTTTTCCCGGCTATTCGCGCTGGCGCGCTCTCGTATGTATTGAAGGATGTAGACGGGCCGGAACTGGCCGATGTGGTGCGCAAAGCAGTGCGCGGCGAAGCATTTCTGCATCCCAAAATCGCCCAACGCTTGATGCAGGAGATGCACGGCAGGAACGAGGGTATGCCCGATCCGCTGCACGCCCTGAGCCAGCGCGAGCGCGAGGTGCTGCATCTGGTGGCCGACGGGCTGACCAACACGCAGATTGCCGAGCGGCTGGTCATCAGCGAAAAGACGGTCAAGAGCCACGTGTCGAATATTCTGGGCAAGCTGCACCTGGCCGACCGCACCCAGGCGGCGGTGTTCGCCTGGCGCAAAGGAATGGTCGAGTAATCACACCACCGTGAAGGCACAGGAGGAAACCATATGCATGAACCATTGATCCCTCTCGTGAAACATATCTGGGTTGGTACTGCCAGTCTGCTTGCCCTCATCAATCTGGCACAGCAGGACTGGTGGATCGGCGCGATCTATGTGTTTCTCGGCGCGGCGGCTGCCACGCTCTACGCGCCGGAAACCGTCACGCGCCGGGTGGTGCAAGAGGTACCATCCGTGAAATACAGCCGGGTATGAACGCGACTGTAAGCTTGATAACTGCTGAGCACAAATCGAGTTCTGCCAAAATATTCAACGTACTCTACCTCATATCGCTGCACCTGGTGCTGCTGCCCTGACGGATAAACACCGTTGCAGAGTTCCAGGGTGGCATCGAGAAAATAGGTGAGCGAATCTTCAGGGCGATCCAGCATCAGATCCGGTGGCGGTATTTCATGGCGTGGATCATAGCTGTAGTATCCGCTGAACAAGGCCCATACAGGATTGGGAGGTTCAAGCAAAGCAAAGGCACCGCAACCGAGCTGCCACCGCTGATCGTGGCAAATGTCAGGGGCTCATCGGAGTGAGCGATGTCAAGCACAAAGCCGGTGCTATCGGCAAACGAGGTGGTGGGCTGAATGACCCACCCCTCGGGAAGCCATCCAGGCCAGAAATAGGTCAATCCTGCGGCGGGCGTGATGGTGGGTGTGCTGACGGTCGTGAGCCGCTGCTGCCAGGTCGTCAGGTCAACCGGCTCCAGACCGTCTGCCACAGCAAACGCCATATCGCGCGGCAGCCCGCCGATGATGCTGTAAGGGGTGTCGTCCTCAACCCAGTACAGGCTCCAGCCCGCCCCGGTGGTAAATTTGTAGCCCGCCTGCCCGCGAATAGTCACGGGCTGCGCGCCGGGGCGCGGGTCGCCGGTGAACTGTGCGTGTGCCCCGCCGCCGATCTGCGCACGAAGCTGCCCGCCGGTTGCATCAGTCAATGTCAGCCCAAAGCCGGTCGGGTCGGCGTATGACTCGCCAGAGACAATCGCTAGCGGCTCAGGCAACGCGGCAGGCCAGAGATAGGTCTGGCTCGTTGGAGCGGGGGTCATGCTGGCATCGGGCGTCGGCAGCGGGGTTGCTGTGGCTGTTGCTTCCGTCATAGGTGCTGTGGGCGGCGCGGTTGCCGTCGCCTGTTCGGCAGCGGGCGAGTCCGGTGGCGGAGCGCAGGCGGCAAGCAGCACCAGCAGCAGGAGTATCGCCAGATCCATCCATATCGGGGTGCGGCTCTGGTTCCTTAGCCATTTCATTGCACTCTCCTCATTGCTCATTCCGTTACGGTTCCTGGCCCGGTTGCGGTGGCACCACCAGCACTCTGGCAAAGTCGTAGCTGCTGCTGCCGCTGATGATAAGCTGTGATGTTGCATCCGCCACGTTCAAGCGATACAACTTCCTTCCATTGCCTGTCCGGACATACAGTAGCGAGCGGCTGTCTGCTGACCAGTCGACGAGCACAATGGACTCGTGTGGTGGTGGTCTGTCTACACGCAGCAGTTCTTCGGTGGTGCCATCCTCCAGGTGCAGCACGCGCAGCGCACCCGCATAATCTGACTGCGCAAGCATCGTGCCATCAGGCGACCAGACAAATTTTCCCGGTGGGAGCTGCCATTCGTTGAGCACCTCCGGCGTTTCGCCCGTCAGCGAGATGAGCGCATAGGGTACCAGCTGATCCGGGTTCGGGCGGGTGCCAATCGGTTCGCGTACCACGAGGAGTTTCGTCTTGTCGGGCGACAGTGCTTCGAACCCGCCGTCTACCAGCACCTCCGGTATAAGCGCAGAGGATTCACGAATATCAAGCTGGAGCGTCTGCGTGAACACGTTCGGGAGATGTGCCGGTGAGAAGATCAGGGTTTCGTCATCGAGCCAGGCATGCTGTGAGATGGAAGTATAATCTGCCGTCACTTTGCGTGGCAGTGCGCCGCGTGACGCTTCGGTCACCCAGAGCGCAAATGGCGCGGGCACTATTGGATCAGGTGATGACGAACGGCCAAAGACCAACTGTGAGCCATCTGGCGAAAAGGCATTCGACGAGATAGTCAGAACACCCTCGTCCAAGGGAGCATCTGCGCTGCCATTGCTCATGCCGAGAAAATTGGAGCGCCCAACAGCGGTATCAAGCTGGAGTAACGCTAATTGATCCAGTTCTGGCAGCTCGTCACGCTCAGCGCGGATTTGCTCCACGACATACGCAAACTGCATGCCGTCTGGCGCAACTGCCAGCCCCTTGAATCCCTGGTTGGGTGGCAGAGCAAGCAGCCGCAGGCGGTCGCTGCCATCCAGCGTGGTACGCCAGAACTCCCTGTGTGGCGCTTCGCCCTCCGGTTCCGCTTGCAGTGAGTAGAGCAGGTAGCCTGCCGGGTCTGCCACTGGCGCGGCAGGCAGTGTCGGTGGTTCAGTGGCAGGCGGTGACAATGTAGGGGTACGTTGCTCAATGGTTGGTAGCACGGTCGGAGCGGCAGAAGCAGCTTCCGGGGTTACTGTGACAGGTGGCACGGTTGCCGTCGCTTGTTCGGCAGCGGGCGAATCCGGTGGCGGAGCGCAGGCGGCGAGCAACGCCAGCAGCAGGAGTATCGCCAGACCCATCCATATCGGGGTGTGTCCAGCATGTCTGCGCGGTTTTATCATCGTATCCTCCAGCTATGGGCACAACTGTCCGGTTCCGGGCAGAGTGCCATTGATCCGTTCCTCTGCAAGGAGCTGTCCCTGGTCATCCAGCGCGCGAACGTCGCAGACGCCGACGATGCCTGGTTCTCCTATGACAAACACCTCCGCGCTGGCTGTGGTCTGCTGGCGCGTTCCATCGCTGAAGGTGACCTCCACCATATGCACATCGGCATCAAGCACATGCCCATAGACCAGCGTCGATGCATCTGGGGTGGCTGCGCCGCGCCAATCCACCGCCACCCCGGTCATGACACGGGCGGCTGGCTGCGGTGGATTGCTCCTGCTCCCACTCATCGCAGTAACGTGCCAGCCGCTCCAGGTCAGGCGTACCCGACTGGTTCGCTGCTCCACCATCCCTGGATCACCCGGTTGCGCCCGGCAGCGAAGCTGACTGAACACCAGCACGTCGTTCAGCCAGGCGCGGGTCGCTATGACCTGGAAACTCCCTGGGACGACCTGCCTTCTGGGGGCGCACGTTCCGCCGGCAGCGTTCAGGATATCCTGGCGGGCTGCTGCTGCCGGTATGAAGGCAGGCAGTGCGAGACGGCCTGCGTTTGTGCTTCCGGCAAAGCTGATGCCCAGGCCCAGCAGCAGCAGGACGCTGACAAGCAGTGCAGTGATTTTGAGCTTGTTCCCGTGTGGCATTGCCAATCCCCTCCGGTGGTATGGTTCTACTGTACACGTTACCAGCCGGACGCGCATCAGGGATATCCCTACAGATGTGTCGCCCTACTCTTCCAGCACCACGCGCTCAATATCCGCGAGCGGTTGCTCGAAGCCCTGTGCTCCCTGCCTGCCGCGCAGTTGCAGATTGTCAACCGTGCCCTGCACCTGCGTCTCATCGAACAGGGTGAGCGTTACGCCCACGCGCCCGCGCCCATCATCCGGCCCAACATCCATGCGGCGGATGCGCGCAAACGGGATGCGCATGCCATTATGCAGATGCACCTCGCCAATGGCACGCGACAACTGAAGCGTGCCAACTCCCAGTGTGGCCTGCGTGCCATCGCGCAGATGCACGTGGGCAATCTCCGGCTGAAACACAGGCTGCTGGAAGGGATCGTCCTGCTCCGTGGCGGGCACAAATTCCACCTGGTCGATCTCGTTCATGCGGAGTTGGAATGTGCCGTACAACGTGTGCCCTTCCAGGTACATCAGGCCCATGTGCTCCACGCCCTCGACCGTCGTGCCGTCGTGCAGGGTCGCCTGGATGCGCACGTGCTGCGGTGAATCGGCAGGCATCACCTGGAACTGCTGGATCGTGGCAAAGGGCACCTCGCGCGAGCCCTGGCCGCTCCCGAAGTACAGGCTGCTATTCTGGCCTGTGCCGGACACCTGCGCAGTATCGGCCCACACCCGCACTGGTGCGCCGCTGCGGGGCGTGACCAGCGCGATGGTGTCAGGCAGATCGCGGTTGCCAGCCGCAGCAGAGCGCGTTGAGTGAGCAGTGACCGAAAGCACGTAGGTGCCAGGGACGAGAGCATCAACCATAATCGTATAGGTGCCATCGGCAGGCAATTCGAACGCCGCGATCTGTGCGTCAACAGGATTATCTACGCTATGACGCGCATCATCGTTGAATGCCAGTTCGGCACCATCTGGCCCCAGCAGGCGTAGGCGCGGGTCTGCCGAACGTGCCGGAACAAGCGGCGCATCAGCCCAGACAGAACGGATGGCACTGGCGGGGATGTTTTCAGGTGCCTCCGCAGTAATCGTTATCACCTGTCCCGCCTGTCCCAAAAAATCCCAGCGATGCGTGAGGGATTCGTTGGTTAATATATCAACAATTTCCCTGTTCGCGGTGGTTGCTGGTACCAATGTCGGCTGTACCACCACAGTGGGTTGCATAGGGATGATCGTAGTTACCGGTGGCGGCTGTGCTTCCGAAGCCTGCGGCGGCTGTACTGCAGCAATACTATTGGCAACCGACCCCCAAAGCAGCACGACGCCCCACACGACACCGACGAGCAGCAGGAGCAGGCCCGCACCAATCAGTGCCGGACGCATTGGTGGGCGCGGCACGCTCCCGCGTCGTTGAGGTGCCCGTTCGGCAGCAACGGGTCGCTTGCCATAACGCACGAGCTCCAGGTCGGCCCGTAGCTCCTGCGGCGACTGGTAGCGGTCGGCGGGGGCAGGCTGCGTGGCACGCTGCACAATCCGCCCGATGTCCGGGTTGGCCTGCGCGTTGTAATCGCGGATATCGGGCCGGGGTGTGTCGCGCAGCAGCATCTTGTAGTCGGTGCCGGTCAGCATCTCCCACAACGTCATCCCCAGCGCGTAGATGTCGGTGCGCGTGTCGAGCAGCGCCGTGCCATCGGCCTGTTCGGGGGCCATATAGAGCGGCGTGCCGGGGTGGGTCGTGCCCGGTAAAATCGTCGTGCGGCGCAGCTTGCGATCCTGCGCAATGCCAAAGTCGCTCAGCTTCGCCGTCATCTGCTCCTGCGTGTCGCTGGTTAGCAAGATGTTCGAGGGCTTGATGTCGCGGTGGACAATCTGCTGGCGTTCGGTTTCTTCCAACGCCGCGCAGAGGTCGATGGCGATGGTCAGGGCTTCGGGCTGCGGCAGCGGCCCACGCTGTTCCAGCATCTCGGCCAGCGACCCGGCACTGGCATACTCACACACCAGATATAGCTCGCGGGTCTGCGGGTCGTCCTCCAGGTGATACACGCGCACGATGTTGGGATGGTTCAGGCTGGCTTGCAGGCGTGACTCCTTCTCGAACTTGGCGCGGATGCGGTCGAAGCCCTCCTGCATGGGCAGCGCCTCCTTGACGGCCACCAGACGGTCAAGGTTGTCGCGGGCAGCATACACCTGCCCGGCAGCACCGCGCCCGATGGGGGTTATCTCGCTAAACTTGCCGCTCCGGGCAAACACACTCGCTGGAAATGGCATAGTCTCTTCCTCACTGACTCTCTTGCATATCCCGCCTGATCATACGGCGCAACGGTACGGTTGTCTCCACCACAAACCCTTACCAGTACCTTACCAACGCCTGATCAGACTGACCCGTCAGACGACCAGCCGGATACCAACCCCGCGCACCGTCTGCAAAAAGGTAAAGCCGCCGCTCGCCGCTGCAAGTGCCTTGCGGAGCTTCGCCAGCAGCACATCCAGATTGCGGTCTTTTGTGACGGTCCCCTTTGCGCGCAGCCCCGGCCAGAGGTGCTCCATAATCTGTGCGTAGGTGCAGGTGCTATTGCGCTGGTAGTAGAGGTATTCCAGCAGTGCGTATTCCTGTGGCGCGAGGGTGATCTGCTGCCCCAGCACGTACACCCGTTGCAGGGCGGGCTCAATGTAGAGCGGCCAGAGCTGTGTCTCGCGGCTGCTGCGGACAAACATCACGCGCACATACTGGTCAAGCGCCGGGATGCGAAATACATAGCCGTGCTGGAGCGGGTGGCGCTCGCCGGGGTGCAGGTCACGCTCAAAGAGGCCAATACCATAGCGGCCCTGCCAGTTCTCCAGCACATAGATATCGTCGGCCTCGTGCCAGATGCGGGCGTGGCGGCGCGACACCGAGTCGAGTGGCAGGTCGAGATAGTCCGGCCCGGCATCCGATGGATCGGGGCGGCCCAGCCGGATCGGGTTGGCAGTCAGGGCCGCAGACGTCCAGGTGGTCTCCGGGTCGGTGGAAAGGCTGAATAGGAGATGGGGATGCTGTGCATGTTCACTGGTCATCGGGCATCGCGGGTTGCGCTGGCATCACTGGAGTTCCGCCAGCGAAATGGTCAGTTCACCCTGTCCATCACCAGTCAGTTCGACGGTACCACCGTGCGTGGCGATAGCATCGGTGACCGCATCGCTGTTGGTAAACGCGAGCAGATTGTCCTGTACAAACGCATTCGGGAACGTGTCGCGCACGCTGTCCGTGTAGCCATCTGGGAAGAACACGGCTGCGCCGTAGTCCGGCCCACTTCCCAGCACCACCCAGGCACCGAACTGGCTGAACTGCACCGGCCCCGCGCAGCCCATCGCCAGTGCCGGATCGCTGGTGCCATCGACCAGATTGATGATGCACAATTCGCCTGTGTCGGCGGGACGGGCGGCATAGAATGACCATTCGCCCTGCGTGCCGAGCAGTCGGAGGCTGTCCGGGTCGATGGCCGACCCATCTTCCCCGAGATATTCGATCAGTTCGCCAGAACGGGTGTCGGCTGGCTGCTGGGGGCGGTCAAACACATCTGGCGTGCTGACGGTGTGGGTGGGTTGGGACTCTCCGACGCACGCCGCCAGCAGCAGTACCAGACTTGCCAGCACCAGCAGGTGCGGTTTCATATACATGCGGGTTCCTTTTCGTCATTTCTTCGTCTGTTCGTGCTATTGTAACCAATCTGTGCGGTTGGCGCATCAGGGATATCCCTACCAGAGCACTGTTGCTCTGCCTCACCCTGCGCTGGTTGCCGTGGCAGTGCTGCCGCCAACCAGGCGTAGTACCAGCCCGCCAGCGCGAGGATGCCGCCGGTTGCGAGAAAGATCACGATAGCCATCACGTCGAGCAGCAGCGAGGTATGCATGGCAGGAGGAAGTAGGAAGGAAGCAGTGTACCCCATAGCTCCCCAGATCATGAGCAGGACACTGCCTGCGATCACCTGCCACCCGATGGTATGAGCGCGAAGCAGCATCTGTAAATTCCAGTTGTCAAGTTGGCTCTTGGCCAATTTTGGTGAAATGACCCGGCAACGCTATACTGGCCTCCATCGTACTCACCTACCAGGAGGTCAACGATGGAGTTGCTGGCCGCGCTTCTGCCGCAAAACACGCACCTGTCGGCG
>DAOTUJ010000108.1:0-5193 GCA_034437175.1 Chloroflexaceae bacterium | reverse complement strand
GGTTGCACGCCTGGATCCCGAAGCTGCCGTTGACTCGAAACAGGCGAACCACTCCAGGCGGATCGGGACATACCTGGTGCGCGGCGCACGCAGCTTTGTCAGCCTTAGCCGGGCACGCCGGGTCGCCCGTGATGAGCGCCTGTTTCGGATTGAACTGGCCGAACGTGGGCTGCGTTTTCGGAGCGATATCAGCGGTCGCTTGCCGTCATCGGAGTCGCAGCGCGACCTGGCCCTGCTTTGTGCCGCGCTGCGTGAACTCCAGCACCTGGGTGGGCACAAGGGCCGCGGCCTGGGGCATTGCCGACTTGCCAGCCTGGAAATTCGCCTGGACGGTACGCTGTTGGACTGGCGCACTTTGATCGAGGAGCAGCTATGACAAATTCGCCAGCCAATGAGAGTGCGCTCGTCGTCGAGCTGCAATTACTGTCGCCAACCGTCATTGCCCGGCGCCCGACCGCGCCCGGACAGGTCACGCGCTCGCCCGATTACCTGACCGGCACCGTGGTGCGCGGCGGCATTGCTGGACTCTGGCGCGAACAAATCGGCGCAGACAAGGAGCCGGATTTTCAGGCTATCTTCGTGCAGGGCGAGGTCCACTTCGGCAATGCCTGGCCCTATCGCCCGGACTGCCGCACCTGGATTGTACCGCAAACGGCGGCCGCCGAAAAAAACGGTGGCTGGTTTACCAAGGGTGACGAGGGCGTCAGTGACCTGCTGACTCGCCTGCTTCGCAATGATGAACCTGACGATATGGAGCCGGTGACGCAGGTATTCGTGAGCGAGAATACGAGATTTGGTACCTGGGAACCCCTGGAAGCCCGGCGCCGCCTGATCAGCCGAACGGCGCTGGAACCGGCACCGGCCGGCTATGCGGCGCGCGGGGTGGCAGCCAGCGGCCGGCTCTACAGTTTTGAAGCCCTGGAAACCGGCGAGCGCCTGCTGGCAAGCATCCGTGGGTCGGAAAAATACATCACGACCTTGCAACGCCTGCTGACCAATCGCCCACAGATAAGCGTCGGCCAGGGCCGTTCGCGCGGGCTGGGCCTGCTGCGGCTTACGCTTCCCCCGGCTTCGCCTGCCGACGGGCTCACGCCTGAGGAGCAGATCGCCGCCATCCGGCGTTTTAGTGAACTGGCCGGAAGTACCGGCGATAGGCTGTTGCTGCCGGTGACGCTGGAAGCCGACACGATCTTGCGCGACAATTACCTGCTGGCCTGTAGCAGCGCCGATCCGCAGCATGTACTGGCGCGCTACCATCCCGGCGTCCCGGCATCGATGCGCCTGGTGTACGCGCAGCAGCGAACGCAGTGGATCGGCGGATGGGAACAGATCCGCCGCCTGCCGCGCGCGCCGCAGTTGGTAGTCAATCAGGGCTCGGTCTGGGTGTTTTCTATCGCCGAGACCGAACTTGCCGCAGCCTTGAACTGGTGGAATGCCGTCCGGGACCGTGGGTTGGGCGAACGCCGGGCCGAAGGCTTCGGCCGGCTGCGCCTGCTGCACCCCTTTCACGACTACCGCGATGCAGAGGAGGATCGGCGATGGTAAACTCGCAACCGGCCCATGGAATAGAACAGGCACGTGACAACGAGTGGCGGCGGGCCTTGCTCCTGGTCGCGCTGCGCGACGATCTGCAACAGATGGCTCAGCATCTCACTGTGACGCTGGGCACACTCGAACTGCCGAAGGAGCGTGAGCAAACAAAGCAGTCGCAGCAACGTTTGGAACTGCCGAACCATCGGCTCTCGCTCAAATGGGAAAGCGATATTCGAGCGACGGCGTCGCAGCAACGTTTGGAACTGCCGAACCATCGGCTCAGTAGCATTGTCAACAGCTTTGCCTGGCATGTACAGCGGACGCAGCCGGCGGCGCGACTGGCCTGCGGCATTGCCGAGATCAAACGCTTGCAACAACGTGTCGAGCGCAACAGCGCTGAATACAATATATACGCCTGGCTGCTCAACCAGATTGGCAGCGCACCGCAGCCGGGTTCAGCCGAGCAGCAGTTGCTTGACCCGCTCTACCTGGCAGACAATGAAATACGTGACTGGCTTGCCTACGTTCGCCTGCTGCGCGCCGAAGGCCTGGTACAACTGCTGGGCCTGATTACCAGGGCCAGACCGGTCGCCGAGGAAATTGCAAAAGCAGGAGGAGCACTGCGATGGAGCTAATTCGCTACACATGCACCGGCAAGCTCGTATTGACCGGCGCGCTGCATATTGGTAGCGGCGGCGGCGGCAGCATCGGCAGTGATGCGACTGCCACCGATGCGACGGTCATCCGAGATAGCCACGGTCGCGCCTATATTCCGGGGTCTTCGTTGCGCGGTGTGCTGCGCAGTGCAGTGGCCAGCTATGCACCGGCGCTCTTTCCCGATCAGGAGATCGGCGAATGGGACGATGATGACGTGGAGCGCGAAGAGAAGATTCGCAGAATGCTCGAAGCTCTCGGGCAGGCACCGTCTGAGCTTCAAGTGCAAGAGTTGCTTGCCGGGGAACTGAAGCCTGGCGAGCGGCTTTTCGGTACCGTCTTCTGGGCCTCGCCCTTGCTCATTCCCGATCTCTATCCGACAAAACAGGCCGAACTAGCCGGTGAAGTCCGCCACGGAGTCGGCATCGACCGCGATACCGGCGCCGCGCGCGAGCAGGTTAAGTACGACTTCGAAGTCTTGCCGCGCGGCCAGCGCTTCGATTTCTGGTTGCGCTGCGAGATGCCGAAGGATGCTGAGACGGACTGGACAAAGTTGCTGGCACTGGGCTTACGCCTACTGGAGCAGGGCGAACTCGGTCTCGGCGGGCGACAGGCCCGTGGCGTCGGTCAGGTTGCACTGAACGATCTGCAGGTGTACCGGTTGGCGCTGGATCGCGCCGGGCTCAAAGCCGCGCTGCTGGCGAACGACGAGGCCCGCTACGGCACCTTGCAACAGAGCGACTGGGCGCAGCGCATTCTGGAGGCAGTCTGATGTTTGCCCGCCGCTACAACGAGATCCGGCTGCGGCTGCAGATCCGGCCGCGTTCACCGCTGCTGATCAAAGACGGACGCCATCACGAAGAGGGCCGGCGTGAACGAATTGTGGCACACCCAAAAGCCCGCCGCGATCCGGAAAAACCGCGCCGGCGCGAGGGTCGTGGTTACGGCAGCTATTTCAATGCCGATGAAGCCTTCGACATGGCCTGTGTCTGGACGCAGACTGCCGACGGGCCGCGCTTCTATATTCCAGGCAGCAGCTTCAAGGGCCTCCTGCGGCACGGTGCTGAGCAGTTGCTCTCGCGCTGGTGCCCGGATCTGGCACTTGCCGCCGATCCCTTTGAGAATGCTGCCGGCAAACAGGTTGATGAGCAGCGCAAAGCTGGAAAGAGCCCCTCAAGCTGCGAAATCTATCGCCAGGCCGGATCCATCGAGCGCTGCTTCGGGCATCCGGCCCTGCGCGGGCGCTGGAGCATCGCCGACGCATGGCTGGACGACGAAGCCGAGGCCCGGCTGGTGGTGCGCGACGGCGTCGGCATCGACCGGCATAGCGGTGCGGCAGCCCACAACGTCAAATTTCAATACGAGGCCATCAGTGCCGGCTGTTTCAGCACCACGCTCACCATCGTAAACTACGAACTCTGGCAACTGGGCCTGCTGGCACACCTGCTGGCCGCCGTCGACAGCGGTGATTTACGGCTCGGCTACGGCGCCCGACGCGGCCTGGGCAGTGTGCAAATGACCGTCGACAGGATTGCCTGGCAGTGGTACGGGCGCTATAACCCGAATACTGCCGGCTGGCGTATCCCCAGCCTGAGCGCACTGATGCATGAAGATAATCTGGCCAGCCAGTATGGATTACGCGATAGTTCGCTCACAGGAATCGATCTTTCGGCGATGACCTGGACGAGTGAAAAGACAACGGTTGGCAAACGCTGGATGCAGAGCCCCGCGATGAACACCGAAGGCATGGACTGGGACGCTGCTCCCTGGCCTCAATTTGCTGCAACGCTGCCGGACGTGGTGCGGAACTGGCCGGACCAGAAGGGAGTTGCATCGCCATGACCGTAGGACACAGCAGGATCAGTTTTCGTCAGGTTGATCATCAGACCGATCCCGGCTGGTTTGCGCTGGCGCTACAAAAACTCGGCGACACAGCAATCCACGCCTGGTGCGACGACGAAAGTCAGTCGGGCAAAAAGGGCCTGCTGATCGCCGACGACCTGCAACGCAACGCAATCACGGATTATCTCACCCGCTGGCCACGCGGGCGCCTGTTCACGGCGGTCGCCGATCTGCGCTGGGAGCGGCTGGACGCTTCGAGAAGTCATGTTGTGCTGATTGCCGATGGCGATGAGCACCAGCAACTTGGCATGGAGGGAATGCTCGATTTGACGGCTATGGGTAGGGAGCGGCACCTGCTGCTCTGGGGCGAATGCGGGAATGAAACTGTTAGCCAATTATCAATAAGAGCGGCACCTGCTGCTCTGGGGCGAATACCGCAATCAGGTCTGGCGCGAAGAGCGCATCCCCGACCTGGCGAGCTATCTGCCGGCCACCTGGAAAGGCCCGCATGCGATCCTCAAGGTGCAGTTCTACAGCGCACCCTGGCCGGATTCACAACCAACCACGCAATCGCCATCCATGGCTGCCGAACGAGAGGTTGTGCGCTATCTTGCCTTTGATGGCAACTATACCCTGGTTGATGATCCGCGCTTTCACTGAGGAAGCACAGTAGGAGTGTCGCAATGAGCAACCAGCCCGACCGCAAACACTCAGTGATTACGCATATCGGCGTGAGCGCCTTGAGTTGCAAAGCGCTGCGCAGCGTTCAGTCCCAGAACTATGATCGCATAGTTGAAGATCTCACCGCAGAAACCGAACGCCCGGATTCGCTGGCAATTGCCAGACGGGATTTGCTGCGTGGTCTGAAGCGTTTTTGGGGGCAGAGCCTTAAGCCACACCAGAAACGCAGCGCATCGCCGGCCGAGATTGCCGCATTGAGTCTGTTGCAAAGCGAACAACGCCCTGATGGTGCGCCACCGTTGCCGATTGATCGCTTGATATTGTTGCGATCAGACACTCGCAGTGGCAAATTTTGCGGCTCTTGGCCAATTTTGGTGAAATGACCCGGCAACGCTATACTGGCCTCCATCGTACTCACCTACCAGGAGGTCAACGATGGAGTTGCTGGCCGCGCTTCTGCCGCAAAACACGCACCTGTCGGCG
>DAOTUJ010000107.1:0-7082 GCA_034437175.1 Chloroflexaceae bacterium | reverse complement strand
ACGGGCGTGCCCGGCTCCCCCGCTCCTGTCAGGCTGGCGCCGGTGATGACCAACTCAAAGCGTAAGGCTCTCGTCGCGCCAGACTGTACGGGAGAGGGGGTTGGGGGGTGAGGGCCGGAGCGCGGAGTCTCCCATCTGACAAAAACTCTATCGTTGAAAGCATACCGACGCGGGGGATCCATCTATGCACATCAAAATCCCGTCACGCCTGCTTGAGATCGGCATAGCAGTATTGCTCACGATCTGGCCGGCTTTCACGGGCATCGCAGCCATCAACTGCGATGATGACCTATCACCAGCGAGCACCGGCATTCCGGCAGTATCGCTTGTCGAGCATGACCGACCGGAATGCCGGATCGCCGGACGACGGGGCAGTGCCGGTGCTCCCAGTCAGGCACAGGTCTGAAACAACCCTATCCATTGAATCCAGCGCAGATTCGTGCCAGGCAAGCCACGTGTTTCCGGCTGTTGCCGTTTTGCCGCAAAAGCCGGAAACACGTGGCCGTCTTTAATGTCAAAATCAGTTTCGCGATGTGGCATCCGAAGTAACGGTTGGAGTATTGACGGCCAGGCGTGAGATTGATGCGGCATTTCTCGACGCGCTCAACCTGGGTCAGGAAGAAGTTGTGCTATCTTTGATTTTTGACAATCAAATCCTGGCCCATAGCAACGTGCCCGACCCGCTGGAAGCCTCCGCTTCAGCCAGCCCAACCAGTGCAACGAACTCGATGCTCCCACCAGCGGTTCAGGCCGCGTTGCTGGATCCTCTGGCCATCGAACTGGCAAGCAGATGCTTACCTGCTCAAACCGATCGATGAAGAGCAACTGCGCAACACCATTCAACGCATCGCCCCGGCCGGCAACAGTATTCTGGTCATTGACGATGATCCAAACGCGCTGGAAATGGTAGAGCAATACCTGGTACAGGTGCCTGAATATACCGTTCTGACGGCCCTGGGCGGGCAGGCCGGCTTGCATTGCATCACGCAATCGCCGCCCGATCTGATCATTCTCGACTTGATGATGCCCGAGATCGACGGCTTTGCCGTGCTCGAACAACTCGGCCGGCATCCACAAACTCGAGACATCCCGGTGATCGTGATGACGGCCAAGGATCTGACCGATGCCGAACGCCGGTTGCTCAACAGCCGCGTGCAGGGCTTGCTATCCAAAGCTGTCTCGACACCGGAATATCTACTCAGTCGGATTTCGGCCTTGCTCGGGAAAACCGCAGCAGCGAACGAAGATCCACTGACTGCGAGCCCTGCAATACGGAACCCCACAACTTGTGAAGGCTGATATAGCAATGCTGTTTGATTCGTACAGTCCATCCGGTTCGACAATGCAGCGTTCCCTGGTTCTGCAGTGCTCTGATTCATGGTTCTCGTAGGATTGCTATATCACGATGGTTCTCGTTTTCTCAGAGCCGGGGGCGCTATGCACCGGATGCCAGCGGCAGCGTGAGCATTGTCATCAATGCGATGGAAACCGGTTACGGTGTCGAATTCTTTGATCTGCTCGGCAATACATTGGCAGTTGTCACCGTAGCGGCTTCGCTGCTGCGAGCGCCCACTGTTCTCAAGAAACTTCCGGCCGGGATCCCTCGCGACGCTCGGGATGACCAGGCTGGCTGGCATATTCTGTCATCCCGAACGCAGTGCGGGATCCCGGCCGGAAGTTTCTTGAGAACGCACGTGAGGAATATTCCATGCAACGCAGCGCGCAGCACGGCAGACCCTTCACGTTCGTTCGGGGGGCCACCGAGGGCGTTGGTGGTTCATCGAGGGCGTCGAGGGACACCGAAAAGGTATGGCCGGTCGGCATGACTTTGCTCATGCCCTGTGATCGGCTGATCGACAATAACAAATACGCCTCACACAGATAACGGTCTTTCTGCGTGAGGCGTATTTGTTGCCTGGTATCAGTCCCGAAATGCCAGCAGCCGCAAGCCATTCAGCACCACGATGATGGTGCTGCCTTCGTGACCGATGACGCCCACCGGCAGCGGAATGCCGATGCTGACGGTCAGGATGACCAGGATGACGGCGACGGCCAGGGCGAAGGCGATGTTCTGCCGGACGATGCGCATCGCCTGTTTGCTCAGTCGCACCGCCGCGCCGAGGGCGCCCAGGTCGTCCGACATCAGCACCACATCGGCGCTTTCCAGGGCGGCGTCGGTGCCGGCGCCGCCCATGGCGATGCCCACCGTGGCCGCTGCCAGCGCCGGCGCGTCGTTCACGCCGTCACCGACCATGGCCACGCGGCCGTGGCGCTCGCGCAGTGCCTCCACCCGCCGCAGTTTGTCTTCCGGCAACAGGCCGGCGTGCACTTCGTCGATGCCCAGCCGCCGGCCCAGCGCATTCGCCACCCGCTCGTTGTCGCCGGTCAGCATCACGATGCGTTTTACGCCGGATTTGCGCAGGCCGGCGATCCAGCGGGCCGCCTCCGGCCGCTCGCGGTCGGCCACCGTCACGATGCCCAGCCAGCGCCCGCCGCGGTTGACCAGCAGCGTCGTGCCGCGCCCGGCCTCGGCCAGTTCGTCGGCGCGCACCTCTAGCGCCGCCGGCACTTCCAGGCCTTCCGCCTGCATTAGCCGGGCCGAACCCACCAGCGTGGTTTCGCCGCCACAGACCGCCCGGATGCCCATGCCGGTAACGGCGTGGAAATATTCCGGTTCCTGCGGCGCGATGCCCTGCGTCCGGGCATAGCTCAGGATGGCCGAGGCAATCGGGTGCTCGCTCGGCTGCTCGGCTCGCGCAACCACGGCCAGCAATTCTGCGCTGCTGACGCCGGCTTCCGGCAGTACGTCCATCACTTCCGGTTTGCCCAGCGTCAGCGTACCGGTTTTGTCGAAGGCAATCGTTTCGATGCCGTTGAGTTGTTCGAGCGCGCCGCCACCTTTGAACAGCACGCCACGCCGGGCCGCCGCCGCAATCGCGCTCAGCAACGAGGCCGGCACGCTGATCACCAGCGCACAGGGCGACGCCACCGTCAGCAGCACCATCGCCCGGTAGAAATTGTCGGCGAAGGGAATGCCGAAAATCGAGGGCACCAGCGCAATGAACAGGCCGACTGCCAACAACACGCCGGCCGCATAGTACTGCTCGGCCCGGTCGAGAAAGCTCTGGGTGCCGGCCTTGCGCTCCTGCGCCTCGCCGACCATGTCGATGATGCGGGCCAGGGTGCTCTCGGAAGCCGGTTTGCCGACCCGCATTTCCAGCGAGCCGTTCTGATTGAGCGTGCCGGCAAACACCGGCGCGCCAATGCCTTTGTGCACCGGCAAGGCCTCGCCGGTCAGCGAGGACTCGTCGAAGTTGCCGCTGCCGCGCAGGATTTCGCCGTCGAGCGCCACCCGGTCGCCCGGCCGCAACGCAACAATGTCGCCGACCTGTACCTGCTCGAGCGGCAGTTCCAGGGTGCGATCATTGCGGCGCACCAGCACAGCGTCAGGGCGCAATTCCATCAGCGAAGAGATGGCGTTGCGGGTGCGGTTCATCGCGTATGCTTGCAGCACATTGCTCAGCGAGAAGAGGAACAGCAAAATCGCGCCCTCAGTCCACTCGCCGAGATAGGCAGCACCACTGGCCGCCAGCACCATCAGCAGATCGACTTCGATCGTGCGCTCTCGCAGCGCCGCAATGATGGCGCGCACCGCGTCGTAACCACCGAAGAAAAAAGTCGCCGCATGCACCGCCAGGATGAGCGCCGGTGACGCGTGCGTATATTCAAGCAGCAGGCCGGCCACAATGCCGACCAGGGTCAATGCAACAAAAATGGCCGGGCGGGCGTTCTCGCCAAGCGCAATACGCCACTGCGCAAGCTGTCGGCGTGGTTGAATCTGGGGAATGCTGGCCATCGAGAAAACTCCTTCAAACAGTTCATACGTTTCCGTTTAGTAGTTTTCCCGCAAACTACTAACTAAAATTATAAACGACGTTCCTGGAAACGTCAAGGGGTTTGTAAGGGTGAAACCCCTTACAAACCCCTTACAAAGCGGGCTGCCGGCCTTGACGAATACGTCAGGTGTTGGTTTCGAGGAGATCCCGCACGGCTTGCAGCAACACCCGCGGGGTGAACGGCTTATAGAGGATATTTTCGGCGGGATTGCCTTCGGCTTCGGTGAGCCCGAGGTAGCCGGAGACGTAGAGCACTTTGATCGTCGGGTGACGCCGGCGCACTTCGCCTGCCAGTTCCTGGCCCGTCATGCCCGGCAGATTCAGGTCGACCAGCAACAACTGCGCCTGCAAATCCGGCTGCTGATCAAGTAGAGCCAGCAACTCCCGGCCGCTGGCCGCTGCCTGAATAGCATAGCCGTAGGCATGAAGAATGCGCGTCATCATGCTGCGCACCTCCGCACTGCCTTCCGCAATCACAATCGACTCACTCGACTCACTGCCGTGGAGTCGTTGCGGCAGCACGCCGGCCAGCGGCAGCATCGTATGGCGCTGAATTACCAGCGGCAGCAAAATCTGCACAGTCGTGCCATGGCCCGGCCGGCTCGACAGGCTGATCGTGCCCTGGTGCTGCTGAATGATGCCATAGCACATGGCCAGCCCCAGGCCGGTGCCCTGGCCCGGGCCTTTGGTGGTAAAGAACGGCTCAAAGGCGCGCGCCAGCACGTCTGCGCTCATGCCCTGACCGGTATCGTGTACTTGCACGCACACATAATGCCCGGCCTGCAACTGCCCGCCGTTCTGCCGGCTCGCTTCGCCATCGATGTGCCGGTTGCCGGTAATGATGCTGATCAGGCCGCCCCGCGGCATCGCGTCACGCGCATTGACGATCAGATTGACCAGCACCTGTTCGATCTGGCTCTGGTCGGCCAGAATCAGGGCAGGCTGAGCAGTGAGTTTCAACTGAATCCGGCAGCCGTCACCGATCAGCCGATCGAGCAGGGTACTCATCTCTTGCACCAGCCGGTTGACATCGATCACCTGTGGCTGGTGGCTCTGACGCCGGGCAAAAGCCAGCAGGCGCCTGGTCAACTCAGCTGCCCGTTCGGCGGCATTGCGGATCTGGTGCAGATCCTGCATGATGGGGTGCTGTGGTTCAATCATCGGTTCGATCAATTCAGTGGCACCGATAATCACCACCAGCAAATTGTTGAAATCGTGGGCGACGCCGCCGGCCAGTCGCCCGACACTCTCCAGTTTCTGGGCCTGAGCAAGTTGTTCTTCGAGTTCTTTGCGTCGGGTAATATCGCGCGAGCTACACTGAATTTCGACTACCCGGCCTTGAGCATCACAGACCGTCCAGCTATGCGTTTCAACCCAGACATAATGCCCGTCGCAATGACGGATCCGATAAGTAAGCACATTGTCGCGCTGCGCTGCAACCTGGTCGCTATACATATCGGCGATATAGGGCACATCGTCGGGATGAAAGAACAGGTAAGCCGAATGGCCCAGCAATTCCTCCGGTGCATAGCCCAGCAAGCGCCGGCAGGCCGGTGAAACATAGAGATAGATCCCGTCCGGGCTATGGCGCGAGATCATATCGGTAGAGCGTTCGGCCAGCAAGCGAAACTGGGCCTCGCGCTCGGCCAGCCCCACTTCGGCCTGCTTGCGGCGGGTAATATCGATGGCCGTACCCAGTATCTGGCTGACGGTTCCGTCGGCTTCCTGGCGAAACACCTGCACCTGATCGGAAACCCAACGCCAGTTGCCGTCGTTGTGACGCAGGCGGTATTCGAGTTCGTGCCTGATCTCGGTTGGATTGGCGCGCAGCCGATCGACGCTCTGCACAACAACCGGGTAGTCGTCGGGATGAATCAGTTCGACGGCAGCCGCTCCCATCGCATGGAGCTCATCGGGCGAGATGCCAAGAATATCGCGCAGGCCTTCGCTGGCAAAAACATTGCAATTGTTCAGCAGGTCGAACACATAAATGAAACAGGGCGCACTGGCAATAATCGCCTCAGCCAGCGTCCGAGGAGCCTGAGGGCCGGCTGCGGGCGGTGGTTTTGCGGCGAAGGACGCCTCATCATACCGGTCAGGCTGCTGATCAGACACCTCGGCTCCTTGGAATACAGTGATGTACGGTATCATTATACGGCTGGAACGTTACAGAAGCTACAGGCGCCGTGGCCCCGGCACAAACACCACTGACTCCCGCCGTCACACCTGCTCGAGAGGCCGAGCTTTGCGGTAGAGAACGTGCGGGCGCAGCGGATGGCCGGGCGGCAAAGCGGGATGCGCAAAATCGTCGGCGGGATGGTGGTGCATGCCGATTCGCTCCATCACCCGGCGCGAACGCACATTGCCGACCGTAGTGAAGGAAACCACCTCGGTCAGGTGCAGGACGTCGAAGGCATAATCCAGGGCGGCTCGGGCGCCTTCGCCGGCATACCCCCGGCCCCAGTGTTCGACCGCCAGCCGCCAGCCAATTTCGACGGCCGGCGTAAAATGGGCACGAAACCGCGGCACCGCCAGGCCAACGAAGCCGGCAAACGCTGCCGATTCGCGCACTTCGACTGCCCACAACCCGAAGCCGTGGGTGGCCAAGCCGGCTTCGATGCGTTCGATCAGAGCATCGCTTTCGCTACGGGAGAGCGGCGCAGGCATGAACTCCATCACCTGCGGATCGGCATTGAGTGCCGCAAAAGGCTCGCGGTCGCCGGGCAACCAGCCCCGAAGCCGCAGACGCTCAGTCAAGATTTGCGGTACTACGCCCATGGATCAAAGAAGGATTTGCAAAAGGGGAAAACAAATGCGCAAAGAGCTGCCACGCAATGCTGTGGTGGGCGATACTGGACTTGAACCAGTGACCTCTTCCGTGTGAAGGAAGCGCTCTAGCCGACTGAGCTAATCGCCCGCGATTCGATGAGGGAGTATACCATAGCCCACCAGGACACGCAACCTGTTGGGTGTGACGGGGTGTGGCAGAAAGTTTTCCGCCCCTACGCTGAGTTCGCCAGCTCCCGTTGGCGACGGATGCTCCAGGCGCGCTTCCAGGGATGCGGCGGCTTGTCTGTCGGTGCGGGGTCTGGCGGTGGTGCCGGCACTGGTGTGGGTGGCTCTGGCACCGGTTCGGGTGGCGCGCTGATGATGGTGGCCTGTTGCCGCTGGCTGCGTCGGGCCTGC
>DAOTUJ010000106.1:0-1578 GCA_034437175.1 Chloroflexaceae bacterium | reverse complement strand
TACAGTACGCAGATTCACGACACGAATATTGTTGCGACCATGATGACGGTCGGGGTGCGCCATCTGCTTACCAATAATCCCGACGATTTTGCCCCCTTCGTGTCGTTCATCACCGTGCTGCCGTTGCTTTCGGTCTCGACCTCATCCGATGCTGAAGGCCCGGCATCTGCGAGCACCAATCACTGACTCGCCGGTACCCCATACACCCGCCGGTACCAATCTACCAGCTGCGTACGCTGCGAGCAGTGGGTCTTCTGGTACATCCTGGTGATGTAGTTCTGCACGGTGCGCGGATCGATGCCCATGTGGTCGGCAATCGCGACGGTGCTGAGCCCCTGGGCCAGCAGCTTCAGCGTTTCCAGCTCTTTGCTCGACAGATCAGCCGGGTCGTCCTTGCACTGCTCCAGGTACTGGCGCACCACCGGCGAGAGGAAGACCACGCCGCGGATGACCTCGGTGACGGCCGTGGTCAAGGCGTGCGACAATTCGTCTTTGGTGACGTAGCCCTTCACGCCGGCCTGGAGCAACTCCGGCGCAAACTCCATCCCCGACGAAAACACAATCACCGCGAGATCCGGGTAGCGCTGCCGCAGATAGTTCATCAAGGAGAGCGGTGAACCGCCCATGCCGCCCAGATCCAGGATGAGCACATCGGCGTCCTGATCTGCGAGCATCGTCTGAACCTCGTGAAACGACTCGGCACTGCCGACGATGCACAATGCCGGCACCGGCTCCAGTACCCGCTGCAGCCCATCGCGCACCACCGGATGATCGTCGGCGATCAGCATGCGAATTGAGGTGTCCGTCATTCTCTGCTCCTCTGCGTGTACCGTCATGCTGCCGAGCTTATCCCCCAGGCAGCAGCCATAAAGCGTGTTCTGGCTCCCTATGATAGCGACTCATCCGCCCAATTGCACTATGTCAAAACGCACAATTTTGCGGAAAAGTGGCCGAATCAGGCAAGATTGTGTGTTTTGACATCTTCACATTTCGGCGAATCTCCGCTACGATAGCTCCCACCAGCGACCCAACGTGCTCCAACATGTGTTCTGCCGCCCGCGATGGCGGATGCCCGTGCCCACTGAGGGTGGCGTTGCTGTGCCCACTGGCGGGTGGCGTTGCTGTGTTCAGTGTTCGGAAGGGGGTTCTCGATGGGAAAGATGTTTTGTATCGTGGCACTGCTGCTGCTCGCCGGCTGTGCGCGCCTGCCGACCTATAGCGAGGCGCAGGCGACCGCCCAGGCCGGTGGCTGCTGGCCATCGTACTACCCAACCCCGCCGCTGGTCACGGTTACACCGGCGACGCCGGGCGAGGCGCCATTGCCGACCGTAACGCCCTTCCGGCCATGCCCGCCATCGCCCGATGCAACCGCCGTGGTCTGGCCGACGCCGGTGCCGCCACCGCCGGCCTATCCGACGATTGCCGGCCGGCCCTGGCAGACCGGCAGCGACCGCGAGACGACGCTGCATCTGCCGAGTGCGGTGCTCTCCATCGACCTGGCGACGCATCCGACTGAGAATTGGGCCGCAATCGGGACGGTGGTCTGGTCGGGCAATGAGGATCCGGAACGCGCCTTTG
>DAOTUJ010000105.1:0-82078 GCA_034437175.1 Chloroflexaceae bacterium | reverse complement strand
CAACGATCTGATCGAGGCTACTGGTGCGCCCACGTTGGCAAGCGATGGCGGCCTGGTCGGGTGGCAGACCGGCGACGAGTTCGGCCTGCAAGGTTTCGGCGATCTGCCGGTCGCCATGGAAGGTCAGCGGCTGTTCCAGCGCATAGCATAGGATCTCGATGGCGCGCAGGCGATCCGGCGGGGCGGCCCGGCTCAGGAGGCGAGCGCAGCGCATCAGGGCCAGCAGCACATTGGCTTGAATGCGACTGCGATGGGCACGGTGTAGCGCCGTTTGGAGGTGCGCCCATTCGGCCTCCGGCCGGCCCTGTAGCCGGGCCAGGTCGGCCAGAATGATCAGGGTGCGCGTGGAGATGCGTTCGTCGCCACAGGCACTGGCGCTGGCCATCACTTCGTAGACGTAAGCTTCGAGATCAGCATAGTTGCCGTGTGCAGGGGCGCCCGCGAGCATGATCTGCACCTGGATGCTGCTGAAACGCGGCGGATCGCCGAGTTCACGCAGGCGCCGCAGGCCGGCCTGCAAATAGTGGCGCGCTTGATCGATCTGGCCGAGCACGTAGAGTGTTGCGCCGAGCAACCCCATTGTGCGTCCGGCATGGCGCTGTTCAGCAATCAGGTTGAACTTCTGCAGACTCTCCTCATAACATTCACGAGCGCGCTGATGTTCGCCAACCAGCGCGTGCCAGAGCCCCAGCGTCATCAAGCCATAGGCACATTCCCAGAGATCGCCGCCGTTTTCGGCCAGTTCCAGACTCGCCTCGAGACGCGGCAGTGCTGCAGCGAAACGGCCGAGCAAACAATCGAGGGCTGCCAGGTATTGCAGTGGGTAAAATCGCTCGTGCGCATTGTGGGCTGTGGCCAGCAAAGCCATGCTCTGCTGGAGCAATGTTTCGGCCCGGCTGTAATCGCCCTGGTGAATGGCAAAGAGCCCACGACAGGCCAGCAGGCGGCCAGGCAATTCGTGGGACGGCGGCGCGAATCGCTCGATCATATTCTGGGCGGCGGCAAAGAGCTGTTCGCCGCCGGCATAATCGCCGTGCATATCGTAGTAGTGAAACAGGCTGCGCGTCGCTCGATCGAGCACTGTAAGCTGTGCGTGCTCAATTGCCCAGAACCAGGCCGCACGGATATTTTCGATGTCGGCGTGAATGGCGACCATGGCTTGCAGTTCCTGCGGCCCGCGCAGCAGTGCAGCCTGAGCCTGGAGGAATTCGGCATAAAACGCGGCATGAACGGCCTGCAAATGGCTGAATTCGGTGGTTTCGGCACGCAGTTTTTCGCGTGCATACTGCCAGAGCAAGTTGTGCTGGACATAGCGCCCGGTAGTGGTCAGCCAGAGCAGGGATTGATCGACGAGGCCGGCCAGCAACGCGGGCGTCACTCCCAGGATTGACCGGGCCGCCGCAAAAGTGCAGCCGGCATGAAAAATGGCCAGACCGCGCAGGGCCAGTTGCTCGGGTGGGCGCAGCAGTTGCCGGGCCTGGTCAAACATTGCGCTGATACTGCGATGGCGCACCGGAACATCGGGCCAGTCGGCGGCCAGACTGGCCAGGCCGTCGGCCAGTTCGTGGGCAATTTCGGCGCATGGGCGCAGCCGAACTCGAGCGGCAGCGAGCTCGATAGCCAGCGGCAAACCATCGACCAGGCGACAGATGTGCAAAATCGGCGCAGCCGTTTGCGCATCGAGGGCAAAGTGCTTGTCGACGCGCCGGGCGCGATCGACAAAGAGTTGCACAGCAGGTGAGGCGCCGCACCGGGCCAGATCCGCGCCGTCGGGCATGGCTAGACCATGGATGAGCACGACATCTTCGGCCTGCATGCCCAGCCGCCGCCGGGACGTCGCCAGAATGAGCAGACCGGGCGCCTGGCGCAGCAGATCGGCCAGCAACTCGGCTGCATCAGGCACCTGTTCCAGGTTGTCGAGCACCAGCAGCAGTTCGCGTTCGTGCAAATAGCTCTGGAGTTGCTGCACGAGCGGCGTGTTGCCCAGGCGCGGCAAGCCAAGCGCATCAACGATTGCGCCGGTTAATTCGGGGGCGGAGGCAATATCGATCAGGGAGACAAAACAGACGCCGTGTCGGAAGGCCGGGCGATTTGCTGTGGCGACTTGCAAAGCCAGGCGGGTTTTGCCGGTTCCGCCCGGCCCGAGAATGGTGATGAGTCGATAGGTCGGCTGCTGCAAGCGGCTGGAAATCAGCGACAGTTCGGCTTCGCGGCCAAAAAACGGGGTCAGCGGTACAGGCACATTCCAGACCGGGCGGGCGGGGGCGATAGCCGGCCGCTGTGGCAGATCGGCACTGCCGGATGCCAGGGTTTCAGGGGCGATGGCGATGGTGGGGAGATGGACAAGCAGGTTTCCGGCGCAAATCTGCTCATAAAGGCTGCGGGTAGCGGCGTCCGGCTCGATAGCCAGTTCGCTCTGTAAGGTGCGGCGAAACAGATCGTACTGGGCAATTGCGGCACTGCGCTCGCCGGTACGGGCCAGGATCAGCATCAGCAGGCGCTGACTGGCCTCGTGGAGCGGATCGAACGCCACCGCCTGGCGCGCGCGCGCGATGGCCTGGCCGGCCGCACCGGCCTGGAGCAAATGCAGGGCCAGTTGCGCCATTGCTGCGCGGGCCGGTGTGCGCAGCGACTCGCGCGTGGTCTGGATCCAGGCCTCAAAATCGGGATTGTTGATGCGCCAGCTATCGGCCAGGAAATCGCCGCGGTACAGCCCGATGCACTGCTGAAGCAGGGCCACACGTGCCGGATCGAGGAGCGTGGCAGCGGGATCAGGAAGGTGCGGCGCAGTGTCGATGCCGACCTGCCGCAGCGCGGCCTGGAACTCGGCCAGGTCGAGCCGAACGTTGCTGTGCCGGTTGAACTGCACGGTTTGCTGATCGCTGAGCAGCAATGGCGGATCGGCGGTTGGATCGGCGATAGCTAGCCGCAGGCGATGCAGCGTTCGACGCAAATTCTGGCGGGCCTGCGGTTCCGGCAGATCCGGCCAGAACAGCGACGCAAGACTTGTGCGATAGTGCGGATGCCGGGCTTCGACGGCGAGGTAAGCCAGGAGCGCCCGCGTTTTGTCGGTGGCAAAATCCGTGACCGGATGATTGTCCCGTAGAACCTGAAACGATCCGAGTACCAGCACAGTCAGGTGGCCCATGCCAGTTTCTTTCTAGAGAACTAAGGAATTAAGGAACTAAGGAATTAAGGAACCTGGGGGCTGGAGTGTCTGGGAGGTTGGGAACTGGTGCGATGGTTGAGTATGGATGCGAACTATTATAAACCGGTTACAGTACGATGCAAGAGGGTATGAGACGAAATTGGGACGCCTGAGGGGACGCTTCTGGGACATGGCTGAGTTATGCTGGGGCCATCCTGCGCTTCAGTAACATTTTTTAACAAGATGAACCGGCGAATATTCCCCTGGAAAAGGAGCTGACGATGCCCACTGCTCCAGCGCAAGTGAGCGAATGCAGTGCCGAAGAACAATCTTTGCATCGCATCCGGCTTTTTGGGCAGCCCACGATTCAATCCGGTGCCGACACGATCGGCACGCTACCGATCAAATCCCAGGAGTTGTTGTTTTTTCTGCTGCTACACCACGAACAGCCACGTACCCGTGAATTTCTGGCCGGTCATTTATGGCCGGAAGCGACGCCGGTGCAGGCGAAGAAATATCTGCGCCAGCAACTCTGGCAACTCCAGGCCAGCCTTGAGCAGACCGGCCCGCCCCTCTTTACTTTTGATCGCGAATGGATTTGCCTCAACCCGCAAGCCAGCCTCTGGTGGGACAGCCGGATCTTCGAGCGGGCAGTGAAACTGAGCTGCGAGGTGGCCGGCGGTCAACTCGACCGGTGGCAGCTGCTGGTTTTGCAAGAAGCCGTCGAATTATACCGCGGCGACCTGCTGGGTGGCTGGTATCAGGAATGGTGCCTGATCGCCCGCGAACGCTTTCACGCCATGTTTCTGGCAATGCTCGACCGGCTGGTCGATATCTGTCTCGAGCACAGGAACTTCGAGCGCGGTCTCGATTATGCGCTGCGTGCCCTGCAAGCTGAGCCGACCCGCGAGAAGAGCCACCGCCAGTTGATGCGCCTGTACTATCTCTTCGGCGACCGCAGCGCGGCACTGCGCCAGTTTGCCCGGTGCAGCCGCATCCTGGAGAGCGAGTTCAATATCGGCCCGACCAGGCAAACGCTGGCTCTGTGGGAGCAGATGCGCGCCGATGCGGTTCTCAGCCAGGATGCGCTACTCTCTGAGACAGCGCCGGGGCAAGGACCGGCCGAACCGGCCATGTTCGGCGAACTCACGCAGATTATGGCGCTGTTGCAGCATTTGCAGACTGAAGTGGCCAGCCTCAAGCGCATGCTTCAGGCCGAACCAGCCCGCAAAGACCACGCAACAGACGACAGCGCAGACACAGCGATAGACGCCTGTTCGCTATCGTAAGAGCAGGCCGCCATTGCAGCAGAGGTCAGGGGTCAGTACCTTTCCTGGACGCTTGATTGGCTCAATCGCTCTGCCCATGGCTATCAAGGTGATTGATTTTATCCGTGAAAAATTGGTTATGAATCAAGGCGAATCTCCGCCCGAACCGCCCGGCGAAGGTGCCGGGACGGCAACTGAGCCCTTTGCCCATGCATTCATCATTCGAATCTGGCTGGAAGCAGCGCCGGTTGCCGGGCAGCAGGCGATCTGGCGCGGGCATATTACGCATGTTGCCAGCGGGGAGCGCCGCCAGGTGCAGAGCCTCTGCGGCGTCCAGGGCTTTCTGGCCGATTATCTTCAGGGTATGGGCGTCAGGCCGGGCCTGCTGAGTTATTTCTGTCGCTGGTTTGGGTGCCGGGCCGGATGATGATTGACGCAGCCTTCAACAGTTCACTGGAGCATATTCTGGCCGAACTGGCGCGGCTGGATTTGCTGATCCAGGCCCAGGTGCGGCGGGCACGCTTTGCTCAGACTGCCGGCGGAGTGCACGCGGCCTACATCAACGAGGCCGAAGTCGATGCTTTGCTGACGCGACCACTGGCCGCGCCGAGCTGGGCCGGGGTCGCGCTGCCACCTGAATTGCTGGCCGAGCTCCAGAGCCGACTGGACACAATGGCCGAAACGATCGAGCAGCGGCGGGCAGCCAGCCGGGCAGCCGGGCGACGTTTGCGGCTGGATGCGCTGGCGGCAATGTTCGGCCTGAACAGCTTCGACCGCGATGCGCTGCTGGTCTGCCTGGCGCCCGAGCTTGATCTGCGCTACAACCGGTTCTATGCCTACCTGCACGATGACATGAGCCGGGCCTATCCCAGCCCCGATCTGCTGCTCAGCCTGCTTTGCCCGCAACTGGAAACCCGCCTGGCGCTACGTTCGCGCCTGCAAGCGGCGGCACCGCTGCGCCGCCGGCAGCTCGTACATCTCGCCGATGACCCGGAGCAAGGCCGGCTGCCGTGGGCGGCGCGAGCATTGCGGCTGGACGAGCGGATCGGTCGCTTTTTGCTCGACGACGACGACCTCGACGAGCGGCTGTTGCCCTACGCGCGCTGCATCTTTCCACAAGACACGTCGACTGAGTCACGGCTGGCACCTGATGTATTCGAGCAACTGAGCGCACTAATTGCGCAGATACCCGATTTGCTGTGCGGTGTGCATGGGCCGCCCGGCGTGGGCAAGCAGGCGGCGGCGCAGGAGTTCTGCCGGCAGCTCGAACTGCCGCTGCTGCTGGTGCATATGGGGCGTCTGACGGAATTGAGCAACCACGATTTTGCACGACTGGCCCGGCTGGCCGGACGCGAGGCCTCTCTGCAAGGCGCCGCGCTGTACTGGCACGGCTTTGATGCGCTGCTTGCCGCAGAAAAAGCCGGGCATCGGCATGCCTGGTTGGAACTGCTGACTGAGCAGCGCGGGCTACAGTTTCTCGTGGGCAACTCCGAATGGGAACCGGACAGAGTCGAGCTGGCGGCGCGCTTCGTGCGGCTGACCTTCGACCGGCCCGATGTGGCTGAGCGTCGCCAACTCTGGCAGAGGGCGTTGGGCGCAGCGGCAGAGGCAGCCGACCTGGCGGCAGTGGCGGATAGCTTCAGCCTGAGTGATGCACAGATCCGGGCGGCGGCGGCCACCGCGCGCAACCTGGCGCGCTGGCGCGACCCGGCACAGCACGAGGTGCAGCGCGCCGACCTGTTCGCCGGCGGGCGCCGGCAATCCAACCGCAAACTGGCAACGCTGGCGCGCAAAGTCGAAGTACGCCAGCCCTGGGCCGCACTGGTGCTGCCGGACGATCAACTGGAACAGTTGCGCGAGATGGTCGATCAGTTGCGCCTGCGCACCAGGGTATATAGCGACTGGGGCTTTGCGGAGCGGCTGGCGCTGGGCAGGGGCATCAACGCACTGTTTTGCGGGCCGCCGGGCACCGGCAAAACCATGGCCGCCGGGATCATAGCCGGCGAGCTGGGCCTGGACATGTACAAAATCGATCTCTCGACGGTTGTCAGCAAATATATCGGCGAGACCGAGAAGAACCTGGCGCAGATCTTTGGCGAAGCCGAAACCAGCAATGCGATCCTGTTTTTCGATGAGGCCGACGCCTTGTTCGGCAAGCGCAGCGAAGTGAAAGACAGCCACGACCGCTACGCCAACATCGAGATCAGCTATTTGCTGCAAAAAATGGAAGAGTACAGCGGGATCAGCATCCTGGCGAGCAACCTGCGCAAGAACCTGGACGAAGCCTTCGTACGACGTATGCGCTTCATCGTCGACTTTCCCTTCCCGGACGTGGCCGAGCGACGGCGGATCTGGCAGCAGATCTGGCCGGCGGCGACACCCTGCAGCGCAGAGTTGGATCTCGACGATCTGGCGGAGCGAGTGATTGTGGCGGGCGGCAACATTCGCAACATCGCGTTGGCAGCCGCATTTCTGGCCGCCGGCGATGGCGGCGTGGTAACGAGGACGCACCTGCGCCGGGCCACCCGGCGCGAATACCAGAAAATGGGCAAATTGATTGCCGCGGATGAATGATTGCGGGCGGCGACCATACCGTGCGTTCCGACGGAACGCGGTGGCCGGCGGCGGCGGTGTAGGGGCGCAGCATCGGCGCCCCGATGACGGTATTGGCCCGTGTTCGAAGATGTCTCCGGAATAAGGGTGATCGGTTGGGACGATGGCCGATGCTGCGCCCCTACATGTGGACGCGCGCAACGGTGGGGACGCGCGCAACGGTGGGCATGCCGGTGTCGTTGAATGGAAGGATCAATTGTATGCGCCATCGTCAGCACGATACCAGGCCGGAAACCCGGGCAACCAGCATCCACGAGCCGGCGCGCGACACCGCCCATCTGGCAGAAGCCACACCGGCGCTGCAACTCCAGCGCCAGTACGGCAACCAGGCCGTGCAGCAGATGCTGGGATCGCCGGCTGCCGGCAATGGCACCCCGCTGATCCAGGCAAAGCTGGCGATCAATGCGCCCGGCGATCGCTATGAGCAGGAGGCTGATCGCGTGGCAGCGCAGGTCGTCAATCAGCCGGCGGCGGCGACGGCAACATCGATTACGCCGGTGCAGCGTGACACTGTAGCCGGTGGCAGCCAGGGATCGGCCAGTTCGGGTGTGGAGCAGGCGATTGCCGGAGCCCGCGGCGGCGGGCAGGCGCTCGCGCCGGAAACCCAGGCAACGATGGAGCAGCGCATCGGCGCCGATTTCAGCGGCGTGCGCGTCCACACCGATGCGCGGGCCGATGCCTTGAGTCGCGCGGTTCAGGCGCGCGCTTTTACCAGCGGCCAGGATATTTTCTTTCGTCAGGGCGCCTACCAGGGCGATAGTGCGGAAGGGCAGCGCCTGCTGGCCCACGAGTTGACCCACGTGGTACAGCAGGGTGGCCCGGCGGCCGGCGGCATACTGATCCAGCGCAATTTTCCAAAAGATACACCCAATGACGAGTTCGATGAGATGGCGTATGATGCCGACGACGAGCGTGCCTCTTATGCCGACGACGAGCGTGCCTCTTATGCCGATGAAGAGAGTACCCTTGGGGCTGATACAGACGACGAAGCTGGGAATGAACTGGACATCGAAGCCGCGGCACCGGAGGGCGTTAGCGAGAAAATGATTGACACAGAAGAGGGTGATAATCCAGGCTTTTCTGCACACAATCCAGGCGCCCCGGCTGTTGTACGGATCGAACCAGATGATGCTGCTTATGATGCAGATGATGAGGTAGAACCGCGAGCACGCCCACGATCCGTTTCTGCGCCGGCGAGAATAGCCTCGAAGCCAACTGCTGATCCCGCCAGTACCGGGCCTATGGCCTCTACTGTGCCAACCAGCATTAAAAGCGCATCTGAAAGCGACACAAGCGAGAGCGAGTCTGACACAGAGTCCAGCGACACAAGCGAGAGCGAGTCTGACAAAGAGTCCAGCGACACAAGCGAGAGCGAGTCTGCCTCTGAGCCCGGCGAAGCAAGGGCACTCCAGAGAGCACAACCTCTGCTGTTGTGGAGCAGGAAACAGCTGATTCGGGTAACAAAAAAACTGGCCAGGCGTGCAAAAGCTGCACCAAACGCGATTGTTGAAACGACAAATGAGTTCCTGGAACAGGGTCCGAGCGCCTCGCCGGCAACTGTAAACCAGACCCCGGAGTTACTTGCTCGCATTCACCTGGAATCAGAGAATTCATCAGAGATTCCGATCCTGGAGCGAGCAGAGCTTGGTGGTGGGATCATGAATTATCTCGGCTCGCTGAGCGAGACCGTGATTGGCTTTCTCGATTTCATCAAGCACATTCAGAATTTCCGTGCCGGCCAGGGAAGCCTCAAGGGCACGGCAATTCGACTTACTCAATCGGTCGGTCATTTCTTCAAGGGCATCGGCGAGATAGTGAATGATCTTCTCTCACGCCTGGAAGTCATATCATCAACAGTTGCTGGCGGCGCCGCCGCTGGCCTGGCGTTTGCAACCTGTCTGCGATTTGTACGCAAGTCTTTCTATGCATTCAGAAAAGCCAGAAATCTCGAGGATCTGAAGTTAAACCGGCCTTACAATCTTCTCAAGTTGTCGGCAAATCTGGCTGAAGCTAAAGCAGATAGCGAACCGCTGCAATTTATCATCTATGCCAGGCGCAAAGCGTTTAAGAGTGGTATTCGCTCAATATTAACTTCGATTACTGCTCTGGTCAGCGGAATTGGCACGCTTCTAGGAGCTACTCCGGTTGGCTGGGCTTTTCAGGGTATCGGTATTTCCGGAGGGCTCGGCTTAAGCGGCTGGCAAATCGTCAACTGGATGCGCCGACGTACCAGGGCTGCCCGGCTGTCCAGCAAGTCCCAGGCAGGCAGTAAGGTGCGCAGCCGCAAGGCGCTACGGCTCTTCTTTCTGGGCGGCAGCAAGCAGAAATTGGGGAAAAAGGTTAAAAAACATTACCCAGATACTGACAATCCTTTGTTCCGACGCGAGGCATATGCGGAAATGTTAGTAACTTTTTACCTGAGAGAGTTGCATCACGAAGATGAAGCTATCGCGGTTTTCGAGGCACTGGGGATACCGAAAAGCTACTATGATGATACTGATCATTTTACGCGCGAACGCCGGAAAAAGCTGGTCGACAAAATTGTACAAAAAACTCGCTCGACGGCCTGATTCACTAGAAGGACGAGGCTATGCCCTATCGCCGGTATTCACGACAGGCAAACAATAAAGCAACGACGGCAGATCCGGCAAGCAATGGATCACCAGAGCGGCCAGGAATACCGGCGCCGGGCATGCAGTGCCACTACGGCAACCACTACGTTCAGCAGTTCCTGGCACGGGCCAGGCCGCGAGCCGCCGGTTCGGTGCCGCCGATGCAGGCGAAGCCGACCCTGAACGTGCCCGGCGATCGCTACGAGCAGGAAGCCGCGCAGGTCGCCCACGATGTCGCCGGTACGGCCGTTCCTTCACGCAGTGGCCCGTCTCCCAGAGGCGGCAACCAGTCGGCACCGGCCGGCCTGGATCCGGCAATTGGTGCGGCGCGCGGCAGCGGGCAGCCGCTGGCTGAGGAACTCCGCACATCGATGGAGCAGCGCATCGGCGCTGATTTCAGCGGGGTGCGCCTGCATACCGATGCGCGCGCCGATGCGCTGAGCCGCTCGATCCAGGCGCGCGCCTTTACCAGTGGCCAGGATATTTTCTTTCGCCGTGATGCCTACCAGTCCGGTAGCCAGGCAGGGCGGCGCCTGCTGGCCCACGAGTTAACCCACGTGGCCCAGCAGAGCCAGGGCCAGGCCACCGTGCCCGGCATTCAACGCGAGTTTGGCGACGACTTTCCCTGGGACGGAGTCCAATCGGTTACCCGCTCCGGTAGCGGCGTCGAAGGTGTGTGGTTCGTCAAAGCCGGTAATCGCGAAGTCATCGTGAAGTTTCTGCGTACTGCCGCCGGAGTTGATCAGGCCAACACCATTCTGCAAAGCGTCGGGATCGCAACCCCGCAGTCGCGCATTGTGCACAACAGCGACAGCGACCCGGTCGGGGTAGAGGTTCGCAGTGTCATCGGTAGATTTATCGCCAACGACGAACTGCAGATTGCCGATGTGGCCAACCAGGAGGAAGACGATCCCTTTCGCATCAATGCAGGCCGCGCCAAGGCCCGGCTCAATCGCCAGTTGCAAGATTATCCCTACATTCAGATTCAGGAAAAAGTGGCCGGCACAGCCATCGATCAGCTTGATTCCGCGCAACTCGGTGATTTGCTGAGCAATCCCGGATTGCTTGAGATGATCGGCAAGATCGCGCTGGTCGACGCTTTTCTCGGCAACACCGATCGGCTCAGCCGGACAAAGCTGAATGCAGGCAACTACATTCTGACGCTGGAAGGAACGCTGGTTGCCATCGACAACGAGCTGAAAGCGCCGAAGTTGCGCAGCAAACGCCGCCGCAAGGGCGAGCTCCGCTACATTCTGAAGCATGCCGAAGATCTGGCGACGGCATTTCTGCACCGGCTGACCAGCAGCGCCCCCGACCTTGATCTGGCAGCAGATACCGAGGATTTCGTCAAACACCACATCCGGCTCGGCATCGATGACGGGATCGCCGCGCTGGCCCAACTGATGCACGATGATCCGGCCTTCATCGGCCGGGCGAAAGTGACCGAGGAAGTCTTTCTCCCCGGTCCGCAGGGCAGCCATGCCAGCCATCGCGAAATTGTGCGCAAAACTCTCAAGACCCGCATGTCGGCGATTCAAAAGTACTACCGGCGCAGGAAGCGGCGCGCACGAGCGAACCAGTTTCGTGACAAGTGATAAGTGCCAAGTAGCAAGGAGGGCGTTGCACTACCGGTAGCACGCAGGTCGTGGCCAGACAGCTTGCTTATTTTTGCATTAGCTACGCCAGACTCGCCGCGAGACGCTTCGGCAGACGCTTTCGCAGACAGTGATTTGTTATGGTATGGCAGAAGCAGGGCTGCCGTGATCCGGTTCTCGCTCCTGTTATATCGGGGAAATTCTATGATCCAGGATCTCGACCGAACGCTGAATACGCTGCTGCGGCAGGGGCTAACATCGAATATTACAATCAGCTTTGCCACGCCCGACGATCAGTTCCCGCCTGCGGATGTGACGCTGCCGGCCATCAATTTTTTCCTCTACGATATTCGCGAGAACCTGGAGCTACGGAGCACGGGCTGGCTGCTGGAGCGTCGCGAAGACAACCGCAGCGCGCTGAAACGCCGCCCACCGGCACGTGTCGATTGCTCTTACCTGATTACGGCCTGGCCCGGCGCGGGCATTCCGCAGCCAAATCTGGATGAGCACCGCATGCTGGGCGAGGTGCTGCGGGTGCTGTTACGTTACCCCATGCTGCCGACCGAAGTGCTGCAAGGCAGCCTGGCCGGCCAGCAGCCCGACCTGCCGACCAGTGTGCTACAACCGGCCAATTTGCAGAGCCTGGGCGAATTCTGGCAGGCGCTCGGCGGCAAGCCGCGGGCCGTGCTGAATTATACCGTCACCATCAGTGTCGATCCGGGGCTGCAACCTGAGCCCGTGCCGCTGGTGAGCGAAAGCGTGCTGGATCTGCGCCTCGGCGCGCAGCCCGAGTAAGGAGAATGATGTATGGTCAGTAGCTTCCGTTCGCCGGGCGTGTATGTGCAGGAGGTGCCCTCGGCGATCCGGCCGATTGCCGGCGTCGGCACAAGCACCGCCGGCTTCATCGGCGTATGTCCTGACTCAGTTGAAGTGCCGCTCGCGCACATAACCGGCGAATTTGTCGGGAGCGGTGATGCCGAAGCGACGAGTTTTGTGCTCCGGCAGTACCCAGTGCTGACTGCGAACGGTACTTACCAGGTGCGCGTCGCCGGCACGACGACCCAGGCGACCTTGAGCAACGATGACACGGCCCGCCAGTCCCGCCTTGCTTTCACCACCGCGCCGGCCGGCGGTGCAGCAATTATGGTGGACTACACGGTTGGCAGGTCGCAGCAAATAGCGCCGGCCGGCGAGCCCCGGCTCTGCACCAATTTCAGTGAGTTCAGCCAGGCCTTTGGCGGCTTTTCGAGCGATGCCGGCCAGCGCAACCTGGCGCACGCGGTTTATGGCTTTTTCAACAACGGCGGGACGCGCTGCTACGTGCTACGCGAGACGGCCATCGGCCAGATTGCCACCTCGGCACTGCCGCGACTCGAGGGCATCGACGAGATCGCGATTGTCGCCGCGCCGGGCATTGTCGACGGCGACGTGCGCCAGGCGATTGTTATTCACTGTAGTGTGCGGACTCAGGATCGCTTTGCCATCTTCGACAGTCCGGCTGAAGTCGGTAGCGGTGGTCTACCGGCGCTCGATCAGTTCGATCCGGCGGCGACCAATAGTATTATGCCGGCCTTCTCAGATTATGCGGCGCTCTATTTTCCCTGGATCGAAGTGGCCGATCCGGCCAGCCGGGTACTGAACCCGACCGGCAGCGGGCGGATCTTTGTGCCACCCAGCGGCCATATCGCCGGAATTTATGCGCGGGTCGACACCAATCGCGGCGTACACAAGGCGCCGGCCAATGAGCCGGTGCTGGGCGCGCTCGGCCTGCGCTACAGCCTCAGCCGGGCCCAGCAGGACGGCCTGAATCCGCAGGGTGTCAATTGCATTCGTGATCTAAACGGCACTATTCGGGTCTGGGGTGCGCGCACGATTGGCGGCGACGCCAATGGTGAGTGGAAGTATCTGAGTGTGCGGCGGCTGTTCCTGTTCCTGCGCGAGTCTATCGACGAGGGGCTGCAATGGGCAGTATTCGAGCCGAACGATGCAAATCTCTGGGCGCGGATCAGCCGCAACGTCAGCGCCTTTCTGACCAGTGTCTGGCGGGCCGGCGCACTGTTCGGCACGACCCCCCAGGAGGCCTTCTACGTCAAGTGTGATGCCGAAACCAATCCGCCGGAGATCCGCGAGGCCGGCCAGGTCGTCACCGAGGTGGGTGTAGCTGTGGTGCGCCCGGCAGAATTCGTGGTCTTCCGCATTAGCCAGTGGGCCGGGCCGGAGGAATAAGGTGGACGTGTACCGCAGTCCAGGCGTTTTTCGCCAGGAGCGTTTTTCGCCGCCGGCGAGCGGGTTGCGCTCGGCGGTGCCGCTCTTGCTCGGCCTGGCCGAACAGGGTCCATTGGATCGTCCGCTGGCGCTGAGCCGGCCGGCCCAGTTTGCCGCCGCCTTTGGTGCTGCGTCCGGCGGCTACCTGGGCGATGCCGTTCGCGGCTTCTTTGCCAACCAGGGTCGGCTCTGCTACGTGCTGCGGCTGGCCGACAACAGCGAGCTTAGCCTGGCGCAGGGTCTGGCCGCCGGCGAAACAATTGCCGACATCGACCTGGTCTGCGCGCCGGATTGCACGACGGGCGCAAATCCTGTGGCGATCCGGGCGCAGCAGCGGGCGCTGCTGGAACACTGTCAGCGTCAGGGAGATCGCTTCGCCATCCTCGATGCGCTGCCCGGCGCCGGGATCGCCGCCGTGATCGCGCAACGCCAGGGGCTGGACGGCGCCGATGGCGCGCTGTATTTCCCCTGGATCAGCGAGACGGCCGGCGGGCAGGCGCAGCGCTTTCTGCCGCCCTGTGGCCACATTGCCGGGATCTACGCCCGAACGGACGCCGCCGGCGGGGTGTATCGCGCACCGGCCAATGCGCTGCTGGAAGGCGTACTCGATCTGCGGATCAACCTGAGCAGCCGGCAGCAGGAAGAGCTGAATCCGTTGGGCATCAATGGTCTGTGCAGCTTTGCCGGGCGCGGCATCCGGGTCTGGGGCGCACGCACGCTCAGCAGCGAAGCCGAATGGCGCTACATCGGAGTGCGGCGGCTCTTTTTGTACATCCGGCGCCGGATCGAAAACATCATGGCCGGCATGGTCTTTGAGAACAGCGAGCCGCGGCTGTGGAGCCGGATCGAGCGTGAGCTGGCGGCCTATTGCCGGGCGCTGTTTCAGCAGGGCGCGCTGGCGGGAAGCCGCGAAGCCGATGCATTTTATGTGAAATGCGATGCGGAGACCAACCCGCCGGCATTACGTGAATGCGGCGAAGTGGTCGCCGAAGTCGGCCTGGCACCGGCTGCGCCGGCCGAGTTTGTGGTGCTGCGCCTGGTTCAGCGGAGTGAGAGGTAGGAGGAGCATACTATGGCTGTCGGCGATCGCAACGACCCGTTTCGGGCCTATAACTTTCTGGTGGAAATCGATGGGATTACGCGGGCGGCCTTCCGCGAATGCTCGGGCCTGGATTCGAACCAGGAGGCGATTGATTATCGTGAGGGCGGCGAGCCGCTGCGTATGCGCAAGTTGCCCGGTCTGAACAATTTTTCGTACATCACGCTGCAACGCGGGATCACCAGCGATACCGAACTCTGGGACTGGCGCCAGCGCGCCGCCGAGGGCAACGTCGACCGGCGCAACGGCTCGATTGTGCTGCTCGACAACGCCGGCAATGAACAGATGCGCTGGAACTTTGTCGAGGCCTGGCCGAGCAAGTGGACCGGGCCGAGCTTCAATGCGACCAGCAACGAGGTTGCTATTGAGAGCCTGGAACTGGCGCACGAAGGGGTTAGCAAAGGATGATGCAGACCGAGTTTCCATTCACCCTGCCGCAGGGCTACGTCGATGCTAAGGGCGAGTTGCACCGTGAGGGTCTGATGCGTATGGCCACTGCCTATGACGAAATCGTGCCGCTAAAAGACCCGCGTGTCCAGGCCAATCCGGGGTACCTGGTGTTGATCCTTCTGTCGCGGGTGATCAGCAAGCTGGGCAGCCTGCAACACATCAACCCGAAAGTGATCGAGAGCCTGTTCGCCGCCGACCTGGCCTACCTGCAAGATTTTTATCAGCGCATCAACCACAATGGCCACAGCCGGCTGGCGGTCGCCTGCCCGCATTGTCAGGGCCGGTTCGAAGTGGAGATCGCCGGCCTGGGGGAATAAGTCGCTACCCGGCAGAGCGCCTGTACGCTGAAGTGGCCTTCGTCGCCTACTATCTGCACTGGCCTTACGAGCAAATTATGCAGATGGAACACCGTGAGCGCCAGCGCTGGGTAGCGGAAATCTCACAGATCAACCAGCAAAAGGAGTCAGCGTGACAGGACTGGGCCTCAATACGCTGTTTCTGGCCGGAACGGGCGGGCTGCGGCTCGATCCTTTTATGGCCTACGATTTTTTTATCGAAATTGAGGGACTGATCACCGGCGGCTTCAGCGAGGTCAGTGGCTTGCAGGTGGAAACCGAAGTCTACGAATATCGCGAGGGCGGCCAGAATGCCTTTGTCCACCGACTGGCCGGCCCGACCCGCTATCCGCAGAATCTGGTGCTCAAACGCGGGCTGAGCATTATTCCAACGCTCTGGGACTGGCACCAGGCCGTGATCGGCGGCACCATTCGGCGCCGCAATGCGACGATTTTTCTGCTGAACCAGCAACGACTGCCATTGATCTGGTGGAATGTGGCGCAGGCCTACCCGGTGCGCTGGAGCGGCCCGGAGTTGCGTGCCGACAGCAGTTCCGTCGCCTTTGAAGCGGTTGAACTCGTACACGAGGGCATTTCGCGCTTTCAACTATAGCGTTTTTTACTCTGCCGGACGGCCCTCACCCCCGGCCCCGCTCCTGCTCAGGCAGGCGCGGTGAGTTGCGTTCGCGAAACCGGGTTCCCATGGCGCACTTGCCTGGCAGGAGCGGGGAGCACATGACAACGTGCGAGCCCGGCTCCCCCGCTCCTGTCAGGCTGGTGCCGGTGAGGGTTAGGGGTTCATGGGAGGTATCTGTCGCGCCAGACTGCACGGGAGAGGGGGTTGGGGGGTGAGGGCCGGAGCGCGGAGTCTCCCATCTGACAAAAACGCTATCGTTGAAAGGGCATTTCGCGCCCGGTTTAATGAAGCGTACAGCGTTTGAGCCTAAAGCGTAAAACGTGAAGTGGGTATGTGTGGCGGGTATGGACACTTTTGAAACGAAAGATTGGCAAGCGGCGCTGGATGTGCGTCTGCTGCGGCGCTTGCAGCGCCATGCGCAACCGGGGCTGATCACACCTGTGGTTGGGCAGGCGATCCTGTGGCGCCTGGAGCGCATGCGTGGCCAGTCGGCACTGCTGGATCGGCTCTGGCGGCGCGGCAACATCGGCGAAGACCCGGCTGCGCCGCAGGCGCCGATTGTTCATGCGCAGCCGCCGCAGCCGCGCGCGACGGCTGCGCATGAACAATCGGCGAGGATGCCGGTGGTGCAGGCCCACCGGAGCGAGACGAACCATGTACTGAATCTGACCGTGCAGCTTCAGCCGGCAGCGGAAGCGCACCGGCCCATCGTTGCGCCACTCGCCATGACGATGCCGGACGCAGCGCCGCCGCCGGGAACAGCGATGCCGCCACCAGCCGCACCGCCGGCGGAATCGTTGGTACAGCAGATGACAATTAACGCGGCGCCAGGCCAGGTCGTGCTGCCGGTCGCCCGGCGGCGCCGGGATACACGCAGCATGCCCGCAGGCTCCTTGCCGCTGGTGCCGCCGGAGTTGCTGCATCCCATGCCTGGGAGCGCGGGCGGCTCGCCCGCCGGCGGGCAAACTGCTCCTGAGGAGCGCGCTGCCGATGCTTCCAGCGCCCAGCAAGCGATCGCGGCAGTTCCAGTTGTGCGTGCGGTACCGCCTGGCGCTGCCGTAACCGGCACTCTTCCAGTCGCCGCTGCTACGCCGCCGCTGGTCTTCGCGACCGCGCCGATCCTGCCGGGCGCCGGGCCACTGCCAGCGCCAGTCCCAGTGGCAGCCGGTGTTGCGCCCCAGCCGCCGGCACTGGTTTTTGCCCGACCAGCGGTGTTGCCGGCAGCACCGCAGATCGGGGCCGCGCCGCTGCCACCGGTCGCGGCGGAAACAGCGCCACCGTCATTCGCCCCATCGCCAGTGCCGGCACCAGGAGTGCCCGCGCCGCCGGCTGTTGGCACATTGCCGGTTGCCGCGCCGCCGCACATCGATGTGGACGAACTGGTCGAGCGAACGCTGCGTCGGTTGCGGCGGCAGATGGCAATCGAGAAAGAACGGCAGGGAGCACGCCGATGGCGCTAGAAAAGCTCAGCATTCTGGTGGAAACCGGCCAGGATCGCTTTGAACGTGAGATCAATGCGCTCTTCAACCCGGAGCAGATCGGCATCCAGAAGGGCGCCAACTGGCGCGAGGCGCCGGCGCTGGGCCGTGATGTGTCGCCTGCCCAGTTTACCCACGGCGAACCGGCGGTTCTGAGCCTCGACCTGTTCTTCGACACCTATGCCGCCGGCCACGATGTGCGCCGGCACACCCGGCCGATTTTTGCACTGACGACGATTGAGCAGCACGGCGACCTGCACCGCCCGCCGCTCTGCAAATTGCGCTGGGGCCGCTTCACGCTGGACGATTTCGAGTGGGTGCTGCTGAGCCTGAACCAGCGTTTCACCCTCTTCCTGCCCGATGGCACGCCGGTGCGGGCGCTGCTGAGTTGCAGCTTTCGCCAGTGGCGCGACGCCGCATTGGAAGCTCGCCTGCAAAATCTCCAGTCGGCCGACGTGGTCAAGACCCGCACCGTGCGGCGCGGCGATACGCTGAGCGGCATCGCCGCCGAAGTGTACCAGGACGCGACGCTCTGGCGCCGGATCGCTGCCGCTAATCGCATCAGCAACCCGCGCCGGCTCAAACCCGGCCAGGTGCTGGTCATCCCGACGCTGCACCGGGGGAGAAACTGATGTTGCCAGGCAGCTACCAGCAGCTCGTGCCGACCTGGCATATCGAGATCAACGGCCGCGAACTGCCTTTTGAGATCGATCGCCAGATTGTCTCCCTGACGATCCAGGAAGAACTGTTTGCCCCGGCGATGCTCGACTTGCGCCTGCACAATTTTCAACGCGATACAGCTTCTCCGCCCCTGATCGACGATCATCTGTTTGATGTCGGGCAGAGTTTGCAGATCCGGCTGGGCTATGAGCACGATTCCGTCGTGCTGGAAACGCTGTTTTTTGGCGAAATTACCGGCCTGGAAGCAGAATATGCTGCCCAAACGGCACCATTGTTCATTGTACGCGGCTACGATTACCTGCATCGCCTGACCCGCGGCCAGCGCACGCGTTCCTTTGTGCAAATGAAAGATAGCGATATTGCCGCCCAGCTGGCACGCGAAAATGGTTTGCAGGCCGAAATCAGCGATAGCGAGGTGATCCTGGCGTATGTAATGCAGCAAAACCAGACCGATCTGGCATTTTTGCAGGAACGCGCCGCGCGCATCGGCTATGAAGTTGCCGTGCGCGAACGCAGTTTGCTCTTTCGACCATACCGCAATGCTGAATCACCGGCAAAAAGCTTGCAGCTTGAGGGATTGCGCGATCTGCGCTTTGTCGTCAGTGCGCTGGGGCCGGTTGAACAGATCGAGATCCGCGGCTGGGATCCGCAAAACAAGCAGGAGATCGTGGCGCACGCCGATGCCGGTAGCCTGAGCAGCCGGATGGGCGGCACGCAGAGCGGGGCGGAAGTCGGTCGCGCCTTCGGCGAGCGCAGCACCGCCGTGATCGTCGATACGCCGATGTTCAACCAGGCCGAAGCCGAGCAAATCGCCCGCGGCCAGTTCAACACCATGGCCCTGGAGTATGTCACCGTCGAAGGCCAGGTCTACGGCCAGGCCGATTTGCACAGCGGCATGGTTATTGAAATTCCCGCGCACAGCCGGCGCTTTCAGGGGCTTTACTACCTGACCGAAACCAGCCACAGCGTCGACACCAATCGCGGCTATTTTACGAGCTTCGTCGGGCGGAGGAACGCAACATGATTAACTGGAATGTGCCCGAGGCTGCGGGAGCCGCCGGCGGCGCGCCGCGCTTCTACGGAATGACCATCGGCCTCGTCACCAATAACCAGGATCCCGAGAAGCTCGGGCGGGTCAAAGTGCGCCTGCCCTGGCTGGCCGCCGACCTGGAGAGCAACTGGGCGCGTGTGCTGGCGCCGATGGCCGGTGGCAAGCGCGGGATCTTCTTCCTGCCCGAAGTCGACGACGAGGTGCTGGTGGCCTTTGAACACGGCCGGCTGGAGTTTCCCTACGTGCTGGGCGGGCTCTGGAACGGCCAGGATAGTCCGCCGGCCGACAATACCGACGGCGCAAACAATTTGCGCCTGATTGTTTCACGTAGCGGCCACCGCATCGAGTTCGATGACAAAAACAACGGTGCGCTGACGATTGTTTCGGAACAGGGGCGACGCATTCGGCTGGACGATGCAGCCGGCATCATCGAGATCCAGAGCGGCGAGAACGGCTCACGCATCGAGCTCAACCATGAGCAGGGCAGCCTCACGATCCGCAGCAACCGCGATCTCACCATCGAGGCCGGCAGCGGCAAACTGAGCTTGCGGGGCACCCAGATCGAGATCGCAGCCAGTGGCAACCTCAAGCTCCAGGGCGCCATAATCGATCTGAATTAGCCCATGGCTTGCGCAGCCGGCGTACCTTGCTTTCGGGGTGAAAATCTTGACGGTAACGTGCCAACAACGAATGACTATTGTTCATGATTTTTGCCGAATGACGACCTGTCAGCAACGCGCACGAGCGCAGGTCAACGGACATGGCACTTGCAGCGCGCAGCTTACAGGTCAGGATCTTGCACCATCGCAATCAAGAATGAATTCGACCTGTAAGCTGCGCGCCTGCCGAATCTTCGTGCTCAGAACAGGCGCATGCGCGCTGCTGACAGGTCGGGATGCCGGTAGACGACTTTGGAGTACCGACATCAAATCGCCGGACAACGTACTATCTGTAAGGAAATAATCGATGAGCGACGATTTTGTTGGCAGTGGCTGGCATTTTCCGGTGGAACGCAGCGCGGGCGGCCAGATCGCCATGGCCGGCGGCGACCCGAATATTCAGCAGTCGATCTGGATTATTCTGAGCACTGCGCCGGGCGAACGCCTGATGCGCCCGGATTTCGGCTGCGGCATTCACGACCTGGTGTTCGCCGCAAATAGCCCGGCCACCGCCGGCCAGGTCGCCGACCGGGTGCGCCGGGCGCTGGCACTCTGGGAGCCGCGCATCGATGTGGAGGATGTGCGCAGCGTGCCCGACCCGGCCAATCCGGCGCTGCTGCTGATCGAGATCGATTATCGGCTGCGCCGCGACAACAGCCGTTTCAACCTGGTGTACCCCTTTTACCTGGAGTAGCCGCCGATGCCTATGCAGCCACCGCCCATCGATACGCGCAGCATTCAAGCGATTGCGGCGCGCACCGCGGAGCTGGCCACGGCTTATGCCGCCTGGCAGCCCGCCAGCGACGGTCGCGACAGCGGCCAGGCGCTGATCCGCATCTTTGCGCGCATGGTCGAGACGATCATTCTGCGGCTCAACCAGGTGCCGCAGAATAATTTGCTGGCCTTCCTTGAGCTGATCGGTACGCGCCTGCTGCCGCCGCAGCCCGCCCGTGTTCCACTGACCTTTACGCTGGCTACCGGCAGCCGTAGCGATGCCCTGGTGCCGGCGCGGACGCAGGTGCTGGCGATGCCACTGGCCGGCGAGAGCGAGCCGCTGACCTTTGAGACCGAAAGCGACCTTGTCGTCACACGTACCAGCCTCAGCGCCATCTTCTGCCGCGACCCGCTGCACGACCGTTACAGCGATTATTCAGCCGCGCTTGCCAATGCAGCTGCCGCGCCCATCGTTGCCTTTGAGGGCAATCAGCCGATTATGCATCGGCTCTTGCTCGGCTTTAGTCGGCTGCTCGACCAGGGTACGGCAATCGATCTGGCGTTGAGTTTTTCGCAGATCAGCCCGGTTGCCCCCTGGTTGCAAAAGATCAATTGGAGCTACTGGGACGGCAGCGGCTGGCAAGACCTGGCCGCCGACCAGGTTGCCGGCGAAATTCTTCAGGCACCGCCGCGCTCGGCGCGCGGCCTGCTGCGTATCACAAATCTGCCGCCGTTGCCGATCAGCAGCGTCGAGAATCGCCGGGCAGCCTGGCTGCGCGCCACCCTGACCACGCCGCTGCCGCATGGCGAATTGCTCGCCGGCGACGAAACCGGTAGCTTCGATCTGCAACAGACCGGCGTGTCACCTGATGTCGCGCTGACGGTACGCGAGGAGCCGGTGCGGGAAACGTTGCCGCAGGATCTGCGACAGATGATCTATCCCTTCGGACGCAGTGCAGCCTTTGCCTTCTTCTACCTGGCCGCCGACATTGCCTTCAGCAAACCGGGTGCCCGGCTGAGCATCGGCGTCGAACTGGCTAACCCGGCGCAGATCGCAGCCGGCACCGACCTGCAACTGGCCTGGGCGTATTGGAACGGCCAGGCCTGGCAGGAACTGGGCCGTTCCACGGTGGCTGACAGTGAACCAGCGCCGCCACCCGCTTTCGCTGATACGACGCGTGCGTTCAGCCGGAACGGCAGCATCCGCTTTGTGTGCCCGACCGATTGGGAACCGCAGGAACTGTTCGATGCCGGAAAGCATTACTGGCTGCGCGTACAACTGGCGCAGGGCAGCTATTCGATTGTGGGCGAAGCTGAGCCGCCGGCATTGCGCTCCCTGGTTCTGAGCTATCGCTGGCCCTTGCCTCGAATGAACCGCATCGATGCCCAGGTGGTGATCAATAAAGCCGGCCTGCCGCTCGAGGCCGCCTTGAGCGACCAGGGGCCAGTCGATCTCAGCAAGGATTTTTTGCCCTTCGGCCCGGAACCGGCGTTTAACGCGACTTTCTACCTGGCCGGCGACGAGGTTTTCAGCAAGCCCGATGCACTGGTCCGGCTCCTGGTCACTCTGAGCAACCCGCCCGCTGATACGGCCAGCCAGTCGCAGGATGATCGGTCGCAGGATGACACGGCCGGCCTGCTGCCGGCGCAGGCTTCTAGCGACCTGCGCCTGCGCTGGGAGTTCTGGAACGGCGAGCAGTGGGATTTGCTGGGCGAGTCGGGTGCAGGTGCCACGCCCTCGAACTACACCTTTATCGATCAGAGCGAGAATTTCACGCTTGGCGAAAACAATAGCGCCACCGCCACGATCCGCTTCCGTTGCCCGCCGACCTGGCGGCCCACCACAGTCAATGGCCTGCGCCATAGCTGGCTACGGGTACGCATCGTGCGCGGCAACTATGGCTTGCCGGCCAGGTACATTTCACGTATCCTGAACCGAGATGATGCCGGCTTTGTGCTGGTGCCGGCCAGTTTCCGCCCACCTTCCCTGGCCGCAATCAGTATCGATTATGTGTACAATTCGGCGAGTGCCCGCCCGGAGTATGTGCTGGCCGAAAATGATTTCGCGCTGGTCGATTACAGTCGGACGACCAGCGATCTCGAGAGCCTGTTTACGCCGTTTCTACCGCCGGGCGACAGCCGGCCCGTGCTGTATCTGGCCTTCGACCAGCCCGACAGCGGCCCGGCTTTTGCTAATCGGGCCGGCAATCTGTATTTCCGGGTGGCCGAGCCACTCTTCGAGGCCGAACAGGCGGCCGACGCGATGAATGCGCTTGTCGCCTGGGAATACTGGAACGGCCGGGCCTGGGCTCGCCTCGGCGTCCGCGACGAAACTCGCAACCTGAGCCGGCGCGGTCTGCTGAGCTTCATCGGCCCGGCGGATTTTCAGCGCTCACGCGAGTTCGAACAGGAAGCCTTCTGGCTGCGGGCGCACTGGGATCGCGGCAGCTATCCGGCATTGCCGCGTCTGCACCGCATCCTGACCAACACCGTCTGGGCCGGCCACACGCTGACGAATCAAAACGAAGAATTGGGCTCCAGCAACGGTGAACCGAACCAGCGGTTTCGCCTGGTGAGCGCGCCGGTGCTGGCCGGCCAGCGCATCGAAATGCGCGAGCCTGCCCTGCCATCGAACGATGCAGCGCAGCCGGGCGGCGCTGCCGAACGCACCGCGACCGGCCAGGCTGCGGTCTGGCTGCCCTGGCAAGAAGTTGCCGATTTTCTGGGCTCCGGGCCGCGCAGCCGGCATTATGTGCTCAATCATCTGAGCGGCGAACTGCGCTTCGGCGATGGGCGCGCCGGCATGATCCCGCCGGTCGGGCGGGCCAATATTCGCGCCGCCTGGTACCAGACCGGCGGCGGCAGCCGGGGCAACCGACCGGCCGGCAACATTAACCGGCTCGGTAGCAGCGTGCCCTCCATCGATCAGGTCGGCAATTATGAGCCGGCTGCCGGCGGCGCCGACCTGGAGCAACCGACGGCGCTGCTCGAACGCGGTTCGCGCAGCCTGCGCCATCGTAACCGGGCTGTCGCGCTGAGCGATTACGAGGATCTGGCGCTTGCGGCCAGTCCCGCCGTTGCTCGTGCGCGCTGCCTGCCGGCGGATAGCGCGGCGAACGCCGGCCTGGTTCGGCTGATTGTGGTGCCGCAGAGCAGCATCGGCCGGCCGGTGCCCAGCCTGGAATTGTTGGCGCAGGTCAGCGATGCCCTGGCCGCACACATGCCGCCGACCGTCGACTTGCAAGTCGGCGGGCCGGATTGGCTGGAGGTGGTGGTGAGCGCCGAAGTGGTACCGGTCAGGCTGGCAGCCGCCGGCGATCTGCAGGCCACAATCCTGGCGCGCCTGGAAGCATTCTTGCATCCGCTCGGCGGCGGAACCGATGGCCGGGGCTGGGAGTTTGGTCGTCGACCACACCGTTCCGATCTGTTTGCCCTGCTCGAAAGCGTAGCCGGCGTGAGCCACATCCGCCGGCTGGAAGTCGCCGTGAGCGGCACCGTCGCCGCCGGGCGCTTCCTGGTCTATTCCGGCGCCCACCGGATTACGGTAGCCATGAATGATGACTGATATGCATTTGCCCCTGACACAACTCGATGATCGCAGCTATGCCGACTTGCTCGAAGAGGCGCGGGCACTGATCCCGGCTTTTGCTCCCGGCTGGACCGACCACAACCCTGCCGATCCGGGCATCACGCTGATCGAGTTGTTTGCCTGGCTCAGCGAAATGCTGCTTTACCGGGCCAATCATATTCCCGACCGCCAGCGGCTGGTTTTCCTCAAGCTGCTCAACGGCCCGCAATGGAGTTTGCCCGCCGACACGAGCATCGATGCTGCTATTCGATCAACAGTGACGGATCTGCGCAGCCGCTATCGCACGGTTACCAGCGCCGACTATGTGGAACTGGCGCTGACCGCAGCCGGCACTGCAGTAGCGCGGGCACATTGCCTGCCGAAACGCAACCTGGCGGTCGAGAGCGAAGACGAGCGGCGCCGGTTGCGGCCCGGCCATATCAGCCTGATTGTGCTGCCGTTGCTGCCGTTGGAGACCATGTTGCAGACACCGGATGCGGAAATCGCCCTGCTTGAGCAGGTGCGTGACGAACTCGCGCCGCGCCGCTTGCTCGGGACGCATAATCATATCGTTGGCCCGCTGTTTGCCGCAGTCGGCGCCGACATTTTGCTGGCGCCGCGTAGCGACTGGCCCGAAGAAGAGCTGCGGCGCGCCGTGGTGCAGGCCATCGCCGACTGGCTCGATCCCTATCGCGGTGCAGCCGGCACCGGCTGGCCCTTTGGCCGCGCAGTGTATCTCTCGGAACTTTACCAGCGACTCGAGCAACTGCCGGGCGTCGATTACCTGCCGGACATCGAGCTCAGCAGCGAATGCCCGGCGCAGAGCCCGCGCTGTACCAGCGTGCCGGCGATATATCACCCAGACGGCGACCAGATCGGACTGGAGTTGGCCGAGCATCAACTGCCCTGGCCGCGCATCGATCCGGCGCGCATCGTGATTGCCGAACGCTTCGCCGATTTGCGGATCAGTGTGCAACTGCAACCGGCAGCCGCTGCGGAGCCGGCAGCGATACGACGAGCCGTGAAAACCGCACTCCGCCGGCGCCTGCATCCACGCACCGGCGGGCCGGACTGGGCAAACTGGCGTGACCAGGCTCGTGCGTTGAGCATCGATAACTTCGAGACATTGCTGCTGGAATTGCCTCAGATCAACCGCGATCTGCGTCCGGTCATCGAACTGGCCGGCGACAGTGACGTGCTGGAGTACGACCTGGAAGGCCGCCGGGTGATCGGCGTACGGCTGCCGCCCGGCGTGCTGGCCGGCCTGCAGATCAGCGTTGACCTGCGGACTGAAGCGGAAGGATAGCACATGACCTCAGAACCGCAGCCTGGCCGGTTGAGCAGCTACCTTGATTATTTGCCGGCGATCTTCCAGGCCGAACCGGCTGAGCAACCGGCCTTTCTCGGGCGGTTTCTGCTGGCCTTCGAAAAAATCCTGAGCGGCCTCGGCGACGTGAACGAGCCGGGTCTGGAAGAAATCCTCGACGGCATTGTCGACCACAATGGGCAGACGCAACTGGCGGGCATCGAGCGTTACTTCGATCCCGGCGTAAACCCGGACAACAGTCTGGCCGAGGAGCAACAGCGCGCCCCGACCGAATTCCTGGACTGGCTGGCCGGCTGGGTCGCGCTGACCTTGCGCGCCGACCTGGACGAAGATCGCCGGCGCCGGCTGATTGCGCGAGTGGTGCCGCTCTACAAACTGCGCGGCACCCGTGCCGGCCTATCACAGATGATCCAGATCTACACATCTTTGCCGCCGACCATCACCGAGCCCGCACCGGACGGCGAGCAGGTGCATTTTTTTGCCGTTCAGATCCGGCTGGCCACGCCGGAACCGTCCGTCATCGCCGGTCAGCGCCGGCTGGTGCAGGCCATCATCGACCAGGAAAAACCGGCGCATACCTACTACAGCCTGGAGGTAATCACCCCATCTCTGCAAATCGGCACAACCTCAACAATTGGCGTGGACACGCTGCTGGGCGCGGGGCCGGAATGATGGGCCGGACGCGTCCCCGTCCCACCGGAGGGACGCAGTAGCGGCACCCGTGCCCGCGATCCGCACCGATACCAAACATCATCCGCTGGCCGGGGATGATCCCGGCGGCCGGGGCCGCTGCTGCGTCCCTCCATGTCCCCGCGCGGATCACGGCGCTACCGGATGGATCCCCGACCCCGCCGGATCACCACCCCGGGCGCATCCCGCCACGGGCGGGCCGGGATCACCGCGCCGCCACGTGGGTCGTGCAATCTCGATGCTAAATGGAGAAACCATTATGACTGACACCGATCTGACCGCACCGGTGCAACGGCTGAACTATTTCGACCAGCAGTTCTTGCGCGAATCCGATTTCAGCGCCGAACAGTCCTATCATCTGCAGATGCGACGCCTGCACAATCGCATCTTTCATACCTGGGGCATCGCCGAGGGCTATGACCTGAGCTTCGAGCCGGGGGCTACGCACGTCACCGTCGCGCCCGGCATTGCCATCGACCGGCTGGGCCGCGAAATCGTGCTCACCCGCGATGTCGGCACCGATGACCTCGCCGAATATCGCGACCAGACTGTGTATCTCAGCATTGCCTATAACGAGCAACAGAGCAATCCCACCAGCGAAACCGGCGTCACCGGCTATACGCGTTGGACGGAACGGCCGACGCTGCGCATCAGCAGCACAGCGCCCGCCGGCGATGCAGCGGGCATCCAGTTGCTGCTGGGCCTGATCACGCTCAATGCCGCCGGAACTATCGAAACCGTCGAGCAGCGCCGCCGCGTCGCCGGGAGCCGTGCCGGCGACCTGGAAGCCCTGAGTGCCACCGTTGCCGGCGACGTCACGGTCGGGCAGGCGCTTATGGTTGAGGGGGCGACGCGACTGCGTGGCCCCCTCAGTGTTGCGGCCGGCGAAGATACGATCCTCGGTGGCGGATTGAACGTCGAGGGTTCCGCAATCATCGATAATGCCTTGAATGTCAGTGGTTCAGCCCGACTGGCCGGTGGCCTGAGCGTCACCGGCGATGTCAGTGTTAGCGGCAACGTCGACGGGCGCGACCTGGCGAGCGACGGCAATCGTCTCGATCAGCACCTGGCCAGTCGCGCCAACCCGCATGGTATCACCGCCGAGCAGATCGGCGCCCTGCCGCAGAGCGGCGGGCAGATCAACGGCGCCCTGCGGGTCGGGCTAAATGCTGAACAAAACGTAGAACTGCAAGTACGCCGGCGCGCCGCTACCGGAGGACAGGAGTCCAGTGCGCTTTTTAGATTTAACAGCAATTCGCTGCACTTCTCATCACGATCGACCGATCAGGTATTTCTACTAAACGACAACGGCAGCACCGTATTGGGCGGCGATGTCCAGGTTCGCGGTCAGCTAAGTTCCACCCGCAAGCAGTTTCGCATCCGGCATCCGCAGAAAGCCGGCCGGGATCTCGTGCATGCCTGCCTTGAAGGCCCCGAAAACGGCGTTTACTACCGCGGCACCGCCCGGCTCCAGGCCGGCCAGTCTATCATTCAGTTGCCAGCCTACTTTGAGGCGCTGACCAGCCCGACAGACCGCACCGTACACCTGACCGCCATCGGCCCGGAGCCCTTCATGCTCAGCTACACCCCGGTCGAAGCCGGCCGGTTTACCGTCTACGGCAGCCGGCCCGACGGCACCTTTGCCTGGCAAGTCAATGCTGTGCGCGCCGACGTGCCGCCCCTGGAGGTCGAGGTAGAAACAGAAGAATGAACTGATTTGCGGGCGATGCCGTTTCACGCTATATTCAATCGGCCAGCGGTAGACTGAAGGAAAATGTTGAGCCAACGCCGACTTCGCTTGCCACCCAGATACGCCCGCCATGCATCTCGATCAGGCGCTGGCAGATTGGCAGCCCCAGTCCGGTACCCTGGTAGCTCCGTGCGCTACCCTCATCGGCCTGGCGGAATTCTTCGAAGATTGCGGCATGCTTGTCGGCGGGAATGCCACTGCCGGTATCGCTGACACTGGTAATCAGTTCAGTACCGGCGATGCGCACCTGAACGCTGATCCGGCCGGCATCGGTGAACTTGGCGGCATTCGAGAGCAGATTCAGCAACACCTGCCGGATGCGCGTCTTGTCAGCCATCACGGTCGGCAGGTCGGCGGCAAGATCGGCGACCAGTTCCACCGGCTTGTCCTTTGTCAGGCCGACGGCACTGGCCAGCGTGCTCTGGGCCAGTTCGCCCAGACAGACTTCTTCGCGGAACAGTTCCATACGTCCGGCTTCGATCTTGGCCAGGTCGAGAATATCGTTGATCAGGCCGAGCAGATGCTGGCCATTGGCATAAACTCGATCAAGGTAGGCAACCTGATCGGCGGTGACCGGGCCGCGCACGCCGTTCTTGATGATATACGTAAAGTTCAGAATGGCATTGAGTGGTGTGCGCAATTCGTGCGACATATTGGCGACGAAGCGGGTCTTGAGGTCATTCGCTTCTTCTGCCGCAGCGCGGGCCTGTTCGGCGTCGCTGAGCGCAACCGAGAGCTGGGATGTTCGTTCGTCCACCAGTTGTTCCAGGTTGGCATAGAGGCGAGCGTTTTCGAGCGAAATAGCTATCTGACCCGAGAGGAGCGCCAGCAATTCCTGGCGTTCCGGCGTGAATACCTCGGTCGTCTGGCGATTTTCGAGGTAAAGCAGGCCACTGAGGGTTCCCTGGTACAGCAGTGGCAGAACGAGAAGCGAGCGTGGGTTCCTCCGGCAAATGTAGGCATCGTGGCCAAAATCCGCATCACGAACTGCATCAGCCAGAACAACGGCCTCACCGCTGCGCAAAACGTAGCTGATCAGACTGTGCGGCAATTCGGCCTGCTCCAACGCCAGGCCTTGCATAAGCAGCGGGCTTTCGTCGGGCGCAGCACTGGCCTCGACGAACCATTGCTCGTCGCGAGCCAGCAGCAATGCACCATAGTCGGCGCCGGCATTTTCGAGCAATACGTGCAACAGGCGACTCAGCAAACTTTCGAGCTGCATTTCACTGGAAATTGCCTGTGAAGCCTTGAGCAGGCTGGCAACATCGAGTGATGCAATCTGCTTACTGCTCGACGTCGTTTGCACAGCCAGGCCGGCGGTCGATTGTAAAGAAACGGCAGTAGCGGCAGTGGGAAAGAGCGCCGGGTAATTGCGTTCGATCTGCCGTACTTTGGCCGTGGCGCCCCAATCGATATAAGCGCGGTGGGCACGGCGAATTGCCAGGTGGGCTTCTTCTATCAGACCCTGTGCCAGGTAGAAGCGTGCGAACAATTCCCAGATGCGCGCCTCTTCCTGCACGTAGCCATGTTCCTGAGCGCCGGCAATCGCCAGTTGATAATACTGCCAGGCCTGCCCGGCCTGTTCAAGCAGCCGGTAACGCTCGGCCTCAACCAGGTGCCAGCGGTGCCGATAATTCATTGGGGCCGCGCGTGACCAGCGTTCGAGTTTGCGCCCATGGCCGGCTGCTGCCCGCAGCAAACCACGTCGGGCTGTCGCTTTACTGTTTTCGGCAGCGGACAGGCAGGTCAGTGCAGCATACCAGTGATAGCTCGGAATATATGGCGTGCCGGTGGCTGCGGCCTCATACTGCTGGAGCACCTTGATCTCGGTTTGGGCCGCCTGACTATCGTCGAAGAGGGAGCAGAGGATCAGTTTGAGCAAATGCCCGATGAACAGGCTCGAAAGCTCGCCGGTAGCCCGATGTTGCGCCAGCATGGTTGTTTCATCGTAAACCTCGCCGATCAACCGGGTCGGCGTACCGTTCGGCGTACGCAGATTGAGGATCGCCTGGTGCAGCTGGTTCATCGTGACTTCCGAGAGCCGCTCCTGGGTATGCACCACGGTCAGGCGATCATCGGCAATCGTGCGCACCAGGCGATCCAGCGGCTGGCCGCTCAAAAATGCCATCGCATTGCTTAATGTCAGGCTGATAACGGCCGCATTAATCGTGCCGTTCTCCATTGCGGCGTGGTAATTGTCGCGCAAAGGCTGCACCATATCGCGCCAGTGGCTGTGGTGTATCGAATTGCAGAAACAAATGACGTTGATGGCATCGGCTTTGCGGGCTTCCGCACCCGCTTGCCGGGTGAGTTGCCGGGCTACCTGGCCAAAGCGATAGAGCCGATCATAATCACCAAGCGCACTCCCCAGAATGACGCCGTAAAAGGCGTACAGAAAGGGTGAACAGGTTAGCGCATTGCCATACCGCAGCGAGAGTTGCACGCCTTTCAACACACAGAGCGCAAACGTATCGGTATTCGACAGGTAGGCGGCGTAGGAGGTGATATTGAGCAGGCGCATAGCCGCGAGTGCGCGTGCCTCGGTCATCAAGGGCAAACCGGCGAGAGCTTCAACCTGTGTGGTGCCCAGCATCCAGCGGGTGCGGGCCAACTCACCCAGCACCACAACTTTGTTGATGGGCGTGGCAATTCCATGTCCAAGGGCAGCCAGGATGCGCTGACCACGGGCACAGGCGCCGGCATAGTCGCCGGTGCTGATCAAGGCTTCGATCAGCGCCCACTGAATCAGCACGATATCGTCGACCAGTTCGGCACGTGCTTCGACCTCGTCGGCCAGCCGGACAACAGTGTCGAGATCGCGGCTGAGATACGCATTGATTGCCGTTTCTTCGTGCAAAGACAGGGTCAGTGCATACTGCTGTTGCCAGGCATCGGCAGGCAGCAGTTCCAGGCCGATCCGGGTATGATCATAGGCAACCGCGAAGGCTGCCGACTCCCTGGCCCGACGACCGGCCTGGAGATTGAGTTGGGCCAGTTCGAGACGTTCGGCAGGGCTGGCCAGTGCCCGACCGCAGTTGAGCTGGCCGGTTATATCGAAGAGGTGCGCCGCCGGTTCTTCAGCGGAACTGCCGGCCAGCAGCCGTCGGCCGATGTGCCAATGCCTGGCGGCGCGCTCGGCTTCCCGAGCCTGCTCGTAGGCAGCTTGCTGCACACGGTCATGGGTGAAACGGTAGACGCGCGCCGGCGTTTCAAGCGCATCATCGACGGTCGGTGTCAGAGCCCAGTAGTGGTCGCCGAGCGGATTGAGCATGCCGGCCAGCAGTGCCGGTTCAAGATGGCGTACGACCTCTGCTGCTTCCTGGCGCAGTGCTGCTGTCAGCGTCATCAGATCGAAATGGCTGCCGATGCAGGCTGCGTACTGCAACACGAGCTGGGTTGTCTCTGGCAGGCGCTGCAACTGCTCGATCAGAAGTTCGACTACATTATCAGTCATCTGGCGGGTCTCAATGGTTGCCAGGTTCCATTGCCATCCCTGCCCCGGCTCAAATACGAGCAGGGCTTCCTGGTGCAGAGCCTTGAGGAATTCACCAACAAAGAAAGGATTGCCGCCGGTTTTCTGGTGTACCAGGAGCGCCAGTGGCCGGGCGCACCCGGCATCAATCCGGAGCGCATCCTGGATCAGCGCTTGCACTGCGGCCTCGTCGAGCGCAGCCAGGCTCAGCGTTCGGGTCTGGATGCCGGCTTTGCCCAGATCTGCGAGCATATCGTGAAGCGGATGGCCGGCAGGAACTTCGCCATCGCGATAGGCACCGATTACCATCAGATGGCTGTTTTGCGTGCCGGAGAGCAGATGCTCCAGCACCTGCAGCGAACTGCGGTCGGCCCATTGCAGATCGTCGAGAAAGAGCACCAGCGGATGCTGCGGGCCGGCAAAAACCGCGAGGAAGTTTTGAAACAGGGTCAGAAAGCGGTTTTGCGCTTCCTGTGGCCCGAGTTCCGGCACCGGAGCCTGGTTACCGATCAGGTATTTCAGCTCCGGCACCAGATCGACAATAACCTGACCGTTTCCGCCCAGCGTTGCTAGCAGGCGCTCACGCCAGATCTGTAGTTGCGCTTCGGGTTCAGTCAACAGTTGACGCAACAGGTTGCGGCAGGCCTGTGCAAGCGCCAGGTAGGGCAAACTTCGCTGCATCTGGTCGAATTTGCCGGCACTGAACAGGCCGCGCCGGGCTGTCAGCGGACGATACACTTCCTGCACCAGGGCCGTTTTGCCGATGCCGGGCGCACCGGCGACCATCAGCAGCACACTGTCGCCCTGCGCAGCCTGTTCAAAGGTATTGAGCAGTATCTCCAGTTCGCACTCGCGCCCATACAGTTGTTGTGATAGCGCAAAGCGATCGGAAACATCGCGGGTTCCCGGTTCGAAGGAACCGCCATCTTCGCTTCCTTCAAGAACCAGGCGACAGAATTCGAGGTCGGCCTGCAAACCGAAGGCACTCTGGTAGCGAGCATCGGCATCTTTGGCCAGTAACTTGAGCACAATGGCCGAGAGCATACCTGGAATCGCCGGATTTAGCGTGTGAGGCGGCTGCGGCGGGCGCGCAATATGGCTATGCACCAGTTCCAACGGGTCGTCGCTGATAAAGGGCGGCCGGCCGGTTAGCAACTCGTAAAGCGTTACGCCAAGGGCGTAAAAGTCACTGCGATAGTCGACGGCCCGGTTCATCCGCCCGGTTTGCTCCGGTGCCAGGTACGGCAGTGTGCCTTCCAGAACGTTGGCGCTCTGAAATCCGGTAGTCTCGCGGCTCAGGCGGGTCGCGAGCCCAAAATCGATCAGGTAGAGCCGGCCATTGGCCCGATCATACACAAGATTTGCCGGATTGAAATCTTTATGAATGACCCCCTGCCTGTGAATTGCAGCGAGGATGCAGACCATCTTCAGCGCGAGATGCAAAAACTCATGTAGTGACAGCCTGCCGGCCAGTTCCATCTGCGCCAGCGAGTCGCCATCGTTATCGGCCTGTACCAGCACCCATATTCCGTTCTGCTGCTCAAGGCCGAGCACTTGAACGACTCCGGGCGTACCGCCCAGGCTACGCATTAGTTCGTATTCGTGGCGCAATCGGGTCAGCCGATCAGCTACCGGTACATCGTTGCGCAGGATCTTGAGAATAACCCGTTGATTGTCGGACTGGCGATGGGCACGATAAACGAGGGAATTGTGACCGGCATGAAGTTCCTGTACCAGCAAATAACCTGATACTACAGGCTGCATAGGACGACCTCCGAATGAGGAAACAGAGACAAACCTTCACCAGGTGCTTCGCTTAAATTGCTTGAAACAGCAAATAAATCTACGGTTACCCTGGCTCAGTATACTTCAAAGCTGTAACCAGAATGATAGCGCAATAGTAAACAGTGCGTTAACCAGGGTCGATTTCATCCGATATTCCCTGTTCAGCGGAGAATGCCATAAAAAAATAATCCTGAGCATAGTTTGCGATTCGCAAACTATGCTCAGGATTGCTCATAATGTTGGATAACGTATATTTAACCGAAAATTAATCGGTGTGACATTGCTTCGCCCCTACTGGCTGGGGATCATCGCATCATAGTCTTCGACGCTGCCGCCGTCCAGGCAGCACTCGATGATCCGGCGACCGAGCGGATCCAGGTCGGGATCCATAAAGTCGGCCAGGTATTTGCGGAAGAAGTCGTAGAGCATCTGCGCGCCCTGGTCATAAGCCTCCTCACCGACTTCGGGCTGTGTATCGACTTGCAGGAACCAGCGCGCAATCGGGCGCCCTTCGACCGCGAGTTGATAGAGCGCATAGCCCAGCAGCGGGCAGCGCGCCGGCTGCAACTGCTCCGGCTTGAATTTGGCATTGCCACGCCGGCCCAGATACTCGCGGGCGATCCACTGCGGCATAAAGCCAACTTCCCAGGCACCGACATGCTGGTTGGGGCAGAGAATGTAGCGCATGCGCGTATGTATCTGGAATTGCTTCAACAGCAGGTTGGCCTGGTCGACGCGCCGGCCGGTCGCGAAAGGCCAGTAGGAGCCGACGCCCTCGCTGGTCATGCCCGCGGTGTCGACGATGCTCGGGTTGGCGTAGCCGCGCGGCGCAACCAGCCGCCAGAGCCATGCTATCGCCGGCGACAAAACATGAAACAGGCCGATGATGCCATAGCTCGGTTGCTCACGGGTGCAGGGCGGCGTACGTACGCCGAAGCTGCGAATATCAACCGTCACCGGCCGGTTCAGCACATTCGGCACTACCGAGCGCGGCACAATCACCCGCGGATTGGGGCAGGGCACACCCGGCTCATCCTGAATATGCTCCCAGATCATCGCATGGCTGTCGGGTGCCGCATCGATGTTGAGGAACAGCAGCGGTGATAACGGCTGGGCCGTTATCCGCTCAAGCGCGATGTCGGTGCCGTACTGTGTAATATGGTTGACGCGCAAGAACCAGGCGTCTTCGGCGTCGGTGACCCGCATTTTGCGATCACCGCTTTGCAGCGAGGGATGGCAGAGCGCCATATCATCGGTAATCGGCAGCAGGCTGCACAGGCGCGGAATTTCGAGGTAGCGATGCTCGCCGTTGATCAGGTTCTTGCCCAGCAGCAGCCGCCCCTCCAGGTCGCGGTGAGCCTGCTCGAGCATCTCGCTCTTACCGCCGCCGCTGGCCCCTTCGTGCATAATCGTCACAACATTGTCGTAGGGCGTCACTACCCGCACCGTCGAGCAGTGTGCCGTCACCCAGCCTTCGCGCTCGCCCTGGCCGATCAGCACGCCATAAATGCCCTTCTTGGCGCTCGGGCCGGGGTAGAGATTATAGGAAAAGATCTCGTGCAACTCGGCGCTGCGATGATGTACCACCACCTGCTTGCCCGCGAAGTGCGTGTGGCGGAAGGGCGGCGCCACATAGATAATCGACTGGGGCTTGAAGTCGTCCGGAATGTCTTCGTAAGCCACGATGCCCTGCAAGAGCGCCAGGCCCAGCGCGAAGAAGCCGCAGTTGGCCGGCGCAATCGCCAGCGCATCGCCGCCCATATTGCGCTGGCCGGCAATGAAGCCGAAGAGCGCCAGTGGCTGCGTTTTCATCCAGGCGAAGGTTTCCTCGCGCAACGGCAAGAAATCATAACCAAATCGATCGCGAAAGCGCGGCTTGTTGGTCGGACGATTGTCTGAAATCACCATGCATTCCGGGTCGCGCCGCCGCATATACGGTTCCACATAGTTCGCCGAAATGCCATTGCGTACCCGTACCACGGTCGCTTCAAGCACTTGCCCATGGTCGGGCGTGTCGAAGGTTACTTCGAATGTCTGGCTGCCGTTGCAGGCCAGTTCCACCAGTTCATCGACGGTGCTGGCAATCGTCACCGAGGGGGCGGCCGACAAAACTGCGCCGATCTCGGCTGGTGGATTATACCGCTCCCAGGAACGTTGTTCTATCGCAACACCATTGCCGCTCGACTCCGCCAGCGTTGTGTTCGCTTCGCTTGCAGAGGTGTTGTAATGACTCATAGAGCGCCTTCCTCCATTAGTGGACAGAGCAATTCTGTCCATAGCGACAATCGACTAGAGGCATAAAAAATTGCGCTGCGAGGCGCAAGACCCCATAGCTGACAAGCATGACTATCGGTCGGCCGCTCGACCTTGAGACTGGCACATTTGGTGGGGAGACAAATGATGGGTAAAATAACGTTGCGGTAGCGCAATACGTACGAAAATCGGACAGGTATTTCCCCATCCAATGTGATGGTACCTATTGATCCGGGGATCGTACAGGGTAAAAACTCGGTTGCCACCTGGGAAATGTTTCCCTACGTCTTGCGGCCCTTGACGCGCTGCACAAGCATTGTTATACTCCACCCGATGAATGGCGAAGACGGGGACGAGTAGCGGCGTTCTGCACTGCCAGCGAGCCCGGGATGGTGGAAGCCGGGTTCAGTGAGCCGCAGCGAAGATCACCCCCGAGCCGGTCACTGAACGCCTGGAGCATTTCGCAAAACGCTTGAACTAGCACCAATATCTGTCTGTTTCTCTGGTTCTTCAATTCTCTGGTTCTTGCGCTACAGGCCAGTAAGCCGATCCGGTCTTGCCCTCCGTTAGCGGGGCAGAGCGTTGATAGACGCTCACCAAGCGCTGTTGCCGGCATGCCCGGCGGCAGAAGCAGGGTGGTACCGCGGGGCTTCGCCTCGTCCCTGAAGAGGGGCGGGGTTTTTTTGATTCTGTTTTGACTTTCGCAGTCGGCGCTGGCTATTCCAGCCAGATCAGGTTTTTTCGCCTGCGGCAGCAAGCGAAGAAAGAGGTTTTCGGCGCAAGCAACGCATCCGCCACGCCAGGCGTGGCCAATTGAGGAGGAAGTATGTTCAACAAGGTTGATACGAACGTCTCCTTCCCGCGGTTGGAGGAGGAAATCCTGGAGTGGTGGGCTGCCAACCGGATCGTTGAGCAGTCGCTCGCTTCGGGCGAAAAACCCTTTGTGTTTTACGAGGGGCCGCCGACGTCGAACGGCAAGCCTGGTTTGCACCATGTCATCAGCCGTTCGTTCAAAGATATCATCCTGCGCTTTCGTTCCATGCAGGGCTATAAGATCATCGGGCGCCGCGAGGGCTGGGATACCCACGGCCTGCCGGTGGAAATCGAGGTCGAAAAAAAACTCGGTTTCAGCGGCAAGCCCGACATCGAGCGCTATGGCATTGCCGAATTTAATGCCCGCTGCCGCGAGAGTGTCTGGGAATATATTCAGGATTGGAAGGCTTTCTCGAAACGCATCGCCTTCTGGCTCGATGAAGATGCTTATATCACCTACGAGAATGAGTATATCGAGTCGCTCTGGTGGATCTTGCGCCGGCTCTGGGATCGCGACCTGCTCTTCCGCGATTATAAGGTCACGATGCACTGCCCGCGCTGCGGAACCAGCCTCAGCGACCACGAGGTCAGCCTCGGCGCCCAGGACGATGTCGATGATCCCAGTGTATATATCAAGTTTCGGGTCACAGGTGCAGCCGGCTCGCCTCCGGCGGCCAACCGCCATGCACTCGCCGGTGCTTTCCTGGTCGCCTGGACGACGACACCCTGGACGCTGCCGGCCAATGTTGGCCTTGCCGTCAAACATGAAGCTGAGTATGCCCTGGTCGAGTATGAGGGCGAACGATTGGTGATGGCGCAGGCCCTGCTGCCGCAGGTGCTCGGCGAAACCTATCAATTGCTCCAGAACTTTCAGGGCAACGATCTGGTCGGCTTGCGCTATGAGCCGCTCTTCGCGGGGGTGCCCGGCCCCGGCGATGAGGTCGATTGGCACAGTGCCTACCGCGTCATCGCCGACGAGATGGTCAGCCTGGACGACGGTACCGGCATCGTGCATATCGCGCCGGCCTATGGCGACCTCGAGATCGGCCGCAAACACGGATTGCCGACGCTGTTCTCGGTCGATCTCAATGGCATGGTTATGCCCGAGCTTGGCGATCTGCCTTTCACCGGCAAGTTTTTCAAGCAGGCCGATCCCGACATCACCCGTCACTTGCAAGACCGCGGTATGTTGCTCAAGAGTGGCCGGGTGCGCCACTACTATCCGTTCTGCTGGCGTTGCAATACGCCGCTGCTCTACTATGCCAAGCGCTCCTGGTATATCCGCACCACGGCCTTCAAGGATGACCTGGTCGCCAATAACCAGCAGATCCACTGGGTGCCCGAACATATCCGCGACGGGCGTTTCGGCAACTGGCTCGCCAATAACATCGATTGGGCCATCAGCCGCGAGCGCTACTGGGGCACCCCGCTGCCGATCTGGGTCAGTGCCGACGGCGACCATATGGTCTGCATCGGCAGCCTGGCCGAACTGGAGGAAAAAGTCGGTCGCTCACTCAAAGATGTCGACCTGCATCGGCCCTATGTTGATGAGATTACCTGGGATGATCCGCAACATGGCACCATGCGCCGCATCTCCGATGTCGCCGACTGCTGGTTTGACAGCGGCTCGATGCCGGTGGCCCAGTGGCACTACCCGATGCAGCATCAGGCCGAGTTCGAGGCGGCGCACCCGGCCGACTATATCTGCGAGGCCGTCGACCAGACTCGCGGCTGGTTTTATACCTTGCACGCGGTCAGTACGTTGCTCTTCGACCGGCCGGCTTACCGCAATGTAATCTGTCTCGGTCATATTCTGGACGAAAACGGCCTGAAGATGAGCAAGAGCCGCGGCAATATCGTGCAGCCGGCCGAGGTTTTTGAGAGTGCCGGCGTTGATGCGCTGCGCTGGTTCTTGTTCAGCGCCGCGCCGCCCGGCAACCCACGCCGCTTCAGCATCACGATGGTCAACGAGACACTGCGCAAGTTTATGCTGACGCTCTGGAATAGCTATAGTTTCTTTGTCACCTATGCCAACCTCGATGGCTGGACGCCGCCGCAGAGCGGCATGCTCAGCATCGACGACGCGGGTCGCTTTCATTATGAAACCGAAAAGCTGCGGGCCGACCTGCCGCAGAGCGACCAGTGGGCCCTGGCCCGGCTCAACGGCATCGTCCAGGTGGTCACCCATGCCCTCGAAGAGTACGACGTCACTACGGCGGCGCGCACCATCGAGGTACTGGCCGACGATCTGTCGAACTGGTATGTGCGGCGCAACCGGCGGCGCTTCTGGAAGAGCGAGGCCGATGCCGACAAGAACGCGGCCTACACCACGCTCTATATCAACCTGGTGAGCATCGCACAGCTAATCGCGCCCTTTACGCCCTTCATCAGCGAGGCGATCTATCGCAACCTGGTGCTCTCGGCCTACCCCGAGGCGCCGCAGAGCGTACACCTGGCCCGCTGGCCGCAGGTTGTCGAAGCATTGCGTGACGAGCGCCTGGTCGATGATGTGCGTGCGCTCTTGCAGGCAGTGTCGCTGGGCCGTGCTGCCCGCAAGCATGCCGGCGTCAAAATTCGCCAGCCACTGGGTGAACTCTGGGTGCGTGCCGCACTGCCTGACCAGACTGCCGGCGTGCGCCGCTTCGAGGATGATCTGCGCGACGAGTTGAACATCAAGACCGTGCGCTACATGGACGCCGCCACCGAACTGGTCGAATATCGCTTCAAGCCGAACTTGCGGCTGGTCGGCAAGAAGTACGGCAAACTGGTGCCGCAGATCACCGCTGCCCTGCGCGATCTCAGCGGCGACGCGGCGCGAGCGGCGGCGCATACCTGCGAGGCCGGCCAGCCCCTCCAGCTCGAGGTTGACGGCGAGATGCTGGAATTGCTGGCTGAAGAAGTCCTGGTCGAAGCCAGTTCGCCGGAAGGTTTTGCGGTGGCCGAGGAGCAGGGCATGCTGGTGGCGCTGAACACGACCATCACGCCCGAACTGCGGCTGGAGGGCGCCGCCCGCGACCTGGTGCGCAATGTGCAGGATATGCGCAAGAGCGCCGGCCTGGCCATCAATGATCGCATCAGCCTCTACATCGAGGCCGTCGGCGAGCCGCAGTTGCTCCAGGAAACCCTGGCCGGCTGGGGCGACTATCTCAAAGCCGAGACTCTGAGCAGCGAACTGCTGCTCGCCGCCGCCCCTGCCGACGCATATCGCGAACAGGTCGAGTTTGGTGAGGGCGGTGTGACGATTGGGATCCGGAAGCAGGCTTGATTATTGTTGGGGAGACTACTGCCTTTCGGGTGCCACCGCGCTCCAGCCCTCACCCCTCAACCCCCTCTTTTTGGGGGTAGGTTTTCTCTGAGCTCCGGATGGCCCTCACCCCCGGCCTTTCAACTATAGCGTTTTTTACTCTGCCGGCCGGCCCTCACCCCCGGCCCCGCTCCCGCTCAGGCCAGCGCGGTGAGTTGCGTTCGCGAAACCGGGTTCCCATGGCGCACCGGCCTGGCGGGAGCGGGGAGCACCCGAGAACGCCGTTGCTCGGCCCCCCAACTTTTCAACGATAGCGTTTTTCGCCCGGCCGGCCGGCCCTCACCCCCGGCCCCGCTCCCGCTCAGGCCAGCGCGGTGAGTTGCGTTCGCGAAACCGGGTTCCCATGGCGCACTTGCCTGGCAGGAGCGGGGAGCGCATGACAACGTGCGTGCCCGGCTCCCCCGCTCCTGTCAGGCTGGCGCCGGTGATGACCAACTCAAAGCGTAAGGCTCTCGTCGCGCCAGGCTGTACGGGAGCGGGGGCTGGGGGGTGAGGGCCGGATCGGGAAATCACCCATCTGACAAAAACGCTCTCGTTGAAAGGAGGGCCATCCCCCGTTGTACCGGCGACGGCAAGAAAACCTACCCCCAGAAGGACTCTGTTGGTTAAACCTGATTTTAACTACTGCGACTCTGACATCGGCAGGCTTTTGTACCAGGATCCAGCGATTTCCTGCCGATGGGAGCGCGGGCGGCTCGCCCGCATGCGGGCGAGCCGCCCGCGCTCCCTGGTCGCAGCGGTTAAGAAATCCTTTAACCAACAGAGTCCAGAAGGGGTGAGGGCCGTCCGGCCGGGCGAAAAACGCTCTAGTTGAAAGGAGCCATACTCCCGCCTACGCTCCCCATCCACGCGAAAAAACCGTCTGCTCGCCGTCGCCGCGGGCGCGAATGCGATAGATGAAGCGAATAATCTGATCAGCGGCGACAAACAAGATGATCAGCGCCTGCACAATGCGAATGAGATCAATCGAAAGGTTGGCGGAGACCTGCATCTGGCGGGCGCCGGTAAGCAACCCGCCCCAGAGCAAGCCTGAGAAGATGATGCCGACCGGGTTGCTGCGCGCCAGCAGAGCTACCGCAATGCTGTCGAAACCCAGACCGGAGAAATAACCGGCAACCAGCGTTCCGTCCGATGTCGCACCCATCACCTCGCCGGCACCGGCGATGCCGGCGATGCCGCCGCTGAGTGCCAGTGCCATCACGATGCTACGGCGCACGTTGATGCCGGCATACTTCGCTGCATTCGGGTTGGCGCCGACGGTGCGCAACTCGAAGCCGACGGTGGTTTTGTAGAGCAGCCAGTAGACCAGCGCGACCAGCGCGAAGGCCACCAGGATGCCCAGATGCAGCCGGATCACGTCGCCGAAAGGCGTGATCATGGGGTAGCGTGCGGCCTCGGCGATGGCCATCGTCCGTGAGCCGCTGGAATCATCGGGATCGCCCAGAATGAGCGGGTTGCGGCTCTTGATCAGCCACTCGGTCATGCGTAGGGCGATATAGTTGAGCATAATCGTATTGATGACTTCGTGGGCGCCGGTGTAGGCTTTGAGCAAGCCGGGAATGGCGCCGTAGAGCAGGCCGCCGAGCAGCCCGGCTGCCAGAGTCAGCGGCAGATGAATGAGCGCCGGCAGCCCGGTAAAGAGGACGCCGACCGTCACTGCGGCAACGGCGCCGGCATAGAGCTGGCCTTCGGCGCCGATATTGAATAGGCCGGCCTGAAAGCCCAGACCAACGGCCAGACCACAGATGATCAGCGGTGTAGAACGCACCAGGGTTGATGCGACGGCCCGCCAGGAACCGAAGGAGCCTTGCCAGAGCCCGGCATACGCTGCCATCCAGTCGCGACCGGTGATCGCAATAATGATCGCACCGATGACCAGTGCAGTGAGGACGGCGAAGAATGGAATTACCAGTGGTGAAATGACCCGCCAGGCGCGCGCCATAAACGACGTGCCTGCGCTCTCAGTGGAAGCACCGGCCATAGTTCTCCTCCATTTTGACTGTCGCAGTCGGCGTGATTGCTCGCGCCGCAATGGGCGTTTTCCGCCTGCGGCAGCATGGAAATAACTATCTTTTTCGGTTGTTCTGGCGGCAAAGCCGCCAGAACAACCGAAATAAACCGTTTCTGCCGCAATACGGAGATGTCTGTCTTTTTCGTTTGATGTTGCGGCGAAGCCGCGACATTAAACAAATCTAAAGTGTTTTATGTCTGGGTGCCGGGCACGCCGGCCATGAGCAGGCCGAGTTGCTCGCGGTCGGCGCCGGCGGCATCGAGGTTGGCGACAATGCGCCCATGGTACATTACGGCGATGCGATCCGAGAGCGCCAGGATCTCGTCGAGTTCAGCGGAGATCACCAACACGGCCAGACCTTCGTCGCGCGCCCGGACGATCTGCTGATGGATGAACTCGATGGAGCCAACGTCGATGCCGCGAGTGGGCTGGGCCGCGATCAGCAGCCGGATGGGTTGCGAGAACTCGCGGGCCGCGATCAGCTTCTGCTGGTTGCCGCCGCTCAGCGCACCGGCCGTCACGTCGATGCCGGGCGTGCGCACGTCGAATTCACGCACCAGCTTCCGGGCGTGCGCACGGATCGCGGCTTCATCGACGAGAATGCCGTGGGCGAAGGGCAATTTGTGGTAAAACTCCAGCACCGAATTGGCAGTGAGCGGGTAACTGGTGACCAACCCGTCGCGCTGGCGGTCTTCGGGGATGTGGGCCACCCCGAGATTGGTGATTTCACGCGGAGTGGCGCCGCTCGTCTGCCGGCCGAGAATGCGAATCAGCCCGTCGGCGGGCGGGCGCAGCCCGGTAATCGCGGCGACCAGTTCGGTCTGGCCATTGCCCTGAACGCCGGCGATACCCAGGATTTCGCCCGCGCAGACTTCGAGGTCGACGCCGTTAACCGCCAGGTGCGCCCGATCGTCGAAGACCTTGAGCCCGCTGATGGTCAGCACCGGCGCACCGGGTTGCGCCGGCGCCTTGTCGACCTTGAGCAGCACATCGCGCCCGACCATCATACTGGCCAGCGAAGATTCGGTCGCATCAGCAGGGCGGGTTTCGCCGACGACCTTGCCGGAGCGCAGTACCATGATCCGGTCGGCGACCACGATGACTTCACGCAGCTTGTGGGTAATGAAAATGATCGACTTGCCCTGCGCAGTCAATGCATACATAATCGCGAAGAGATCGTCGGCTTCCTGGGGCGTCAGCACAGCGGTGGGCTCATCGAGAATGAGAATATCGGCCCGGCGATACAGCGCCTTGATGATCTCGATGCGCTGCTGGGCGCCGACCGGCAGATCAGCAACCAGGGCATCAGGATCGACTTCGAGGCGATACTGCTGCGAGATGGCGCGGATGCGTTCACGAGCGGCAGCCCGGTTGAGGAACACCCCGTTGCGGGTTAGCTCGTTGCCAAGCATCACATTTTCGGCCACCGTCATCACCGACACCAGTTGAAAATGCTGATGCACCATGCCAATGCCAAGATCGATGGCTTCGTGTGGATTATTCACCCGGACTGGCTGACCTTTCACCAGAATCTCGCCTTCATCCTGGTTGTACAGGCCATAAAGAATATTCATCAAGGTTGATTTGCCGGCGCCATTCTCGCCAAGCAAGGCCAGTATTTCGCCTTGATGCAGTTTGAGCGAGACTTTATCGTTTGCGACTATACCGGGAAAGCGCTTCGTAATACTTCGCGCTTCCAAAACTACTTTGGCAGCTGCCTTTGCCTGGCTTGACACGGCCAACCTCACAGGTTTTTTGTATAGAATGAACAGATTTTGTCGATATAAAGGAAGTTTCAAAGAATTTTTACATTGTGGCATTGTAACAAAAGTATGAGAAAACCGCGAATCACTTGCATGGAGATGGTATAATAGGCGTAATTGCCGATATATCATCGCGCACGTGCCATGGGAAGGAGACAACTATGGAACCCGTTTCGGCGAAGCGGCTAGCCGGACTGCTCACCGATCAGAGCAGCAATGTTTGCCATCGGGTGGCCGGGCGCCTGCTGACAGTGTATCCCGAGTTGCGAGATACGTTGCGGCTCGAAGAAGCATACCCGGCGCAGAACCGCCTTGCGGAGGTCTCGGTCGAACGACTAAACGAACTGGTTCGCGGCATATTGTTGTTCGAACTGCTCTCACTGGCCGACACCGAATTTACCTGGGCCCACGACATTTTGCCGCGCAATGGGGTTGCCTACTTTCACCAGGAAGCAATGATCCGCTGGTACTTCGAGGAAATTCTCTCGCTCGAATTACATCCGGCAGAGCGTACGGCCGCTCGTGAAGTTGAGTATTATCTGCTGAATCTGCTGCGCGAGATTTACCCGCGCAACTAAAATTGCGTACAAGCGAGGTTGCCTACCCGGCGGCATTTGCCGCCGGGTAGGCAACCTCGCTTTTGGAACGGCGCACACCTTTTTTGCCTGCGGTATCGCAGAAGTGGGCAGGTCTAGTGCTGGATTTTGCGGCTTCGCCGCAAAATCCAGCACTAGACCTGCCCACTTTTTTCGGCTGGTACGTATCTTGCGGCGCCAGAACGCCATTGAATTTGTCGCAGTGAAAAAGGGTTGCCATGAAATTCGTACACTATCTGCTCTGGCCGGTGCTGCTGCTCGGCATGGTGCTGGCGGTGCCGCTGCGCCCTTTGTTTGCGCAGGGCGAGGGGCCGCCCGAAACCGGCGAACCGCCGCTGGAAGACAACCAGGCCTACTATCCGGTCGAAGCACTGAATGCCGGTTTGCCGCCGACCGAGGCGCTGGTCAATCTGGCGACGCCGCAGGCGGCGATGGAGTATTTTCTGATCAATGCGCGCAACGAGGATTTTCAGGCCGCAGCTCGGGATGACGGGATGCATCAGCCAGCCTGGTCATCCCGAACGCAGTGCGGGATCCCGGCCGGAAGTTTCTTGAGAGCGCCAGCGAGGAATCCCGGCTTACAGGCGCTCGACGTAATCTTTTGCCTCTTGCAAACCCCAGCCGGTGCGCTCACGCACGTACTTGATGGCGGCGATTTTCTGGCCGTCGACCAGCAGGCTGCGCACTTCCGGCTCGAGTTGCGCCGGATCAGGTGCTGCCGGCGGGCTGCTGGGCAAGGGCGTATCCGGCGGCGGCGCACCGGAATCCATGGCGTCGACATACGCTTTGCTCTGCTTCAGACCCCAGCCGGTCGCCAGGCGTACTTGCCTGACTGCTTCGATCTTGCGGCCGGCAGCCAGCAAGGTTTGCACTTCGGCAATGAGTTCGTCGCCGGTAGCCGGGCTTGCGGAAACTGCCGGCTGAATCGTGACGATACCCCGATTGCGGCTCCAGCGCCATGTCAGCAACAGAACGACGATCAGGCCGATCAGCAATCCGCCGATAATCAGATAATCCATGCCGGCATCTCCTGTTTCTGGTACAATTGTTCGCGTATTTCTGCCGAAAAAGGCCCAACAATTGTATCAAATCAAATGGAGGCATCATCATGGCCGGGGAAACGTGGCAGTTGCCTGCCGTGTTCGAGAGTGAGCAAGGGCCGCTGCGTTATGCGGTGTTCGGCGCCGGTCCGTCGCTGGTGCTGGTTCACCTGTTGCTGGAAGAAACGCCGGAAATTGTCAGTCGGAAGTTACAGGAGTTTTTCGCGACGGGCTGAGGAGCACCGGTTCCGGCGACTTCGTCGCCGGAACCGGTGCGATCGTGATTGTTTGTACCGAAGCAATCTGCTAACGCTGGATCAACGGGAGATACACGGTATGTTGAGTAGCCGGCACAACTTGCCGGCTGGCGCTGCCCGAGCATTCACTGCCGTTGCTTGCGGTCAGTGTGATGACCGGTAGTTCTTCGGCGTCGAGGAGATCGGCTGCATAAGTATGAGAAGCTGTCTGACCGCTGGCGGTGGTGCCATCGCCAAAGTCCCATTCCCAGGAAGCAGCCTGTTGCTCAGTAGCAGTAACGGTTACACTGTTGCCTTCACGCAAGATCTCGAAGCTAGCGTCTGGAACAGGCAGTACCGTAAGCTGCCGGCTGGCCGTGCTGGCATTGCTGGCTCCAGTGACGGTCAGAGTCAGGGTGTAGCTACCGCTAGCGTAGCTCACCGGGGCAGGCTCCGCAGCGATGCTGCTGCTGCCGTTGCCGAGATCCCAGGACCACTGGCACTGTTCGCAGAAGGGAGTGGTCTGGTTTGTAATCGGCAGTTCGCTGCTTGCGCATATTGTTGGACTGATCTCAAAGGTTGCCTGCAACGGACTGGTAGCTACCGGATCGAGGACGTCGGCATAAGCGTCGGAAATGTTACCGGCTGCGTCCCGATACTGAACCCAGACTGTCTGATCATTCCAGGTGACTTCACCGGCGAATGTTTGCCATTCGGCAGCTTCCAGGTCGGCAGATTCGGCAGCCAGCCGCATTTGTACGGCATCGAGTTCGGATGTTTCATCCTCGGCTGCTAGCCAGAGTGTGTAGGAAAGTTCCCCGGTGGTATGGAATTGTACCGATCCGATAGGCGCAAGTGTGTCACTGGCCTGCTGTCGTGCTACCTGATCCGGCTCCTGGGCTGCTGCCATAGCTCGCCCCAGGTAATTGCCCGAGCGGTACCATCCGCCGGTACGTGGAACGCCACCTGAAACATCGAGGAATCGGGTTGCGATCGTCCAGGAGCCACCCGATTTCCGCCGATCAAAGTGCAGGTGAGCGCCACAGGACCAGCCGGTCTGACCAGATTTGCCGATGACCTGGCCTCGTCGCACGTACTGACCTTGCCGCACCGAGACGCTGTCCAGGTGGACATACACTGTGTCGCTGCCGTCTATGTGCCGGATGCGAATAAAGTTTGCATAGGGCATGTACCACGAACTACAGCCACCTGAACGCGAGTTGCCTTTGACGGAGACGACGCGACCGTTGCGTGCCGCAACAACATTGTGGCCGCGCGGCATACCGAAATCGAATGCGTAGGCATATTGGCCACTGTGCGAGAAGTTGCTATGATTGCCCTGTGTTGTCATATAGCTGGCGCCACCGGGATATGGGAGCTTGAATCCGTTGTCGGGTGCGGTGCTGGGTTTGAAATTGACCTTTATAATGCCACCGGGATCGATGCGCCGGTTGCCGGCTTTATCAAAAACGTGGATTGCGAACTGAAGTTGCTGTGCTCCCAGGTCGGCAGGCGGAGTCCAATGTATTGCATAGGGCGCCTTGCTATCGGTACCGGCCTTGCGCCACGTGCCGTTGTAATAGACATTAAATTGAACCTGATCCACGCCGCTGCCGCCATTATTATCCCAGGCTTCAGCCGAAAAGGTCAGGCGGGAAGAATTGACGTTCTGTCCATTGAGCGGTGCTGTTATTTTACCGTCAGGTTCAACCGTGTCAGCGGGAATCTGGGCTTCAACCAGTTCAAACTTGACGGCATCGAACCAGACGCGCCGTGATGCGGTGCCTTCATGCGTCTCATCGGTGAGTTTCACATAGCATGATCTGCCGGCAGGACAGTTGACGGTTGCGATTTTGTTCCAGCGTTTATAGTTTGTTGCCTGGTTCCAGGTGAGGTATTTATTGCCCTCGGCGTGATGTACCTGATAATGGGCCGTGCCGGTTTCCGGGTAGTAGCCAGGGTAATGCGGATACCAGATGTACACATTGTAGGTGCCCTGTCGCGGCAGATCCGGTGTCCATTTGCCCCAGTCCAGGGCTTGATTTTGCCCGTTGAAAGTCCAGTAGGCATGTTGATTGTAGGCGCTGCTGCTGTCGCCGGTGCCGGGTTGCACATAGCCCCAGGCGCCGCTCGACTCGTATTTGCTAAAACATGAGCTTTTACTATCGCAGATGACTTCAGTCGCAGTCGACGAGATCTGGCGGCGATCTTTGATAAACTGCGAAGGGTTGACCCAGCCTTTTTCACTCGGCTTGCCTGAACTGCCGCAAACTGGCCAGTAACCGGGACCGGGAGGATAGCTGCGATGGCGACTGCATGCTGCATTCGCACCATTGATCTCGTCTTTGACATAAAACCGGCGAATTTCGAAGTGTAGATGCGAATTGCCGGCCTGATCAAAGATTTTCGCGATCTGCTGGCCACGACTGACGGTCTGATTGACCGATACACCGGTAACAACATGGCCATACATTGAATACCAGATTTCGCCGTTCGGCAGGCGATGCTCGACAATGACGACGTTGCCGGGATAACTACCGGATGCATAGCGCACCACACCGTTTCCAACAGCATAGACCGGATGGCCTGCGGCTCGTCCATCACAAACGCCATTTGAGCCGGTACACCAGTCCTCACCGGCGTGATAGGCACCGGCATAGACACTGCCAAAATTCTCATAGCCGTGCCAGAACGTCCATCCGCGGGCGTCAGGCTTGCCGACAGGATAATCGAATCCATCAGCAATGCTCTGGAGTTCGGCTGCCATTGGCATGGCAGATCCGGTCTCCGGTGTCTGGGCGGAAGCCCAGTCGGCGAGGGAGACAGCGAGCAAAGGTAAAATGATGAGCACCAGTAACCGTGACCAGGGACGCGAACGAGATGAATGTGCCATTGGAACCTCCTGTGTTTCTCCAACGATTGTGCCAGTGAGGAGTGATTGAGCAAACACCATTGAATTATGGTTTTGTCGCTGCTATGAACCGGTTGGTGTAGTATTTTCCATGCGATTCGTCCTTGAGTGTCTCATCGTCGCGGATGCCGTTATTCTGGTGAACCGGGTGTGACGAAACGTGCTGCCCAAAGCCCCCGGCGGGAACCGCTTCCGGGAAGCTTGCCGCGCTGCTGCCAGTGGCATCGGACGCGCAGCACCCGCAGCGGCCGCCCGCTGCTCGTCAGAAGAAGCTTCCCGGAAGCTGGTTCTGGCGCACGGGCAGCACGTTTCGTCACACCCTGATGAACCGGCCGGCGCGAGTTTTTCCATGGGAATCTGGTATACTGGCCCTACCTGGAAATCGCTTGAATACGAGCCTCATTGCCCTATGAATGCGCCCTCCGAAACGATGCGGCCGGCCCTGGCCGAACAGTCAGTTCCTGAGCTTCAGGAGTGTTGCCAGGATGAAATCGCTCGCTATCGCCGTAACCCCGGCCGCCGCGAGAGTGTTTGCTGCCGCGAGATTGTTCTCCGCACGGCGACCAGTTTCGACGATGAGGTTTTCGCCGCGCTGATGCATGTCTCGCACCCGACGATTCGCCGGCGCTGCCCGCCCGATCTGCACGATGCCTGCGATGATCTCGAGCAGGAAGTGGCGGCGCGCCTGTTTCATAAGTTCACTCGCGCTGAACAGCCGTTTCAGGTCACGACTTTCGCTGCCTATCTTTCTTATCTTCAGATTACCTGTCTCAGTGCGGTACAGGAGTTGCGCGGCCAGCGCTCGCCCGATGCCTCGCTCGATTATCTCCAGGCGGTACGTGGCGTCGAGCCGGCTGCGCCTCAGCCTGGTGATGCGGTCGAGCGCCGTATGCTATTCGAACGCTGGCTCGATCTGCTGGCCGATCCGGCGATGCGTGAGGCCTTTCGCCGCCGCTTTGCCCTGGATGAGACGCCTGAGCAGATTGCGCAGGCATTGCAGCGCAGCAAAAAAGAAGTCTATCGCCTGGTTGAACAGGCCATCCGCCAGTTGACGGGTATTCCTGAGGTGCGTGAGATGCTGGAGGGTTGATTTCGCTTGCAGAGTTGTGGAAAACCGGCGAAGTTGCAGTTCAGAGAGTAATATCCGGAACTGGCAGATTATAGAGTTTTTCCTATGGATTTACATACAATTTCTGAAGGCGATTTGCTGGCCTATCTCGAAGGGGAAGATTTGCCCTATGTCGCCGAGGCGCTCACGCGCTCGCCGGAGTTGCAGCGCGAGCTTGCCGAGTTGCAGCGCACCAGGGGATTGTTCACCCAGCTCTTCGCGGGCCTGGATCGCCCCGCTCCGCAGGATCTGGTCGATGTAATTGCCGGCCAGGCTTCGCCGACCCAGCAGTTGCGGGTAGCGGCCTATCTGCGGCAGAGTGCTGCCGAGCACCGGGCCTACCAGGAACTCGAGCAGGAATTCAAGCAACTACAGCAACCCGCCCGCCCGCGCCGATCACGCCTGCCCGAGTTCCTGGCGCTGCCAGTGGCTGCCGCCGCCGGTCTGCGTGCAGCGCCGGCCGCCAATGAGCGCGACCGGGCCTTTGTGGTGGCGGAGCTGCAGGCACGAATTACGCTGCGGATTGTGCCGCGTGCCGATGAGTCCTGGGTTATCGAAGGTTTCATTACCCGCGCCGAGCAGGCTGCCGCCGATGTACGGGTGCGCCTTACTGCGCCCGGTGCCCGCCCGCGCCCGCGCCAGACTGATGCTGCCGGCTTCTTCAGCTTCCTCCGCCTGCGCGCCGGCACTTACCAGTTGCGCGCCGCTTTTGATGAGGCGGTGCTGCGCGTCGAGGATATTGTGCTCCAGGATGATTGACCCGGCCTCTGCGCAACTCCGCCAACTTTTTTCTGCCGACCCGGCCGATCCGCTGCCGCTGCCGGCCGATCCGTCGGAACGCGACACCCTGTTCGCCACTGCACTGACGGCAATCGAAGCTGCGCTCGATGCCAACCAGGTTGCTGAAGCCGATCAGGTCGTGGCGCTGGCCTGGCGCATGGCCGACCAGTCCGGCAGCGCCGAGGATCTGGCTCGCGCCCACTGGTGCAGCGGGCTGGCCGTGCTCAATCGCACCCACGCTGCGGCGCTCGAACACTACCGCGCCGCGCGATCCTTCTTCGATACCCAGGGTTCGCCGGCCGATAGCGCGCGGGTGCTGCTGGGTTTCGGTATGGCGGCCGGTTTCCTGGGCCGGCTCGATGAAGCCGAAGCGGCTTTGCAGCAGGCTGCGCAGCGGCTCGCTCCACTGCCCGATCATCCCCATTGGATGCGCCTGTATCTCAATCTGTCGCTGGTGCTCGGTTTGCGCGGTCGCTACGCCGAGATGCGCGAGGTCGCGCTCCAGGCTGCGAATGCCGCTGCTCGCCAGGAGCACCGCCTGATCCGGGCTTCGGCGCTGGTCAATCAGGGTATGGCCGCAATGGCGCTGGGAGCACTGGATGAAGCGGAACAGGTTTTGCAGCAGGCGCGGGAACTGGCCGGCGAGGCGGCTGAGGTGAGTGGGCGCGCCCTGGTCAACCTGGCCCGCCTGGCGCTCTATCGCGGGCGCCTGTTTGCCGCGCTGCAACTGCTGGATCAGGCCGCGGCGCGCTTTGCCGCCGTCGACCTGGAAATCGACCGGGCGACGGTTGCGATTGAGGCGGCCGGGCTCTATGAGCGCCTGCACTTGCCGCACGAAGCACGCCGGCAAGCGGTGTTTGCTGCCGAAACTTTTGCCCAGGCCGGCCTGCCGCCCGAGAGCGTCGAGGCGCGCCTGGCAGCCATCCGGCTGGCGCTGGCACGCGGGCGCAGCAGCGAGGCGCGCCGGCACCTGGCGGCGGCGCGGGAACTACAGGCTCATGTGTCGCCGGCCTGGCAGGCGCTGTTGCAGGGCTATGCTGCGCATCCCGCGCTGCTGCACAGACCGGCGGATGCGCCGGCAGCGCTGGCCCGCCTCGATGCTGCGATTGCCAGCCTGGCCGCTCTTGGCGCCCTTGCTGAGCAACTCGACCTGGCGCTGCCGGCTGCCGAATTGCTGGCCCGCAGCGACAAAGCGGCTGCCCTGGCCCGCTACCGGCAGATCGCGGATGCTGCCGGGCAATACGATCTGCCGGCGCTGGAACAGCGGGCCTGCCTGGGCCAGGCCGCGTTGCTGCGCCCCTCCGCCGCCATTGAACCACTGCGCCGCGCCGCCGCGCTGTTTGCCGCCCAGCGCCGCCAGATGCCGGTCGAGGAACTCAAGGCCAGGCTGCTCAGCGGTGGCCAGGCGATCTACACACGCCTGATCGAAACGCAGCTCAAGGTCCGCCGGCAGCAGGCCGCCTTTGCCGATTTGCTCGTAGCGAAAGGCAGCGCCTGGGTCGAATTGTCGGCTCCGGCGCCGCTGCAACAACCGGACGCGGCCTGGCTGTCGGCGCGTGCCGATCTGCTGACCTGGCAGGAAGAGCGGCGGTTTGCCGGCAGCGCCGACTATCGCGAACTCTGTGAGCAGCGCATCCAGGCAGCTGAAGCTGCCCTGACGCAGGCCGCTCGCCGCCAGATCCGCCTGCGTGAGCCGCAAGCCCTGCCCTCCGTCGAGCAGATCCAGGCCGGCTTGAAGCCGGGCCGGGCCCTGATCGATTGCCTGGTCGGCAGTACGCATCTGCACGCCTGCCTGTTGTTGCCGCAGCAAGGGCCGCAGTGGCTGCGGCTCGGCAAAGTGGCGAGCATTCAGCACCTGATGGGCCGGTTCAGCCTGCTGCTCAAGAGCCTGCAAGCGGTGGCGACGCCGGAACAGCGCCTGGCTGCCGCCGCTGCCCAGCAGCCGCTCATGGACGATTTGCTGGCCGAACTGTATGCCCAGGTTCTCGCGCCCCTTCAGTCGCTGCTGCCTGTCGCCGGCGAACTGCTGATCGCGCCCGACAGTTTCCTGTTCGAGTTGCCCTGGGCCGCCTTGCGCATGCCGCAAGCCTATCTTGGCGAATGCTACCGCCTGTTGCTGCTGCCCTCGGCGAGTGTGCCGGGTCTGGTGCAAGAATCGGCAGAACCAACCGGTTCTCCGTTAGCATTGGGCTATGCCGGCGACCCGCCGCTGCTGCATATCGAAGCCGAACTGGCCGCGCTACAGCGAGCGCTGCCGAACCTCGACGTTCGCAAGCCCGCCCGGCTGGCTGATCTCGATTTTGACCTTGCGCCGGACATCTTGCATATCGCTGCCCATGGCCATATTCGGCGCGATGCACCGCTGCTCTCGCAACTGCAACTGGCCGACGGCGGCTTTTTGCTGGCCGAGGCGCTCCGGCTCAACCTGCGCGGCTGCCGCCTGGTGACGCTGAGCGCCTGCGATACCGGCACGCTGCCGGAACACGGCGGCGTACTGCTGGCGCTGGCCGGGTCATTTTTGCTGGCCGGCGCCCGGCAGGTGCTCGCCAGCCTCTGGCCGGTCGATGATGCCGCCACTACTGTGCTTATGGCCGAATTTTATGCTGCCGCGCAACAGGGTGCCGGCTTCCCCGCAGCACTGCAACAGGCTCAGCTCGCCTTGCGCGATCAAGGTTTTGCCCAACCAATGTACTGGGCAGCCTTCCAGTTGCTGGCGCGTGCCGGCCTATGACTACTCCGGCTTCCACGTATTTTCCTATATACACCTGACCGGGTGAGGTTCTATAGTAGAAGCAACGATACTGCGTCGTTCTCTGCGGCGATGTTTCCGTCCGCCGTTTTGCCTTGCATCGAGGAGCGCATCTATGTCACGTCGCCTGTTGCTGCTGCTGATTGCCGTTCTGCTCTGCTCGCTGTTTCCCGCTCATACACCGCCCGTCGCCGCCGATTCGAGTGCGCCGCCGCCACTGCCGCGCGGTTGTGGCCGTGGCCAGAACGACGATTATGCCAGCGCACTCTGCTGTGTCAGCGGCTACGTTTACCTGAACGGCCAACCAGTGGAGCACGCCGAAGTCACGCTCAGCCTCGGTGATCAGCAGGTGACGGTGCAGACCCGCCGCGATTATGCTGCGAGCGAACCCTATTATTTCGCTCGCCTCGATACCCGCGACTGGCTCGATGCCCGGCCCGGCGATGAGATTACCATTACCGCCAGTGCTCAGGGCCAGCAGAAAACCCGCACTTTCATTGCCTACGAAGGCGGCCAGCAGGAAGATCTGGTGCTGCCGCATGTCGCGCTGGACGCCACCTGGAGCAGCGGCGAGATGCTGACGCCGCGCTTCCATCGTACCGCGATGGCCTATGATGCCGCCCGCGGCGAACTGCTTCTGTTCGGCGGCCTGGCCTACGTTGATTACCAGCCGGTGCTGCGCAATACCACCTGGCGCTGGGATGGTCGCAGCTGGACCCGCCTCGCGCCGCGGCTCAGCCCCGAGCCGCGGGTTGATCATGTGATGGCCTATGATGCCGCCCGTGAGCAAGTTGTGCTCTATGGCGGCAAGGATGCCGACGAAAACCGCTTTAGCGATACCTGGACCTGGGACGGCGAGATCTGGCAGCGCCGGCAGACGGAGACTGCGCCGGAGTTCAGCAATGTGCCGGTGATGGCCTACGATAGCGCCAGCCAGCGCGTGCTGCTGGTCGGCGCCGCGGCGGACGGCTCCGATCTGCTGGTGACCTGGGCCTGGGACGGGACGGACTGGCGGCAACTGCCGGCGGCGCAGAGCCCACCGGCGCGCAACAGTTTCGGCCTGGCCTACGATACCGAACACGAGCGGCTGATCCTCTTTGGCGGGCTGCGCGGCAATGTGCTGCAGCAGGACACCTGGCAGTACGACGGCGCCACCTGGTCGCGACGCCACCCGCTGAGCGCGCCGAGTGCCCGCAGCGGCCACACCATGCGTTACGACCCCGAGCGCCGGCAGATCCTGCTGGCCGGCGGCGTCGACAATGGCGGCGCGCCGCTGGAAGATACCTGGGGCTGGAACGGCGAGAACTGGCAGGAACTGCGGCTGGATCTGCCGCCGCGCGCCGGGGCCATGCTCAGCTACGACAGCCAGCGCCGCACGATGATCCTGGTCGGCGGTTACAGCGACGCCGATGCCCACGATTACCCCCACGAAACCTGGGAGCTCGACGCCATCGACTGGAACCAGCGCGCGCCGATGGTGAGTCCGTCTGTGATTTCTTCCTGGAAGTACAATATTGTGTATGATGCGAAACGCAAGCGAGCAGTCGCTTTCGACTACAACTACCAAACATGGGAATGGGATGGTATTGGCTGGACAAAGCGACAGGTTTCGAGCAAGCCGGTTGGTATACGTACCCCCACGATGGTTTATGATGCGGCCCATGATTATGTTTTGGCATTTGGTGGTTTGAAACCGGATGGCAGTCGTTCCACCGAAACCTGGATCTGGCAAGATCGAGCCTGGACAAAGCTGGAACCGGAGCATTCGCCGCCCGGCCGCAGCCAGCACGTCATGGCCTATGATGCTGCACGTGAGCGAGTGGTGCTGTATGGCGGCAATTACGATAACCACGCCTCAAGCATGTATGATACCTGGGAGTGGGATGGCACTGATTGGCACGAAGTCACTCCAGCAACTTCACCGGAAATCACGTACTATCGAATGACTATGGCCTACGATGCCACCAGCCAGCATGTGATGCTGGTGGATTTTACGTATTCCCATTCGACAAAAACCTGGCTCTGGGATGGCACAGACTGGATCGAATACAGCCCTGCGCATCCGCCAGAATGCGGCTATCCCGGTGTTTGCGACCAGTTCGTGTATGATTTTGCCCGGCAACGCCTCCTGTTACTGTACCGAGAAAACGGTGATACCAACACCTGGTCGAAGCTGTGGGAATGGGACGGTACCGACTGGACTGAACACGATCTCAACAACGGCCCACCGAGACGCTCCGATTACGGTCTGACCAGCATCCCGGATCGTCAGCAAATCATTCTCTTTGGTGGGAAAGATACTGACGGCAATCTCGGCGACACCTGGCTCTGGGACGGCAACACCTGGCAGGAGCAGTTCGACGACACTGCCGTGCCCGTGCAGCTCACGGCAGCAGCGATGGCCTATGCCGGCGATGGCTACAGCCTGCTCTTCGGCGGGCGTGATCGTTTCGGAGGATTGAGCGATCGTACTTTCCGATGGCAGGGCAATCGCTGGCTGCGCCTCGCCCCGGCTACCACGCCGCCTGCCCGCCAGTCGCATCAGATGGCCGGCAGTGCCGATAATAATCGCCTGCTGCTCTTCGGCGGCATCGCGAGCGATAGCTCTTTCCTCGGCGATACCTGGCTCTGGGACGGCGACGATTGGCAGGCACAAAACCCGGCGAGCGCGCCCGCGGCCCGCGCCGATGCCGGCCTGTCCTACGATGCTGCGCGCGATGTCTGGGTGCTGTTTGGCGGCCAGAATAGCAGCTACCTGAATGATACCTGGGAGTTCGATGGCCGGACCTGGCACCAGATCAGCCTATCTACGGTGCCGCCGGCCCGCTCCGGTGCCAGCCTGAGCTATGATGCCAACCGTGGCGTGCTGGTGCTCTTCGGCGGGCGCAGTAGCTACGGCCTGCACCAGGATGTCTGGGAGTATGATGGAATGGCCTGGCATGAGGTGACGCCGCCGCATTCGATTAGCGCCCGCGCCGGCCACGTTGCCGCCTACGATCCCAGTCGCGCCGTGATCGTGGTGGCCGGTGGCCTGGGCGATGCCGGGGTGCTGGCCGATACCTGGGAGTGGAACGGCAGTTTCTGGCGTGAGCGTATGGCGGCTACGCCGATCACGGCCCGCCAGCGTATGGCGGCGGCCTATGATACCTATCGCGGCGAACTGGTGACCTTCGGCGGCGAAGATGCGAGCGGCACACTGTTCGACCTGACCCAGCTCCACCGGGCCAGCGGCTCGCTCGCCGAGCCAACGCCGATTGCGACCATCAATCGCATGTTGCCGCGCGATGCGCGCCAGGGCAGTGAGACGATCACTTTTGCCGGCAGCGGCGGCGACTCGGATGCCAGCGATGTGATTATTGCCCATCGCTGGAGCTATCTCGATGCGCAAGGCCAGCCGGTGGTGTTCAGCAATGCGGCGAGTTTCAGCAAACCGGCTGCCGATTTTCCGCGTGGCATCCACACCGTCCGGCTGGAAGTCCAGGACAATGAGGGCTCCTGGTCGCCGCCGGTCGAGGAGACCCTGATTATCCGCGACGCGGACGGCAGCACCGGCGCGAATACAAATACCTGGACGCTGCTGATCTATGCGGCAGCCGACAACAATCTCAACACCTGGATGGGCAGCAACCCCGATCTGAATGGCATGCTCTACCGGCTGGAACATGCCGGCGCGAGTGAACGCGTGCAGGTCGGCATTCTCTATGACGGCCCGACCGCCAATGATACCCGCCGCTACATGCTGAATGAGCACGGCGACTGGTACCAGCAGGCCCAGCCCGAGGCGCGTATGGACGACATGGCCACCCTGCGCGACTTCATCGACTGGGGCTACACGACCTTTCCCGACTCCGACCATTATGTGCTGGCGCTGGTCGACCATGCTAACGGCGTTGTGGGCTTTGCCGAAGATCGCAGCAGCCCGGCGCCGGATGGCAAGCCCTTTTTGACGCCCTTCGAGCTGCGGACGGCGCTTGAACAGGGCACCGCCAACGGCGCGCGCAAGCTCGATGTGCTCTACTACGACGGCTGTTCCTTCGGGCTCTACGAAACCGCCGCCATCGCCGAGGGCATGGCGCACTATGTGGTCGCCTCGCCGACGACGGCCTGGGGCGTGTTTGCCTACGAGGAATACCGGGCAATGGCGAGCAAGGCCGAGAATCCGCGTGATTTTGCGACTGGAGCGGCCGCGATTTATGCCGAGCGTGTCAGCAGCGATAATCGGGCCTATACCGTTTCGGTTTTTGACATGGCCCAGTTTCCCCGGCTGGACGCCGCCGTCAGTGAGTTTGGTGATCAACTGCACACCTATGTCGGCGGTGATCGCAGCAAGCGGGTGGGTGAACTGAGAGAACTACGCAACTTTGCCCAGAAGTATGACTCCGGCGGCCTGCGCCCGATTGAGCTCGACACCGAAGACGCCTACGTCGACATCGTCGATCTGGCGGAACAGGTGCGCGCCAACATTGATGATCGGGACGTAGATACGGCGGCAAGCAGCTTGATCGATGCGGTAAAGGGCAACAGTGCCGGCGCGATCCCGCCCTTTGTGATCAGCGAAAGCCACGCCAGTTCAAGTTACCGCGCCTATGATCCGGACGGCTCGCGCACGATTACGGTGGAAGTCAACCTGGACTTTGCGCATGGCATCGGCATCTTTTACCCACCGCGGGCTGCCGCCGAGAGCAACAGCGCCTACCAGGCCTATGTGCAACACCAGCTCTTCCACATCACCCGCGACAATGGCTGGACGCGCTTCATCGGCAGCGCCCTGCCGCCGCAATCCGCCGGCAGCACGGCCCTCCCCAACGACAGCCTGATTTCACCACTGCTGCCGGAACCGGAACCTGAGATCGAGCTGGAACCGGAGCCGGAACCCGATCCAGAGCCGGTACAGCCGCATCAGCTTTTCTTGCCGCTGATCCGGCAGGGCAGCTAATATCAAACCGCGACGGAAAGAGGGCATGTGTATGGTGATGTCTGGCGGCGGAGCCGCCAGACATCACCATACACATGCCCTCTTTCTGTGAGCTAATCAAGTCTGGCCGGGTTGAAAGGCCGCAGTTTGCAGCAATTCCCGGTAGTGCTGCCTGATCTGCTGTTCCCAGCCGGGCGCTGAATCGCTGCCATCGCTGCCGGGGCCGGGTGGTGTGATCCGAACCTGTGTGTCGGGTTCGCGTTGGAGCGAGCCGGCAATGTTTGCCAGGATGGTGCCGGGCGATACGCTGGAACCGATCAGGCTGGCAAACCAGGTTGCCAGCTGTTGCAGACAGTTCAGGCTGAGCAAGGCCTGCGGGTCGCGTCCGCTCAGTGCGAGTTGCTCGGGTGGGCCCTGGGTCATCCGATGGGTTTGCCAGCCCGGCCAGGCTTGCGCAATATTCAAGATTTCCGGCCACCAGACCTCGCCGCACCACCAGGCAAACTGGCGGCCCGGCAGATCGATGTAGCAGCAGGCCAGAATGTCAGACTCACTGATGGCAATCTCGGCCAGGTTGCGTTGTGGGCGTACATCGAGCAGTTGCAGCAGATCCGGTCCGGCCAGAAAGACCCGCCCGGCGGGTATTCCATCTGCCAGCCGATCATCGCGTAGACCCTGTTCGCTGCGCACCGTAACCCAGGTGCAGTGTGTGTCCCATTCGGCGATGTTGCGTAGCCAGTTTTCGCCCATCTCGGCCAGGTCTTGCTCGAAATTGACCCATTGTGGGCGGGCGCGTTGCCAGGCTTCATCCTGCCAGGCTTGCATCTCGGCAATCGAGGCGGTAGCGCGCACGATGCGGGCCTGTGGCGCCTGCATCGTCCGGGCCGGCTCATCCAGCCATTCCAGCGCCCAGCCTGGCCACTGGCGGGCCAGCAGCGCCTGGTACATACGCCGGCAGACGGCATTTCTGCCAAAGCCATCGCTGGCCCAGTAGCGCAGCCGGCGCCGGTCAGCGTCTAGTTCGACCAGCCCCGACAAATAGTTTTCAAGCATGGGTGTTTTACGCGCTTCGAGCCCGGCGATGTGCCGGCGGAACTGCTCCGGCCCCTGGAGCAGGTCGCGCGCGAGGTTCAGTGCGCCCCAGCGGCTGTAAAAATACTGCGGTTGCTGATTCTCGATCAGGATGTAAGTCGCATCGCTACTCATGCTTTTCCTCCGCGACGGGCCGCTGCCAGGGCCAGCGGTGCTCGATTTCGACCACCAGCGACCAGCTCAGGAAGGTGCGGATGAGTACCAGCAGGCCGAGCGCAGCTACGTTGGACAGATTCGGCTCAAGCGCAACGGTACGCACAATATCGGCAGCAACCAGCATCTCCAGGCCCAGCAGCAGGCCGCGCCCGAGCAAAACTTTGTAGTGGTTGTAGATTTCCAGTGGCCGCGATCCGGTAAAGAAGCGCCACAGAAAGATCAACGTGCTGGCGAGCGCCACGCCGATAATGATGATAACCGCAAGCAACTCGATGCCGACAGCGGCAATTTCGATCCAGCCGAGCAAGCGTTCGATCAGCCCGGTTTCGCTGTGTTCTTCCATTCGCTTATTCCTCGTACCGGGCCGCAGTGTTGAGATCCCAGCCGCGCAACCGGCGCACCACATCAAAAATCAGACCCAGCAGGACAACCCCGTTCAGGCTGTAGAAGATCGTGATCAGCTTCGTGATCGGCTGGGTCGGCGCCAGGTCGCCGTAGCCGATTGTCGTCAGGGTGATGACCACAAAATAAAACGAGTCCAGCCAGTTCCAGTCTTCCAGCCAGTGGTAGAGCGCCGCGCCGATAAGCAGGTTGATGAGCATATAGATAAAAATCGGGCGGGTGCGTGCGTCGAAGAGCACATCGAGAAATAGGAACTGCCGGATGGAGCGCGGACCGGGTTTGTGGGGATGGTTCATAGGTTATCCTCGTTTGCGTTTGTGAAGGCGGCGCTGTCAAAGATCAACATAAACATATGCCGATCACGGAAGTCTTTATAATGAATGCGGGAATGATTGGCAAATATACAGGATCAAATCACGTAAGGCAACAATTCTATGGCTCTCGAATTTGTGCTGCTGATCTTCGGGCTGTTGACGACGCTGAGCATTCTGGCGACGCGCACTTCGAGCCGATTTGGCGTGCCGGCCCTGCTGCTCTTCCTGCTGATCGGCATGCTGGCCGGTTCGGAAGGTGTGGGCGGTATCGCTTTTGCCGACTATGGCCTGGCCCAGGCGGTTGGCGTGCTGGCGCTGGTGTTCATCTTGTTTTCCGGCGGCCTCGATAGCGAATGGTCGGCGATTCGCCCGGTGCTCGGCGAGGGCCTGGCGCTGGCGAATGCCGGTGTGTTGCTCAGTGCCGCTTTGCTTGGCGGCTTTGCTATGCTGGTATTCGGCTTCGATTGGCAGACGGCGCTGCTGCTGGGAGCGATTGTTTCCTCGACCGACGCGGCGGCGGTGTTTTCGGTGCTACGTGAGCGTGAAGTCAATCTCAAACACCAGCTCGAGCCGCTGATTGAGCTTGAATCCGGTTCAAATGACCCGATTGCGGTGTTTTTGACGACGGGGTTGATCGGTTTGATTATGACGCCGGATGCTTCGTTGTTCGGGCTGATCCCGAGTTTTTTCTTGCAGATGATGTTGGGAGCCGCCGGCGGCTTGCTCTGCGGGCGCCTGATCGTATTTGCCGTCAATCATATTCGGCTCAAGCAAGAGGGATTGTACATCATTTTGACGTTGGCACTGATTCTGCTGAGCTATGCAGCCGTCGCCATCCTCGGCGGCAACGGCTTTCTGGCGGTGTACCTGGCCGGCATCGTGGTCGGCAATCGCAACCTGATCCACAAAGGGAGCATCCTGCGTTTCCACGACGGAGTGGCCTGGCTGATGCAGATTTCGATGTTTCTGGCGCTGGGTTTGCTGGTCTTCCCGACACAACTCCTGAGTGTGGCGCCGGCCGGTTTGCTGCTGGCGCTGTTTCTGGTGTTTGTTGCCCGCCCGCTCAGCGTGATGGCGGTGCTGGTCTGGTTCCGGCGTTCGCTGCCGGAAATGCTGATGGTGGCCTGGGCCGGCTTGCGCGGCGCGGTGCCGATTGTGCTGGCGACCTTTCCGTTGCTGGCCGGTGTGCCCGGTTCGGAAACCATTTTTAATATTATTTTCTTCACGGTACTGGTTTCGGTGTTGCTACAGGGCATGACGATTAGCTGGGTTGCGCGGCGGCTGGGCGTGAACGCCGGGCAGCCACGTGAACAGAGTCGCCATGTCTACACACCGGATGTACGCCACAGCAGCCGCTTGTTTGAGGCCATCGTGCCGCCGGAGTCGCCGCTGGTGGGCCGGGCCCTGATCGAACTGGATCTGCCGCGTGGTGTGCTGATTGTGCATATCTGGCGCGAAAATCTGGCGATTGTGCCGAACGGCAGTACTGAGCTGGAGGCCAATGATCACCTGCTGGTGCTGGCTACACCCGAGGCCCTGCCGACAATGCAGGTGCTCAACGACCAGTACGGTGTTCAATTGCTCAGTACGGTGACAACGGTGGCGCCGGAACCGGTGGATCGCTAAACAATGCAAGGGATTTTTTAAGTGCAACTTTTAAGTGCAACTTTTAAGTGCAACTTTTAAGTGCAACATGGTAGATGTGCTCAGAACCGCTCAGTCATTTCGGCCCGATTCTTTGCCTACGACCATCTCATATAGTAGCTTCTGGCGACAAAGCCGCCAGAAGCTACTACGACCTCCCTTCTTTACAATGTCGGTTGCGCAAGCTGCGTCATTGCGTACTGCGCTCGACCAGGTCGAGATAATAGGGAATAAGCTGGGCCAGGTCGCGTTCACCCCAGCCGGCGGCGGTGGCGGCGGCGAAGACGGCCAGTGCCGCACTGCCGGCCGGCGCCGGGACGCCGTGCAGGTGTGCGGTCGCCGTCATCGCCAGCAAATCTTTGCGTACGCCGGTGACATCGAAGGCCACTTCGGCCGGGTTTGCCAGGATGGCCGGGATTCTGGCGCGCAGTGCGCCGATACCGGCCGGGCTATCGGCGATCAGATCCAGCATCTGGCCCAGATCCAGCCCGGCCTGCTGGCCCATGGCCAGCGCTTCGGACAGGCCTTGCCAGTAGATCGCCATCGGCATGTTCAAAACCAGTTTCATCATCGTGCCGCTACCGTTCGGCCCCAGGTGCTCGATCCGCCGGCAGAGCGTGGCCAGTACCGGGCGCGCCCGCTCCAGCGCCGCGCGCTCCCCGCCGACCAGCGCGATCAACTGCCCTTCGCGCGCCGGGCCCACCGTGCCCGAAACCGGCGCGTCGAGTAACTCGGCGCCCTTCGCCGCCAGCGCTGCCGCCAGTTTCTCGATGGTCGCCGGGCGAATCGTGCTCATCTCGATAAACAGCTTGCCGCTGATGTCGGCTTCGAGCAGCCCGGTGTACACTTCCTCGACTGCCCGGTCGTCGCTCAGAATGCTCAGGGTGATGTCGGCGCCGGCAGCCACGGCGGCCGGCGAGGCGGCCGCCGTGGCGCCGCGTTCGACCAGCGGCGCGGCCCGTTCTGCTGTGCGATTCCAGACCGTTATCGGGTAACCGGCAGCCAGCAAGCGCGGTATCATCGCCTGGCCCATCCGGCCCAGGCCTATAAAGCCCAGTTGCATGCGTTTCTCCTCGGCTATTCCAGGGAATATTTCCTGATTTGCAATAATTGCCAGCATACCACACATCCATTGTGCGGCCGCGATTCGTAGTATCGGATGAACGAGCAAAAAACTTTTCACTCCCGCCGCTCGTTTCCGTCTTTATTCACCAGTAATCTTCCACAACTTGCGATCAATGGTCGTACCTCTGGTGCGAACCCTGCTTTGTTGTGGGAAGAAAAAGCATCGACAAGAATGCTCGTCAGGCTACTGATCCGTGGGGAGGATCGGAGCCTGATCCCCCATGTGTAAAAACTGGTGACAGCCGAATGAGAGTTGTTTCGCATAGTTCAGGAGGTAATCGTTATGAAACGAAACCCCGCATCCATGCTGCCCGGTGGTCTATTTGCGCTCGTTTGTGCCATGGCAACGCTGCTGGCGCTGCTGGCGACTGCGGCAGTGTATGTGCCCGCTGCCCGTGCTTCCGTTGATGAGCCGCGCCGCTTGCGCTTTGTTCACGCTATTCCCGAACTCGGTCCAGTTGATGTGTTTATCGATGGGAAACGGGTTTTTGCCGCTGCGACCTTCTTCAGTGTGAGTGACTACATCGAAATTCCGGCCGATAGCTTCGTTGAAGTGCTGCCGGCCGGCCAGAACCCTGATGATGATCACCCGCTGCTCGACCGCCGGCTGCATCTCGCAGCCGGCGACTATAGCATTGCTGCTCGTGGTAGCCTCAATGGCCGCCACACCGATCTGTCGCTCTTCAAAGACGATAATCAACTGCCCGATAGCGGCCAGGTCAGCCTGCGCGTGGTGCATCTGGCGCCTGATGCGCCGGCCGTCGATATTCTGGTGGATGGTGAGCGCGTGATTGCAGATCTGCGTTATCGCCACGCCGCCCATTATCTGCAGGTGCCGCCCGGTACCTACACTGTCGGCGTCGCTCCGGCCGGTAACGATACGCCGATTTATGAAGTTGATGTAACTCTCGATGCCGATACTGTCTATACCGCCTGGGCCAATGGCCTGCTGGATCCGGATGCGCCCGGCCAGGCTTTCAAAGTGACGCCCAGCGTCGATGCGACTGCCCCTGAAAGCTTCCGCCTGCGGGCCATTCACGCCGTGCCGGACATTGCCGGCAATCCGGTTGATGTGTTCGTCGACGGCGAGAAAGTCGTTACCTTCGATTTCTTCGATGCGACGGATTACCTGACGTTGTTCGAAGGCACCTACGACATCCGGGTGGCGCTGGCCGACACAGGGCCGGAGAATGCAGTCATTCAGGCGGAGGTGACGTTCGAGGGCGGCAAGGATTACAGCGTAGTTGCGCGTGGCACGGCCGACCCGAGCGACGCCGCCGAGCTGGGGGCGAGTGTCTACGAGGACGACAATAGCGCGCCGACGCCGGGGCAGGTGCGGCTGCGGGTGGCGCATCTCTCGCCGGACGCGCCGACGGTCGATATTCTGGTGAACGGCGACCGGGTAGTCGAGAACCTGCGCTACCTGGACACCGCCGGCTACCTGGAGGTGGCGCCGGGTGATTACACGGTCGAAGTGGCGCCCGCTGGCGGCGACCCGATCTACAGCGTGGACGTGACCCTGACCGAGGGCACGGTCTACACCGCCTGGGCCAACGGCCTGCTGACGACGAGCGCGGCTGCGCAGGCCTTCAAAGTCACGCCGACGGTGGATGCCGAGTTCGGTGAGAGCTTCCGGCTGCGGGCGATCCACGCGGTGCCGGACATTGCCGGCAATCCGGTCGATGTGTTCGTCGACGGCGAGAAAGTCGTTACCTTCGATTTCTTCGATGCGACGGATTACCTGACGCTGTTCGAAGGCACCTACGACATCCGGGTGGCGCTGGCCGGCGCGGGGTCGGAGAATGCAGTCATCCAGGCGGAGGTGACGTTCGAGGGCGGCAAGGATTACAGCGTAGTTGCGCGTGGCACGGCCGACCCGAGCGACGCCGCCGAGCTGGGGGCGAGCGTCTACGAGGACGACAATAGCGCGCCGACGCCGGGGCAGGTGCGGCTGCGGGTGGCGCATCTCTCGCCGGACGCGCCGGCAGTCGATATTCTGGTGAACGGCGACCGGGTAGTCGAGAACCTGCGCTACCTGGACACCGCCGGCTACCTGGAGGTGGCACCGGGTGATTACACGGTCGAAGTGGCGCCCACCGGCGGCGACCCGATCTACAGCGTCGATGTGACGCTCGAGTCGGGCACGGTCTACACCGCCTGGGCCAACGGCCTGCTGACGACGAGCACCGCCGCGCAGGAGTTCAAAGTCACGCCGACGGTTGATGCCGAGTTTGGCGCGGCGGCGCGGGTGCGCGCGCTGAATGCCTCGATGGGCGACCTGGCCATCGATGTGGTCTTCGACACCGGTCTGACGATCTCGGGGCTGGAACCGGGCAAGGCCAGTGAGTATGAAATCATCATGCCCGGCGATTACGAGGTGCTGGTGAAAGTTGCCGGTACCGACATTACCATCACCCGTGGCGACTTCCGCTTTGTGGCCGGTGCCGATTATACGCTGAGCTTCCTGGCAGCCATCGAGAGCGCAACCCGCAATGCCGCGCTCAGCGAGAACACCATGCTCATGGCCCTGCGCGACGACAACCGCACTCCGGCTGCGGGCATGGTTCGCATTCGCCTGCTCAGTGCTATGCCGAATGCCGGCCCGATGAATCTGAACATCGACGGCGAAACCGTGCTCAGCAACATCGGCTTTATGCAAAGCCAATACGCTGAAGTCAGTGCCGGCATGAGCGAGATGCTCGTCACCAGTGCTGACGGCAGCACGATCCTGAGCTATGAGACCATGCTGGACGCGGGCACCGTCAGCACACTGGTATTGCTGGACGGCACCGAGGGTGCGATGCCGCTGCTGCTGACCGACGCTACCAGCCCGGCGGTAGCTCCGGCCCCATCCAACAGCGGCTTTGAAATCTTCCTGCCGCTGATCGTTCGCTAACAAGCCTTCTCCGCCTGCGGCAGCGTGGAAGACCCATTCTTCTTTCTTTTTCGTTCATTTTGACGGCGAAGCCGTCAAAACGAACGAAATAAACGTCTACTTCCGCGCTGCCGCAGGCGAAAAAGCATGTACAATGTCGGCAGTATGCCACGTATTCTGCTGACATCCGATCTGCATTACCGTCCGGTTGCCCGCGGCGCCTACCTGGCCTTCGCCGAACAGGTGCGCGCCGGCCGGCCCGATTGCTTTATTATTGCCGGCGACATTGGCCATCCGCTCCGGTTGTTCCGGCGAGCACTGCAACTCTTCGCGAATCTGGATTGCCCGCGCTATCTGCTCACCGGCAACCACGACGTGTATCGTGGCGAGTACGACAGCCGGTCACTCTGGCAGGAATGGTTGCCCCGTGTCGCCACCGAAGAAGGTTTTGGCTGGCTGGAAGGGCAAACTCCTATCCTGGGCAAACTCGGCATCTGCGGCAGCATGGCCTGGTACGACTATTCCTCGCACGCGGCCCACTTGAGCTACCAGCGTCGGCACTACAGCCGGTTCAAGCACCTGGTCAGCAACGACGCCGACTACATCGATTGGCCCTGGAGCGACATTGCCATGGCGCGCTATTTGCAGCGTGGTCTGGCCCGCCGCCTGGCGCAACTCGACGCCGACCCGCACGTTGAGCATACCCTGGTCGTCACCCATATGCCCATCTTCGAGCAGGCCGTACCACAACGCCCCGAGCGCGAATTCTGGAGCCTCCTGCAAGCGTACTTGGCCAACTACTCCATCGGCGATCTGGTACGCCGGCATCCCAAAGTCAGCCATGTCGTCAGTGGCCATTTGCACCGCCGTCTCCAGTGGATCGAACAGGGCTACCACGGCCCCATCACCTGCCATTTGCTTGGTGGCGGCGCCGGCAACCCCGAAGCCCTCATCCTCGATTTTCCATAACAAATCTGCCTTCTCTTTCGCCAAGTGTAAATTGTTTGCAACCTCGGTGAATCTCCCTGTTAACAGATCTGTAACGCCGATACGCTATGCTTGCCATACAGCATCCGTGCTCCTGCCCGGCGCCGACGTTGATGCTGGCCTGCTTGAGCAAGTACTGAACGAGGGAGAAATCTATGGCCGCCTATCGCATCGGTTTCATCATGGAACAGGCGCTTGGGCACATTACCCATACCAATAATCTGCAACAGAATATTGCGCACGACCCCGATATTCAGGCTCTCTGGGCTCTGATCCCCTTCGCCGCCCGTGGCCTTACCGCGCATCTCCCGCTTTATAAATCGAACTGGACGGTTCGGGCCGGTATCCAGGCGCGCCGCCACATTGGCCGCATGCTGCGCCAGGGTCGGCCTGAGGCCTTCTTCTTTCATACCCAGGTGCCGGCTATTCTCGCCACCGATTGGATCCGCCGCATCCCCAGCATCGTTTCGCTCGATGCCACACCCATCCAGTACGACTCGCTCGGCGCGTTTTATAGCCACGCCAAAGGCCCGCTCTGGCTCGAACAGCTCAAGTGGCGCCTGAACCGCGATTGCTATCGCGCTGCGCGCCATATCGTCACCTGGAGCCAGTGGGCCGCCAATGGCCTCGTCAAAGATTATGAAGTTCCCGCCGAGAAAATTACGGTGATCCCGCCCGGCGTCAATATTCAGGACTGGGCTAATCCGCAGCGGCGCCCGGCCCGGCCCGGCCCGGTCAAGGTGCTCTTTGTCGGCGGCAACCTCGAACGCAAAGGCGGCCTGGTTTTGCTTGAAGCTTTCCGCGCTCTACGCGACGAGGGAATGGAACTTCACCTGGTCACCCGCGACAACGTTGCGCCCGAGCCCGGTCTGTTCGTCTACAATGCTATGCAGCCCAACAGCCCTGAGCTCAAGCAGTTGTACCACCACAGCGATGTGTTCTGCTTGCCCACCTTCGGCGATTGCCTGCCCATGGTGCTCTCCGAAGCCGGTGCCGCCGGCATGCCGGTTGTCTCTACGCGCGTCGCCGCCATTCCCGAAATTGTCCACGACGGCGAAACCGGCTTCCTGGTGCCCACCGGCAATGCCGCCGAGTTGACCGAGGCGCTCCGCACGCTGATCAAACGCCCCGACTTGCGTATGCAACAGGGCGAACGTGCGCGCCAGGTTGTCAATCGCAACTATGATGCTCCCGCCAATACCCGCCGTCTGCTCGAACTGCTCAAGCGTGAAGTTGATGCGACCCGCCTATCCCTGAAGGTAGCCTGATGTCTACGACTCTCTTGACTGTTTCCGGTACTATTCCGCCCGATATCGCCGAGCGGATCGCCCGCGGTGAACGTCCGCGTGCCGATTACCTCGAGATGGCCCGCGCCTTCGATGCCGACTTGATCGATTATGCCGAAGCCCGCCGTGGCAGCGGCCCCTTCGGCCGCCTCCTTGAACGACTCGCCGGCGCCGATGTGCTGCTGGCTTATGCTTGCTGGCAGCGCCGCAAGCAGTATCAGGCCATTTTCACCGACGGCGAGCAGATTGGCTTGCCCTACGCGCTGCTTAGCAAACTGGCCCGCCTCGGCTTCGGCAAACGTCCGCGCCACCTCATGATTGTCCATATCCTCTCGGTGCCCAAGAAGATGCTCTTCCTCGATCTACTTGGCCTGCAAAGCGACATCGATACTTTCTTTGTCTATGCTACCTGGCAAAAACATTTCATCCAGGAACGCTGGCGCATTTCGCCCGCCAGCGTGGTCTTCACGCCTTTTATGGTCGACGCCGATTTCTTCGCGCCCGACCAGGTCACGCCACAATCGCGTTCGCGCCCACTGGTTTGCTCCGTCGGCCTCGAAGCCCGCGATTACCCGACTATGCTCGAAGCTGTCGAAGGGCTCCCCGCCGATTTCTGCATCGCCGCCGCCAGTCCCTGGTCGAAACGCCGGGACAATACCCGCGGTCGGGCAATTCCGGCCAACGTTCAGGTTCAGCGCTTCTCTCAATACGACCTGCGCCAGCTCTATGCCGATAGCAGCTTTATGGTAATGCCGCTGCAAAACGTCAATTTCCAGGCCGGCGTTACTGCCATCCTTGAAGCTATGGCTATGGGCAAGGCGGTCGTCTGTTCACGAACTCCCGGCCAGACCGATGTGGTAGTGAATGGCGAAACCGGCATTTATGTGCCGCCCGACGACCCGGCTGCCCTGCGCCAGGTCATCGAGTATTTGCTGGCTAATCCACAGGAAGCCGCACGTATGGGCCAGGCCGGCCGCCGCCGTGTCCTTGAGAGCATGGATCTGAATTCCTATGTGGCGCGCTTGCACCGCTATGTGCCTGCCCTCTCCGCGTCTGTTCCGGCCCCGATGGAAGAGAATATTACACTATGAAAAACTTGTTAAACCTGTTGCGCCCTGCAGTGCTGCTGTTCGAGAGCCTGATCGGGCTGATTGTCGGCTACCTGCTGATGTTGACCGGCGCGGCTCTGTTCGCCCCGCGCCGCAGTCCACCTCGCTCCGGTGCGCCAACCCATCGCTTCGCTATTCTGGTGCCGGCCCACAACGAAGAACGTCTGCTGCCGGCAACCCTCACCAGCCTGCATGCGATGGATTATCCGCCTGAGCTGTTCCAGGTATACGTTGTCGCCGATAATTGCGATGATCACACTGCTGAGCTCGCTCGCCGGGGCGGTGCCCGCGTGTACGAACGCTTCAATACCGAACTCATCGGCAAAGGCTATGCGCTCGAATGGCTGCTCGAACATGTCTGGGCCGGCCAGTTTGAGCACGATGGCATCGTCATTCTCGACGCCGATACGGTGGTTTCGCCCAATTTTCTGCGGGTTATGGATGCCCGTATGGCGCGGGGCGAACGGGCAATCCAGGCTTACTATGCTGTGCGCGATCCCGAAAGCTCGCGCAGTGCCGGCCTGCGGGCGGTTGCGCTGGCAGTGCTGCACTATCTGCGCCCGCAGGGTCGCATGGTGCTCGGCGGCTCCACCGGTCTCAAAGGCAACGGTATGGTCTTCGCCGCCGATATTATGCGCAAGCATCGCTGGCCGGCCTCGCTGACCGAAGACATCGAATACCATATGGCCCTGATCCTCGCCGGGGAGCGGGTTATGTTCGCGCCCGATGCCCAGGTTCAGGCGGAAATGCCCGATACGCTGGACTCGTCCCAGAGTCAGAATGTGCGCTGGGAACGTGGTCGGGTTGAAATGGTGCAAAACTATGTGCCCCGCCTCTTGCGCGAAGCGGTTCGTCGGCGCAGTTTCTTGCTCTTCGATGCTGCCGTCGAGCAGTTGATCCCACCATATTCCGTGGTTGCCGGTGCCAGTGTCGCCGGCCTGATCGCGGCTGCCGCCTTACGCAGTCGCCCGGCTGTATTGCTTGGCCTGGCCTTGATCAAGGGGCAGGTTGTGTACATTTTTACCGGCCTGGCTCTCTCACGTGCTCCGCGGCATGTCTATTTGACATTGCTGTATGCGCCGTTCTTTGTGCTCTGGAAGATCTGGCTCTATATGCGTGTTCTGCTGGGGCGCAATCCCCAGGATTGGATCCGTACCCGGCGCAATACTGGCATTATCCATAAGTAATATTGGCAACTGCGTCTGGTTAATTAATCGTTATCCATACCATGGGCCTATGTAAGGGAATTGTTCATGTCCTTTGCTACAGTGCCTGCACCAGAACAATGATGCCATTGGTAATGGAGGTGACCTGTGCAAACTGATTCGCGACTCGACTACCGAACTGAGCAAATGATTGAGATCTTTGCCACACGGCGATTTCGCAGTGCGCGTTCAAATCAGCGCCTGCGCCTGCTGATGCTCATCTGGGTGATTCGCAACAAAATAACCGGTAACCTGAAACGATCGCTCGACCTGATAATTGCCAGTGTCGGGCTGGTGCTGGCTGCGCCGATAATGATCGTTACCGCCATTCTGATCAAATTAGACTCGCCCGGCCCGGTGCTCTTCTACCAGCCGCGGGTTGGAAAATGGGGCAAAGAATTCTACTGTTACAAGTTTCGCTCAATGTACATCGATGCTGAAGAGCGCATCAAAGAATTACGGAGCCGGAATGAGGCCGATGGGCCGATCTTCAAGATGAAACGGGATCCGCGCATCACTCGCGTAGGTCGCGTCATCCGAAAACTCAGCATCGATGAGTTGCCGCAAATTTTCAATGTGCTGAAAGGCGAAATGAGCCTGGTAGGCCCACGTCCTCCGCTACCGCGCGAAGTCGCGGAGTATACCTATGAACAGGTCGGCCGCCTGAATGCTATCCCCGGTATTACCGGCTTGCAGCAAGTCTCCGGCCGTAGCGATCTTGATTTCAAACGCTGGGTTGAACTTGATCTTCAGTATATCGAGGAGCAAAGCCTCCTGAAGGACATTGAAATTCTGCTGCGAACGATACCCGCAGTTATTCTCGGCAAAGGGGCTTACTGAGTTTACGCGAACGTCGGGGTGATAAATATGTGTCAGATACCAGATTCGGCTGCCTGTATGCATTGTCTGTGCTATGACTCCGCTATGAAACCCGTTGCATACATCCGCACCGAGTTTGATGTCAGGGAAGGAAAAAGACGACGATGCGCAAGCTAATAGTCCTGGGTGTACCCATTGATGATCTGACGATGGACGCAGCGCTCAAACGCCTGGAAGCCTTCATCATTGCTGGCCGCCAGAATGGACGCACCCATCAACTTACTACCGTCAATGCCGATTTTGTTGTGAATTCACTTCATGATCCTGAACTGCGCCGTATTTTGCAACAGTCCGATATGGCAACGCCCGACGGTATGCCGCTGGTCTGGGCGGCGCGCCTGCTTGGTATGCCGCTCGAGGGTCGCGTCACCGGTGCCGATATGGTGCCGGCGCTGGCCAGACTGGCTGCCGAAAAGGGCTACTCTATCTTCTTCCTCGGTGCCCGCCCCGGTGTCGCTGCGCGTGCCGCCGAGATCCTTGCCGAGCGCAATCCCGGCCTTCAGGTTGCCGGCGTTCTTTCACCGCCGCCGGCCTCGGTGCTGGATATGGACGCTGCGATTGTTGAAGAAGTCAAGGCTGCTCGACCAGATATCCTGCTGGTAGCTTTCGGCAATCCGAAACAAGAAAAATGGATCAGCATGCACGCACCGCATCTGCAAATCCCGGTTGCCATTGGCATCGGCGGCACGCTGGATATGATAACCGGTACGACCCGCCGTGCGCCGCTCTGGATGCAGCGTACCGGTTTTGAATGGCTCTACCGCCTGGCCCAGGAACCGGGTCGGCTCTGGAAGCGCTACGCGAAAGACATGTTTTACTTCGGCTACTTCTTTATTCGCCAATGGTGGCAGTTGCGCGGCGGCAGCAAAATTCATGCCGAAACGCTCGCCGAACCGGAAAGCGTCACCGTTGAAAATAATGTCGTGCTCCAGATCAAAGGTCGCATTGATATTAGCAACTATATGCTCTTCCTCAACCGGGCTATGCAGATGATCGATGAGAATCCAAATGTGATCATCGATATGTCGGAAACGAATTTCCTCGATAGCACGGCCCTCGGCGCATTGGTTACCATCGCCAATCGCACGCGCTCGCTGGGCGGCGACCTGATTCTGGTCGCGGTTCCCGCACCGATCCAGCAACTCTTCTCGATTGTCAATCTCGATACCTTCTTTGAGATACGAGCTAGCCTGACGGCGGCATTGATCGAACAGCAGCGCCGCATTGAAGCCGTCGGGCAAGCCGAAGAAAAGCAAGGTGATTGGCATATTATGCAGATCCCGCGGGTGCTTGATGCCGGCAACGCCGGTTCCATCCTGGAACGATGTCTGGCGATCCTCGAGCGGAATCCGTTCCTGGTTCTCGATTTCAGCGAAACCGTCTTCCTGGCCAGTGCCGGCATGGCGATGCTGATCAAAGCTGATCGCTACGCCCGCGAACATGGCGGCAGCCTGCGCATTGCCGCCTGCCTCCGTGATGTCACGCGGAGCCTGACCCTGGTAAAACTTGATAGCATTTTGCATATCTATGATACGCTTGCCGAAGCGACCAGCGCACCGGTAGCTGATGTGCTTGCCGATTATTCGCCGCCTGCACCGCCCACACCGCCGATACCCTCGGCGACACGGTTGAGCTGAATTCCTGAGATCGCTGCATACCAGCTTTTTGAAACCCGTCCTGTTATGGAACAGGCCATAACGAGAAGAACAGGATAGTTCATGCGCATCATCTTGCTGGCAACCAATGAAACAGCCAGACTGGACCCACTGCACCATACGTTCGCTGCGCCGATGCTGCCGATTGTCAATCGGCCGGTCATGGCAACGACCGTCGAAATGCTGGCCCGCGCTGGCTATAAGGATCTGCTCGTCAGTCTGTACAATTCGAGTGGCGGTATTGCTGAATATTTCGGCAATGGGACGCGCTGGGGCTTGCGTATCAACTATGTCGTTCAGCGTGAATCGTTGGGCTCGGCCGGTTCGCTCAAATGGGCCAGCCGCTTGCTGGAAGAAACTTTTCTGGTGCTGCCTGGGGACGCCATCCTCGATCTCGACGTCGCAGCCGCTTTGCAGTTTCATCAGCAGCATAACGCTCCAGTTACGGCGATTTTGTCGCAACGCCGAACCGCGGCCACGGAGATGTTGCGGCTCGATGCCGACGGGCTTGTCTGTGAGGCTGGACACAACCTTGTCGGCGATCAGGTTTTCTTTGCAACCGGTGCCTATATTATCGAGCCTGCCATTCTCGACCATGTTGAACGTCGTACCTACTGCGACATCTACACCCAGTTGTTGCCGCACTTGCTGGCCGGCGATGTGGCGGTGCGAGGCTATTGTACTTCGGCTTATTGGAATCCGCTGAATACCGTTGCCGAATATCAGGAAGCTCAGCAGGTTTTCCTCTATAGTGCGTTTCAAGCTACCGAAACCGATGCAATGCCTGCGGATCTGCCGCGTGTGCGCTATCCGAGCATCGAAGGTCGCCAGGTTGTGCCGGGAGTCTGGGTCGGGCGCAATCATGTGATCCATCCGAGTGTTCGCATCGCTGCGCCCATCTGCATTGGCGACAATTGCTGGATCGGCCAGCATGCTGAAATTAGCGCCGGCTCCGTTATTGGTTCCAATGTCGTGATCGATGCTGAAGCCACGGTCGCACAGAGCACCATTCTCGCCCAGACATATATCGGCCAGTTTGTCAACATCAATCACCGGATCGTCCATATCAATAAAATGATCGATCCCGAGAATGGGGAATGCAGTGAGGTTGTTGACCCATTCTTGATCGGTGCCGTTCGCAACCTGGTTCATAATCAACAGCGGCGATCGTATAGTGTCGCGGCGATTGTTGCCGGCATCCTTCTGCTGTTCCTGTCGCCGGTGCTGATTGTGCTGGCACTGGTAGCCTTCCTGGCGAGCGGTGGCCGCATCATGCGCCGTGAACGCTCGATTGGGCGACGGCCGCTCGATCCGCCGTATACGAATCCCTCGGAATTGAAACCGTTTGATCTGTTCGTGTTCGAAACGACCCGCCGTGACGGCTCAACCAGCCCGGTGGGCCACTGGCTGCAGCGCACTGAACTCTATCGCCTGCCGCTCTTATGGAGCGTCTGGCGCGGTGACCTGGCACTGGTCGGCGTAAAGCCGCTTAGCCCGGAAGAGGTCGGTCGGCTCGATGAGGAATGGCACCAGAAACGCTTTGAATGCCCGGCAGGGTTTACCGGCCTCTGGTATGTGCAGCCTTTCTCCGGTACGAATCTCGAGGAGATTCTGGTTTCGGATGCTTATTATGCTGCTACCCATACCTGGTGGAACGATCTGCGGATCCTCTTGCGCACGCCAGCCGCCTGGCGACGCCGGATGGCACTCGATCAGGCCAATTCATCATTAAACCAGGATTTGCTACATGCCGATAGCTAAAGTATCATAAGAAAATCAGCAGATTTTGAAAAGTACAGCTCTTATCAGGAGCAGGAGGCATATTGTCGTGGAAACACGAGTCTCTGGTGATATCTCAATCCTCGTGCCTGAAGGTCGGCTTGATACGCATACTATTGGCCCGGTGGCAAGCTGGCTCGACAAAATGCTGGCCAATCCGCCTGTACGATTAGTGGTAAATCTGGAACGGGTGACGTTTGTCGACTCAACCGCTCTGGCGACTTTTGTACAGGCGCTCAAACGTTGCCGTCAGGGAGCCGGTACGTTGCATGTTTGTGGTTTGCGCCATTCGGTGTTTATGATCTTTGAGTTGACCAGACTTGATAAGGCTTTTGATATTTTTGTCGATGAAGCCCACGCAATTCAGGCATTTGAAAGTTAGTGTGTCGCAATGTTAGTGATGCTGGTGAGCTCACAGTATGCTCGTTTCGATGCCCTGGCGCAGGCCTGGTTGGCGGCCGGCGCTTCGTCATTTAGTGTCTGGCAAGATGGGCGCATCCTGGCGCAGTGGCCGGCCGGCCGACGGCTGGAAACATCAGGCCTGGTGGCTAATATTGCGGTTGATGAACATGTCATTGGGGAACTTCGGATTACCGGGATGGATGGCCGGTGTGCTGATACGCGCCTGCAAGCCGATGCATCGCTGCTTTCTTATGCCGCCCAGCTTGAAAATGATCTCCAGACGATGACGGCCGATCTGGTTACCAGCCAGGATCAGCAACTGGCGCTCTATCGCCTGATGGAAAGTTTGCGTACCCATGTGACGGTCAAAGAAACGTTGCAGGCGCTGGTAGCCGAGGCCACTCGTATGGTCTCGGTGCCGGCCGGCTTTGCTATGTATGTGCCGAACAGCGGCCAGAATCCGCTGATCCTGTATGCCGATGATTCGGCGATCAGCGAAGATCTGGTCTGGCGCTGCTTCTGGGAGGCCCATGCCAGTGAACGTGATTTGCTGACGGTAGAAGATCTGCCGGCGATCCGCGAATATGGCTATCGCAACCTGTTGTTTATGCCGATCCTGGTGCGGGGTGAGGTTACGGCAGGCCTGGGTTTGCTCAGCAAAAAACGCGCCGATTTTGTTACGCCCCAGGTCAAACTGGTGCGTGCTATCGCCGATCAGGCCAGCGCGCAACTGGAAAAGGTCTTGCTGTATCAGGAGAGCCTGGCACAGGCTCAGCTGCGGACGGAAATGGAACTGGCCCGGCGGGTGCAACTTGATCTGCTGCCGCGTGACTTGCCGGAAGTGGATGGGCTTGATATCTATGCCTTCTCCCGACCGGCGTTTCAGGTTGGTGGCGATTTCTACGATTTCATTGCTTCGGTGGATCGCCCGCTGATCTTCGCTATCGGTGATGTCATTGGGAAGGGGCTCTCCGCAGCACTGCTGATGACGATGACCCGTACCGCCATTCACAGCAAAGCCTATTTTATGCCATCACCGACGCCCGAAGCGATTATGCGCCAGTCGCATGAGGATCTCTATAATGATTTTACTCAGGTAGGCGTCTTTGCGACGGTGTTTGTCGGTCAGTACGATCCGGTTGAACAGCGCCTGATCCACGCCAATGCCGGGCATTCCCCCGTGATCTATCGGCCCAGAGATGGAACCGCTGTCTTGCTTAAAGCTGATAGTACTGCAGTTGGTGTTCTGGAGGCCAGTTATTCACGAAATCATTCCATTCAGATGCGCTCCGGCGATTTACTGATTGCTGCAACCGACGGTTTTTCCGATGTGCGCGACAATCAGGAGGATATGTTCGGTATCGAACGCCTCCTGGAGTTGACCAACCAGTTGGCCCACCAGACTGCTCGCGAAATTGCCGATGGCTGGTTTGATGCTGTTGATCGTTTTCGGGGGGGCCATCCCCAGGATGACGATCAGACGCTTATTGTGATCAAAGGGGTGGTGGCGTGACTTTGCACATAGCTCCCGGGAACGAAGAATCCAGGGTAATTTCGGCAAGGCAGCAACAGAGGAGCAAAAAGATGGAACTCCGTCAGGCCGAGCTCATACAACTCGACGTGCCGGCGTCCTATCGGTATCTGCGAATTATCGGCGAATGCATTGCAGAATTACTTGGTCATATTGAGAGTCTGCCGGATCGTGATTCACTGCTGTATGGTATACAGCTTGCTGCACATGAGGTGTGTACCAATATTGTTGGTCACGCATATAGCAACGATTGCGATGGACGGCTGATTATCAAACTGATGCTGAATACAAAAACTCATCAATTGGTCATGGATTTTTATGATACCGGCAAACCATTTGACATCAATTCAGTACAACCGCCCAGGCTCGATGAAGCGCAGGTGCATGGCTATGGATTGTTCATTATTCATAGCTTGATGGATAGCGTGACGTATTCCTCGCATACGGATGGCAACCACTGGCGACTCGTCAAGCAACTCCATACATCTGATTAAGTTCGCCCCGGCGATGGTTCGTGCTCTGTGGAATCCGCTTTACACGAAGGCGTAGCTGTTGATAAACTATCAAGAATAATACGGCTGCGTAAATAGGTTAATGTATGACTACGATACTTGTGGTTGATGATTATGTGTCAAACCATCGACTGATGGATTTTGTATTGCGCCGCAATGGATACCAGGTGCTGGTGGCAACGAATGGCCTCCAGGCTCTCGACCAGCTTACCCGCGCATCGGTTGACCTGGTGCTGACTGATCTGGCGATGCCCAAAATGGATGGCCTGGCACTGCTTGAGCACCTGCGCGCCGATGTGCGTTACGCGCATCTGCCGGTTGTTATCGTTACGGCGAGTGTCAATGATCGGGATGCCCGCCGAGCCCGCAAAGCCGGTGTAACCGATTTCCTTACCAAGCCGGTGGAGTCGGAGCAACTGGTACGCATCGTGCAGCAACTTACCGCCGCAACAGCGGCTTGAGTTGCGCGGCTGTGCCTGGGAACGTCTGCCTGTGGCCGGCACCCAGGCGCAGCGGCATTTTTACTGCTTGCAAATGATTGCGCTACTGGCATGTTGTGCAGTATAATCCCTTCGTTAGAATGGCTTTGGTAAACCCTCTTGCAAGCGGGAGAAAGCGTATGTTCGCCCCCTCTGCCACTCCTATTCGCCCCTGTTATTCGCTGGTTCTGGTTGGTTTGTTGCTATCGGCCCTGGTGCTGAGCGGCTGTGGCGCCGGCGCAGAATCAACGCCCGAACCGGCGGCACCGACCACAGTTGCCGACCCGGCACCAACAGTGGCTGCCGAACCCGATCCCACCACGGCGCCCGAACCGACGCCGACTGAAGCGGCGGCGGCCGGTTCCATCAGTAGCCTGGAAGATGTTCAGCAAGCAGTTGTGCAAATTGTCGCCGAAGGTACTTTTGTTGATCCCGAATTCGGTTTGCAATTGAATGCCGCCGGCAGTGGCTCAGGGTTCATTATCGATCCTGAAGGCATTGCGGTTACAAATAACCATGTGGTGACCGGGGCGGCTCTGATCCGCGTGTTCGTCGGCGGCAATAGTGAGCCGCTCAATGCACGGGTGCTGGGGGTTTCCGAATGCTCCGACCTGGCAGTGATTGATATCGAAGGCGATGGGTTTCCCTTCCTTGAATGGTATGACCAGGATGTGAATGTTGGTCTGGATGTGTTCGCAGCCGGATTTCCACTGGGCGACCCGGAATTTACCCTGACCCGCGGGATTATCTCGAAGGCTCGTACCAGCGGCGAGAGTAGCTGGGCTTCGGTCAATGAAGTGCTTGAGCACGATGCGACGATCAATCCCGGTAATTCGGGTGGCCCGCTGGTGACTGCAGACGGCAAAGTTGTTGGGATTAACTATGCCGGCTCTTCGGCAACGAACCAGTATTTTGCAATCCAATCCGCTGAGGCGCTTGCCATTATCGAGCGCATGCGTGGCGGCGAGGATGTGACCTCGATCGGCGTGAATGGCGAAGCGGTCGCTGGCGATGGCTTCTCCGGCATCTGGGTGGCCTCGGTCAAATCAGGGTCGCCGGCCGACAATGCCCGGATTCAATCCGGCGATATTATTACGAGTCTTGAAGGGCTGATCCTGGCAACTGACGGCACGATGAGCGATTACTGTGACATTCTACGGAGCCGCCGGGCTGATGATGTTATGGCGGTTGAAGTGCTGCGCTTTAATACCCAGGAGCAACTGGCGGGCCAGTTGAATGGTCGCGAACTGGAAGTGGCCTTCTCCTTTGCCGATAGCATCGGTGGCGGAACTGAGGATACCGGCGATGCCGGTGCGGGCTACAGCGATTATCGTACGGTCACCGATGATACCGGCACGCTGGAGGTGCAAATCCCGGTTGAATGGGGTGAGAACCGTGGTCTGACCTGGGAATTCGACGGTCAGGATGTTGGTGTCAGCATTGCGGCAGCGCCGAGCCTCGACGGCTTCTATGAAACCTGGGAGACGCCCGGTGTGTTTTTCGGTGCCTCGCGTAGCCTGGCGGCAAATATGAATGAAGATATGCTGCTGGACAGTGTGAGCTTTGCCAGCGAATGTACCTACGAGGGTCGCCAGGCCTACGAGGACTCGCTGTACGCGGGGAGCTACGACCTGTGGACGAATTGTGGTGGGACGACGACCCAGTTCGTGGTAATTTCGGTTGTGCCCGAGAATCGGGCTTTTCTCGGCCTGGTACAGATCCAGATCGTCAATGAAGCAGACCTGGATGCGCTTGATCGCATCATCAAGACTTTTCAGGTTGTCGGTGATTTGCCGTAGACCTGCCGAGGATCTACGCAAAACGGGCGTCGGCATTGCCGACGCCCGTTTTGCATGCTTGCCGGCTCTTCACAGATGCCAGAGATTATGACCTGGCGGTGCGGGGGTTGCCGAAAACAGGCTCTCGACCGGCGCGGGTGGCCAACCGCGGGCCAGGTAGTCGCCCATCGTGATGCCGAAGAGGATAAGTAGCCAGAGAAAGGCTGCGGCGGCAAAGAGTTGAACCAGCCGGCTGCTGACGCTCAGGTGCATAAAATACATCACGATCAGCGCGGTTTTGGCAATGGCAATTGTAACCGCAATCCCGGCATTTAAGGCCGGCCCCAGGTTGATAAAGTGCGCACCGACGGTCATGACCATCAACACCATCAGCGCAACAAAAGTCAGAATGTAGGTACGCAAAGAAATATGTTTATGCTCAAAATATTCTCCCGACGGATCCTGATTGGGTTCTTCGTGATGGCTCATGGCGTTTGCTTTCTATCAAGAGCACCAGGGAACTAAGGAACTAAGCAACCTGGGATTTCAGGATTGGTTCTTTAGATCGCTGGTTCTTTCAATGCATCAGGGAAGCAGGGATTTGCGTTCCCCGGTTCTTTCGTTCCCTCGTGCGCTGGTGCTTTCAGTGCACCAGGTAAAACAAGGGAAAAAGAAATACCCAGACAATGTCGATCAAGTGCCAGTAGAGACCACCGTTTTCGACCAGAGTCGTGTGATGAGCAGGAATGCCGCCGTGCCAGCCGATCCAGGCGATTACCGAAAGCAATACGGCGCCGATGATCATATGAATGGCGTGCAGGCCGGTCGCGATGAAATAGAGCGAGAAAAAGAGTTGAAAGCGCTGTTCTTCGATGGGTGCGGGTTGCAGCGGTGGCGCGACAACCTGGCTGTCGGGCGGGATCAGTGCTGTTTCGCCGGTTATGGCACCGTGCGCGGCGGTGGCATCCACCGCATCTTCGGCTGCAGCGCCTTCACCGCCCGGCCAGCGGAAATTGTCGCCCGGTACCAGACATTCGCCGTAGTTCGGGTCGGCGCAATGCGAAAATTTTTCGCCATACTCGACTGCTTTGATGCCGAGAAAGACCAGCCCCAGCACGATCGTCGTCAGGAGCAAGCCGACCATCTGCTTGCGCCGGCCATGCTCCGCTGAATACACCGCCAGCGCGGCTGTCAGGCTGCTGACGAGCAGAATGACCGTGTTGATCGTGCCCAGCGGCATATTCAGGTGGTGGCTGCCCTCGATGAACACCTCAGGGAAGGCAGTCCGGTAGACCATATAAGCCATAAAGATGCCACCGAACAGCATGATCTCGGTTGCCAGGAATGCCCACATACCCAGCGTCCCCGCTTCGCGCTGCTGTTCTAACGTATCAAAGTGGTGAGCCAGGCCGGAAGGATGCTGCGTCACGTTCCGGTTCCTCCAATGGATATGCGTATGCCTCTTCCGTCACGACCGGGATGCGCTCGAAATTCTCCTGCGGCGGCGGCGAAGTAGTTTTCCACTCCAGGCCTTTGGCGCCCCAGGGATTGGGGCCGGCAACTTTGCCCCATTTCAGGGAAATCAGCAGGTAGACGACCGGCATCATGTAGCCGACGGCCAGCACGGTTGCGCCGGCAGTCGAGAGCACGTGGTAAAGCTGAAATTCTTCCGGGTACGCATGGTAGCGCCGGGGCATGCCCAGGAAGCCCAGGATAAACTGCGGGAAGAAGGTCAGGTTGAAGCCGACAAAGACCACGGCAGCCGACATGCGGCCCCAGATCTCATCGTACATGCGCCCGGTAATCTTGGGCCACCAGAAGTGCAGGCCGGCCAGATAGGCCATAATCGAGCCGCCGACCATCACGTAGTGAAAATGGGCCACAACGAAATAGGTGTCGTGCAGGTGTACATCAAGCGCAGTGGCGCCGAGGAACAGGCCAGTAAGCCCGCCGATCAGGAACAGGCCGATGAAGCCGAGAATGTACAACATCGGCGTGCTGTAGTAGATCGAACCTTTGTAGAGCGTCGCTGTCCAGTTAAAAATCTTGATGGCCGAGGGCACTGCGACAAAATAGGTCAGGAAGGAGAAAATCAGGCCGGCATAGATCGACTGGCTGCTGACGAACATATGATGGCCCCAGACCAGGAAGCCGATCACCGCAATCGCCATCGAGGAAAAGGCGATGAATTCGTAGCCGAACACGCGCTTGCGTGAGAAACAGGAAATCACTTCGTTGACCACGCCCATGGCCGGCAAAATCATGATGTAGACGGCCGGGTGCGAGTAGAACCAGAACAGGTGCTGGTAGAGCAGCGGGTCGCCGCCCAGGCTGGGGTCGAAGATGCCGAGCCGGAAGGCACGTTCGGCAGCGAGCAGCAAAATCGCGATGCTGACCACCGGCGTGCCCAGGATCTGGATCAGGCTGGTGGCATATTGCGCCCAGACGAACAACGGCAGGCGAAACCAGGTGAGCCCTGGCGCACGCATCTTGTGGATCGATACGATGAAATTCAGCCCGGTCAGGATCGAGGAAAAACCCATAATGAATACACCCAGGCCGGTCAGCAGCACGTTGCTATTGGCGTAGGTGGTGCTGTAGGGTGTATAAAAAGTCCAGCCGGTATCCACGCCGCCGGCAACCGTTGCCGTCAGCGTGAAGAGCCCGCCGATCACAAAGACATACCAGCTCAGCAGGTTCAGCCGCGGGAAGGCCAGGTCGCGTGCGCCGAGCATCAGCGGCAGCAGAAAGTTGCCAAGCACCGCTGGAATACTCGGGATCAGGAAAAAGAAAATCATGATCACGCCGTGAATGGTAAACGCCTTGTTGTAGGCGTCCGACGAAAGCAGGTCGCCCTGTGGCGATACCAGTTCGGCGCGTACCAGCGAGGCAGCGACGCCACCCAGCAGGAAGAACAGGTTGATAGTAATCAGGTAGAGGATCGCGATACGCTTGTGATCGAGGGTAAAAAACCAGGATCGAATCCACTCCAGCAGATTAGTGCTGTTATCGCGAATGTAACTCTGTGGAACTACCGATGGTGTCGTGCTCATACTTTTTTCCTAGTTGAGACTTGTGCTAGTTGAAACCAATTGACGAAACAGCCTCCGCTATGGTATGGCTGGTCTTGCTTAGGGAACCAGCAGCCACAGCGGAGGTAGACCGATGATAGCCGATTTCGAGGACTTCGTC
>DAOTUJ010000104.1:0-24341 GCA_034437175.1 Chloroflexaceae bacterium | reverse complement strand
GACCGCTTCCGGGAAGCTTCTCGCGCTGCTGCGACGGAATGCTGCCATGCAGCACCCGCATCGGCAGCCCGCTGCTCGTCAGAAGAAGCTTCCCGGAAGCGGGATCTGGCGCACGGGCAGAACGTTTCGGCACACCCGGCTTACGCTGTTCGCAGTAGGGAAGCGTTCAAGCAGGAGGCGCTTGAACGCTTCCCCGCTTCCTACGGTAGTTCCAGCGCCGCCAGGGCTGCGCCGATGTCGACGTGACGATGCGAGCCCATCGGGTTCAGCGGCGTGACAGAGATATAGCCGGCGGCAATCGCGCCGTTGTCGCTGTCTTCGTCGAAGTCGACCTGGCGCCGGCTACGGTCGAAGGTGTACTGGAAGCGGCGGCGGCCCTGGCTGTCGTAGCCCAGTTCTTCCACGCCGATGAACCAGCCGTAGAAAAATTCCGAGAGCCGGGTTTGCCGGTAGCCCTTCAGCGGCCCTTGCGCTGAAACATTCGGTACATTGACGTTCAGCATGATATGCTGATCGGTATTGGCCGAGCGGCGGGTGCCTTCCAGGAGCGGCAGCGTGCGCACGGCGGCTTGCGCTGCTTCCTGCCAGGCCGGCGCATGGTCGTGCACAACATGTGCCGAGACCGCCAAACCCGGCAACCCCCAGAGCGTCGCCATCATTGCCGCACCGACCGTGCCGCTGAGCATCACGTTTGTGCCAGTATTCAGTCCACGGTTGATCCCCGAAACTACCAGATCCGGTATGGCACCGGCCATCCCCAGCATCGCCGACGTCACACAGTTCACTGGAGTGCCGCTCAGTGCATAGGCCGTTATGCCCTCATACAATTCGTCGGGCGGGGCCACCGGCGCGATCAGGTTTTCTTCGCGCGGCGGCAGGCTCATACTGTAGCCGCTGTACTCGCTATCGGGCGCCACCACCGTCACCCGACCCAACCCGCTGTCACGCAGCGCCGCCGCCAGGATCCACAGCCCCGGACTCTCGATGCCGTCGTCGTTGGTCACCAGAATATGCATATGTCTCGCTTTCGTTTGTACCATCGCAGCGCACCTCTGCATGATACCCGAAGCTGAGGAATTTCTGGTGGGGGCGCGAAGCCAGAACCAGAGAACCAGGAATTAAAGAACTACCATGGGAGCGTATCCCGATGCAGTGCCTGGCCGTTGATACTGGTTCAATCTTTGTGAGAGCTATGGTAGAAACGTGCAATGAGACCCTATCGATCCGTTCCCCCTCACCCCTCACCCCGATGCTCAATTGCCGCCTCGACGATTTCCTGCGTGACTTCGGCGGCAGCGCGGCTGCGAGCGGACTGTTCGGCGGCCAGGCGCAGCGAGCGACTGGCGCTGATGCGGGCCAGGTAGGGCACCCCGTCCAATGCCTGATTCAGTCGCTCGGTGGCTTCCTCAGTCCAGGGCATTGTCTCGGAGGCGGCGCGTTCGGCCGGCGCGGTTTTGTTGATGCCTTCGACCGGCAGGAAGTTAAACACACTCTCGTAGAAACGGTTGACCAGTTCCTGCATCAGGTAGGCCGCGCCGGAGTAGCCCATAAACGGCGTGCCGACGGTGCGCCGTACCACCGGGCCGGGAAACACTGCCGGAATAAAGAAACTCGCTCGCGCATTGGCTTCCGAGAGGTAGATCTTCTCGTTGATGCTGCCGAAGACAAAGGCCGGTGCCTTCTGGTGCAGCCGCCGCCGAATCTCGATATTGTCCGGCTCCTCGGCCAGTCGCGGCCGCCCCGACGACCAGACAATCGGCATGCCCAGTTCTTCGCCCAGGAATTGCTTCAGCCCGGTGACATAACTGCGCCCGGCGACAATCGCGCAGTTCACGGTGGCGAACCAGTCACTCTGTGGCCCGCGCCAGAGATCCCAGACCGGTTGTAGGGTGCTGCGTTTCTCGCCTGCGATGAAGCCTTCGACATGTTCCGCCGGCAATGCCAGCAGCCGGCCCAGTTCTTTGAGAAAATCGGTGGTGCCGAAGACGCCGAAGGGCGCAAACAGGTAGGGTCGGCCCAGTTCGCGGGCCAGGCTCTCGCCGAACTCACGGTACAGCACAATATTGGCGGCGGCATCGGCCAGCTTCGGCGTATCGGCGATGCTGCTCTGGTAGGGGTAAACCAGGTTAATCTCGACGCCGATGCCCTCCAGCAGCCGGCGAACTTCGTGCAGATCCGAGGGTGCATTGAAGCACCCCAGCGATGGCCCGATGATGTTTACTGTGCGTGGGCGCGGTGCGGGCATGTGGGGCACCTGCGGTTTGCCGTAGTGCTCCCAGGCGAAGAGCAGTGCCCGCTCACGGCCCTGCCATTCGTCCTGTTCGAGCGAGCGGCTCCAGAAGAAGCGCGCATCGGGATCGAGTGTCGGCAGGTAGCGGCTGTGGTCGGCGCTGATCATCTCGCTCTCGGCTGTACTGACCACGATCAGGCGCTTGTTTTCGAGCCGGCCTAGCTTGCGCAGATCATCGATGGTGCGCTTGAGAGCCCCGGCCGTACCGTTGATCACATCTTCTTCGCGAATACTGGTTGGGGTCAGGTTGGCCAGGTGCGGCAGCGCATCGGTGTAATCGGTGACAGCCATGCCGAGCAGGTTGTAACAGCCAATCGGTGCATCACAGACAATATGCACATCCGGGAAACAGCCGAACACCCAGCTCGCACCCCAGTAACTGCTGGTATCGGAAATATCGCGGATCAATCCAATAGTCATAAGGCTTCCTAGCTTCTAGAATTTTTTGATCGTAGTATTTGTTGCTGCGCAACGAGCTTCTTCGCCTGCGGCAGCGTGGAAGGAGACTTTTTATTGTCATCGAGGCGGCTTCGCCGCCTCGATGACAATAAGCTCGTTTGTCGTTTGACACGACTTACGCGGTTGGTGCGTTTGCTCAAACCGCAATGGCATGTTCGCCTGCGGCAGCATAGAAATGACCATCTTTTTCCATTGTTCTGGCGGCAAAGCCGCCAGAACAATGGAAATAAATCGTGTCTTCCGCCCTGCCGGAGCCTGCCCTGAGCGCAGTCGAATGGGGCGAAAAACGGCATTTGCGGTCGCCGACGCATTTTCGGCACTATTCGCCGAAGAAATCGAGCATGCGATCATAGAGTGGTTTGCGTTGTAGCAAGTCGCGGGTGAAACTGAGGCTGGCGATCATGCCGTCGGCCAGAAACAGCGGGCGCACGCTCAAAATGTTGGTGTAGTACACCGAGGGCAGACCGCGCTCCTTGGCATAGGCCGCCAGCGTGGTTGTGCCGATCACCAGGTTGAAATCCCAGTGATCCATAGCCTGCTGGTCGTCTTCGATGGCCTTGCGATAGATGATAGTCTCGGTGCCGTGAGCGCGCAGCCAGGCTTCGTCGGCGGCGGTGAACATGTTCGGCCCGATGCTGGTACTGACGTAGGGCACCTCGGCGCCGCCTTCGATCAGCAGGCGGGCATAGAGCATCTCGTTGCCCTCGTAGCCGGAAACCAGGATGCGTGCCCCTGCCAGCGGGCGGGCGGCCAGAAAATCGTGCGCTTTTTGCTCTTCTTCGGCCACGACCTGCTCAACCCGTTCTTCATCGAGATCCAGCGCCGCGCCGACTGCCCGCAACCATGCCGCGCTGCCCTCGATGCCGATGGGCGCGCCGCTGACGACGCCGATGCCGCGTTCGCGTAGCGCCGTGACTGTCTCGCGATAAAACGGATGCAGTGCGGCAACCGCCGCGCCGCGCCCGGCCATTTTCAGTTCGTCGATATGTCGGCCCGGCAGTGTGGTCAGCACGCGCCCGCCCATGCGTCGCAGTACCCCGTCGATCAGCAGCGGGTCGGCCGGGAATACCTCGCCGATGAGCAGCAGAGTGCCGGTTTCAGCCGCGACATCGTTTTCGACAAAGCGGCGCAATACGGTTGCCAGCGCCACGTCTTTGGCTTCGGGGTGCGAATGAATTGCGTAAGCCGGCACGCGTACCAGCACCACCGGTTTGCCGTCGACTTCGCGCGGCAGCAGTTCTTCGGAGAGGCCGGCTGTCTCGGCGACGCAGAGCGAGATGACCGGGATCATACTGACGTTCGGCTCGCTGGCGGCCTCGGCGATGGCCGCGTTGGCGGCCTCCTGCAGCTTGCCGCTCGACAGCTCGGCAGTGCCCAGCGCCGGCGCGACAATGCTTTTGCGGGCGGCATAAAAATGGGTTACAAAAGTCAGCCCGTAGAGGCAGCCGGTATCGGTGATCATCGTAGGCTGGGCGCCCTCGATGCGCGACAGCACCCGTAAAGCGCCGAATGCCGGGCACATTGTCTGTGGATGCAGTTTGCAGGAACCTTCTTTGAAAGGCTCGGCCGGCCCGGCTTGCGAGGTATTGCGCAGCGGAATAATATCGGCCATGGTGCGATCTCTCCTCAGGAGCCGGCGGCGCACCATTGCGGTCACCGGCCCGGTAGCATATCACAGTGTCTCGCAATGAGCCACATGGAAAGGGGTAATCAGATTGCTTGCTATTATACGACAATATTTGTGATATTGCGAAAGTTTTTCCTGATGAAACCGGCGCAGTCATGCTGCGCCGGTTTCACAGCCCGGCGGTAAATTTCTGGATGCTGGCCACCGCGGGGTTTTCCGCCCTGCCGCAGGCGAATCCGGCCCATTTGCGGGGCGACCGCGTAATTCCTATCCGTGAAGAATACCCGGTGGTCTGGTGGCAGAGCCACCAGACCACCGGGTATTTTTGACACACAAAAGCCGCCGTAAAAACGGCGGCCTTTGTGTGGCGTTGGTACGGGCTCCGTGCGGTGGGAGGCGGAGAAACCCTCCGTCACAGTAACCTGTGCAAAGGGTACCAGAGATAGTTACAGCGGAGTTACATCCTGCGTCATGCTGCCAGGTTTTCCTGATGCACTTTTGCACTTTGACCGATCATCGACAAAGGCCTATAATCGCGGCGTGGACATGACAGCCGTTGCAAAACCCGAACGTTTTCGTATGTTTGCACAGACTCGCCTGCGCGTTCATGGGCTGGTGTTCAGTTGTTATGTGCTGCTGGCCATTGCGGCGACCTTTCCACTGGCTTTGCGGCTCGATCAGCTGATTCTGGCGAACGGCCCCGGTTCGGTCGATGCTTTCCTGGGGATCTGGAATGTCTGGTGGACGGCGCAGGCGCTCCGTAGCGGTCAGGATCCCTATGTTACGCCGCTCCTGTTCTACCCCGACGGCCTGGATCTGTTCTGGCAGACGCTGAGCCTGCCGCAGGGCTTGCTGGCGCTGCCGATCACGCTGCTCTTCGGCCCGCTGCCGGCCTATAATCTGCTGATCCTGGCGGGTTTTGTGCTTGGCGGCTACTTCAGCTTTTTGTTTGTGCGACATGTGCTGGGCCGTCACGCGCCACCGGGTACACCGGCGCTGCACCTCGACCTGGCGGCGCTGCCGGCCGGGGCGATCTATGCGCTGGCGCCTTTCCACCTGCAAAAAGTAGTCGATGCCCAGCTCGAAATGGCGTCGATCCAGTGGGTGCCGCTCTATTTGCTGGTGCTGCACATTTTGCTGGAGCGGCGACGCTGGCCCTGGTTGCTGGCGAGCGGCCTGCTGTTGCTCTGGGTCGGCCTGGGCACCTGGTACTACGGCCTGTTCTGCCTGATCTACACCGGCATGGCGGCCGGGCTCTGGGCGCTCAAGGGGAGCGATTGGCGCGATCGCTTTGCCCGGCTGGCCTGGGGGCTGGCGCCAATTGGCATCTGGCTGTTGCTGATGGCGCCGCGACTCTACGGCCTGCTGCTCACCGGCGATACCTATCTCGGCGATGCGCGCATTTTCAAGGATCGCAGCGCCGCCGACCTGGTGGCCTTCTTTTTGCCCAGCCCGCTCCACCCGCTCTGGGGCGAGACGATCAGCCGTTACTATACCGGGCTTTACCCGGAAGCAATGCTCTGGAACGTCGCCATCGGTCTGGTCGGGGTGCTGCTGGCCCTGATTGGTGCGCGCTCTGCCTGGCGTAGCGACTGGCGCTGGGGGCTGCTGCTGATCATCACGGCCGGCCTGGCGATGGGCGAGACGCTCAAGCTCTTCGGCTGGCGCACTGGTCTGCCCATGCCCTATACGCTGATTGCCGACCTGCCCGGCATTCGTTCCAGCCATCGCCCCAACCATTTTGTAATCTTGACGATTCTGCTCACGGCACTTTTCGCCGCACACGGGGTGCTGGCGCTGCTGCGCCGCCGGCCACAGCAGCCGCGCCTGCTCGCCGGTGGCTTGCTGCTGGCGGTGATGCTCGTCGATGGTCTGGCAGTGCGCTGGCCAACCTTTTCGCGCCCGATTTCATCGGCCTATGCGCAACTGCCGCCTGCCGACGGCGCATTGTTGCCCATCCCGACGCATTTGAATATTTCCAACAGCGAGCATCTCTGGTACCAGACGGTGCATGGCTGGCCGATCATCGGCGGCTTCATCGGGCGCGAGCCGCCCTATCCCTTCGGTGTCTATTATCCCGGCATTCGCGAGTTGCGCTTCGGTACCAGCCGGCCCGACGATATTTTGCGCCACGGCTGGCCGGAACTGGCCACTGAGGCACTGGCCGCCCTCGACATTCGTTATATTGTGGTGCATGAGTCTTCCGGCAGCAAATGGCCGCTGATGCGCGAGATGACGGCCGAGATGGGTCTGGAAGCAAGTTACCGCGACGAGTTGCTGGAGATGTACCCGCTGCCGCGCCTGGAACAGCCGCGCCCGCTGGTTTACCTGGGGGCGGGCTGGGGCGACCTCGAGCAGGACGGCAGCCGGCACTGGCGCTGGATCGAGGATGCGGCCGAGCTCCGGCTCTACAATCCGCTGGAGACGCCGCAGGTGGTGACGCTCGATCTGCATATGGAGAGTTTTCAGCGTAGTCGCCGCCTCGAACTGCGCCTCGCTGATCGGCCCCACGGCAGCCTCGAAGTCAGCCGGGCCGCGATGCGGCGCAGCGTGCGTCTGCTGCTGGAACCCGGCGAGCATGTGCTATACTTGCGAGCTATGGCCGATCCGCATCCCAACGATGCGGATCGCGAGTTGAGTATCGCGTTTCTGGAGATCGGGTTGCGCTGATCCGGCAGCCAGGCTGGCGCCGAACATATCCGGAATAATCCATGACAACAACGACTCATAATCCACTGACGAAACCCACCGCCGAAAAACCTGTTCGCCTGCCGGGGCTGCGCTGCATCGCCTACGAAGTCGCGCTCAACGGCTGGCGCATTCTGCTGGAAACCGTCAATGATTTCAGCCTCTGGCGGCTGATCGAATATCCCTGGGCGACACGGGCGTTGCGCTTGCAACCCGGTGACCTCGTTGTCGATGTCGGCTCGGGCACCTCGTCTTTCCCGCATATGCTGGCCCGCGAGGGCATTGATGTGGTGGTGATTGAGCTGGCGGCCGAGCGGGTGCGCTGGCAGCGCGACAAACGCCGGGCCACGGCTCGCCCCGGCGATGGCCGCTTCTTCCCGCTGGTCGCCGATGCGACCCGGTTGCCGCTGCGTGATGCGGCTGTGCGCCGGCTCAGTGCGGTTTCCTCGCTCGAACATATTCCTGATGACGAGGCCGTCGGAGGCGAGATCGGGCGCGTACTGGCGAACGGGGGCATTGCGGCGATGACGCTCCCCTTTACCAGCAGCGAACGCACGGCGTTTTTTGCCGGCATCCGGCCCTTCAAGCAGGTCGGGCGCAATAGCTTTGTGCAGGAAGGCAAAGCCGGTTCGTTTTTCCGTTTTTATACAGTCGACGATATTCAGCGGGTGTATGTGCGGCCGGCGCGGGCGCGTATCGCCGACTGGCGGGCTTTCGGGCGTGGCTTGCTCAATGGGCGCTACCACGAGACTCGGCTGACGCGCTACTGGCGCAAGTTCGTGCTGAAGGACTGGCTGCTGGCGACGCTGGTGCATCCGCTCGAAGAATTGCTGGACGGCAGCGATCCGCTGTATGTGATGTTTGCGTTGCACAAAACCGGCGTCGCTGCCGATCAATCGCAGATATCATCAACCGGGTCATGAAGTTCGTTTTTCAGTCAGCCCGCTCCGCCGAAGCTGCCTCGCTCCGCCGTCGCTTTGCGCTGCCCCTGGAGTTGTTCAGCCTGCTGTTACTGCTGGCACTTATCATAGTGCTGAGCCTTTTCGGCGGGCAGCGCAGTTTGCCGATGATTTTCGATATGGTTGAAAGCGAGCCGAATACGGCGACGCGCCTGGTTGGCTTTCATGGCCTGGAGCTGACTTCGGGTGATCAGTATCGCTGGAGCGAATCTTACGCATTTTTGCAGATGTTCGGCGGCTATAGTGTCGCGCCGCAGTATCGGCTGAGCTGGCGCCTGCGGGCCGCTCCCGAGCACCGGGGCGTACCGCTGACCTTTACGGCCAACGAGCGCGAACTGGCCACGGTGATCCCCGGTGTTGCCTATCGCAATTACCAACTGCTATTGCCGCCGGCCCCGCCGGGCGAACGTATGCTGCGGGCCGGCATTGCTACCGAAGCCTTCAGCCCGCCCGGTGATGCACGCGAACTCGGCGTCATCGTCGGCGGCCTGTGGATCCAGCCGGTGCCGGGCGGCCCCGAGCGTACCGCACTCCTGCTGGTGCCGGGGCTGCTGGCGCTCTGGGCCGGGATGCGGGTGTTTGGTACACCGCCGCTACCGGCGCTGCTTGGCTGTGGCCTGCTGGCCGCGAGCTGGCTCTTGCTCCTGCCGTTTGGCCGACCCTCGCCGTTGCCCTTCGACTGGCGCTTCCTGCTGGGATTGCCCTTCCTGGCTGTCGCCCTGGGCATGGCCGCCCCACTGCTGACCCGCCTGGGCCTGGCGCTGCTGATGGTCTTCGTCAGCTTCAGTGGCATGCTTTTCCCGAGCTGGATCTCCGACGATGCCTTCATTTCCTTTCGCTACGCCCAGAACCTGGCCCAGGGCCATGGCCTGGTCTACAATGTCGGCGAGCGCGTCGAGGGCTATACCAATTTTCTGTGGACGGTACTGGCCGCGCTGGTGCTGCGACTGGACGGCGACATAGAACTCTGGACGTATATGTCCGGCATTGTTATCGGGCTGGCGATTGTGCTCGGCAGTTTCCGGCTGGCTCGCCGGCTGGCCGGCGACGGTGTGGCCTTCGTGACGGCACTGCTGGTGGCAACCAGTCAGAGCCTGCTCATCCACACGGCACGGGGGGGAGGCCTGGAGACCGGCCTGTTCACGCTGCTGGTGCTGGCAGCCGGCGCGAGCTATCTGGCGACCCGCGAGCAATCCGGCTTGCTGCGGGCCGCGCTCACCGGCCTGCTGCTGGCTCTGGCCACCCTGACTCGCCCCGAGGGCGCGCTGGTCTGCGTGCTGGTTCTCGGTCACTGGCTGTTCAGCAACTGGATAATGAAAAATCTATCATCCATTACTCCCATCATTTGCCTTGCCGCTTACCTGCTGATGGTGCTGCCCTTCTTTCTCTGGCGTTACGGCTATTACGGCGATTTGCTGCCGAACACATTTTATGCGAAGACCGGTGGCGGTCGCGAGCAATTCCAGCGCGGGCTGGCATATGCCGGCAATTTCGCCGAGATCATGGGCGGGCCCATGGTGCTGGCCGGTCTGCTGTTGTTTCAGCGTGACTGGAGGCAGGCGCTCCGGGGCTGGCCCGGCTTCGCGCTGTTGCTGGTGAGTGTCTATAGTGCCTACATTGTCGTCGTGGGCGGCGATCATTTTCCCGGCGAACGCTTTTTTGTGCCGCTCCTGCCCTGGATCGCTCTGCTGATCGCCGGCGGTCTGGTGTATTTAGTTGACATAAACAGTGATTTTGCCTGGCAGCGCCGGCTGGTCGCGGCCAGCCTGGCGATCTTGCTGATCCTGTACAGTACCTACGCGCTATTGCGCACCGTACCGAGCGATTATCTGCTGGCCGGCCAGAACGAAAGCGTCTGGATCTGGCGCGAACTGGGCTGGTGGCTGGCCGATCATGCAGCGCCCGAGGAGAGTGTGGCCGCACTGGGCGCCGGAGCGATTGCCTATTATTCCCAGCGCACGACCATCGATTTGCTTGGCCTGACCGACCGGCACATTGCGCGAGTCGCAGTGGCAAACATGGGGGCAGGCACGGCCGGTCACGAGAAACGTGACCCGGATTACGTCTTGAACCAGCGCCGGCCGACATATATTCCACGGATCTGGGACGATTATTTCGGTGGCGCTGCGGTGCTGGAAGCCGAATACGAACTGATTGCCATCCGCACCCGCTATGGGCGTGCGCTGCAGTTGTGGAGGCGTGAGCAACCGTGACGATCCTGTATTTCATTCCGCGCTACGATGGCGCGGCGCTGGCGAATGCCATTCACAGCGAAGTGATTCGTGAGTGGCGCCGGCAGGGTCTCGAGACCGAGATCCTGACACTGGCCGCCGGACAGCGCCGCTTGAGCAGCACCCTGGAAGACGGGATTCTGGTTCACCGGCTGCCGGTCAGTGCCGGGCCGGCGCTGAAACTGGCCAACCGGGTGCTGGCGCCGCTGCTGCATTACCCCTACCTGGCCGGCGCCATGCAGCAATGCCGGCGGTTCCTGCGCGATCGGCGCTACGCCCTGATGCATATCGAAACGGCGTTTCCGCTGGGCCTGGTGGCGGCGCTGCTGCCGCGCTCGTTGCGCCCACCACTGGCGGTGACCTTGCCGGGCGCCGATGTGATGGCCGTACCGGAATTCGATTACGGCTATGCACGTTTCGCGAGCGTGCGGGCGTTGCTGCCGCTGGTCTTTCGACGGGCGGCGTTGTTGCGCGCCGACTCACCGCAGATCCGGGCGCTGGCCATCAGCATGGGCGCCGCCGCAGCGAACGTGCATACCATTCCCTATAATATCAATGATAGTTGCTTTCCGCCGCCGACTGCCGACCTGACCCTGGTGCGGGCGGCGGCGCGCCGGCAGATTCAAGCGCGGCACGGCCTCGATCCGCAGCGCCCGATTGTGCTGAGCCTGAGCCGTTTGCATCCCTTCAAGGGGCTGAACTACCTGCTGGAAGCCATGCCGCAGTTGTCGGCCCATGCTTGTTTCCCCCAACTGCTGATTGTCGGACCGACCCGGCAGACCCCGCGCTTCGGCGATTATGGCGATTTTTTGCGCCGACGCAGCGCCGAACTAGGCCTGAGCGCCGACGTCGTCTTTGCCGGCGCGGTGCCTCAATCCGGCGCCATCCAGTACCTGGCCGCCGCCGATGTGCTGGTTGTCCCTTCGGTGGCCGAGTCTTTTAACCGGGTGACCATCGAAGCAGCGGCGGTAGGCACGCCAACCGTGGTAACGCGCAGCACCGGTGTGAGTGCCTATGTGCGAGCGCAGCGGGCCGGGGTTGTCGTTGAGCCCTGTGCCGCAGAGGCGCTTGGTGCGGGCATTTTGCTCTTGCTTGGTGATCGTGCGTTATGGCACAATTGCAGTACGCGTGCCCGCGCAATGGCGGCTGACTTCAGTTCTGCGCGAATTGCGGCGGCACTGCTGGCAGTGTATCAGCCATATGTAGGAACTTTTTCAGGTGGAGAATCGTTGACAAAATAGGGAAACGGTACTAGTATGCAGTTCCATACCTGTAATGCACTTACTTGTTAGGAATGCCAGAGGGTTTGCCAGTGACCGAAAACACTGATGCTGCGACCGACGGGCCAGGTTACGGCATCCGGCATAAAAACTCCGTGTGTGCCCACTGCCGCAGGCAAAGGAGAGCCGAGCTATGAAGCATCGAAGCAATACAAATGTCATTACCGCCGGGATCTTTGGGGTCATTGCTGTTGCGCTGGTCGCGGTCGCGGTGTTTATGAATATGCGCCCCGGTCAGGCCCAGGAAGCCCCGCCCCTGATTGAGTACCCCGATATGCCGCCAACGCCGACGATGCCGCCGGTACCGACGACACCGGCCGGGCTTGCCGCCGGCAATATGGTGTACGAGAGCGATTTTGCCAATGAAAGCGCCCTGAATGACTGGCAGATTGTTGACCTGGAAGCGGTACTGCCTGAGAGCCGTTCAGTGTGGGCAGTCGCAGACGGCATGCTGAACCAGGCACGCACCGCCAACCTCGGCAATCCGAGCCCCCAGGAAACGCTGGCGCTGATTGGTGAGAGCGATTGGACGGATTATACGATCAGTGTCAAGTTCTATGATAAGGGCAATGGCAACGCCGGCCTGGTTGCCCGTCTCCAGGGCGATAGTTTCTATCGCTATCGGATCCTCGCCAACTTTTACGAAGATACCCCTAAGCAGGTGCTGGAAAAAGTTGAGGATGGTGTGGTGACCACGCTGGCCAGTGTGGAAACCGCAGGCTATGATTTTTACACCTGGAATACCCTGTCGTTGAGTGTCAACGGAAGCACAATCCAGGTCATTCTGAATGGCGAACTGGTCGCTGAGGCGGAAGACGACAGCCTGAGCAGCGGCGCTGCCGGCCTGTATACACGCGCTATCGGTAATCTGGCTTTTGATGATGTGCTGGTGGTTGCTCAATAAGTAACCCGGCTGTTTTACGGCAATAGTCGGTAATAGTCTGACTCGGGCCACGCCACGCCGGAGATAGTGAAGGCCGGGGGCGCTATGCTTCCGGCCTTTGTTGCCCACCGTATTTGTGCTGCCCTGAGGTTCAATTGGTACCAGGTTTGTATGCGGTAGCGGTAACGAGGCGTTCGCCGGCAGCAATCGTGCCGGGTACGATTTCGGTCGCGACTACCGCTTTTCGGAATTTTGCAGCGAGTTGTGGCCTGAGAGCGCGGGCCGAGCACTCACGCTCCCGGTAACCTACCACGAACTTCTGCGAACTGTGCTACGAATATTCTAGTTCTGGAGTGTCGAATGGTATTCCGCTCGATTGTGTTTCTGGCCTGTGCAGCAGTGTTGCTGGCCGGCATGCCTTCCGTTTCGCCAACCGTCATGGCGCAAGGCTCTGGCGGCAATGCTCGAATTATCCTGCAAACCACCCTGCCCGATTCCAACCAGGTGAAGTTCCCCGACGTCGCTGCGACCAGCGCGACCAATACGGTGCATGTCTCCGGCAATGCCAACCGCGATGATGCCAACTACTGGTCCAAGCCGGATACCGGCGGCGCATTCCCGGAGCCCACGCGCCTCGGCGATGCGCCCGGTCAGTCCGATTTTTCCTCGACGGCGATTGCGGTTGATCCGCAGGGCAATGTGCATTATGCCTGGATCAATCAGTCTGAACAGAACATTAATTATCGCTTTCGGCCGGCAACCGGGGATTGGGGGCCGACGCGCGTCATTGTCAGCGGCGGCGGGCAGTTTCGCGTCAATCTTGACCTCGCCGTCAGTAGCGATGGTACCATCTTCGCGGCCTGGCGTGCGCCCGATACACCGGTGCTCTATCGGCTATCGACCGATAATGGGGCATCCTGGCGCGATGTCGGCGATGGGGGCGCCATTTCAGAACGTGCAGCATTTGGCTTCCCGTCCTTAGCGGCCGGCCCCAATGGGGAGATTATGGCTGCCTATACGCAGACCGACGGCGACTTGCTGAACGTCTATGTGGCTGAGTTTACCGGCAGCGGCTGGAATCGCCAGCAGGTCAGTCTCGCCGGCCAGACGGCAGCCGGCCCCTCGGCGACTATCTCTGGAACAGGTGTGCGCTATGTGGCCTGGCGTGCCGTGGAAGGTGGGCTCTTCTTTGCCGAACGCCAGCCTGATGGGAGCTGGCCGGTTTCACGCCTGGTCAATGACCCCGAAATTTTCGACCCGGTCAATATCCTTGCGGATGCGCAGAACAATCTGCATATTTTCTGGATCAGCAATATCAATGGGCCGAATGATTTGTATTATGCTTTTCGGCCTGCCGGCGACAATTTTGCACCGCAGGCAGTCCAGGTCAGTAGTGCCGGTCGCGCAATTTTCAATGGGCGTGCTTCGACAAATCTGGTCGGGGCGCAGTCCTATGGTCATGTGGTACTCGAAGCCTTCAGCGGCTCCGGATTGCAGACCCAGTATTATTTGTTTGCTGCCGATGGTGCGGCTTCGATCAGTGCGCGCCCGGTCATTGCCGGCGATGCGCCGATTATCGGTACGGATGAGCCGCTCGAAGTGGCCTTTACGAATATCAGCGGCACTCCGAACCAGGTGCGCTGGCGCTGGGGGGCACCACCGAATGATACTGAGAGCGACTCGAACGGCTGGCAGCCGTTTGCCAATCCCTTGAGCGTTCCGGTGCCCGAGAGTTTGCGCAATTCGGAAACCTGTCTGCCGGCACGTCTTTATACCCAGGTGCGCAATACGACCCTCGGCATTGCTGAGGCGGTCTCCAAAGTCGATGACGTCACCCTGGATAACGGCTTGCAGCTTTCCATCAGCCTGCGCAATCCCTACGTTGATGTGCCGGCCCTGGCGGAACTGACGGGGACTGCGGCGCTCGAAGCCATCGATCTGGCCCAGTTCCCCGGTGCCGAAGACGGCGACCCCAACTATACCCGCGCACCAGTGGTGTTCGTTGAGATTGATGGGCGCGGTGAATGTAGCGGCCTGCTCGATTTCACGCTGGGTATCGATACATCCAATCTCGGGACGCCTTATGCCATCAATAATAACTATTTCGCCAACTTTATTCCTCTGCCGGATGCCGGCGATCTGGCTGAAGGCGCTATTCCGTTGATTGTGCGCATCCGCGACAATGCCGGCAACCAGGAGTTCTTCCCGTTCACCATCATTTATGATCGCAGCGCCCCGGTTGTCGATGCTGAAAGCAGTGGTACCGAAGAGAAAGCACCGCTTGAGGCCGGCCCCGGCAGCGATGGTTCAGCATTGATCGTGAATCTGGATTTCACCAATATTGCCATCGAAGACAATCTCTACCCCAATTCGGGGATCTGGGGTCTCTGGATTGCCAACTCACGGACGCTAGCCGATCCGCTGTTGCCCAACCTGGCACTCAATTGGCAGACGGTGCCGGTTCGCTCGACCGGCAATACCTTCACGGTGCCTAACTGGAGCCTGGCGGGCGGCCTGCCGGCGAATGAAATAACGCCCGGCACCTATTATGTCATTGCCTGCTTTATGGATGGAGCCGGCAATGTATCCAATGTCTGCTTCGCTGAAGAGGTCGACGTCAATAGCGTGGCGTTGCCCAGGGATTATCTGCCGTTCCTGCAACGCTAGCGCAGGAAGACTGCAGCGCCGGAGCGCTGGAGCATCCCGATGCTCCGGCGCTCCGGTGTGTTCCAGAGGTTATGTTTGACGAAACTGCTTATGCAGCCGGGCCGCTTCACAACTGGTGGCACCGGCTTACCAGCATTATTCGATCGTGGGATTATGGCCGGTTGGCGATTGCGCTGGCCTTTCTGTTGCTGCTGCCGCTGGCTACGCCGCGTGTCGCGCTCAGCGATGAAGTGCAGTATGTTGCCTATCTGCGCTCGATCTATTTTGACGGCGATCTCGATTTTCGCAATGAGTATGCGCATTTCGCTGCCATCGGCCGCGAAAACGGCGACCCGGCGGTATTCAATGCCCTGTTGCGCGAGGATCCGGTCAATCCACATCCGGTCACCGGCCGGCTGCGCAACGTCGCGCCGGTCGGCTCGGCGATCCTCTGGGCGCCCGGGTTTGTGCTGGCCGATGGCTTCGTGCGGCTGGCCAACCGTTTCGGTGCCGCTATTCCGGCCAATGGCTACTCGGCGCCCTACATCTGGGGCATCTGTTTTATGACGGTGCTCTACTCCTTTTTCGGCCTGCAACTCAGCTATGGCCTGGCCCGCCGCTTCGCCGGTATCTTTGCCGCTACGCTGGCCACGCTGACGCTGCTGCTGGCCACGCCGCTGGTTTTTTATACCTTCATCGCGATGCCCTGGTCGCACGCGCCGGGCTTTTTTCTGGCGGCTTTATTTCTGACGGTCTGGCTACGAGGTTGGGAGCGACCACTGACAGAACAGCCGGCCCGGCGCTCCTTCGGCACCTGGGCGCTGCTCGGTCTGATCGGTGGCCTGATGACTATCACCCGCGAGCAACTTGGCCTGCTGTTGATTATGCCGGCTGCCGAAGCCCTGGTGTCCTACGTGCAACTCGCGCGTGCCCGGCGCTGGCCGGAAGCCGGGCGTTTGCTGGCGACCCACCTGCTCTTCCTGGGCGTCCTGGTGCTGGTGCTCAGCCCGCAGTTGCTGGCTTACCAGGTGCTCAACGGCCAGCCGCGGCCCTCGGCGACGGTCGCCGGCAAGCTGAATTTCCTCAGCCCGAATTTCTTCAATACGCTGATCGATCAACGCCACGGCGCCTTTCTCTGGGCGCCGGTACTGCCGGTTGCGCTGATCGGCCTGATCTGGCTGGGCCGCCGCGATGCCCTGCTGGCCGCCTTGCTCGGGCTCGGTTTCCTGGCGCAAACCTACATCAATGGTGCGTTCGGCACCACCTGGCATCTCAGCGGCTCTTTCGGCTTTCGCCGCCTGATCGAGTGTACCCCAATCTTCATCATCGGCCTGGCCGTTCTGCTGCAACAGCTCCAGCAGCGGGTCGGCCCCTGGCCGCTGCTTGCCGCCGCGCTCTTGCTCGTTTACTGGAATGTTGGCCTGATTGCCCAGTGGACAATCGTGCGCGCACCGGAGTTCCGCAAGGGTCTGATCTGGGAAGGCATGCTGCGCTACCAGTTCATTGAAGTGCCGCGCCAGGTCAGCGGCAAACTCTATGCGCTGCTGTTCGACCGCTGCCGGCTTGTGACGAACTGCTGATTCAGCTTTTTTCCCTGCGGCAGCGTGGAAGGCAACTCCGTCTCATTTGATCTTGCGGCGAAGTCGCCAGATCAAACGAAATTGCTGCCGGAACCATGGTATTCTAAAAGTATTATGGTGCTTTTCCGTACTTCGTTCCGTTACCTGCTGCGCCATCCCTGGCAGGCCGGGCTGTGTGTGCTCGGGGTTGCGCTGGGCGTGGCAATGGTGGTTGCGATCGACCTGGCGAATGCCAGTGCGCGCCAGGCCTTCAGTCTCTCGACCGAAACGGTGGCCGGCCGGGCGACCCATCAGGTGCGCGGTGGCCCGACCGGCCTCGCAGAGTCGCTTTACCGCGACATCCGCGTTGGGCAGGGCGTGCGCAATTCGGCGCCGCTGGTCGAAGGCTACGTGCAGATTCCGGTGCTCGATGAGCGTACCTTTCAGGTCTTCGGCGTCGATCCGTTGGCCGAAGCGCCCTTCCGCAATTACCTGGCCGGCGCCGACTTCGCGGGCCGGGAACTCGACCTGGCGCCGCTCTACGTCGAGCCGGGCGCGGTGCTGATGGCCGCGCAAACTGCGGCGCGCTACGATCTCGCTGTCGGCGACACACTTGAGGTGCAAGTCGGCCCACGGCAGTACACGGCCACCCTGGTTGGCTTGCTGCAACCTGCCGATGATTTGAGTGCGCGCACCCTGGAAGGTCTGCTGATTGCCGACATCGCGACGGCTCAGGAGTTGCTGGGCATGCTCGGGCGGATCAGTCGTATCGACCTGATCATTCCCGACGATGAGGCCGGTGCCGCGATGCTGGCGCGCGTGGAGCAGGTGCTGCCGCCCGGCGCTGAAGTAACCCGCCCGGAAACTCGGAGCGCCACGCTCGAGCAAATGACGCGAGCCTTCGAGTTGAACCTGACTGCGCTCAGTCTGCTGGCGCTGGTTGTCGGCATGTTCCTGATCTACAATACCATGACCTTCAGCGTGGTGCAGCGACGCGGACTGATCGGTACTCTGCGCTGCATCGGCGTCTCGCGGCGGCAGATCGGCCTGCTGTTGCTGGGCGAGGCGCTGCTGATCAGCCTGATCGGCGCCGCGATAGGTTTGCTGCTGGGTACGCTGCTCGGGCGGGGGCTGGTGCAACTGGTGACCCGTACGATCAATGATCTGTATTTTGTGGTGACGGTGCGCAGCCTGGCTATCGAGCCCTTCGTGCTGCTGAAAGGGCTGCTGCTGGGCATCATTGCGACGCTGGCCGCCACGGCGGTACCAGCCTTTGAAGCCACCCGGACGCCACCGCGAATGGTTTTGCAACGCAGCAACGTCGAGGCGGGTGTACGGCGGATTGTGCCGCGCGCGGCTGCCTTTGGCCTGGGCCTGTTGCTGCTGGGCCTGCTGCTGCTCTGGCTGACGCCGGAGCGCGGCACACTCGGTGTGCAGAGCGCCTTCGCCGGCCTGTTCGCCGTCATTATCGGCTGTGCTCTGCTGACGCCGCTGGTATTGCTGGGCCTGATGGAATTGCTGCGCCCGGTACTAGGGCGCTTCTTTGGCCTGCTGGGGCACATGGCCGGTCGCGACCTGGTGAATAATCTCAGCCGGAGCGCGGTTGCCGTGGCCGCCCTGATGATCGCCATCAGTGTGACCATCGGGGTGGGCATTATGGTCGGCAGTTTCCGCCAGACGGTCGTGCAATGGCTGGAGCAAACGCTGATCGCCGACATCTATGTGTCGCCGCCGAGCACAATGGCAACGCGTGTCGACAGCAACCTTGATCGCGAGCTGGTCGCGCAGTTCGCCGCCCAGCCCGGCATTGTGGCGCGCTCGTTCTTTCGCAGTGTGCAGGTCGACACGGAAACCGGCCCGGTGACCCTGGTAGCGATTGCGACCAACAGCAGCCAGGGGCGCTCGGCGGTCAATTTCATTGAGGGCGGTGACGCAGCGAGCTGGCAGTTGTTTGAGCAGGGCGGCCTGCTGATCTCGGAGCCGCTGGCTTTCCGCAGTGGCCTGGGGATAGGCGATACGCTGCGGCTACGCACCGACCGCGGTGAGCACGACTTCCCGATTGCCGGTGTCTACTACGATTACACCTCGGATCGCGGTGTGATCCGCATGGATTATGCGGCCTACCGCGCACATTGGGACGACCCGGCGCTTTCGTCTTTTGCGCTCTACGTGGCCGATGACCGCGAGGTAGATACCGTTGTGCAGCAGTTGCGCGATTTCACGGCCACGCTGGGCGCGCCGGGCGAGGCGGCACCGTTGCTGATGATCAGCTCGAACCGGGCGCTGCGGGCGGGCACGCTCGAGATCTTCGATCGTACCTTTGCGATTACCGCAGTGCTGCAAATGCTGGCAACCATTGTGGCTTTCATCGGCATTTTAAGTGCGCTGATGGCGCTGCAACTGGAGCGAGCTCGTGAACTGGCCATGCTGCGGGCAACCGGCCTGACGCCACAACAGCTCTGGGGGCTGGTGATCTCACAGACCGGACTGATGGGCCTGGCAGCGGGGCTGCTGGCGATGCCGGTAGGAGTCATTCTGGCGCTGATTCTGATTTTCGTGATCAACCGGCGCTCATTTGGCTGGACACTGGATCTGGCGTTGGATCCGGCTCTGTTCGGCCAGGCGTTGCTGGTGGCCGTGCTGGCCGCCGTACTGGCCGGTATTTACCCGGCATTGAAAATGGCGCGCACCAGCCCGGCGTTGGCCTTGCGGGAAGAGTGACGACGTCTCAAACTGAGCATCAACCGATGGAAGCAAGGATGGTGGCATTGCGGGCGCCCCGGTGTGGTCGCCCCTACGGGCATTGTGGGCACGGGTTGGCATTGTCGTTGCCGCCCACACCCGTAGGGGCGGGCCAATGTGCCCGCCCCCAATGCGTACCATTGCCCCCAATGCGTACCATTGCCCCCAATGAATTACCGGCATCAATGCGATGGCCCATTGGATTCAATGGTGGCATGGCAAGCAAGGATGGTGGCATTGCGGGCGACCACACCGGGTCGCCCCTACGGGCATTGTGGGCATTGTTGGCGTTGTGGGGTGGGCAACCACGTTGGGGCATTATTGGTGTGGTCTTTGGGTGTGGAAATCGTCTGGTTGTCATAGGCATATCGTTGCAACGCTATCACCAATCGGGCCGGGAAGGTACAATGGCAAGGACTGGTGATCTCTTTGCCCAGGGTGCTCCTATGCCCTACGATTCGTTCAAACACCATCGCCGATCAGTTCGTCGGCCCGGCTACGATTACCGTCAGGCCGGCACATATTTCGTGACGATCTGCCTCCACGAGCGTCGCCCGCTGTTCGGTGAAATCCGCCGGGCCACCATGTGTTACAACGACATCGGCACGATGATTGTCGACTGGTGGCTGGCATTGCCCACCAGGTTTCCGCTGGTCGCCCTGGATGCCTGGATATTGATGCCGGATCATTTCCATGGCATTCTCGTATTTTCAGAATCAATGCACACAGCCGGCGCACCTCCGATTCTTGGCGCCGTCGTCGGCTGGTTCAAAACAATGAGCACCAACGCCTATTTACGCGGTGTCAAAGAACAGGACTGGCCACCAATCAACATGCGCCTCTGGCAACGCAGCTACTGGGAACGCATCATTCGCTCCGAGAAGGAATTGATCAATGTGCGTTCGTACATTGCCGCAAACCAACAGCGTTGCCTTCAATGAATCGCCGGCATGCAATGCCGGCATTGCGGGCGACCACATCGGATCGTCCGAACGGGAGCGGTGCGGCGCGCTTGCTCTTCGATCACAAGCGGTCAAGCTGACTATGCAGCACCGCGACCAGGACCGCTGGCAGGTGCCAATTATGCTCGGCCTGGGTGTGGTGCAGCCGACCAACCCCCACCTGATTGAGATCGTGCTGCGTCGCCTGCTCGACCGCAATGACGACGGCGTGCCCAAGGACGACGAGCGCTGGTACCGTGACATGCTTCTGGCCGCCGACATCGGCGTCGACCGCGACTGGAACTACCTGCGCGAACAGGGCCTGGCCACCGACGAGCTACGCCGCACCCTGGCACATGGCCTGGCCACCATGCTCAACGACCGCCGCCAATTCCTGCCGGTGGCCGAACGGGTGCGGGCCGGCTTCTTGCTGGGCGACCTTGGCGATCCGCGTTTCCCGGTGACGCTTGATGACTGGCGGAACGAACTCGCAAAGATCGCCGCCGGCGACGAGAGCGGCTACTTCTGTCGGGTGCCCGCCGGCCGCTACCTGGTCGGCAGCAGCGATGACGACCCGGATGCGCGCGATGAGGAAAAGCCGCAATACCAGTTTCAGCTCCAGGTGGCTCAGCAATGCAATGGCGAGCCGGCTGCCGGCAGGCTACGTTCTGCGTCTGCCGGCCGAGGCGGAATGGGAAGCGGCGGCGCGCGGCGGCGACGGGCGGATCTATCCCTGGGGAGATGTGTGGAACCCGGCCTGCGCTGCCACCGAAGAAGACCAGGAAGACCGCGAGTGGGAATGGAGCACGCCGGTGGGCTGCTATCCGTCCAACACGGCACCCTGCGGCGCAATTGACATGGCCGGTAACGTTGATGAGTGGACTACGGACATCTGGCAGTTCCATCCAGGCGCAAAAGAACCCTTTACAGATGACGATCGGCGTGTTGTCAAAGGCGGGTACTATCTCGGCGCAAGTGCAAATGTTCGCTGCGGGGCGCGGTACGGGGGCGACGTCGGCTTCGACGACATCGACGTCGGTATTCGGATTGTGGTCGCCCCTCTGCTCGCACATGTGTCCTGAATGCTGTTCTTCTGTATTCTGTTTTCTGCATACTGTGTACTGAAACTGTAAAGCATTTCGACTGAGACTCGCGGAGGGTGGGGTCTGGGGAGGGAATATTCCCTCCCCAGCGCGCCGCAGGCGCGAATCGCGCTTTTTTTTGCAATGAGCCCTGTGCCTGCTACACCATGCGAAACAGGATCAATACCAGCAGCCCGTTCGTCACCTGCTGTCCATCGATGGGCAAAACCAGAGCCAGTCCTGGCAGCCGGCATGGTACAATGCAGTTGAATCCCCGTAACGTCTCATTGGCCTTGCTCGACGGAGGAAATCCTATGCATACAACCTATCGCGCCATGCTGCATGGTGACCGCCTGGAATGGACTGACCAGGTTCCGCCCGAGTTGCGCTCCGATGCACCGGTATCGGTATACGTAATAATCACCGATGCTTCACCTGGGACTGGCAGTGAGCGTGGTCAGCGCATGGCTGCTGCGCTCGAGCGATTGGCGGCACTGGGTGGGCCTGGCGCCATCTCCGACCCACTCGCCTGGGAGCGAGACCTGCGCGAAGAGCGACCGTTGCCCGATCGAGATCGCTGATGTTGCTCGATAGCAATATCATAATTTATGCGGCACGGCCGGAGCATGCTGCGCTCCGCACACTGATTGCCGAGTATACGCCTGCCGTATCAGTCGTCAGCTATGTGGAAGTGCTGGGGTATCACAGCCTTACTGCGGAAGAACGCGCATTTTTCGAGGAGTTCTTCAGTGCAGCTCCAATCCTGGCCCTCACTGGCGCCGTCCTTGATATGGCAGTGAGTCTGCGGCAGCAGCGGCGGATGACTCTCGGTGATTCGCTGGTTGCTGCAACCGCACTTACCTTTCAATTGACCCTGGTAACACACGATATCCAGGACTTCAAATGGATTCCCCTGCTCCCATTGCTTGATCCACTTGATCACGGGAAACCTGGAGAATAAGCATTCACGTTTCGATCACCCCAATTGCACCCGCCGAAACGTAATCGACACCCGCCGCCCATCGATGATGTCGGTGCGCCGGCGCGGCGGGATGCCGTATCCGCTGTAGAAACTACACAAACGGATTGACAATAATCAGTGTGCCGCGAACCAACAACCCGTCTTGCATATCTTCGGAGAGCAATCGAGTTATGCCGCTCTCCAGTGCTGCTGCGATAATGGTACTGTCCCAGTACGAAAGTGTATACTGCTCGCGCAGCGTTGAGGCTTCCTGCAACGTGCGATACGTCACATCGACAACGGTGTAGCGGGCATAGAAACTGTCAATGAGTGCCCGAATGCCAGGCTCGTCAAGCAGTTGATGTTTTTTGATATTCGCCCAAACTTCGCTAATAAGCTGGACGCTTACCAGTATTGCGGCTGTGGTGGCAATAATCTGCTTTGCCTGCTGCTTTTTCTGCGCATCTTGATCTTTGATAAATGCGTACAACCATACATTCGAGTCAATGAATGTGCGAACTGACGGCGATGCTTGCGTTGCCGGCGAAGGGGTTGTGAGTGAAGCATTCATAAGCTGGCGCGCTTACTTGACACGGTCAGCGTAGAGTTCGTCGCGGCTCAGAGGGCGGAAATCTGGCGCTGTCAACGGGTTGTCCAGCAACTGCTGGATCATATCCGGTCCGGTTGTCACATCAGGCGCGAGAATAATCACCCGGAGTGCTCCCTGCAAGCGTTCCCGATATGCTTCGGGAATCTCAATCGTGCCATCTTTCATATGTGCGTGAAACTCAATGGCGTACATATGCTCCTCCCGCTCCAAATCAACTATTCTGGCATATACTATACCGTATCTCGCACGCCCGTGCCAGATGCGCGCCCTGGTTCGAATCCAGCCCTTAGCCGAAATGCCGCGGCGAAAACCGGAAACAGGGTTTTAACCGCCCTGTGACATTTCCTCTGCACATGTCTGCACTTGCTGCGATTTGATCAATCCAGGCACACGGTACGAAACGTCATCGACACCCGCCGCCCGCGTGGCACCCGTCGCCCATCGATGATGTCGCTGTGCCGGCGCGGAATGCCGTGGCGCCAGTTGTAGCGGGCCGGGCCGCGGAGCACAAGCAGGCTGCGCGGCTGTAGCAGCAGTTCGTGGATCGTCTCGGCGCGGGTGAAGCGCATCATCGTGGGAGCGGCCAGTGAAAGGCTGGCGATGCCGTCGGCGAAGTAGGGCGTGCAATCGATGTGGTCGGCGATGCCCTGGCCAGGCGTATACTCGTTGATGATCGCCTGATCGGCGGCCCGGTCGACCAGGCCATCGGCCTGGATCCGGTGGGCAATCGCGTGCAGCCAGTCATGGCTTCTGCTTTGCGCTGCATACCGCGCCGATAGACGGTCATCAGGGCGTCGAGCTGGCAGCGTTCATCGATCGTGAGTTGCCCTTCGCGCTGGCGTGCGAGCAAGATGCTGAGCGTTTCCTGTTGCTCCGTATCCATTGCCAAATCACGCAAGGCCAGCACCTGTGCATCAGAGAGCAGTTCCACCGGCACATTCATCGCCGCCTGGCCAAGCCATTCAAGCAGCACATCCTCAACCGGCCGCTGTGTCTGCGCCGCAACTGCCCGGGCGCGCTCAGCGACGGCTTCAGGAACCTCAAGCGTGATCACCTCACTCATCGTCATTGATCCTCACGCCGCCTCAACCACCTGCCCTGGCTTGCGCGGCAGCAGCAGGCCTTCTTCGTCCAGCACCTGCTTGACCTTCTGGTAGGCTTCACCGGACGGTTTGCTGTTGTAGACCAGCCGGCAGACCTCGCTGCGGCTTGTGCTGCGTCGGGCTGCTTCGATGATCCGCTGGCGTTCGGTGGGCGGACGTTCTGGAACTACCTGGCCAGTGAGGGCTATCTCACGGCGAACCAGGCGAACTATTTCAAGCAGCAACGCATTCCCTGCCCCAGGTTCCACGAAGAACCGCGCCAGCCCTGCCCGCCCGATGT
>DAOTUJ010000103.1:0-19554 GCA_034437175.1 Chloroflexaceae bacterium | reverse complement strand
GACCGCTTCCGGGAAGCTTCTCGCGCTGCTGCGACGGAATGCTGCCATGCAGCACCCGCATCGGCAGCCCGCTGCTCGTCAGAAGAAGCTTCCCGGAAGCGGGATCTGGCGCACGGGCAGAACGTTTCGTCACACCCGCCGGCGAACCGGCCATTGAAGCATTGGTATCGCCGCAGTATACTTGAAATGCAAACTATCGCCTGATGTAGCGAGCATCGACGCGAGGCCCGGCCATTTGCCCCCGCCCCCTGTAAGGAGCCCGTTATGGGTATTGCTGCTGATATTGCACTTATTCTGGTGGCTGCGCTGCTAGGTGGCTTTGTTGCCCGGCGCTTCGGCCAGCCACTCATCGTTGGCTATATCGTTGCCGGAGTGCTGGTCGGCCCTTACACCGGCGGCCCCACCGTAGCCGAAATCCACGACATTGAGTTGCTGGCGGAAATCGGGGTGGCGCTGCTCCTCTTTGCACTCGGGCTCGAATTCAAGCTCAGCAAGCTCGCCCGCGTCAAGTGGGTCGCGTTGATCGGCACACCGCTGCAACTTTGCCTGACGATTCTGCTCGGCTGGGGCATCGGTAGTTTGCTGGGCTGGTCGAGCTATAGCGCGCTCTGGCTTGGCGCGATGCTGGCCTTCTCCTCGACGATGGTCATTCTGAAGACGCTGAGTGCCCAGGGCGCGCTCGGCACGCTGGCCAGCCGGATTATGCTCGGCATGCTGATTGTCCAGGATCTGGCCGTAGTACCGCTCATGCTGGTGCTCCCGCAGCTCGACAATTTGCGCGACGGGCTACCGGCGCTGGGCTGGGCGCTGCTGCACGGCGTCCTATTCCTGCTCACCATGATTGTGGTCGGCACCCGCGTCATTCCGTTTGTGCTCAAGCGCATCGCGGCCTGGAATTCGCGCGAGTTGTTCATCATCGCAGTGATGGCGCTGGGGTTGGGGGTCGGCTACGCAACGTTTCTGGTCGGGCTTTCGTTCGCGTTCGGCGCCTTCGTTGCCGGCATGGTTCTCAGTGAGTCGGATTATAGCCACCAGGCATTGAGCGACATCGTGCCGCTGCGCGATGTCTTCGGCATGCTCTTCTTTATCTCGGTAGGAATGCTGCTGGATCCGCGTTTTCTGCTGGCCCATCTCGATCTGATTCTGGTGCTGGTGCTGGTGGTGGGGCTGGGCAAAATCCTGATTTTCGCCGGCGTCACACGGGCCTTCGGCTACCGTGGCGACCTGCCGCTGGTCGTGGGCTTCGGGCTGTTTCAGATCGGCGAGTTTGCCTTTGTGCTGGCCCGCAGCGGCTTGAGCGAGGGCGCGCTGAGCAACGATCAGTACAGCCTGGTGCTGGCAACAACGCTGATGACCATGCTCATGACGCCCTGGGTCAGCCGCCTGAGCCAGCCGGTTTACCGGCAGTTGCAACGCCGGCTACCGGAACAACCCGAGCCGGTGATGCCGGCACTCGAAGCAGCCGTTGGCGGGCACATTATTATCGCGGGCTACGGGCGAGTCGGGCGCTACATCGCCGATATTTTGCAGCGCCTGGAACGTTCATTCATCGTGATCGAACGCGATCAGGGTCGGTTGGAGGAACTCAAGGCCAACGGCGTGCCGGTAATCTACGGCGACGCGGCCAGCCCGGTGGTGCAGGAGGCCGCCGGGATCGAGCGGGCGCGCCTGTTGCTGGTGGCAGTCTCGGCGGCCATCGACGGCGAGACAATTGTGCGCCAGGCGCGCGTGCTCAACCCGGAGCTGCACATCGTGGCGCGGGCCACCCGGCTCGGCCAGCTCGAAGTGTTGCGCGAGCTAGGCATCCACGAAGTCGTGCAGCCTGAATTCGAGGCCGGCCTGGAAATGGTGCGCCAGGCACTGCTCCATTTCGCCGTGCCGCCGGTCGAGATCGAGCGCCTGAGCGACGAAGTGCGCGCCGCCTCCTACCGCCCGATCGAAACCCTGGGCACCAGCACCGAGACATTACGTCGCCTGCGACAATTCAACCAGGGCATGCTTGACCTGGCCTGGTACACGCTGGAGGCAAACAGTCCGCTGGCGGGCGAGAGCATTCGCGAGAGTGCGATTCGCCGGCGCACCGGTGCCTCGATTGTTGCCCTGCTGCGCGACGGCAAGGTTATGGCCAATCCCAGCCCCGAAACAGAGTTGCAGGCCGGCGATCAACTGGCGATCCTGGCCACCAGCCGGCAACGGCTCGCTTTCGTTGCCCTGATGCGCTACGGCCCGATCATGACCGAGAGTATCTTGCCGGCACCGGTGGCCCGCTCGTCAATCGAGTGATTGCCCAGTTCGCCCGGCACGCTGATACTCAATTCGGGTAAGGAGTTCTCTCTGCATTGACAATGCCAAAATTGTCAATGCAGGCAGAGAGAAGGGTTCATCCGGATCTGATATGATACTCAATTCGCGCTCGGCAGGTACCTGCGGCAATCCTTACCCATTCCAGCTTGCCTGCAAATTCTCGCCTAGAAACGGGCGCTCACCGCTGCGGCCCTGGCCGATGCTCCAGCGCGCCGGCCAGGTCAGCCGTTCGGCGCCCCAGGGCGAGGCGGCTCGCAGCGAGCTCCAGGGCGCACTCTCGCCGCTGCGCCAGAGGATGCCGCCCGGCCCCATGCCGCTGTGCAGGGCTACTTGCAGATCGAAGGGGCGACCGGCGGCCACCGGCGGCCCGTACCAGAGATGCGGGCTGCGCCCCGGCTGCGGCCCGATGCTCACCGCCAGGCGTTGTTCAGCACCCAGCAGGCCGATCCACAACGGCGCCAGATCCGGCCCCGAATCCCAGGCGCAAAACAGCGTTTGCGGCGGGCCAACCAGGGTAGCACAATTGCCGCTGAAGCGCAGGGTCAGCATGCGGATCTGATCCGGCTCGCCCGGCACCGACTCGCGGAAAGGCGCTTCCTGCGCACCAGGGAAAAGCGGCTCCCAGCCGGCGACCGGCGGCAGTTGCGGCGGCCATTCCAGCCGCTCACGAACCTGGCCCTGCGTATCAAGCACCTGGTAGCGCAAACCTTGCTCGTCGAGCGCCAGTTGCACACAGTGCAGATATTCATGCGCGGCGGGCATCCGATGCGCGGTGCCGGCGCCGGCACTGAGGATCTGCAAAACGCCCTGTTGCACCTGCACATCGAAGGCCAGAATGTGGCTACAGAGATAGGCCAGCACGTCATGGCGGCGCAGGGTCGCCCAGAAAGCCGCACCGTCGTCGGGCGCCAGTTCGCGCTGGTAGCTGCCGGAAAAACCATTGACCGGGAATACCGGGTGATGGCCGCAGACCAGTTTGTAGCGCGCGTCGGCATGTGCGCTGAGCGTGCGGTCAAGCCAGTTCACCTCGACCCGGCCCTCACCGCCACGGGTTTCGTCCAGCGTATCAACAAAGACCAGCAGCAGGTCACCGCGACGCACAAAATAGCCCAGACCCTCCAGGCCGGGCGGGCCGTTCTGCGGCAGATGGTCGAGCATTTCGCGAAAGATGCGCCGGCTGAGCGGATCATAGGCAGTGTGATTGCCGGTAGTGTGGTACAGCGGAATTGCCCGGCGGTCGAGCCAGGCCATTTCCTGATCAAGCCAGTGCCGCCATTGGGCTTTGAGCGTATCGGCGTCGGCACTGAGGCCCTGGATTTCGTCGCCGGAGAAGCAAATGAACTCGGGCGGCGGATCGAGCCGGGCCACGACCTGATTCACGCCGGCGAACGTCGCCTCGTGCGAACCACCGGGCACGCCGGCACAGGCATCGGCATAGAGCACGAACTGGTGGCCGGAGCCACGTGGTTGGAGCGAAGGTATGTGCGTCATGAGAATACAGGGTATTGGGTATCGGGTATCGAGTATGGCAACATACCCGATACCCGATACCCGATACCCGACTAGATTTTCGTCGCCAGCGCCCGACTGATGATTTCCTGGGCCTGGGACACGATAGCAGCCAGGTGTTCTGCGTCGCGGAAGCTTTCAGCATAGAGCTTGTATATATCTTCGGTGCCTGAGGGCCGGGCGGCGAACCAGCCGTTTTCGGCGACAACCTTGAGCCCACCGATGGGCGCATCATTGCCGGGCGCCCTGGTCAACCGGGCCACAATAGGCTCGCCGGACAGTTCGGCATCGCTGACATCTTCGGAGGCCAGTTTGGCAAGTACGGCTTTCTGGGACGGCGTGGCGGCAGCATCGATGCGGGTGTAGCAGGGCGTACCGAAGCGTTCGGTCAGCGCCTGGTAGTGCTCGCCCGGATCTTTGCCGGTGCGAGCGGTAATCTCGGCAGCCAGCAAACAGAGCAGCGGCCCATCCTTGTCGGTTGTCCACACCGTACCGTCGCGGCGCAGGAAACTGGCGCCGGCGCTTTCTTCGCCACCGAAGCAGAAGGATCCATCGTAGAGACCGGGCGCCAGCCATTTGAAGCCCACCGGCACTTCGGCCAGCTTGCGCCCCAGATCGGCGACGGCCCGGTCGATCATGCTGCTGCTGACGAGCGTTTTGCCAACCGCCGCGTGCGCCGGCCAATCCGGCCGATTGCCGATCAGGTAGGAAATCGCCACCGCCAGATAATGATTGGGATTGAGCAACCCGGAGGAACGGGTCACGATGCCATGGCGGTCGGCATCGGGGTCGGTACCGAAGGCAATATCGAAGCGATCTTTGAGATCGATCAGGCCGGCCATAGCGTGCGGGCTGGAACAATCCATGCGCAGCTTGCCGTCGTGGTCGACGGTTAGAAAGCTAAAAGTCGGATCGATCTGCGGGTTGACGACGGTAATATTGAGGCCGTAGCGCGCCGCGATGGGCGCCCAGTACGCCGCAGCGGCGCCGCCGAGCGGGTCGGCGCCGATGCTGATGCCGGCGGCGCGAATGGAATCCATATCGATGACACCGGCGAGGTCTTCGACGTAGGGGCCGACAAAATCTTCGGCGCGGGTGGTTTCGGCCTTCAGCGCGGCGGCATAGCTGATGCGTTTGACACTGCTGTTGCCGCCGCGCAGCAATTCATTGGCACGGTTCTGGATCCAGCGCGTGGCATCGGTATCGGCCGGGCCACCGGAAGGCGGGTTATATTTGAAGCCACCGTCGGCGGGCGGATTATGCGAGGGCGTAATCACGATCCCGTCGGCCAGGCCGCTACGGCGCCCACGATTATAGACCAGGATCGCCCGCGAGATTACCGGCGTGGGCGTATTGCCGTCGCCGGCCTGGATGCGAGTATCAACGCCGTTAGCGGCGAGCACTTCGAGCGCCGTACGCTGGGCCGGAGCGGAGGCCGCGTGCGAGTCTTTGCCGATGTAGAGCGGGCCATCGATGCCCTGGGTTTTGCGATACTCACAGACAGCCTGGGTGACGGCGAGGATATGCGCTTCGGTGAAAGTGGCATTCAGCGGCGAACCGCGATGGCCGCTGGTGCCGAAGCTCACCAGTTGATGGGGATTTTCCAGGTCGGGCGGTTGATCGTAGTAAGCTTTTTCCAGAGCGGCGACATCGATGAGTAACTCGGTGGGAGCCGGTTTCCCGGCCAGCGGATGCAGGGCCACGGGAGCCTCCTTCATTATGGTTCAAATACGGGCGGCAGTTCAGCGGAACGATAGCGCAAGCGATCAGTCAGATCGACCCGCCCATTGATACCGGCCGCACGAGCCGCCAGTGCCGGTGCATCAATCGCCGAGCCATCGGCAAACATACAGAGTTGCACAACATCAGCCGGATCATCGACAGCCACCCAGCCGGCGCCGGCCACACTGACGGCACCAAAGCGCGTACTTCCGCCGAGCTGGCGGCAATAGGCCGCCGCCGGATCGGCATCAGCGGCAAAGGGTCTGGCCGGCGGGATCGCCAGGTAGGCCAGGCCGGCCAGGGTTGGCCCTTCGGCAAACAGGGTATCGAGCAAGATCACCGTTGCTACGCCTGCAGCGTTGTCTGAGGCGGCAAACTCACAGAAATCACGTTCGCCGGCCAGTTGCAAAGGTTCCGGGCTGCCGATGCCGCGGAAGGGCCGGCGCTGCCGCAGTTCCCCGTCGACCAGCACACAGTATTCGGCGGCATTGGCGGCTGCCCTGGTCGCCCCGGCACCGATATCCGGCGTCGGCGTGGCCGTGGCGGTCGCCGTGGCGGTGGCCGTGGCGGTCGCCGTGGCGGTGGCGGTCGGCGTGACCGTAGCGGTTGCCGTGGCGGTCGCCGATGGCAGGGGCAGCGGCGATGTCGTTGGCGTGGCCGGTGGGCCGGGCACGACGCAGCCGACCAGCAGCAAACCAAGCGTGATCGTAAGTAACAGGCGCAGATAACATTGCATTATAGGCCTAGTGTACGGCAAATCGGTGGAAAAATGCAAGCGTAGGGACGAAGTAGCGGCCGGCCCGCTGCTCTACATACACGGGAGTGAGCCGGCCGCTACTTCGTCCCTACGCCCACCCATCCGGCTAGTTTCCGGCCGATTTTTGAAAATTGCGGCAATTTTTGCCTGCGATTTGTAACTAACAAATCGAGCCGTATTTTGCTAGCGCGGAGTAAGAAGAGGATGCAAATAGACGATCATGTGATCGCGTATCGCCAGTTACGCGAATTAATGCACCGTTCGCGGTTGAGTCTGCGCAATCTGCGGGATCAACTGGCCGAACTGGGCTTCGACTATAGTTACGATACGGTTGCCAGTTGGGGTCGCACTCACCGGCGCTTCCCACGGGATCCCCACCTGCTCGAGACCATGGCCCGGATTATCGCGCAGCGGCTACCGCGGGTACGCCCGGTTTCGCGCGACATCCTGCGCTTTCTGCTGGATGCCGGTTATCCCTATGAGCGCCTACCTGACCTGAGAGACTTTCTAGATCTCGATAGCCTCTAACCAATCGTGGGGGCCGAACAGCACAGCATCCTACCCGGCTTTCAACTAGAGCGTTTTTCGCCCAACCGGACGTCCCTCACCCCCGGCCCCGCTCCCGCACAGGCCGGTGCGGTGAGTCTGGTTCGCAAAACCTGGTTCCCATGGCGCGCTTGCCTGGCAGGAGAGAGGAGTATATGCCAATGCTCGTGCCCGGCTCCCCCTCTCCTGTCAGGCTGGCGCCGGTGAGGGTTAGTGGTTCATGTAAGGTATCTGTCTCGCAAGACTGCACGGGAGAGGGGGTTGGGGGGTGAGGGCCGGAGCGCGGAGAGCATCGGCTTATTCGCCGGTCGGCGTCGCGGTTAGATTATGATGCGGTTCAGCGGCTATGCGCTCGGCTTCACCGGGCATCAGCAGTTCGAGCAACTCGCGCACGTTGTGGCCGTACTGGGCCGGGTGGCGCATCGGGCGCTCGGCATAGATCTCGTAATAGTTTTGCCGGCCTTCGCGCTTGCGCTGAATGTAGCCGGTTTCTTCCAGATCTCGGATCAGGCGCTGCACTGCGCGCTCAGTGATCCCGACAATCGAGGCGATTTCCTTGGCGGTAATCCGCTGGTTGCGCGCAATGCACAGCAAGACTTGCGAATGATTGGTCAGGAATGTCCAGTTAGCCATCGTGCCTGTCTCCAGAATGATATCACCGGCAACGTGGTAGCCACAGGCCGGAACAATGCAGAATGGTTGCTTGATGCATATTATATCACGACTGGCATGTCGCCGAATGCTGGATCGCTGCGCTATAATACGCGTATGAAACAGCAATCACCGGAAGACATTCTCAAACTGGCCCGCGAACGAATCGCCGAACGCCACGCGCAGGAGCGCCGCGACCGTGACCGCGGCTGGCGCCTGGCGTTCTGGGCGCTACTTGTCACGTTGCTCGTCACACTGTTGCTTGCCCCCGGCGATCTGTCCTTCAAGCTCTATGCTGTAGTGCATGGCCTGATCGCACAGTTGCATAATGTGTTTCTCGCCGGGCAGCAACTGCCGGTCTGTGCGCGCAATATTGGGATTTACGGCAGTTTCTTGATCGCGACCGGCTACCTCTGGTGGCGCGGGCGCCGGCGCGCCGGCGCCTGGCCCGCCTGCTCGCTCACCGTCACGCTGCTGGTGTTTGCGGCCATCATGACCTTCGACGGCTTCAATTCACTCTTCGGTGATCTGGGTTGGCCGCAGCTGTACGCGCCGCACAACTGGCTACGCACCGCCAGCGGCTTGCTCTTCGGCACTGCCTTGACCGGCGCGATTCTGCTGGTCTGGAACCAGGTGTTGCATGCCGAAATCGACCGCAACATGCCCATCATTACCTGGCCGGATCTGGCAGCAGTATTGCTGCTGAACAGTCTGCTGTTCCTGCTCGTCTACAGCAATATCGGCTGGCTCTACTGGCCGCTGGCCTGGTTTGTGGTACTGGGCATCCTCGGTGAGCTGTATATGGTGAATGTGCTGGTGATCGCGACAATGCTGGGTTACGGCAAAAGCGTGCGCCGCCTGCGCGACCTGGCCCGCCCGGCTACCCTGGCGCTGCTCAGCACGACTGTCATTGTCGGCGGCCTGGCGCTCTGGCGATTTTCTTTGCAGGCCTGAAGTTCGCTAATTTCTGGGAAAAACCTTATGAGCTTTGCAACCCCCGAACGGCAGCAGCGCCTCGAACGGATGCTGGAAACCGCACCGATGATTGTGTTCATTTACGATCTCCGGGCGCACCGGCTGACCTACAGCAATTGTGCGCTGCACAGCCTGCTCGGTTACTGCTCGCAAGAGCTCGAATGCGGCGGGTTTGGCCGGATAAGCCACCCTGATGAACGAGAGATGCTCAAGGCCATCGCGGCACAACTGGCCGCCGCCGATGACGATCAGGTCTGCGAATACGAATGCCGGCTGCAACACAAAGATGGGAGCTGGCACTGGATGTATCACCGACTGGTTGTCTTCGAGCGCGACATGGCCGGGCGGGCACAGCAGATCCTCGGTACGATCATCGATATCAGCGCCCGCAAAGCCGCTGAACTGGTCCTGCACGCGGCCAATGCCCGGCTGGAACAGGAAGTGGCCGTACGCACCGCCGAACTTGAGCAGGCCAACCACAACTTGCAACAGCAGGAACAGGTTTACCGGACGATGCTCCAGCACCTGCCCAATTCCGCCGTATTCCTACTCGACCGCGACCTGCGTTTTCTGGTGGCGGAAGGGACGGCGCTGCGTGCAGCCGGTTTTATGCCGGAAGCCATTATTGGTCGGCAACTGGCTGGAATTCTGAACGGTAGCGACCTGGAGTTGCTGCACGATTATTATCGCCTGGTGCTGCAAGGCCAATCGCAAGAGCTCAGCGAACAATGCTACGATGGGCGCTACTACAGCATACAGGCACTGCCGATTCGCGACACGCACGGTGAAGTCTATGCCGCGATGGTGCTGGCGCAGGATGTCAGTGAGCGCCGGCAAGCGGAACAGGCTCGTCGCGAGAGCGAACAACGCTTCCGCATGATCTTCGACAATGCCCCACTCGGCATTGCAATTGTCGATTATGATGGCTATTGTCAGGCAACCAATTCGGCCTTCCAGCAGATGCTGGGCTACAGCGAAACCGAATTGCAGCAGGTGCATATCAATGCGTTCAGCCATCCGGCGGACATGCTAGACGAGCGGCTTTACCTGGATGAAGTCAATGCCGGTACGCGTACGAGCTATGCCATCGAGAAGCGCTACATCCGCAAAGACGGCACCGTGATCTGGGTGCGCCTGCAAAGTTCGCTGGCAAGCGACATGCGAAGTGGGCTGACCTTTAGCTTCGGCATGGTTGAAGACATCACCGAGCGCAAACGGTTCGAACAGGCCTTGCAAGCGAGCGAAGAACGCTTTCGTAGCCTGTTTGCGGTGCTCCCCGTCGGCATTGCCGTCGCTGATCGCAACGAACAGTGCTATCTGACCAACCCGGCTCTGCAACAGATGCTGGGCTATAGTGCCGAAGAACTGGCCGACATGACCTATGCCAACTTTACGCATCCCGATGACCTGGCCTACGAGCGCGAACTGATACAGCAGGTTCACACCGGCAAGCACACCATTTATACGCTGGAGAAACGCTACATTTGCAAAAACGGCCGGGAGATCTGGGTACAATTGCATTCGATGTCAGCGCGCGACATGTTGCCGCCGCCGGCCACCGGCTTTGCAGTCGTCATCGACATCAGCCGGCGCAAGCAGATCGAGCAGCAACTACGGCGCAGCCGCGACCTGCTGCGGACGCTCTTCGACAGCCTGCCCGACCCCTTGCTGCTGGTCGACCACGACGCCACCGTGCTGAGTTGCAACCAGTGTTTCGCCGCACTGTTGCGCCGGCCCCCCGATGCGATTGTCGGCCAGCCCTGGCGCCGGATCCACCACCGCCTGTCGGCAACCCAGGCACTGGCGTTGTTGAATGAAACGCTGGCCGACGGCAACGCTCGCGAGGAACGCATCCGGCTGAGCCATACCGATGGACAAGTGCAGGTTTTTGATGTGCGCACCCTGCCGCTACTGGACGGCACGGGACGCCTGGAACGGGTGATCCTGCACCTGGTCGATGTGACGGAAACCTTGCAGTTGCAGGCGCGTGTGATCGAACACGAGCGTTTTCTGGCCAATGGTACACTGGCGGCCAGTGTAGCGCACGAGATCAACACGCCGTTGCAAACCGTGGCCTACGCCCTGCATTTTGTACGCCAGGCGCCACCGGACGAACTTGACAGCTACCTGCAGCCGGCGCTGGCGGAAATCGAGCGGGCCGGGCGCATCGTCGGGCGGTTCCTCGAGCTGTACCGGCCCGACAATCAGCAAGCGCGGGCAGTGCAACTGAACCAGGTGATCGAAAGCCTCATGCTGCTGCTGGGCAAGCGATTCCATGAGCAGGCGATTGAGTTCAGCACGCACCTCGATCCGGATTTGCCGGAAATCCTGGCACGCTCCGACGAATTGAGCCAGATCCTGTTGAACTTGCTGATCAATGCGCTGGAAGCGATGCCGACAGGCGGCAACTTGCAGGTATGCACGCGCCAGGTTCGCAATGCGCATCCCTCCATCGAGATCCAGGTTCGCGACAGCGGAGTCGGCATCGACTCGGCGCTGCAGCAACGCATCTTTGAGCCCTTTGTCAGCAACAAGAGCAGTGGTACCGGGCTAGGCCTGGCGATTTGCAAACAACTGGTTACGCAGTATCATGGCAGCATTCGGGTCATCAGCCGGTCGGGCCACGGAAGCACCTTCATTGTAACCCTGCCGATCAAATAACACCTATGCAAGCACGAATTTTACTCGTCGAAGACGATACACAGAGCCGGCATCTGCTGGCCCGCGGGCTGGAACAGGCCGGCTACCACGTCACCCAGGCTGCCGACGGCAGCAGTGCCATTCAGTCACTCGAACAACAGGCTTTTGCCGTTGTGCTGAGCGACCTGGTGCTAGGTACCGTGAGCGGGCTGGATGTGCTCCAGGCCGCCCGCAAACGACCGTACCGCCCGGTGGTAATTTTGCTGACCGGCCATGGTTCGCTGGACACGGCACTGAACGCACTGCGCAACGATGCCTTCGATTACCTGCTCAAGCCCTGCCTGCCGGCGACCTTGCTCGAAACAGTGAGCCGGGCCGTACAGCATCATAGCGCCGAACAGCATCTGCGCGAGGCAACGGTCATGCTCTTCGGCGCACCCGATGACAGCAGCGTTCCGGCCGGCCAGTCAGAGGTGTTTCGCATCGGCGAACTCCAGATCGGCAACTCGCGCAGCAATGTTGCATTTCGCGGCAAGATCATTCACCTGACCCCCATCGAATACCAGATTTTGCTCTACCTGGCCGCCAATCAGGGGCAGACCTGCCGCTACACCGACATTGCCCGTCGCACTCATCAGATCGATATGAGCTCGATTGAAGCCCAGAATCTCCTGCGCCCCCATATCACCCACCTGCGGCGCAAACTCGCCCCCGGCTACCTGCACAACGAACGCGGCATCGGCTATCGCTTGATCAATCCCGGTATGGCTCCGCCCACCCCGATGGACGATTGCTGACGATCTGCTTAAATTTCTTAATTTTTTGGCCATAAAATCTGCCAACCTCGCCTTGCTTCCTAACCCATTCTGGCCTATACTGGATCAGGGTTGGTGCAATCTTTCACATAGAATATGTGACGATCTGTGCTTATTCCGTGCCCATCCGGCTCTTTAAAACAACAACGGCGTTCATCCGCGTTCCATTCCCGCCAGCATTGCAATGCCATACGCAGATGCATCATTGTCACGCTCACAACCCTGACATCAAGAGGAACACCCGTATGGACGTACGATCGCCCCGCAACTACCACTCGCTCAGTTCGCCCGCCGATCGCGCCGATACCAGAAAGCAGCAGCCGATGGCAGACACCAATGCACTGAAACGGCTATGCCCACCGCCGGCTCGTCTGCGCATCGCTGGTGACGGCACTGTGCTTGCGGTTAATCGGGCCGCAGCAGACATGCTGGAAACTACTATCTCCCCGATTGGGCAAAACCTGTTTCAGGAGTACCTCGACCCGGCCGATGCCGCTCATTTGCGCCAGTTGATGCAGCGCCAGCGCAGTTGCCGCAATGTTGTCTTGCGTTTGCATACAGCCAGTGCATCCAACTGCTGGATCATTCTGAACAGCCGGCCGCTGGATACCGGTGAGCACCCACTCACCCGACATGAACTTGAGTTGCTGCCGCGACGCATGGCCGACCCCCTGACCGGGCTACCCAACCGCTTTGCCTTGCAATCGATGGGGCCGATCTGGCTCAAACACTGCCGTGAACAGCAGGAGTCGCTGGCACTGCTGGTCTTTGATCTGATCCAGTTCCGGCTGATCAACTATGCCCTGGGTGTAGCCGTCGGCGATGCCGTGCTGGTGGCACTCGCCGATCGCCTCTACCAGTTCCTCGCCGATCGCTTTCCCCAGAGTTTGCTGGTGCGCACCGACAGCGATGAATTTGCTCTTTTGCTTTATGCCGACAACGACACCGCCCTGCGTATCGCCGGCAATTTGCGCAACCTGATTGCCGAGCCACTGGCCACCAGTGGCGGCACGCTTTCGCTGCGCACCAGCATCGGCATGATCACCGATGCCGAGCAGATTGCGGCCTTTCCCCAGATTTTGCGGCGCGCCGGCCTTGAACAGACCCGCGCCCGCGAAGTCGGCGGCGGCATCGCCGTCCATGAATCGGCACGGATCGGCGAGGCGTCGCCGATCGTGCAGATGATCGGCGATCTGCACCAGGCAATCGATACAGCAACGTTGAGTGTCTATTATATGCCGGTGGTTGATGTGGCCAGCCGCAAAGTCGTCGCCAGCGAAGCCTTGCTACGCTGGCGTCATCCGCAGCAGGGGATGCTGCTGCCCGCTCGCATTTTGCCCCTGGCTGAAGCAGCCCGGTTGATGCCCGAAGTCGACCGGCTGGTGCTGGCACGGGCAATCCACGATATTGGCGGCTTGCCAATGCATCAGGCACACCTGAGCCTGTCGATCAATATCAGTGCTACCACGCTGCGCGACCCGGCGCTCGTCGCCGAGTGGCTGGGCATCATTCAGCGCGCCGGCATCAACCCGCGCCGCATTATCCTCGAATTGACCGAACGCCAGATGGTCGAGATGGCACCGGCCATTCTACAAAATCTGCTCGATCTGCGGCGGGCCGGCCTGCGCATTGCCCTCGATGATATCGGCAGCGGCTATAATTCGCTGCTCAGCTTGCGGCATCTGCCGCTCGATATCATCAAAATCGATCGCCAGTTTACCAGCGGCCTCGGCCTGATCGAGCGCGATGAACTGCTGGTGCGCGCCATGCTCGACCTGGCGCGTCGCTTCGAACTACTTGTGGTCGCCGAGGGCGTCGAAACCGAATTGCAGTACCAGTGGCTCAATGCCAACGGTTGCGACCAGGTGCAAGGCTACCTCTTCGGGCGCCCTTCCCCCAACCTGCTCAGCACCAGCGCCTGAAGCGCATACGGCTCGGCAGACGCCGGCTACCGAGCTATTCGCATAAGGCAGACCGTTCGCTATCGCAGCATTGGCTATCATGGCGGCGGAAACAGCGCGTTCATGCATGGCTGGTGACGGCCCGGCCGCCACCAGCCGTGCAATACAGTAATCTCTCTCCCACCAGACCACCGGGTTTGATGGAGCAGCGGGTCTCGCCCCGTTGCTGAGGGACGAAAATGCAGCCGTCAATCTGCAAGCTTTCCAAACTCCCACTAAATACTATATTTTGTAGTAAAATAAAAACAACAGAGGCACAGCGCATATCTTCGCCGGTTTTTACTTGAATATTGCGAAATTCAAGCTATCCTACGATCACCCATAAGAAAGTCAACTGAATTCGGCCGAGCATAGAGCAGCCAACGCCCATCAGCGAATTCATGCCGTACATCAAAGGCCAGGCACCACAAAACACTTGAGGGGCGACATATGATGTTAATACCCTACGAAGACACCCGATTGCATCTTCCGCAGCACATTGCTTTCATTATGGATGGAAACGGTCGCTGGGCTCAACAACGGGGCATGCAAAGGACAAACGGTCATCAGGCCGCAACACGCAATCTACTGGAAATCGTGTGTGGTTGCGCAGAGCAGGGTATTCATTACCTGACACTTTACACGTTTTCGACGGAGAACTGGCGGCGACCGGAGACCGAAGTGCGCGGCATGTTCGATGTTATGACCGATTTTCTCGAGCGCGAGACCATCACCCTGCACCACAACGGGATACGCTTGCAGCACATCGGCCAACTCGATGCAATCGACGAACGTTTGCAGGCACGCGCACGGGCGGCAATCGACCTGACGGCGAACAATGATCGGCTCATTTTGACGGTTGCCTTCAACTACGGTGGGCGGGCGGACATTACGGCAGCGGTGCGCAAAATCATCGAGCGCCGGCTGGAAAGCGGGCAGATCGATGAGCAATTATTTACCAGTTATTTATCAACCGCAGAGCTGCCGGATCCCGACCTGATCATCCGCACGAGCGGCGAACAGCGGCTATCAAACTTTCTGCTCTGGGAGAGTGCCTACAGCACTTGCTGGACGACACCGGTTCTCTGGCCGGATTTCCGGCTGGCGCATTTGCAGGAGGCGCTGGATGCCTACGCCGCCTCGCTACACAACCACGACCGGACTGAAGACGATCACTTCTTTCTCGACCTGTGCCCACAGGCCGCCTGAGCGAAAAACCAGGCGCCGGCCATACGCATCAACCAGCGCCGGCCGGCGCTCACGTTGGAAATGACTTCAGCCGGCAATACCGGGCCGCAGCAAGTTTGCAGGGCCGCCATCCGGAACGCGATACGGCAAGCCTGCGTCTCCCGCCAGAATCAACAACGCCGCGCCGAATATTCGGCGCGGCGTTGTTGATTCTGGCGGGGAGGGAGGGATTCGAACCCTCGAGAGGATTGCTCCCCTAGCGGTTTAGCAAACCGCCGCACTAGGCCACTATGCGACCTCCCCGTGCGGCAAAAGACAGCTCGTTTTATGGAGGGGGCGGTGGGATTCGAACCCACGGTCCGGGGTTGCCGGACTGCGGTTTTCAAGACCGCCACGTTCAACCACTCCGTCACACCCCCACCGACCAGTATCGCGTTGTGAGCTGGTTGTTGCGTTGGATTTCGGCGTGACCGTGTCTGGCAGGCGGGACAGGAATCGAACCTGCAACCTGCGGATTTGGAGGCCGCTGCTCTGCCAATTGAGCTACCCGCCTACAACGTGCGCTATCATACCACATGCGAACAGGCTTTGCAACCGCCATGAAGACCATGAAGGCCACGGGTGTGACGAAACGGCTTGCCGAAAAACCGCCGGCGCGGATCGCTTCCGGGAAGCTGCCACCCCGGCGGCCGCGCGCTGCTGATGCGGATGGCCCGCAGCGCCGACAATCCGCACGTCAGCCAAAGCTTCCCGGAAGCTGGATCTCGGCGCACGTGCCGAATTTTTCGTCACACCCGAAGGCCACGAAGTACTTGTCGGCCCCGGTGGGCAGGTCATCACCTTACAGAAATGCGGCTCACCCACCGAGAGCACGCTGTTAGTGGTCTGACCAGATTATTTTGACCGCTGGCCCCGACCGATCTGACAGGTGTTCGTCAGGAAATTCGCTCATTCTACGGTGATCACTCATACGCCCACCTTGTTTCCGGGGCACAAACCCTAACGATATAGTACTAGTAACAAATGATCTGTCAGGTCAGACCGCGCGCAACCCTTCGTTTGCGCCTGGTCAGACCACCAGGCTCGCTGAGTGAGGGAAGCAAGGACAGGCCGGGCCAGCTACTCAGTCCACCAGCCCCAGCCCCATCACCATCAGCAGCAGGCACCACCACATCCAGCGAAAGAGCAGCACCCCGCTGCCCAGGCAGACCGCGACCTGTCCGGCACGCGCCAGTAGCAGCCGACTTCCACCCCGCGCCAGCAACGGCGCAACCTGAAAGCGCGACCAGCGCCACAGCACGCCGAGCGCCAGAACTGCCAGGACAAGCGACAGTCCGGTGGTCAGCGCCAACCAGGTATCCTCATGCACGTAGAGCAGCGGCTGATCCTGCTGCATCTGCGACAGGCGGGCCGGGCTGACCCCCGGCAGGGCAGGGATTGTGACAACGGTGACGATACCGCCATAGCCATAGGTGAAGCCCTCCTCACAGGCCACGGATGCGCCGCTATAGGTAGCCCGACACGCAATGCTACCAGGATTGGTGCCATATGGCGGAGCAGTGACCTGCAACGGCTGCCCTTCGAACGTCGTTGTACATACATTCAGTGGAGACCCTGCCGCTGTGGTCGTTGTTTCGCATTCCAACGCGGTGGCAGGCACAATCGCATGGTCGCCGCCACCACCGCGCTGAACTTCCCCAATCCATATGCGCTCGATGGGTGCCGTCGCAGTCTGTGGCACAATGACATCCAGCACAATGCTCAGGCAGATGGTAAACACCAGGCCCAGGCCCGCCAGACTGCCAAACAGCAGCAGCAGCCGGCGCAGCGTTGCTTCGAGCGAGAAGGTGTCCGGCGGCAGCGCGCCGCCCCAGAGCGCCACGCGAGCGGCATGCACCCGCGCCGCCAGCCCACCCACCAGCACGCCGCAGAGTTCGCGCGCGCATACGACAAGCAGCGCCACCGGGCCGTGCGCTGCCGCATCGGCCAGCACCTGCGCAACGACCTGCTGCATCTCGGCGGCAAATTCCGCACGGAAGCGGCGGGGATAGAGCCAGAGCAACCCGGCGTAGAGCCAGCGAACCAGATGGATCATGAGTATATCTCCATATATCGCACCACGACATATAACACGCCGATACCTTACCAAAAACTGCGCCACCTGTCAAGTCAACGCCAGTGCTTGACAAGGAAGGTGTGCTTTGTTAGTATGTCGTCATACGATATATCACATGATGAGGTATACTTATGGAAACGAACATGCACCCGGATGATGACCTGCACGCTGTCCTGCCGCTGACCGAGGCGACCTTTTTTATCCTGCTCAGCCTGGCCCCCGGCGCAAAGCACGGCTATGCCATTCTCAAGGCGGTGCCGCTACTGAGCCAGCAGCGCGTGACGCTGAGCACGGGCACGCTGTATGGCGCGCTGAAACGCCTGCTCACAGCGGGCTGGATCGACCGCCTCGACGAGCCGTCGCCCGACGACACGACACGCACCCCGAAAGCCTATGTGCTCACTGAGCGGGGGCGGCGCATTCTGGGCGCGGAAACCGCCCGCTTACGGAGTCTGGTGCAGGCCGCTGAACAGCAGCCTGCGGCGGAGGGGATCTGATGCCACAGACACCCTTCTTGACGACACTCTACCGCCTGCTGCTGCGGCTCTACCCGCGCCCATTTCGACAGGAGTTCGCCGCCGAAATGCAGCATGTCTTTGCCGCCCTCCTCACCGAAACCGCGCAGCAGCAGAGACAGTCGCTTTTGCGGTTGTGCCTGCGTGAGTTCGGCGGGCTACTGATTGGAATAGGAAAGGAATGGTTCACGATGCTCTCACAAAAAATGCACTCTTTCTCTCGCCCACAGTTCACGCGACCCGTCACGCCTGCCCCCTGGGCCGAGGTGCTGCTGATGATCTTTCCCGGCCTCGTTTTCATCATCGGCGAGTGGTACCTGTTTCTCACCCAGATCCCGCAGCCCAATAGCTGGTATCCGGGCGTATTTGGCATGGGTCTGAACGCGCTGCTCCTGGGCTGGGTGCTGGTCGTCGTGCTGCGCGTAGTCGTCCGGCAGCGGTTTGATGGTGCTGCGTTGGCACTGCTCGGCCTCATGATCGCGTTGCTCATAACGCTCCCGGATGTGCTTTTCTCCCTTAACGGGTTTACGTTCCTGGTTGCTATCATCGGTTTGCTCGCTGGCGGGGCGGTGCTGGCACGCGCGCACGGAGCCCATGCGTTCCTCTTCCTGCTGGTCATGCCGTCCTTCGTGATGGAGGTCGGCGATCCGGCCTATGCGCTCCGGTTTAGCCATGGCTCTACCGTGATTGTGCCCGTGGTCGAAACCTTGCCCCTGTTCGGCTGTCTAATCCTGGTGCCCTGGCTGCTGCTGCGCGCCCGCTCGGTCGCCGGGCAGATAGGGGGCACAGGTCTGGCATTTCTGGGCACAACCTGGCTCGCGACCGCCTTGGGCACGCTGCTGCCCGCTGACAGGCCGCTGTCTCTGCTGCTGTTTCAGAGTGTCGTGCTGCTCTGTTTGACGATCTTCTTTGCCGCTGTAATCTGGTATTACGCCTGGGTGGCAGCATCTTCATCACCGCAGGCGGCCCACGGTGCGGCGGAGCACCCACAATGACACGACGCTCCTCCTGGCTCATTGCTTGCTACCGCCTGCTGCTGCGGCTCTACCCGCGCCCATTTCGGCAGGAGTTCGCCGCCGAGATGCAGCAGGTCTTTGCTGCCCTGCTCACCGAAACCGCGCAGCAGCAGAGGCAGTCGCTCTTGCGGTTGTGCCTGCGTGAGTTCGGCGGGCTGCTGCTCGGCATTGGAAAGGAATGGTTCACGATGCTCTCACAAAAAATGCACTCTTTCTCCCGCCCACAGTTCACGCGACCCGTCACGCCTGCCCCCTGGGCCGAGGTGCTGCTGACCATCGTTCCCGTCCTCGTGCTCCTTATTGTCGATGGGTCCATCACGCTTAGCCAACTCCTTCACAGCTGGTATCCGGGCGTATTTGGCACCGTGCAGAACGTGCTGCTCCTGGGTTGGGTGGTATTCGTGGCGCTGCGGGTGGTCGTCCGGCAGCGGTTCGATCCGGCAGCCTTGCTGCTCCTCGGATACGGGCCAGCACTGGCAGTCATCCTGGGAGCGAACACGCTCACAGCGCTCATCGCTGCACGTCATACCCCTCCGCCTATTGTGTTCTTTGGGGCATTGGGTGCAGTGGCCTTGCTCACCGTGATCGGCATCGGTGGTCTGGTGGCACGCCAGCACGGCGCACACGCGCTGCTGGTTGTGCTGCCAGTGGCTTATCTGGTCAACATCTGGTTGCCGTTTACCGCAGGTAATCTGGCCGGCTTCGGCTGGTTTGTCCTGACCCCGCTGATGCTGTAAAATACAGTTTAGAAATGGCTCTTGGCCAATTTTGGTGAAATGACCCGGCAACGCTATACTGGCCTCCATCGTACTCACCTACCAGGAGGTCAACGATGGAGTTGCTGGCCGCGCTTCTGCCGC
>DAOTUJ010000102.1:0-44149 GCA_034437175.1 Chloroflexaceae bacterium | reverse complement strand
CGGTTTCTTCCAGCCGCCAGTAAGCTGCCGGATCCTGCAGTATAATCGGCGTCGCTGTAGCAGTCGGCGTGCCGGTAGCCGTAGCGGTTGCCGTTGGTGTACTGGTGACAGTCGGCGCCGCCGGATCCGGCGGTGTGGCGGTTGCCGTTGGTGTACTGGTGACGCTCGGTGCAGCCGCATTACTCGTCCAGCCCTGACCGTTGAGCCCGTTCGTATAATGCTCAGCAATCTCAGTACCACTGAGCGCCCGGTTATAGACGGCAATGTCATCGAGGAGGCCCTGGAAATGGTAACTCTCAGACCAGGGTTTGTACAGCGAGCCAATCTGCAGAGGTGCAGTCGTCGAGCCGAAGTCGCTGCTGTAGATCACGGGTTGGCTGGCGATTTCAACGCCGTCCAAATACATGCGGATCGTATTCGCTGTTGCATCGCGTACGGCGACGATCTGGTGCCAGTTCCCATCGTTGATGAGCACACTTCCACTATCCAGAAATGATTCCTGGCCACTGCGGTCGCTGAGTGAGAAGTGCAGGTTGCCGCCCTCCAGACAACCGAGCCACCAGAACAGCGAGCTGCCGTCGTCGCGTCGCCCGAGCATCACCTCATTGCCCGCACAGACGCTGCCTGCGGGGATCTGAACCCAGAGTGCCAGACTGAAGCTGGTATCAGCCGGCCAGTTGAAAGCAGGCGCAGCAGGGACATCGATACCGGTATTGCTGCCATTGAATTGCTGGGCGCCGCCAATCTGTCCGCTCGCCGATTGAGGACAGTTGCCGCCGACGCAGGAAGTACCATGGTAGCCGCCGATGTTATCAATATAGGGAGCACCACTGCCTTCGGCAAGTTGCCAATAGGCTATCGGATCCTGCGAGATAACCGGCGTCGCTGTGGCCGTCGGCGTGTTCGTAGCTGTCGGCGCTGCCGGATCAGGCGTGGACGTTGGTATGCTAGTAGCGGTAGGTTCAGCCGGATCTCCGATCCAGCTCTGGCCATTGACTCCATTCGTGTAGTGCTGGGCGATTTCGGCAGCGCCGAGCGCCCGGTCATAGATAACGATGTCGTCCAGCATGCCCTGGTAATGATAGCCCGGCCACAGATTCAGCCAGCCCACATTTAATGGTGCCGTCGCCGAAGCAAAATTAGCACCGTGGCTGAAGGCAGCACTGTCGACTTCAACGCCATTCACGTACAGGCGAGTCATGCCGGCAGCGCCGTCGCGCACCGCTATAATCTGGTGCCAGCCCCCATCATTGACCACTGGCCCGAACAGGCCCGTGCCGTCGCCGCCGTTATCATTGAGCGAGAAATGCGTGCGCCCATCGTCGAGGCAGCCGATCCACCAGTGGAGCTCGCTGCTGTCGTCATCGCGGCCCATCATCACCTGGTTTTCGCCGTTGCATGTGCTACCGGCGATGCCCTGGGTCCACAGGGCCAGCGTGAAGCTACCGTCGGCGGCCCAGTTGAAGGCCGAAGCTGCCGGCACATCGATACCGGTATTATTCCCGTTGAATTGTTGGGCGGCACCAATCTGGCCGCTTACCGGTTGCGGGCAGTTACCACCAGTACAGGACGTTCCATTGTGGCCACCGATGCTATCGATGTAAGGCGCGCCGGTGGTTTCGGCCAGCCGCCAGTAAGCCACCGGGTCGGTCTGTTCACCGGGAACCGGTGTTGATGTCGGGGGATTGCTGCCGTCGGCAGTTGCAGTTGGTGTGGCTGTATCAGCTAATGGTTCGGCTGTGCCGGTCGCAGTCGCCGTCGGCGTTTCTGTGTTTGCCGGTACAGCGGTCGCTGTCGGAATCACCGGCGGGTTGATCAAGGTGTTGCAGATCGTATTCGACCACATGTCTCCCATCGCGTCATAGCCCACCTGATTCGGGTGCAGCCAGTCGTCGTACTGATCCGGGTTGCTCTGGAAATGGCTATAGAAATCCGGGCCGATCCAGACCGGGTTGGCCGGCACATTTTGCTGTGCGACGATCTCAGGGATAAGTGCATTATACTGGGTGAAGAGCGAGCCGGCTGTGTCATTTTGCTCGCCCAGCAGCGGTGCAACCCAGATCGCCAGCCCATGATTGGGACTCTGGAATGCATCGATCACCTGGTGCAGGTCTGTTTTCCAGCTCTGTGCATCCAGATTGGCATTCACATCGTTTGTTCCGATGCCGAGCAAGACGTATGGTGCGCCCAGTTTGTCGATATGATCGTTGTAGTACGCCTGCTTCTCCAGCAGGTTCAAGTCGTCGCTGCGTGCCGTTCGGATACCGCCGAAGCCATCATTTAAAATGAATACCGGTGCGTTGCTGCATTGGGTCAGATTGTTGTTGAGTTTAAGCTGATACCCGCGCAGGAAGAGCGTATCTTCAAAATCGTAGTTGTCGTACTGGTAAATATTGCGATTATCGGCACTGGCTTCCGGTGAATCCAGATAGCTGGTTACCGGGCCTTCCACTCCGTTGCCACCAACCCCGGCGGTAATAGAGTCGCCAATGCTGACGACAATATTGCCATAGCCAACCGGATCGATGCTGTCTGCCGCACCGTTGATCCGGTTGCCGGATGAATCCTGCACGTAGGCATCAAGCCGGTGCTCACCTGGAATAGTCATTGTGAACGATGCTTCATATGGAGCTACATCATCCACAACGACTTGCTGGGTCGCATCGCTCTGAGTGAGCACAAATTCGACCTTTGCACCAGCCGGGGCATCCTGGATCGAGGCCGTCACATTCAGATCAGGCCTGGCCTGGATATAGGGAATGGTAAACAGATCCTTGCTCGACATTTGCCCATCATTATCCGGCATATTGCCGTCGATCAGCAGCATGCCGTTTTCGTCCAGGGTTTTGCCGGGAATGGCCAGGCTAATTGCAGTTGCGGACGCAGCCTGACTAAAGTTAAAAGTCTGGGCCGCACCATCTGTGCTGGCCGGCAAAGGATGCAGATATTGCACGGTGAGGGTTTCGTCCGGTTCATTCCAGGCCGCCAGGTAATCCTGGCCTGCAACCAGTACGGTCTCGCCGCGCTGAATCGTGACCTCTGGTGAAGTCCAGCCCGCAAACTCAAATCGTGGCTGGCGCAGAGCTACGCCCGGCGGCACAGTGACCACAGTCGTATCAGAGTTGGCAACCGTAGTAACAAAGGCACCGGTCTGGGCATCATAGGATGGGGCGGCAGCGGCTTCGTCGGTGGTTTCATTTGCTTCCGCTGTTTCTGCGGCCGGTAAGGAACTGTCGGCACTCCAGGAATCAAGAAATACTAAGGCAGCTTGAGTAGATCTTTCGTTCTCCTGGGTGCTCAATGCTGCACCGGTGATCGCGGCTGAGTCGCGGTTTAAGGTAGTTTGCAATCCGACATTGTCAGGCATACTGACGACGATCTGGCCACCGGCCCAGATGGTGTATTCGATCGCCTGGGTGCTGCCGGTGTTCGGATTGATTCCGCGCCAGGCTATGCGACTACGCACAACCGTATCTTCGAGTACTTCCGGCTCGGTCAGGCGTAGCAGTTCGCCGTCTGCCGTACGATGTTCCAGCAAAAACGCTCCGTCGGCTACCAGGTTATTTTGCCGCAGCGGATCGCGTCGCAGATCGTACCAGGCTGCAATGCCGCCATCGACAATTTCCAGCGCAAATCGATCCGGAGACTGTACGAGCAGGTTGGGCTGCAATCCGTTTTGTTGTTCGATGTGCAACCCGATTGATTGAGCCAGTTTACTATGTGGATAAACTGAAGGATAGAATGTCCATGCCAATGCAACAAATCCGACTGCGAGCAATGGTGTCAGGAAATGCGCAACCGTCTTCCTGCCCTGCGACTCCCTCGATCTCGTTGAGAAGAGTCTGGAGATAACAGACCGTAAGTTCATATGTCTCCCTTTGTTCTGGCGTGGTTTTTTTGGCGTGACGTTAAGGGTTCGAAAACCTGGTTACGATGGTAACTGGGTCACGGACAAATCGAATCAGTATGGAATGGGCTCTGCACCTGTCTGACTATTTTATTGTGCTATGATGAACACCAATTGAACCGGGTTATGCCGGTAGCTGAACAAAAGTCCATCGGGAAAGCAAAAGTGCCCAGACATGCTGGGCACTTTCGCTTTCCCAATCTTGGGTGATCCGCTTCGTGTGTACCGGCTCAAGCCGCCTTTTTCTGCCACCAGAACCAGGTACCACCGGCTATTGCCGCCGCTGTCGTTGCCAGCAGACCGGCACTTACCAGCGGTAGAAACACATCATTTTCCAGCAGTTGGTACACGAACTGGCTATCTGTAGCAATCGGGTTGCCCGGCACAGCCAGATCGGTGATGTTGTTCACGGTCAGAACGTACTCGGTACCTGCCGCATGTTCCGAGGTTTCCAGTATCATCTGGCGACCATCGGCGCTCAAGCTCGCCGAAAGCACCTCAATGCTGTTATTGATGCTGAAGTTGTCGGTCACCGTTGCGTTCTCAGGGCTGATCGGTTCACTAAAGCTAATGCGGATCTGGCTCCGATTTTCACCAATGATGCTGACCGATACAATTCGGGGCGCCGTGGTGTCTTCTTCCGGTGGCGGATCATTGTCCGGCGGATCATTGTCCGGCGGATCATTGTCCGGCGGATCGATAATCGGCGGCATGTCTTCAAAACTGCCAACTGCAATCGCCCAGTCTGACTCATACGGTGCGTCCCATGTTTGTTCGCCTGCGCTCAGAGTTCCAAGGTCGATCTCGCTGTAGGCCAGCCGGGTATCAATGGCGATCGCCGGCTGGCTGCCGTCCATTCCGGACAAATCCATGCGAATGGAGGTGCTGTCTTCTACAAGGAAGACATAATGTTGGTTGGCTGAATCCTTGAGTACATAGCCATCGCTCAAATCGTTTGCCGGTGTCATATCCAGCAGGAAGCGATTCTGCCAGAACAGCCGATGCGCTTCCAGTTGCTCGGGGTTGGGGTATGGGCCAGGGCTGTAGTTTGGATGTACGCCCCAATGACTTCCCAGGCCACCGGCCATCGTGTACCACCAGAAGTGCCGGCGAGTTGTGTCCATGTCGTACTTGCCGTAACGCTCGTGATAAAATCGCTCCTCTTCGACGTGCGGTCGGCTGGTGTCGCTATTCAGTTTCACCAGCACATCCTCGTAGTTCTCCGGGCCGTCATTGCCGTTGATGGCGTTGTACGAGACGGCTGCAAGCGCATCGTTCGAGAAATTGCGCGCCCAGACCAGGTGCGGCCAGCCCCAGTTGGCATCGAGATACTCCGCCCAGGCCCGGAGTTCTGCTTCGCTCACCCATTCTTCCAGGTCAAAGCCATAGCCCATCGTCCATCCCGGCAAAGGTCCCAGGCGTGCGGCAATGTAGCGTAGCAGGCGCTGATCGACTTCGCCGTTAATGCCGCCCGGCAGTCCGGTCTGGTTCCAGCGCCGGCTATCCGCATTATCGCCCCACGGCCAGATCTGCACGTGACCACCCTGGGAATGTACAGTAGTGATGACCCGCTCCAGCATGTCGAAGGTCAACAACTCGGGGTTTTCGCTGTTGTGATCTTCGTATGACAGCGCGCCGACTTCAAACCACTGGTTGGCCAGCGCAATGAAAATGCTGTTGGATCCATGACGGCGCGCTTCGGCCAGGTATTCAGCTGCCCAGTCTTCCGCCGGGTACGTTCGGATGTAATCGAGGCTGCGATCATTTTCCCAGTCCCAGTAATCGGCTGGAAACTGGAGATTGTCCTGATACACATTGTAGATGAAGGCTTCGAGCTCGCCGTTTTCCCCGATCTGACGGGCGAATTTGTTGCCGTATGCGGTAATGAAGCCCTTGACACTGGGGTCAGGATTCGCTGCGATGCTTACCGTGCCTTGCAGTCCGTTCAGTTCCGGGTCGCTGCTGCTGCTTGTGAACGTCCAGGTTCCGGTACGGGTAGCCGTAAAGCGGAAACGCCACTCGTCATTGCCGCTGTAAAACATCTGGGTCGTGCGAGTTTCGCCACTGCCGTCATGTACAAAGGTCACGTTGGCCAGCAGATCGAAAGGATTGCCGCTGTAACTCGGGTTGGCTACATTCCATTCTAGATATGGCGCCCACAGTGTACCGGATTTGTCGAGGTTCGCTTCCTGGGCATAGACCGTAGAGCGAGGAACTGCCGGCAGGAATGAAATAGTCAGCGCGAAGCTCAGTAGAAAACCAAGTAAAAGAGCCTGTCGTTGTGAAAGGAAGCCGGGCTTCCGAAAAGACTGCATTTGATATTGCTCCTCTGAGTGTATGAATACCTGTGGCATTCTACGTCAAGAATGCCACAGGTATTATAACGATGCTTATAGAAAGTATCAACTAATTTTTAACTTTTTTGTCAACGCCGTATCAGGCTCATCAAGGTTTGCAACTCGTTATTGCGAATTTCCTTGAACAGAATGAGCGCACCGGCATACATCAGGGCCGCCAGTGGAATAAAGATGATGAATGACAGCGAAGGCATAATCAGCATCGGCAGGTAGAAACTGGCTGCTGCAATGCTGCCAATGGCCATGCGTACACCGATCTGTGGCCAGCCCAGCACACCTTGCAAGCGCCAGGCATACAGGCCAACCAGTACGGCCTCCGAGACGAGCGTTGCAATCGCGGCGCCGGTGATACCGAGTGTCAGGATCAACACCAGTGTGCCGACGACATTGATGCCGGCGGCCACCCACTGACTGCTGGTCATCTCGTCTTGTTTGTCGCAGGACATCAGGAAGATCTGCATCATAAATTTGAGGCAGAAGAACAGCACCAGCCAGGCCAGCCAGCGCAGCACGCCCGCTGATTCGGCAAATTCCGCCCCGAAGATCAGCAAGATCAGATCCGGGGCAATTAGCCACAGGCCGAAGCTGGCCGGAATGCCAACCAGGATGTTGGCGTTCAGCGCCTTATGGTAAAGTGGCACAATCTCGTCTGATGCGTCGGCAAACAGTTTCGAAGCCAGTGGAAAGAGCGACATGGCTGCAAAATAGGGCAAGAACAACAGCATGAAGATGATCCGGTAGGCAACGTTGTAAACTCCGGCCGCGGCTGTTCCCAGCAAAAAGCCCAGCATCACTACGTCGGTGCGCGTCGAGAGCTGGCGCAAAAACTCGGAAACGGCATAAGGCCATGCCCGCCCCATGGTATCAGCGATGTACTGTCGTGAAATCGCCAGTTTCAGGCGGCCCTGCCGCCGGCTCACCATGATATAGCCCAGCACGACCTGGATCAAGCCGACAATCGGCAAAACAACCAGTGTTTCGATCAACCCGCCGCCAAGCACGATGACGCCGACCGCTAGCAAAGCCGCAACGATTCGCAGGGTTGATGTCAGTAGAGCGGCCAGGTGCATTTCTTCGCGTGCGACAAATATCGCCGCGAAGCCATCCATAATTTTGTAGGTGAATTGATAAATGCCGATCAGCCCGACAATGATTTTCGTTTCAAGTGTCATCGGTAGCACCAGCAACAGCAAGAGCAGCAACAGCGAGGCTGCCAGTGACTGCAGGATGCGCAAGGCAAAAATGCTGCCATAATATTCGCTGAGCGCCCCTTTGTGCCGGCTCATCTCTTTAATGGTCAGAAATTCGAGACCGAAGTCCGATACTACCATAAAGAAGCCGGTCAGGGCCATGGCAAACGAATACTGCCCCAAGCCTTCCTGACCAAATGCGCGGGAAAGCATGACAAACAGGAAGAACAAAAAGACATCACCGAGGATTTTGCCGGCTGTCAGCGAGCCGAAGTTCCGAAAGATGCGGCCGAGACCACCGCTTTTTTTCTTGTCTGCTGAAGCTGTCATATGATCAAACCTATCGTGGATGGAGCGACTGTATTGGCATCAGGGCAAGGAAAAACCTCGTTCACGCTGGTTTTGGTAGGAAATCACAGGAACCAGCGTGAACGAGGTTTTGTTCATCATCCATTGATTTTGCGCTGTTGCGCATACCAACTAAATGTGCAAGTCAGCCCCTCGTCAGTGCTGATGGGCTGTTTCCAGCCGAGTTCGTTCCGAATCCGAGATCCATCAAAAATAACCGGAGCCTGCTTCCAGCGCAACTGGCTGCGCGAGGTGACACCCTTCTTCAGCGCGCCCATTGCGACGCCGGCTTCATAGGCAGTTGTTGCCGCATACGGCAACAAATAGGGCACATGCACCACCCGCGCCTTGATGCCGGTTGCCTTGATAAAGCGATCCACGTACTCGCGAGCCGTGATATTGCCTTCGTCGATCAGGTTGTAGATTTTGCCGATCGCACGCTCGTCGCCGGCTGCCGTGATCATAGCGTCGACCGTGTTTTCGACGTAGGTCAGTGGCAAGATGTTGTTACCCGGCCCGATAATCACAAAGAGACTATCTTTGTACTGGTAGCCGAGTTGTTGGAAGAAGATACGCCCGTGTGGCCCAATTACCAACCCTGGCCGGACGATTGTTATCGGCAAGCCCTGGTTGCGATGGGCAGCCAGCACTAACTTTTCGGCTTCGGCCTTGGAATAGTAATACGCGCCCATGCTTTTCGGATCGCTGAGATAGGAAGCTTCTTCGCGAATGAGCATGTTGCGATGGATTTTTTCGAGTCCGTATACTGCCAGCGTGCTTACGTAAAGGAACCGCTCGACGTCGTGTTCCTGGGCGGCCTCCAGCATGTAGCGGGTACCCTGCACATTGGTTCGCTCGTGTTCGGCCCAGTCGTTGCTCAGCGTTGCACCGGCATGGAAGACGGTCTGGATGCCGCGCATTGCCTCGCAGACTTTCTGCGCATCGGAGAGATCGCCCTCGACGACGTCGATGTCCAGGTTGCGCAGGCGCCCGGCGTGACTGCTGTTGGGGCGTACCAGGACGCGCACCCCTTTTTCGGCTGCCAGCAGGCACTTGAGCAGATGCGTGCCGATGAAGCCGCTGGCGCCGGTGACAAGTACGCTCGGTTCCAGTGAATGTCGCTTGATGACCTTGGGTGGAGTCAGCGCTTCCGGGGTCACCATCGGTTCCGGCCAGATCTTATCAATAAGTTCCACTACCCGGAAGCCCATGTCGACCGGAATGGGCGGCGGATCGTTGACCCGAATTGCAGCATAGAGCCGCTTGATCACATCGCTCAGGCCACTGGTTTTGTCCAGTTTCTTGGTGGCGAATTTGTAGATGTTGCCCACCGAACCCGAGAAATTCTGCGCCACCAGGTCGAAGCCGGAGAGACCACGGGCTACTGCCCGCGGCAACGCCGATTTGCGCTGCACCGTCAAAATATCATTGAAGAGATTGGCGCTGAGTGAGCCCTCGGTACCCTTGATAACCAGGGTGACCATATCCGGCCGCTCATTCATCGAGAGACTGATGTAGCCGGTCGGGCCACTTGATTTAATGATCACGCGCAGTTCATCTTGCCAACCGGCCGGCAAGCGCCCACGATTCTGGCCGATATGGTGTACTTCCTGAATCTCGGGCAGGAAGGCCATCACCAGCGAGGCCGGGTGCGGCATCAGATCCTGCAGCGGCCCCCCGTTGAGCCGGTAGGTCCAGTGGGTAAACTGAGCACCTTCTTGCAAGATTGCTTGATAGCGACCAGGATTGAACTGGTAGCTCGATTCGACCGATATAATCTCGCCGAGCATACCCTGGCCGATTAATTCGCGGGCGCGTTGCACCGCGCCTTCGAAAATCATGTTGTGATTGGCACAAAGATAGACCTGGTTGCGGCGTGCGGCTTCGAGCATCCGCTGAGCATCGGCGATATTGAGGGCCATCGGTTTTTCGACGAGTACGTGGCAGCCATGATCCATTGCCATGATGCTCAGATCAGCGTGGAACTGTGGTGGCGTCAATACATGCACAAGGTCAAGCTTCTGCTGCGCCAGCATGTCTTCGGCATCCTGGTACACATGCAACACATTGAGTTTGCCGGCCAGTGATCTGGCCTGTGCCAGGTTCTTATCGGCAATCGCGGCAATTTCGGCACCAGGCTGTTGTGTGATAATGGAACCGTGAATCGCAGCAATATGGCCTCCACCAATTATTCCTACGCGCATCGCGTGATGTCCTTCCTTAGGTTCTCAAAATTGCGATGAGTCTTCAATGATGCGACTTACGCAGTCGGCGCATTTGCTGAAGCCGCACCTGGCGTTTTTCGTCTGCGGCAGATTCGGAGTCATCAAAGGCCGGCCCGTTTGCTGGCATGGGGTGCCAGGTGATGGCGCTGTTGCACAAGTTCCGTATAGAGTGTTTGCATCTGGGTTACGGTGGTCTTTACATCGAAACGATGTTTGTCGCGCGCGCAATTGGCGCTCAGCGTCATCCGGAGGGCATCATCGCTCAGCAAGCGGTTGATTCGCTCTGCAAGTGCCGCCGGCTGATATGCCGGTGCCAATAGTGCAGTCTGGCCATCGACCAGAACTTCTTTCAAGCCATCAACATCGGTGGATACAATCGGGATGTGCTGTGCCATCGCTTCAAATACCGTCAGAGTTGTGCCTTCATAAATCGATGAGATGACTTTCACATCGAAGGTTGCCATAGTATGGGCAACCGGGTTGACGTAGCCGGTGAATATGACCTTATCGGCAATATCCAGTTGCCGGGCGAGTGCTTCGAGTTCGGCGCGCAGTGCGCCGTCCCCTACAATCAAGAACAGCGTTTTGGGATGCTGCGCAAGCACGGCAGGCATTGCCTTGATGAAGTATTCGATGCCCTTCTGTTTGTGCAGTCGTGCTACGGTGCCAACGATGAAATGATCTTCCGGCAGGCCCAGTCGTTGTTTTTCGGCCAGGATTTGCGGTTTCGGTACCGGCTGGAACTGATCGAGCGGAATGCCATTGTAAATGACAGAAACCTTATCGGCCGGGATTTTACGGTGTTTTACGCAAAATTCGTGGACGGCTTCGCAATTTGCAATGGTATGTGTGCTCAGGGGCGCCAGCACTGTCTCGGCAATCTCTTGATATTTGGGGATATTCGGGTCGACAAAATGCTCATGCAAAATCGACGGCACTCCCGATAGCGGCGATGCCAGTCGGCCAAAAGTACCGGCCCCGTAGCCGTGCAGGTGCATCACGTCCGGGCGAAAACTGCCGATGATGCGCATCAAGGCCGGCAGGGTCGCCGGCGCAAATTTGCCCTGATTCAAATACATTATCGGCAGGCCCATGCGCTCGAGATTGCGACTGGCTTCATCCGGTTTGCGTAAGCCGACCAATCGCACGTCGAAATGTTCGCTGTCGAACTGTGGTATCCACCATGTAAACAAACGTGCTACTCCGTGGATCGATGAGCCATCGACCCCGAATTTATCGCAGACCTGGAGTACTCGTAGCTTCATAATCAGGCCCCTGCCTTCCTGTTTTTCACAACTTTCGCCGGCACCCCAACTGCGATGCTGTATGGCGGGATGTCTTTCGTGACGACCGCCCCGCTACCGATGATCGAGTCATGGCCAATCGTGACGCCGTCCTGGATTTTGACACCGGCGCCCAGCCAGCAGTTATCCTCGATGGTAACGCCACGCACGACCTGGCCCTGGTAGATGATCGGCACATCGATTCGGTCAGTGCGGTGATCGCCGCCGCCGATGACGTAGCAATAAGCGGCAAAGAGCACATTCTTGCCGATGGTGACGTCGCGGGCCGACTGAATGAAACAGCTCATGGCGATATTGGTGCCCGCGCCGATGGTGATGTTGCCGTTCTTGCAGCTAATCACCGAGCTGCGCCCGACGATCACGTCATCGCCGATGTCGATGCCGCGATTATCGGTGCCCTTGGCATCCAGCACGACATAATCATCGAAGATGACATTGGCGCCGACGGCGATCCGGTGTGGGTGGCGGATGGTCATCGAGCGGCCGAAAATGACGTTGCGCCCGACATTGCCAAGTAGTTTCGGGAACAGCAGCTTGCGCAGCACAAAGCCGGCTGCGCCCGGCAAGGGGCCGACCAGGCCGGTGAGGAGTTCGTATCTCAGCAGGGTAGGCAGGTCATCGCTACCGGTGACCAGTTCCTGATATTTCTGTAATGCCGATTTCTTAGTATCGGTCAAGGTCGACTGCATCTGGGTGCGCTGAGTTCCGTCAGCAGCGCCATTCCACGAAACAACAGGTTCTTGCATTTTAATATCCTTACAGCCAGTTATGCTCTTCGTACCAGCGAATAGTTGCACGCAAAGCCTCACGTAGGCTGTACTGCGGCTGATAGCCAAGCAATGTTTTTGCTTTTTCAACCGAGAAAGCACGATTATTTTGGAAGAAACTCATGCGGCGGCGGTGCAGCGGCGGCTCGATTTTCAGTGGCACGCAGATCGACTCGCAGGCTGAAGCGGCAAACAGCATTGGTTCCAGCGGAATGCGGATCTTCGGTGGTGCGACGTGCATTTCTTCGGCGATCATCGCTACCAGTTCGCGCAGCGGCACATATTCTTCGCCACCGACAATGAAGGCCTCGCCGATGGCCTGCGGATGACTGAGTGCCAGCATAAAGCCGTCGACGACATCGTCGATATAGGCCGGCTGGAAGAATGCATCGCCCTGGCCCATCATCACAAAGCGGCCCTTCTTGATCATGCGGAAGAGCTTCAACATGCGTGTGTCATTCGGGCCGAACAGCGAAATCGGCCGAATGACAGTGATCGGCAATTGCGTCTTCTCATAGAATTTCCAGACCAGTCGTTCGGCGACCAGTTTGGTTTCCTGGTAGAGATCGGTCGGATTGAAGGGCGTCGTTTCGGTAGCCGGGATCGACAGGACGGTGCCATGCACGCCGATGGTGCTACAGTGAACAACCCGCTGCACATCGTGTTTACGTGCGGCATGCAACACATTCTGTGAGCCTTCCACATTCACGGCATAGGCATCCTGCTTGTCGGAGCCGCCTTTGCGGAAGTTGGAAACCAGGTGAATGACCGCATCCATGCCCTGCATCGCTTTTTCGACGGCTGCGGCGTCGCGGATGTCGGCCCAGACGACCTCGTAGCTGCCGTTGGGCGAAGCCGGCGCATCGCTGCGCGGGCGGGCCAGTACCCGTACCGTGTGGCCGTCTTTTTGCAGTCGCGAAACAATATGCGAGCCGAGAAAACCTTTGCCGCCGGTAACCAGAACCTTGCTCATAGGATGCCGTCTTTCTTCAATGACCTGGCGCTGGCGATGAGCATGTAGCCGCTCCGAAAGAACAGCAGCGCGTCAAGCTTGGAAATGAGCCAGATGATCGGATAGATCAACGAATAGAGCCTGAACATTGATTTATAAGCCTTCATATCCTGGCTGGTGACGAGCACGCCCTTTTGCGAGTGCGCTTTGGCGCCGGATTTGCGCTTGAGCAGCGATACCGCAAAGACTACCAGCGTATCAACGGCCTCGGAGAAGAATTTTGAGTAGGTATGCTGCTTTTCGATCTGAAAATGCTCGCCCAGCAGGTTGCGCAGGGTGCGGGCGTTATATCCTGGCCGCAAATGGCCATGTTTCTCATCGGTCTGACCGATGGCCAGGCGGAAGCGACGCAGCAGGCTCGGCTTGATATGCGGCACGTTGGCAATCAAAAAACCACCCGGCTTGATGATGCGGGCCAGCTCTGCAACAAATTCAGCATCATTGGGAATATGTTCGAAGAAATCGACGATGACGACACCGTCGAAAGTGTTGTCGGCAAAGGGCGTCGGCCCACCGTCGAACTGGTAAACATCGCTGCCGACGAGGTCGCGGATGGATTCGACGGCCTGGGGATCGAGGTCGGCGCTACTCCAATTCCCGCCGCGTTCGCGCAAGAGATAGCTAATAACGCCATTGTCAGAGCCAATATCGAGAAAGGTGCCGTGCCAGTTTACACCAAACAGATCGACAATTTCTTTATATTTGCGCTGTTTCAACACCGAGCGGTTGAACAGGCGTATCGGCCAGATGGGCGTTGTGGTTGTCGGTACCATATCTTCCTCGGAATATTGCGCGAACCGCTTCGATTTCGCGTTGCTTCTGTGCCTTGTCCCAACCCAGTTCGGCGCCCATTACTGTGGCGCAGGTGGCGATGGCCGGATCCCCGGGATAGCCGGCGGAACCAAGTTCGGTGCGCCGCAGAACCACATCAATCAGGCGGAGGGCCATTTCTTCGCGTACGGCGTGCAAGGTTTCCGCCGTCCATGCCAGTGTTTGTTCGGCAATCGGGCCACCTGGTATTGCCATAGAACGGCTCTGCTTGAGCACATCGAGATAAGCCGTGCCATAGTTATAGACAAGCCCGCGCACGATTTCGTCAGAAAGACCGTAAGGCCGTCGCCGTAGTTCATTTTGCAAAAAATCGTTAAACTTTGAGATGTCGCCGCCGTGCAAGCGAACTCGGGCGGTAGCGGAACGCCGGATGCGCCAGTTATTCCGTTTCGCCAGCAGGTTGATGATCTTCTCGGCCACATCGCGCGCTGTTGTGTATTTGATGCCGACAACCGACATCAGACCTTCGACACCGTCGCGACCATGGTCGTGGACATAATAATGTTTGGCCAGTTGTACCGAATTGGTTTTGGGATCGGTGCCGCTGGACAGAACCAGGCCACCATGCACAAACCGGATATCGTTCAGGGTCAATTTTGCCGCCGGGTAGGTCTGGTTAATCTCATCGATAAATTTTGCCAGATCTGCTTCGGTCACGACAAACTGATCGGGCGAACCGGTATAAGGATAGTATGCCGTACCAACCATCGAGTAACCACGCCAGGGTGAAATGAAGAGGAAGCGGCTACCGGTACGCAGCAGCGCATCCTGGTCGTGGTAGGTTATCTTGCTGGAGAGACCGACGGCATAGTTGCCGAACAACGGTCGCGTGATCACATTGATCGCTGTGGCGAAGCGCTGTTCCGGCCAGCTATGCTGGCCACCTACGTTGCGAACCAGTTCGTTGATCCAGGGGCCGCTGGTATTCACAACGGCGCGCGCCTGAACCGTAAAACGGCCGGTACCCAGTTGATCTTCGACCTCGACACCAGCGATCCGACCATTGCGTTGCAGCAGGCCCACTGCAGTTGCATAGTTCGCGATGCGGGCGCCGGCGTTGGCGGCCGAATGCAGGAATGCGATTACCAGGCGCTCGGAATTGTGAACCTGCGCATCATAGAAAATGGCGCCGCCGCTGATCCCGCGTGGATCAACATCCGGTAGCAGCTGCAAGCATTCTTCGCGCGAGATAATCCGGCCGCGCGGAATGCGTTTCTGGGGATCGGACGAGCGATTCTGGTCGAAGCTGAGCATATCGTTTGCCAGCAGACCGAGCGTCAGCATCTCGCGGCCCTTCATGCCGTGGCCTCTGGTAGGCAGCAGGCAGGGCAGCGGATGCACCAGATGCGGCGCAATTCGCATGAGCGCGGCCCGTTCGTGAACGGATTCCCGCATCCGTTTGATATCGGCGTGCTGGAGATAGCGCAAGCCACCGTGGATCGTCTTCAAACTATTGGCCGACGTAGCACCGCCGAAGTCGTGCTGTTCCAGCAGAGCCACACTCAGGCCGCGCTGGGCAGCTTCCCAGGCCAGGGTAGCGCCATAAATGCCGCCGCCCACAATGCATACATCGAATACGGTATCAGTCAGCGCAGTGAGATTGCGTTCCATTAAGCTCTCCGCTTCCAGGCAATTTGCTCAGGCGACAACCTGGCTTGGCTGGCGATCGGACGGGTTTTTGTCATTATCCAACTCAAGTTGCAGCCAGTCGTACAGTGCGTGAACCCGGCTATTGAAGACTTCAACGGTATATTCACGAGCGATAAGCTCTTTGCCGGCTGTGCCGAGGCGCCGGCGGAGGGCGGGATCTTCGACCAGGCGTAGCAACTGGGCACCAAAGGCTTGCGGATTCGGATCAGCCAACCCGGCTACCTCATCGGTCATCACCTGCGTATGGGTAGGCAGCCGAGTTGCCAGCAGAGCTTTGCCGCTATCGAGGTAGGAATAGATTTTCATCGGCGTATTATTGCCCTTGATACGGGGTGAAGTCAGAATATCGGCCTGGGACAGATAGGCGGCCAGGTGCTGAATGGGTCGCGGCCCCAGAAAATAGACCGCATCGGCAATGGCATAGTCCCGGCATTTCTGCTGATACTTCGCAATATTTGCCGGATCGCCGCCAATAACGACCAGGCTGGCATCGGCGTTTTGGCGGCGAGCCAGGGCAAAGCTCTCGATGAGCAGATCAATGCCCTGATAGGGCTCAAGATTGCCGACATACATGAGCATAGTGTTGTTGATGCCGTAACGGATACAGATGTTGTCGACAGCGTTGTGATCCGTTACAGCTTCGTCTTCAAGCAACGATATGTCGGGCAACAGCATCACTTTAGTGGGCTTATAGCGCTTGATCGACTGTACCAGGGCATCGCAGACGGGAACAACGGCTTTGGCATTGCGCACGGCAATGCCTTCAAACCAATCCAGCAGCGGAGTAAATGCTTTGAGGAACGGCTTTGACTCAACCATCTGCTGGCTCAACGAAGAGTCCATATCGTAAACATAGGGTATTTTGAAGAGAAATTTCAGAATAACCGCAATAAACACCGCCTCTTCAACGGCATGCACGAGATGAAAGCGTTCGCGGGTAACAAAACGAATGGCACGTAGCAGCAAGAAGAAGTTGGTGAACATCTTCTTCCAGGAGAACCCCGGACGAATATTGCGAATGAACAGGGCGCGGGTAGTGCGGTGCAACTTCACACCCACGTAATCCATATCCGAGCCTTCGTGGTATGTCAGAACATCGACGCGTTCACCATGGTCGGACATGGCCTTGAGCAAGCGATCAATGGCAATTGGCGTACCACGTTCCTGGTAGAACGGCTGTGGTGCGAGAAAAAGAACTTTCATTATGCAATGCCCCCTGGAGCTAGAACTCAAGAACCAGGAACTAAAATAACCACTACCGGATCGCATCCTGATGCGGTATTGTGCTGCTGGTGCCGATCCAGGCTTTCTGCGAAATGCTGGAGTGCAGAGTCGATCTGCTGCACTTTCTTCTTCCAGAGCAGCAATTAACGGACTGGCAAAGAAGGAGTGATTTCCGCAACTGCCGGCTCGGGAGACGCTTCGAGTAGAGTGGAACCCGTCTCATGAGATGGTAGTTCACTCTGGAGAATAGTGCGTACGGCATAGATGGGTTTATTCTGTGCCTCATAGTATGTTCGAACCACAAGCTCGCCAATCAAACCCATAGTGATGAACTGCACACCCAGGACAATCAGCAGGATTGCGAGCAGGAGCAGTGGCCGATCAGCGATGCCCTGGGCCAGGAAGACACGCAGCACCGAGAGATAGCCGCCGATAGCGGTTCCAACCAGCAGACAGAGCATACCCATCAGTCCGAAAATCTGAATCGGGCGGGTTGAGAACCCAAGCAGAAACTTGACGGTCAACAGATCGAGGAACACACGGATGATTCGGCCCAGGCCATACTTGGATTTGCCGAACTGGCGGGCGGAATGGTTGACCGGCACTTCGGCGACGCGTACGCCGACCCAGCTAGCCAGAGCCGGAATGAAGCGATGCATTTCACCGTAGAGCTTGATGTTCTTAACAACTTCGCTGCGGTAGGCTTTGAGCGAGCAGCCATAATCGTGCAATTCAACGCCGGTCATCTTCGAGATCATCCAGTTGGCAATTTTCGAAGGAAGTTTGCGATCCAGCATGCGATCCTGGCGATTAATGCGCCAACCGCTGACCACGTCGTAGCCTTCATCGATCTTGTCGAGCAGCAGCGGAATATCAGCCGGATCGTTTTGCAGGTCGGCATCGATGGTAATGATGACATCGCCGCGGGCCATGTCGAAGCCGGCAGAGAAGGCTGCCGTCTGGCCGAAATTGCGGCGGAAATGTATCACACAAAGATGCGGATCATTCGCCTGCAAGTTTTTCAGGATCTCATAGCTGCGATCAGTGCTACCGTCATCAATGATAATGATTTCGTATTCACGGTCAAGTTTGCTCAGCGCAACCGTAAGCCGTTCGTGAAGCTGCGGAATGCTGTCTTCTTCATTGAGCAGTGGAATGACGACCGAAACGGATCTGGTGGTAGTCGTCGAGTTTGACGGAAGGCTAATGCCTTGCCGGAGCTCGCCGGTATGCAGGCGCATTTCTTCGCGCCATTCGGTGACCGTATCGGTAACACTCATGGTTTTGCTAATTCCCATGCCCATACTTTGCTAGCCTCCTGAAGATTGATGGACTCTATCGTCGCTTTGAACCAGATCTGAGCCTGACTAACATGTAGGTACGCGAACTACTGCAACCATCATTGCAGCCGAATTGCTGCTGTGGTGTGATCGTCTTCTGTAGGCACATTTCTGTACAATGCTGATGTACAAAATTGTATTGGCAGGCGATGAAAAAGGCTTGAATGCTTTGTCAGCAACAAGTAACAAATCTGTTAGCGCATCGTTGATAGGGTAACATCAACTATATGGTTGCTATGTGCTACAATTATGACGCGACAGCCGGCATGACAGATTAGTATTCGTTCGTTGGAGTAAGCAGATGCGGTGTTGCCGAACATGGCGGCTTCTGGTTGGCGGGATCGGGCTCGTTTTGCTCCTGTCGGTGCTGACTAATCTCTGGCTCGTTCAGCGAACTCGTCATTATGCCCGCTTATTTTATATCAGCCGACTCGAACCATTGAGTATCCAGGCATACCCGAATTCTATGGATATGCAAATTGATGGTGGGTTGACATCGCCGGATCGGGTAATATTTTTCGGTGACTCACGGGCCAGGCAGTGGCTATTGCCGGCGCAGCATGCTGAGTATACATTTCTCAACCGCGGGGTTGATGGTGAAACTTCAGCGCAAGCGTTGCACCGCTTCGCCTATCACGTACCGGCTACCAGCCCGGACGTCGTTGTTGTTCAGATCGGAGCGAATGATCTGGTAGCAGTTTCGCTTTTGCGGGACGACCGCGAGCGCATCGTTGCGAATTGCCAGCGGAATATTGCGGAAATAGTTGATCGATCCCGGCAACTCGGAGCCACAGTCATTCTGACGACGATTTTCCCGCTGGGCACACTTCCGGTCGAACAACAATTCCTGGGCACGGCCGCAGTGCAGAGCGCGATTCAGGAAGTCAACATCTTTATTGCGAGCCTGGCCGCTGATGATGTGCTTATCTTTGATTCTGCAGCATTGCTTAGCGACATGGATGGCCAGGTGCAGCCAGCCTATCAGAGTGACTTCTTGCATATTAATGAGCAGGCGTATATGATGCTCAACGTGGAACTACTGCGCATTTTGCAACAACTCAGATAGCAACAACAGTCGGAGAAACATCATGCTTATTCTTGTCACTGGAGCAGCTGGATTTATCGGGTCACACCTTGCCGAGCGCCTGGTGGAAGTTGGGCATTCGGTTCGCGGCATCGATTGCTTGAGTGATTATTATGCACGCGAGCTCAAATTGATGAATGTCGCGGCGCTGCAAGCGAAGGGCGTCGAGATCCTGCGACTAGATCTGGCCAGCGATGTTCTCACAACGGGGGTAGCCGGGGTAGACATGGTGTTTCATCTGGCAGCCCAGCCCGGTATTTCGGCGACAACATCTTTCGAAACGTATGTACGTAACAATATCACAGCAACCCATCGACTATTGCAGGCGCTGGAGGGCGAGCATAGCTTTCGGGGCTTTATCAACATCGCCACATCATCTATCTATGGGCGCGATGCCACCTATGCCGAAGATCGTGTGCCGGAGCCGGCTTCGTATTATGGAGTAACCAAGCTGGCGGCAGAGCAACTGGTGCTGGCGGCAGGGCGCGACAAAGGCTTGCCGGCCTGTTCGCTGCGGTTGTTTTCGGTGTATGGTCCACGTGAACGACCGGATAAACTCTATCCGCGGCTGATCACGGCTGCGCTTGAGAGCCGTCCGTTCCCCCTGTATGAAGGTAGTGAGCATCATCTGCGCAGCTTTACTTACGTCGATGATATTGTTGATGGCTTTCTTGCATCGATGGATAGCCTGGAGGCCTGCCGAGGCGAAGTCATCAATATCGGAACGGATACGGCGATCACGACGGGCGAGGGCATTCGGATCGTCGAAGAGATCGTTGGTCGCCCGGTACAGGTTGAACCTCGGCCAAAGCGGCCCGGCGATCAGTTGCGCACGCATGCCAATATCGCAAAAGCGCGTCAGTTACTTGGTTACGATCCGCAAACCACACCACGCACTGGTATCGCAAAAACAGTGGACTGGTACCGGGAACATATTGTCGGCAAATACCAGCTCTGGTCGTGAAGTGATGACATAAACCAGCGGCTCACATCAAAACTGCCGGCATTTGCCGGCAGTTTTGATGTGAGCCGCTGGTTTGGTTATACTCCGTGTGAAGCTGTGGTTTGTGCTTCTGGGGAAGAAAAAATGAAGTGTGGGTCACCGAGTTCCTGAGAGAAGCCACGGTAGTAACGCAAACTAAACAGGCCGCTGTAAATTTGTTGCGTGAGGCGCTCGATGCCGAGAGCATCAGAGATTCTGGCCAGGTGCAGCAAAGTTGTTTCGGCCAGCGCACTCAGGGTGAATCGCTGGTTACAGGCACGAACGAGCCAGCGGATAAGAAAATTACGTTCGCGTAGCTCACGACGACTGGCGTCCCAGATCCAATCTTGACCGCAGGAGCGTGCGAAGATAACATCGTTTTTCCCGTAGGCCGCGGGGATCTCGAGCCAGGAACGCAGGCTACGCTCGGCATAATGCCAGCCGATCGCCGAAGGCTGAAACACAAACTCCAATCCAAGTGCATCAAGCCGGAACGCCAGTTCAACATCCTCGGCACGACGAAATTTTTCGTTGAAGCCACCAGCTTTCTGGATGTAGCGCCGGCGCAGCGATGTGTTGCCGGTGTAGAACTGGCGGGCGGTGGGTGGCCAGTCACCGCGCTCCATCGCTTGATACTGCTTCATCAGCATGGCCTGTTCCCAGCGAACCCAGGGCATCATATCAAAATCGGCAGGGCTAAGCATTGGCCCGAGAACGACGACATCGCGCTCGGCAGCTTGATGGGCCCGCATATGTTCAGTGATTAATTGCGGGATTGGCAACACATCGTCATCGATCAGCAGGACAAATTCGCCGCCGGATTCAGCAATACCCTGATTGCGTGCGGCCGCCGGGCCGCTATTCGCTTGAGCAATCCATTTGAACTGCAAGGGCGTCTGCAAATCACGTAGATATTCGTGAGTGCCATCGTTCGAACCATCGGAGACGACCAGAACTTCAAAGTCAGACTGGGGATAGTCCTGGTTTTCTAAAGCAGCAATGACTGTTTGCAGACGCTGCAAGCGATTATAGGTAGGAACCACGACACTCACGGCAGCCGTCATACTTTTCTCCACTATTGCACATATAGCAATTCTACGATAACCATGAACCAGAGAACTGAAGGGAACGCTACATTGCAGAACCGAATGACGTTACGACTCAAACAGCATTGCTATAGCATGTTCGATGACAACATCGATATATCTACGGTGAAACCAACAAGCTGACGCGGTCAATATAGAAGGGTTGCTGGTAACTTTCATCATTCTTGATATAGAATCCGGTTACATAATCATAATCCGGATCGTAGATGAGATCTTCCAGCCAGACAACTACCTCAACCCACGTGGTTGCGGGAATGGTTCGATTGAAGCCAAGATAATACAGTCGCGTTTCACTGAAGAGGGGCGACTCATTATTGGTGACCCGACCATTCGCCTGCGCCGATGTGTCCCCGGCAACCCAGTAAGGGTGATCATTGCTACCCAGTACCGCCACTGCCAGATCTTCGGGAGCAACGGAACTCGTGCCTCCGCTGAGTTGGAAGCTCACCGCCATTATTTTATCACGTTCATACAGAATGCTGGTCTCCGGAGTAACCGAGAAGCGCAACAGGCTAGCGCCTTGCATAGGCATAGCGAGAATGGAAACCGAGCCATTTTCAGCAAAGCCGACATACTGGTCGTCGACATTCATAGCCTGGCTGCTGGCCAGTGTCCAATTTGGCAGCAATTGTTCATCGTAGATAGGGACTTCGACCAGGCGGCGCTCGGAGCCTCCTTCCTGCAAACGTACTCCAGCGCGGGCCGGCATGGCTTCAGGGGTTGGTTTTGGTTCGAAAGGCAATGGGGTCACGCCTGTTGATGCCTGGAAAAGTGGCGAGATTGTGGGCGATATCGTTGCTTCCGCATTCGTTTCAGCCATGCCTGTAAACGAACTACAGCCACTTACGATCAGAGTCAGCCCAAGCAGCAGTGCCACCAGATGCCAGGAAGAAGTGGAACGGTACATAAATTACCTTCTCCGCGTGATGGTCGATACGTATAAGGAGCGATGCGAGCGAAACCAGCAGTCACATGTAGAATAATTCATGGTAAAATCTGTCCCCGTACTGGATGCAGGCTCGGTTCAGCCTGTGGTTCAGGTTGCCAGGGCCAGCGTTTTGGTGGTGGAGGCGGCGTACGTTCGACAATCGGCACCAGGCATCCCGTCAAAGCAATCATCGTCGCCAGCAAAACCATATTTGGGCCATTCCAGGACATATCGACGTACGAAAACACAAAATGCATCACGATATAGCTAATTGCGAGCAGTGCAGCGACCGACATAATATCGTTGGGCATACGCCAGAGCGTGCGCGAGCCGACAGCCAGGCTAGTTCCGAGCATCAGTAGCATCGACAGAAAACCACCGGCACCGATTTTGATCCAGATCCAGAGAATCGAATTATGCGGAATATACTCATAGAACGGGAAGACACTGATATCGGGTAGCGGCATTGGCTGATAGAACTTGTGACCAAAGCCGATACCGAAAATCGGCGAAGCCTTAATTGTATAAAGAATATTGAACGTTTCGTATTCACGATAAAGATTGGAAGCGGCATCACGTGGATCGGGCTCGCCGAAGACTGATTTGACCGCCTGAGCCGGTGCGCCGATAGGGTTATCGATATGCCAGAAAATGGCAATATAGACGATGCCTATAGCTGCCAGCGGCGGAACGATCATCCAGAAAGCTTTGCGAAAACGGCGGTACAGCACAACCGCAAAAAACATGAGCGCAAGTGCCAGACAAATGAAAGCAGAACGTCGATTATTGGCAAAATAAGAAATCAACACAAACGGCATCATGCCGGTCATCCAGACACGCAAGTCGGTATTGCCTTTGAACATCCAGGATGCGAGCAGCATGATCATAAAGGCATTAAAATGGATAGACAGAGAATGCTCGGCAATGCGATCCACGCTGCCAATTGCCCATTGCAATTCCGTATGGACGTAATGCAGCCCGAACAGACTATCAATAGCAATAGGAAGGGCGATCAGGATAAGCAATGTTTTGACCTGACCACGGGTTTCAATCAAAGCACTGACCAGGATAGCAACGGGGAAAACATAGAACAGGGCACGCGATTCCCAGAGGGCCATGGTGGTATCGCCGCCCATGACTACGCCATACCCCAGTCCGAATGCCAGAAATGCCGTAAACAGCGTGACGGTCAGTGTGACGGTATTGATTGGCAGGCGCCACTGGCGCTGAATAGCCATACGCCCGATCCAGACAGCAAAGGTCAGCGCAATAATGATTTCGAGCGGCGTAAAGCTAAAGCTATCTCCGGCGTAGAGCAAAGACTCGGGGCTAGAGAAATTTTTGGTAACCGGATACCAATAAGTCAATACCCCGTCGCCGAACATTGCTCCGCCAACGACGAGGTAGACACCGTTGCGCGGATGATAGATAACTGCAATGATCGCTGCCCAGAAGAGCAACCAGGTCACCATCGACCAGCTTGCCGGGCTCCCCAGCATATCCAGGGCCAGCAATGATGAGATGCCCAGAAAGCCCAGCAACCAGAGCCACTGGATAAGGTTGGCGCGCCGTGCCTGAGCCTGCACGGTATATTGTCGGCTTGGAACAGGAAAGGTCTGTATCATTGCAGGATAGTCACCTGTCTAAAATTGAATTACGTCTGATCCAGGAAAAAGTAACTGAACATTACAAACAGTCCGAGTGCTATCAGAGGCAGCACGTAGATTCGTGCTGCACGATGTTCCCAGAAAACCCCGACTGCAAAGGACAGAAACATAAATACGAGCAATACTTTCACAGACTACTCCTGCGGGATCAAGTTATAAATGAAGCGGGGCGTACTGATACGAATCTGATTCAGGATGACACCGCGCATCGAGACATGTTTGACATCATCCAGAGCCTGTTTGATGGTATTGATCGGGGTCACGCCCTGGCGAACAACCAGATAGCCGGCATCAGCGAGGGCAGCCAGTGCCATCGCATCGCTGGTGGCAAAAATTGCCGGTACATCGAGGATCAGATGATCGAAGCGATTCCCCATCTCATCGATGAGATCTTTGAGGCCGGTGCTGCGTGCCACGATGGGCCGTTGAGCGTGTGGTAGATTGCCGGCCGGCAGGAAGAAGAGATTGGGAAGATGCGAGGCAATCAATGCTTCCTCCAGACTGATTGTACCGGCAAGGACATCACTCAGTCCTGGCTTTCCGGGTTGGTCATCAGGATTTTGATCCTTTGCTTTGCCGGACTTTTTAGCCCGTTTGCCGCGCCGATCGACGGTTTGGCCGGCTTCAGTAAGCTGGGTAGCCAGCCCTGGATGCCACCAGTTCAGTTCAACGACGCAGACGCGGGCAGGCAGATCGCTGGCCAGAGTGGTTCCCAGGGCGACAGACGTGTAGGTGACGCCTTCGCCGCGCAGAGTGCTTAGCAAAGTAATGCGCGACGGCAGATCCTGTTGATAGACCATACTGGTGATCATCCGGCGGTGGCTGGCAATCAACTCAGTAGCGAAGACCACCATTGGTTCACCGCTCCCGGAGCGGAGAACCAGGGGTTCGTGTTCCGGGCTGTGCTCACGTTTGCCTTTAGAACGCAAAGCCATAATTTAACCTCATTCAAGCTGATCCTCACGCACACAGGTCTGGCTGGAAGTGGGATCAGGGCGCTAGTTATTCCTGAGCATTCTGCGACAACGCACCTGTGAGCGGTGGTTGGACAGTGGCTGGACGCGGCTCGGCTTCCGGTGGGGCCGGCTGATCCTGCCCAACCGGTCGTGTTTGCTCGGTGGGTATCGGCAATGGTTTTGCCTGAGGCACCTGAGCTACAACCGGCAGATGCAGCAGATGATGGGCATCGATGGGGAAGCGCACACTTCGATCGAGCACGGCGCCACCGAGCACACCCATAATTGCCAGCACTACACCGATGGCCACAAAGATCGCATTATCCATCACGAGCTGGCGCAACCCGGTCGTAGGGCGGGTCGGCAGGCGGGGAGCATCGATCAGGAGGTAGGTTTGCCGAATCTCCTGTTCAGCCTGGATCTGGGAGAGGCGGGCACTCTCTTCATTTTTTTCAATTTCAGCCACGCGCCCTTCCATGTCGGCGACCTCGGCCTGCAAGCGAGCCAGTTGCATCGCTTCCGTTTCGGGGCGTGGGCCCCGAATCGGGATTGGGTGCTCATCGATGAATCGCTGGAGGTTCGTGCGCGCCTGATCGAGTTCAGCCTGGTAGGGTTGCAGCAATTCGCTGAAGAAGCGCTGGGCGGCAGCACCTTCCTGCCGGTCACTATTCAGTTTCCAGGCGATGAAACTCTCCATCAAGCGATTGGAAAGCTGCAGCGCGAGTTGAGGCTCTTCGTGTGTTGCGCCAAAAAGCACCAGGTTTTCGCCCAGCGTGACTGCCCAGACTGATCGATTGACTTCGGCAATAACTTCGCCAAGTTCTTCTTCTGAGGTATTCATACGCGCTTCGAGTGGTGTACCGACAACCATTGATCGGACGAACGACTCGGTCTGGAGGAGTTCGGAAACCTGGTTGGTGAAAATTTCGGACGGTGTGGACCACCATGCACCGCTTTCGCTGGGGAGCGGGCTCAAGACCGATACCAGCGATTCGCCCTGGACATAGATGGTGCCCGATGCGCCATAGGAAGGGGTAGCGGTAGCAACAGAAAAGGCGGCGACACCTGCCATCAAAAAGATTGGCAGCAAATAGGTGAAGCGATGCCGGAAGTAGCTTTCGAGTACTCGTAGGATGATCAATCTAACCATTGGGCTGTTCTTCCAATCTCAGTACCTGACGATTACACAACTGAATTACTCTGTTTGACCGGCGCGGGTTGCTGGAGAAGGTCTGGTAGCCAGCACCGTCGCTGCACAGCCGCACAGGGAGACACGGTATCTGTATCGGACACAAAGGTTGCGGTAAGCAGGGTTGCCCCGGCGGGTGACAACAGTGCTGTATCAGCACCAATAAACGGTGTGCTTTGTAGTCAAATCAACCTTATCATATCAGAGGGGCATGATGAAAAGCAAGGCAACCTGGCTATAAAATTGTTCATACGATCCCAGGCAGAACGTTCCGACAGAACGTCGGAAGACGGATTCGCGCCGAATTACAATAGTTGTAAAATTATTTATATCGTATGACCATTACCAGAATGCATGGTACGGATTCCGATGGAGTGCAGAGCCGTCGTGCAAAGTGTTTGCAGTTTCGTCAACTCGATATGCAGAAGATGCAATCGTTTGTTATAGTTGTGACATAAAGTTATGCTACCATTGTCAGTGATTGAAGCGAACCTGTTGGGAGCTTACACCAGGCGCAACCAAGGTTTGCCGGCAAACAACTGGAAATATAATTATTAGCAGCTTTTGATGAGAGACACTGCTATGTCATTTGCTCATTCCCGCAAGCACGGCCAGCCACGTCAGCTGGTTTTTGTACACGACTCGAACACATTTGGCGGTATGGAACTACACATGCTTCTGCTGCTCCGCTACCTGGATCGGCAGCGTTACGCCCCTGGTGTATATGTGCCGGGGTACACCGAGAAGGACTGGGCGACTCCACTGCGGTTCGTTGATGAAGTACAGGCGCTCGGCATCCCGATACTGCGTCCGCCACATCCAGGGTTTGCGCCGGGTGTGAGCACACTGCGTGATGTGTTTCACACGACGAAGCTGCTGCGCGGCAATCATACCCACCTGATGCATATTCATACCAACCACCCGCGCGGGGCACGCAAGGTGCAGGTTGCCGGGAAACTAGCGGGGGTAAAAGCGATTGTGCGCAGCGAGCATCTTCCACCGACGCACTTTGGCTTGACGGCTGCGACACGGATCCTGAACCCGATATTTGATCGGATGACCAGTTGTCTGATTGCAGGTTCGGAGGCCTGTTTTGAGGAGCAAGTCGCAATTATGCGCCGGCGCAATGTGCATCTTTCAATTTATGGTGTAGAACTGGATCGTTTTGACCCGCAGCATGATGTTGCTGCGGCCAAGCGCAAACTCGGCCTGGATCCGGCGATACCGGTGATCGGAGCGATTGGCCGGCTCTCGGAGCTCAAAGGGCATCGCTATTTCATTGATGCGGCAGCACAGGTGCGGCAAGAATATGACCAGCCGGTCAATTTCTTGCTGGTGGGTGATGGGCCATTACGCCAGGAACTGGAAAGCCAGGTTGACCGACTGGGCCTGCGGGAATGTTTTCACTTTGCCGGTTTCCAGAGCGATACAGTGCCGTTTATGCAGGCGACGGATATTGCAACGATGCCGACATCAATTGATGAAGGCATTTCACTGGCCATGTTGGAGTACATGGCCATGGGCAAGCCCATGATCGCGACAAATGATCCGAGTTTCGAAGAGACTGTCGTACATGGTCAGAGTGGACTGATCGTTGCGAAAAAGGACAGCAAGGGACTGGCGCAGGCGATTATGCGCTTGCTGTGTGATCGGCTGCTTGTTGAGCAGCTGCGTAAAGAATCGCTGGAAATTGTGCAGAAGCGCTTCAATATTCGGCGGCAAACCGATGAGATGATGGATCTGTACGATACATTGCTCGCGCAATCGGGCGATTAAGGAGATACACGCATATGGCATACCGGCTGGGGTTTTTTATGTCGCAGGTAGCGGGGCATATTACCAACTACCGCAATCTACGGCAGGTCACCGATAGCGATGTGGACATCACCGCGAACTGGCACGAGATCAGCTATTTTCGCGATGGTGGAGCGATTGAGAAACTGCATCAGAAGTTCTTTCGCTTTGTGCCCAGCTATTTTCCCGGCATTGCCAGAGCCAGTTCGGATATGTGGCGTGCTTTGCAGAAAGCACCTTACGATGCCGTGCTGGTGAATGACAATGTCGCAATTTTTTTCGGTTCGGCTCTGCGCGCAGTGCCGATGCTGATCGATTTTGATGTGACGCCGCTCCAGATCGATGCGATGCCGGCCTATGGGTCGCCGAACGATCCGAAACCGGTGGCAAACTTGAAATATCAGCTCTGGCGCAATCATATGCACCGCTCGACACTGATGCAGGCCTGGTCGAACTGGGCCCGGCGATCGGCGATTGAAGACTATGGCATGCCGCCGGAACGGGTGGTGGTGAATCCGCCGGGAGTAGACCTGGATCGCTGGCGGCCGGCGCCTGAGCAGTATTCGCAGGCAGCCGCGCAGCCGTTACGAGTGCTGTTCGTTGGCGGTGATTTTGAGCGCAAAGGAGGTCATCTGCTGCTGGAATGGTTTCACAATCTGGCGAACCGGCAGATCGAGTTGCACATTGTCACGCGTGAACCGGTAGAGCCGGCGCCGGGGATCTCTGTGTACCGCAATATGCAGCCGAATACGCCGGAACTGATGCAGTTGTATTATCAGAGCGACCTGTTTGTTTTGCCGAGCCTGGGCGAATGTTTCGGGATCGCGACGGTGGAGGCCATGGCGACCGGTCTGCCGGTAATTGCGAGCGATGTTGGTGGTACTGCCGATATTATCGAGCCGGAGCGCAATGGCTATATCGTGAAAGCGGGCGATGTCAAGGCGCTGGGTGAGGCAATTATGGCGATCCTGGAGTACCCGGAGCGCCGTAAGCGCATGGGTGTACAGTCGCGGCAACTGGCCGAAGAACGCTTCGACATGCAGCGCAATGCGCGGCAAACGTTGAATTATCTCAAGCAAATTGCCGACGAGCGCAAAGGGGCGCTGCGCAGCGCAACGGTTTAAACTTTTGTCACACGACAATCGGCGGGGCGCCGGTGTTGCAATGCAACACCGGCGCCCCGCCGATTGTCGTGTGGTCAGCGGTTCGGCGCAGTTTAGCGGTTGGCGTACTGTTTCTGGTAATAGGCCAGATATTCGCCGGATTTGAGGGGGCGCCACCAGGCTTCGTTGTCGACGAACCAGCGCACGGTGCGCTCGAGGGCGGCATCGAAGCTGTGGCGTGAAGTCCAGCCCAGGGCGCGCACGTTGCTACAATCGAGGGCGTAGCGCCGGTCGTGGCCGGCGCGGTCGGTGACGTGGCGAATGAGGCTGTGCGGCTTGCCCAGGATGTCGAGGATCTTGTGGGCCATTTCGATGTTGGGGGTCTCGTGCTCGGTGCCGACATTGTAGACTTCGCCGAGCCGGCCTTTGTGGAGGACAACATCAATGGCTTCACAGTGATCGAGGACGTACTGATAATCGCGAACCTGCAGGCCATCACCATAGACCGGCAAAGGCTGATCATCGATGGCGTTGGTGGTAAACAGCGGCACCGCCTTTTCGGGATAGTGGAATGGCCCGATATTGTTCGAGCCGCGGGTGGTAGTGACGGGCAGGCCGTAGGTGACGAAATAGGCGTAGACCAGATGTTCGGCGCCGGCCTTGCTGGCCGAGTAGGGACTGCGCGGTTCGAGCGGGTCGCCTTCGCGGGATCGCTGCGGAGCCGGGATCGCACCATAGACCTCGTCGGTACTGATCTGGTGGAAGCGTTCGAGCTGCAACTCGCGGGCGATTTCGAGCAGAGCCCAGGTACCATTTACATTGGTGCGAACCACGGCGTCTGGTTCGAGAATCGAGCGATCAACATGGGTTTCGGCAGCAAAATTGATGATAGTGTCGATGCGGTGCTCCTTCACCGTGCTGCGGACGACTTCGAGATCGCAGATATCGCCCTGGACAAAGCTGAAATTGGGGTTAGCACCGACGCGCTCGAGGTTTTCGAGCCGGCCGGCATAGGTCAGCTTGTCGAACACGACAATCCGGTAATCGCTATAATGTTCGAGCATGTAATGAACGAAATTGGAACCAATGAAGCCGGCCCCGCCGGTGACAAGCAGATGACGCATAGATGCTCCTGAGTTTGATTTACCAGTAATGTTCTTTATGAGCGCGATAATATTCCAGGGTTCTGGTGAGCCCTTCGCGTAGCATAACGCGGGGAGACCAGCCAAGGCGGCCCCGGATCAGGCGATAATCGCCGTAATAGTCACCAATGTCAATCGGTTTGCGGTCGCTGGGATAGGGAATAATCTCGAAGTCACCATTGCCGGCGACTTCGACGAGCAGGGCGGCGAGATCGCGCAGATTAATGGTTTCTTCACTGCCGAGATTGAAGATCTGGCCATCGGCGTTGGGGCTGGCGGCGGCGAGGAGCATGACCTCAACGCAATCATCGACGTAGGTGAAATCACGAATTTGCAGGCCATCACCCCAGACCTGGATAGATTCTCCGTCGACGAGCTTCTTGATCCAGATGCCGAGGAAGGTCTGGCGGGCATCTTTGACACGCATACGCGGGCCGTAGGTGTTGGTCAGGCGTAGCGAGCAGCCGCGGATGCCGTGGACGTTGTTGTAGAGGATATGGTACCATTCGCCGGCCATCTTGTTGATGCCATTGACATCAACCGGGCTCAGGGGATGACGCTCGTCGACCGGCAGATACTGGGGCTTGCCATAGATCTGGCGGGTCGAGGCATAGACCAGTTTGATGCGGTCGTTATTTTTGCGGCAGGCCTCGAGGATGGACAGCTGGGCACGGCCATTGATCTCGAGATCGTTATAAGGATTGAGCATCGAGTCCATATGGCTGGTCTGACCGGCGAGATTGAACAGGTAATCGTGGCCCTGGACGAGATAATTCATCGAATACTCGTCGCGGACGTCGGCGATATTGACTTTGACGCGATCATCGATACCGTGCACATTGAACAGATTGCCGCCGTACTCGGGGATCAGCGAGTCGACGAGGGTCACTTCAGCGCCGAGCTCGACAAGGCGATGGGCGAGATTGCTACCGATGAAGCCGAGGCCGCCGGTAATCAAGACGCGGGCGCCATCGAAATGTTCGGCATACGCGAAAGCACTCATGAGCTTACTCCTGTGCGAATCTGTTCGGCCACGTGCTCGACTTCGGCACGGGTCAATTCCGGATACATCGGCAGCGACAGCATCTGGCGGGCGAGGTGCTCGGTGACTGGCAGGGCCCCCTGAGCATAGCCAAGATGCTGATAGGCGGGTTGCAGGTGTGCCGGGAAGGGATAATGGATATCGCAGCCGACGCCGACATCGCGCAGATAGGTTTGCAGAGTATCACGCTGGTTGCTGGTGGTGACGAAGAGATGGTAAACGTGGCCGGGCTCATCGATGGGGAGCTCGATGGGCATACCGGAGAGCAATTCGGCATACCAGGCGGCGCGTTCGCGGCGGGCGGCATTGGCGGCATCGAGATGGCGCAGCTTGACACGGAGAAGCGCGGCCTGGAGTTCATCGAGGCGCGAGTTGCGCCCGCCGGACTCGACGGTATGATACTTGCCGGCCCAGCCATACATACGCAGGCGGCGCAGCCGTTCGGCGAGGGCGGGATCGCTGGTTGTGACAGCGCCGCCGTCGCCAATGGCGCCGAGATTCTTGCTGGGGTAGAAACTGAAGCAGGCCATGGTCCCCCAGGCACCGGCGCGGCGGGGCCGACCGGTTTCGTCGGGCAGCCAGGCCCCGTGGGCCTGCGCGGCATCTTCGATGACCGGCAGTTGATGGCGCGCGGCAATGGCCATAATGCGCGGCATATCGGCGAGGCGCCCGAAGAGATGCACCGGCATGATGGCGCGCGTTTGCGCAGTAATAGCGGCCTCAATGGCCTGGGGGTCCATATTATGGGTTGCCGGATCGACATCGACGAGCACGGGTGTGGCACCGGCCTGGACAATGGCGGCGACCTGATACATGCAGGCATTGGCGACCGTGATGACTTCGGTGCCGGGGCCGATATCGAGAGCGGCGAGCGCAAGATAGAGTGCTTCGGCACCGCTGGCGACGCCGACACAGAGTTCGGCGCCGCAATAGGCGGCAAATTCTTGCTCGAACGCGGCAACCTCTTTGCCCAGGATGTACCAGCCGCTATCCATAACGCGGGCGAAGGCGGCATCGAGTTCGGTACGGAGGGCATCATTTTGTCGTTTGAGATCACCGAAGGGAACGGAAACTTTAGTCATAAGTGACGCCTTTCTTGAACCGCTGCGAGAGCCCGATGAGTGCAATAGAGCCAGGGTAGCAGACACATATTACGAAAAGACTACCTTGCCGAAAAAGCAGTTGACAATTTGTCACAGCGTTCGAATAACACGGGCGGGCATCCCAACTGCCAGTGAGCGAGGCGGGACATCGTGGACAACCACACTACCGGCGCCAATAACGCTACCGGCGCCAATCGTGACGCCGCGCAGAATAGTGACCCGGGCACCGAGCCAGACATTATCTTCGATTATTACCGGCGCAGAGGGTGGCATTTCGGTACGGCGTTCGGGTTCGAGGCGATGGAAATCGTTATCGATGATAATAGCGTAGGTGCCGATATTGCAATCGGCACCGATGCGGACAAGTCGGGTCGCGGCAATCGAGCATCCATAATTAATGAAGGTATTTGCGCCGATTTCGAGCGTACCGCCGGCGGTGGTGCCCAGTTCGAGCGGCACAATATTCGAGAACAGCCGGGCGCGATCATGAATGATCATCGTTCCTTCATTGCGCAGCAAGGGGCGGCCCCAGAGGCGAACTTTGTGCCCAAGATGGTGAATAGCACGAAAATGCCAGCGGGCGGCAAGCAAAGCGGTCGCATTGGCATAGAGACCGGACAGGCGGGACAGCAAACTCCGGGAAGTGGTTTCGCCGGGAGCGCTCACATGCTGATTATCCGGATCGGGCATCTCGGTGGCAAGCTGTTGTTTCCGGGTGGCGTTCCGCATCTACCGCAACTCCTTGTATTTAATCTTCGGGTAGAGTTTTGAGGGGGCGCGCCGGTACGCCGCCGACAAGCGTATCAGGCGGGACGTCACGGGAGACCACAGAGCCGGCGGCAATAACGCAGCCGGGGCCAATGGTAACTCCGGGGAGAATAGTGCTGCGGGCGCCGATCCAGGTACCGGAGCCAATCGTTACCGGAAATGCCTGTTGTTGGGCGCAGCGGTAGGCGGATGGCCCGATCTGATGGGTAGTTGTGATAATCATTGTCTGTGGTCCGATCCCGACGGAGTCTCCGATATAGACGGTTTCATCAATTTGAAAGAAACAGCCGATATTGATCAGGCAGCTATGGCCGATGCGTAGCCGGGGAGCGGGATTGGCCGCACAAATAATGCGGGGAATATCCCAGAAAATCGTAGCTTCGCCGATATCGAAGCCGACCCAGCGCAGCAGCCGAACGCGCAATCGCCCACCGACAAAAGGAGGCAGAATGCCCATCAAGGTTTCGACAAGCAGAAGGCGTGGGTGCAGGCCTTCAAATTCTTCGCGCAGCATAGCGGAAACCCGCTCGGAACGTGATTTTTGTATCGCCGCCATAATACCTCATTATGCCATCAAACGCCGGCAGGCCGTTTGAGTCTGCCGCGAACCTGCGAGAACATCTGCCCAATCATACCACGGAGTGTCTGCATATCGTCGGGTGGAATAACGCGGAGCAAGAGAATCAAAGCTACATAAGTTACGGCACCGGCGATAATCGGAGCCGGGAGCGGATACTCGCGCAGGGGCCAGGCAACCGCAACCATGGCTAGACCGGAGCCAAGCACCAGAACGGCAGTACGGAAATTGCTCCAGTTCAGGGTAGCGTGGGGCAACATCAGGATTGCCGTCACGACCATACCGAACTCGGTGGTCATATAGCTGAGGGCACCGCCGATGGCGCCGTTGTTAAAGACCTGTTGGGACCAGGGAACCAGAACAATATCGAGGGGAATAGTGATCAGGGCTGCCACGATCATCACGGCAGTCCAGGTATTGGTGCGATCGATGGACACAAAAATCTGGCCGAGCAAGGTATTGAGATAGGTAAAGATCAACACGACGCCGAGCAGCATCAGGACGGTGCCGGCCGGCCGAAATGCTTCACCGAAGAGGAGCGGCACCAGATCGTGGGAAACCACCATAATGCCGAAACCGATGGGCACTGCGGCCAGGAACATCAAATTAAAGCTTTTGCCGGTGGTACGAATGAGTACATCCGGATCATCGACGTAGCTGCGCGAGAGCAATGGAAAGAGGGCGGTTGAGAAAACCACGGGCACAAACATCAGCGTGGCATAGAGGCGGGTGGCGGCATCATACCATCCAATGACTTCTTCGGTAGCGACAGCCGCGATGACCAGGGTATCGATCTGGTGATAGAGAACCAGTGTCAACATCGACATAAAATAGGGGAAGCTATGCACCAGGAGCGGGCGCATGGCGGCCCCATCGATGGTCGTAAAACGAATGGGATGGATACGACGCAGGGCGAAGAATTGGATCACGACACCGGTAAGCATGCCGAGGCCGAGTGTGGCAGCGATGGGATAGAGGCCAAACCCGAGCAGCATGAGCAGAATACTGCCGAAACAGTACACTGATTTATTGGCGATATTGGCGATCGAAATATATTCCATCACCTCCAGGCCACGCAGGGTAGACTGGAAAGCCATATCAATAGTGGTAAATAGCGTCGAAATACCGACAATCACCAGCAAAATGAGGACTGGAGTTGAATAATCATTTAGAAAGGCATAGCCGGCGACCAGCACGGAACCGAGGCCAAAAAACAAAATACGCAGCAAAATGGAGGTAATCAGCAGTTCCGAGACCCGGTTGGGATTGCGGGCAATCTCTTTGGTCAAGTGGACATCCATGCCGAAAGACATGAGCACACCGACAATGGCCCAGAGCGCCAGGGCGATAGCAAGCTGGCCGACGGCGGTTGGGCCGAGATAGCGCGGCACAAGGATCGTCAGCAAGAGTGAGAGCCCCCATGTGACAAGTTGTGATGCCATGAGCACAGTTACATTTTTGGCAACTGTTCGACTACTTGAACTCATGGATTTGCCTCCAAGCTCCGATAGGCGCACGAATGCGTTGTGTGGCGAATACTATGCTGATAATAACAAATCGCTATTACCAGAACCATAAATGGTGATGGGAGAAACTTGCATTCTGTTTATGTGACGCAGGCGGATAGCTTTGCTATCCGCCTGCGTCACATAAACAGAATGCAGCATTCGGAGGAAATGGATGGGCAAGTTAGCGCCGGGCGTGAGGGAGGAATGCGCGTGGGGGGAGCGTTGTACCGGGGGCAGCCAGACTATGTTCCGGGGACATCTGCCACCAGGAGATATCGCGAACGCGCCATTCGCCACCGTACCAATCTTCGCCACGGAACTGGACGCGGGTTGTACCGGGTGGGATGGGCATCATGTGCGAGCTAAAATTATCGTCACGATTGATCTCCTGGAGCTGGCGCCGAACCGGCTGCCAACTGCCGCCGTCGAAACTGACTTCAAGATTGCCACCGATGCCGACGAACCGGAGTCGAGCGTCTTCGATGGCAGGTTGTGCGAAGGACACGACAGGTGATGCAGGGGTGGCTTCGCGTTGCTGAGCGCGCTCCATTGTAAAGGGAAGTGCCGGAGCGATGGAGATATTATCCCAGTGCCAGGTGTTGGGAGTGCAGTTGTCGCAGTCTTTTTTCGGGGTGTAGGAATGATGGCCGAACTGTACGACACCGACATCCCAGCCGAGGTCTTCAACAGGATTATCGACCCACCAGAAATTGTAGTCGGGCATACCGACTTTGACATGGTCGCGGCGCAGCCGGATTTCAACGGTATCGCGGCGGGTGGCGCTGGGTTCAAGAAATTCTTCGTAGCCGATCCAGGTGGTTGTATCAGCGACTTCGACATTTTCGAAGTTGCGCACGACGGCAGCAGAGAAGGCACTGCGGGGACTGCCGAAGCCCATACGAATGTGGACGGCATTGCGCGGGTCGCCGCTGAGATCGGGCAGCCACTCATCGAGGGGGAGTTGAAGATGATCAGCCGGCGGCGTGATCCAGACGTCGATCCAGTCGCGGCTGGAAGTGCGCAGGGTAGAGACATCGAAGCGAATGACGGCTTCTTCCTGCGAGAAATCGACCATGTGGTTGGGCGTCAGGTAGATCAGGCCGTAGCCGGAGGCATTGATGGCGGTCATGACATGATTGCGGCAGATGTAGACGGCGTTTTCGTAGCTGGAAAGGGTATGGGTCGCCGGGGGAGGTGCGCAGTCACTGCCGTGGCCGGCCTGCATTGGTTCGAGTTGCTCCCAGGTATCGACATCGCGTGAGTGGACGGTGACATCCCAGCGCGGCGAGGAGAAGGGCTGTGGGCTGGACGGATCACCATCGAAGATTTCGGTAAAGACCGTGGCACCGCTGGCGGCGGCCGCCGGCGAAATGGCGGCGTCCACCGGTGGTTTGTCGGCGCTACAGATCGCCGACTCATCCAGAACCAGTGGATCGGTGGAGCGCACAGGCGGGTTGGACGAATTGCTTGTTTTTTCGGTTACCTGTTCCGGTTGGGCAGCCCCCTGCACAATGGCCAGGCCCGTAAGCAGGGAGAACAGGATCGCACTCAAGATGACGGCCACGACGAATCGGGTCTTCATTGCTATTTGCTCCGTATTTACTTTATTTTTACGGTTTTGATCGCCTATGATTCATACCATGCCCGGCCCGATTACGGCCATGGCCCGTTGGTACTATTCTGGCAGATAGTGCCCTGACAGTATACCAGCGAAGTGACGCGAGTTGCTGCAACTTGATAGGCGCGAAGGTTACAAAATAGCAATCAGGCAGTTTGCGCATTGAACTTCCCGTTCTGCTATAAAAGGCGGTGGGTAGTACGATGCTTCTTGTCCGGTCTGTTATACTGTCACGGCTTCTGTGATAGTCGGCTGGAGCAGCGGTGGTGTTATCGAGAAGGGGTTAATCGCTCGCTTGATTATTCCAGGTTTAGAGGAGATTGGAGAGGAACATGGAAGAATCGGTGCAGCCACAAATTCCGCCGATTGAGTCGGTGGAACGGGCCGGGCGGATCAATCCGGCGTTGTATATCGACCGGGAGTTGAGCTGGATCAAGTTCAACCAGCGGGTGCTGGAGGAGGCGCAGGATCCGCGGCATCCGCTGCTGGAGCGGGTGAAGTTTCTGGCGATTTATAGTTCGAACCTGGACGAATTTTTTATGGTGCGGGTCTCCGGAGTGAAGGAGCAGATCCTGGCCGGGGTGAGCAAGCGGGCGCCCTCGGGCCTGACACCGCTGGAACGCTATCAGGCGATACGGCGGGCACTGCTGCCGCTGGTCGCGGAGTGCCAGCGCCTGCTGCGCGAGGATCTGCTACCGGCGCTGCGTAAGGCGGGTATCTTTTTGTTGGGCTATGATGAGTTAAGCCAGCAGCAACGTGAGGCGCTGCGGCACTACTATAAGCGCGAAGTATTTCCGGTGCTGACACCGCTGGCGGTGGATCCGAGCCATCCGTTTCCCTTTGTTTCGAATTTGAATACCAACCTGGCGGTGGTAGTGGGTGATGCACAGCTGGGCCAGCGCTTTGCGCGGGTCAAGGTGCCGGAGGTGCTGCCGCGGCTGGTGCAGGTGCCGGTGGATGTCTGTCCGAGTATCGACGGGATTGCCCAGCCGGTCTGTTTTGTCTGGCTGGAAGAAATTATTGCGGCGCACCTGGCGAGCCTGTTTCCGGGCAAGGAGGTGCAGGAAGCCTATGCGTTCCGGATCACGCGCGACACCGATATGGAGATCCGTGAGGACGAGGCGGCTGATCTGCTGGCGACAATTGCCGATCATGTGCGGCAGCGGCGCTTCGGCTCGGTGGTGCGCCTGTCGCTGGATCGACGGGCGAGCTCAGTGGTGCGCAATCTGCTGATCGACAATTTCGAGATCAGCGAGGCCGAAGTCTATGATGTGGATGGGCCGCTGCGCTTGAGTTCGCTGATGGATCTGTACAGCCTGGATCGGCCGGATCTGAAGGATGCGCCCTTTGTGCCGGGGACGCCGCTGGATCTGCAGGTTGAAGGTGACATTTTTGCGGCAATCCGGCGCCGGCCGATTCTGTTGCATCATCCTTTTGATTCGTTCACGCCGGTGATCGATCTGGTGAAAACGGCGGCGCGGGATCCGCAGGTGCTGGCGATCAAGCAGACGCTGTACCGGGTTGGGCGAAACTCGCCGGTGGTGCAGGCGCTGATGGAGGCACGCGAGGAGGGCAAACAGGTCGCGACGCTGGTGGAACTGAAGGCGCGCTTCGATGAAGAGAATAACATCAGCTGGGCGCGGGCGCTGGAAGCGAGTGGTGTGCATGTGGTCTACGGGTTGCTCGGGCTCAAGACACACGCCAAGCTGCTGATGATTGTGCGCAAAGAGCACGACGGCATCCGGCGCTACCTGCACCTGGGTACCGGCAACTATAATGCGTCGACGGCGCGGATCTACACCGATATGGGGCTGCTGACTTGTGACGATGAACTGGGCGCCGATGTGGGCGAGCTGTTCAATGTGCTGACCGGTTTCAGCGACCAGACGGGGTACCGCAAGTTGCTGGTCGCGCCGGGTGGCCTGCGCTCAGGTCTGCTGGCGAAGATCGAGCGGGAGATCGAACGACATCAGCAGGCCGGCGATGGCTATCTGATCTTCAAGTTCAACTCGCTGACCGACGAGGGGATGACGATGGCGCTGTACCGGGCGGCACAGGCGGGAGTGCAGATCGACCTGATTGTGCGCGGGATTTGCAGTTTGCGACCGGGCATTCCGGGGCTGAGCGAGACCGTGCGGGTGCGCAGCATCGTCGGGCGGTTTCTGGAACACAGCCGGATCTTTTATTTCTACAACGGCGGCGACGAGGAAGTATACATGGGCAGCGCCGATCTGATGGATCGCAACCTGGATCGACGGGTCGAGACGGTTTTTCCGGTCGAAGATCTGCGGCTGTTGCGCTATTTGCGCGATGAGGTGCTGGAGACATATCTGCGGGACAATATGCAGGCTCGCGAGTTGCAGAGTGACGGGAGTTATCGCCGGTTGCACCCGAACGGGGACGAGCCGGTGCATTCGCAGCAGATTTTGCTGGCGGGAGCAACATCGTGAACTTGTAGCGGCAGATTTTGGCCGGCCAATGGTAATCTCCGCTGAGTCCCCGCAAATTCACTGATAATTGCCGCATCACGACTCCTGCACGCAGCAGGTTGTATGCTATGATCAGCATAGACCAATTGCAATCGGCGCTATTAGCCGGCTGTAGAAGTTCGATTTTGCGATAGTCCGATTTTACTATCCAGGCAAGGAGGCCTGCTATGATCAATGACGATCTTCGTGTCGATACCCGGACCAACCGCATCATGAGCCTGTTGCATATTATCGCTGCCGTAGATCCGCGTTCTTCGGCCCGGGTCGATGCCGCCGGCGAGGCATTTCTCGACCTGTGTGCCGAAGTCGGCGAAGACGCGGCCTGGACACTGGTGGCGCGTCTGCCGAGCGAAGCTCTGCTTACGCTGGCAACTATTCCGGCTCGGGCGGCATAATATTCAGTTCATAACTGGCAGGGCGCCGCATGCAATTGTATGCGGTGCCCTGTTGTGTTTAGCGGCCGATCCCCGTCGAGGGCAGATGATCCGATTTGTGCCCGACAACATCGTCCCAGCTCCAGCCATCACGTTTGACCTGGGCGAACAGCAGGCAACGACGGCGTGTCAGTTCTTTGCCGACGTGCTCGAAGGTTGCGGTATCGACGGTGGGGATGCCGTGTTGGCGCAGAGCATCGAGGTTGGGCAGGGGCGGTGGTTCGGAAGCGGGCTCGATGAAGGCTGAATCGAGAGTCTCGAGGAAGTTGGAGAGGGCGCCCTCCAGCACGCGCAGCGTGATTGCGTCGGGGCGCTGTTCCGGTGCAACGCCGTAGCGCAGCAGGAGCAGGGCTTCGCCGAGGGCGGCGATGGCCGGCGCGGAGGCCGCCGGGCGGCTCTGGTCGTGCATACAATGGATCACCGGGTAGGCCAGGTGTTGCTGGGCCAGGCTGGTAAACATCGGGCCCAGCGAGTCCAGGTGCTGATCGAGCGCACCGAAACTCTGACCGTTCCAGGCGCTGCTCACGATCTCGATGGGAGTATGCCCAAGACTGGTGATGTAGGCGGCAAACTGGCGTTTGGCGCTGACGGCTGAAATCAGCGGCAGCAGGTAGGCGGCAATCAGCGTGATGAAGAAGAAGCCATTGGCAGCGGTCAGCACGGTGGCGACTTTCCAGACGGCTCCCTCCGGCCGGTAATCGCCCAGCCCCAGGGTGACCAGGCTATAGCCGACAAAATAGATCCGCGACCAGATATCAGCCGGCAGACTGGTCTGGGAATTGATTACTACCGTTTCGCTAGACATAAAGATCAGTACCCAGCCCAGCCAGAGCAGGCCGAGCCAGATCAGCACACTGAAGAGGACAATCGCGAAGCCGAATAGCGAAAGAGCCTGATGGCTACGCGCCAGCCGGCGATTGCGCAGCAGCAGATACCAGAGCCGGTTGGCGAGCGGAACACTCAGAATACCGGATCCGGTCAGGCGCAGAGTTGTGATCAATACATCGATCACTACAATCAGCACCAGCGCAAGACCGGCGATGCCGGCCAGGATTTCAAATAGATCCATCCACTATTCCTACAGGTTTCCGCTTCAGTCGTTGCGGAAACAGAAAGCAAGAATAGTGCCAGGAAAGCGGAGATACGCCTGGATATGTGTGTGCTCGCGGCATTGCCGCGAGCACACACATATCCAGGCGTATCTTCGTGTGGGCATTATTTCGGGCTAGCCGATCCATTCGCGCCACTGTTGCGGAATGTCTTTGTCGATGGCCTGCAAGTAGACTGATGCCTTGCCGTAGAAGATGAACAGAGCTTCGCGGTAGGCCATCAACTGGCCCATCAGCGGGATGGCGAAGCCGGGACGCTGGATCTGCCGCTCGTGGATATCGGCTTCGGTGAGGCCGGCGAGCACGGCGGCCATGTCGGCGTCAAGTTCCTGGTACCAGTCGCGCAGGGCCTGGACGCTGTTTTCCGCTTCGGGGCGACTGGCGGGGTAGCTGTGGGCCATCGCAAAATCGCGGAAGGACTGAACATAGGCTCCCTGCACATCGCCCATCTGGCGGCAGATCACACCCAGGGTCGGGTTGCCGGGCAGGGCGAAGGCCAGATCTTCGTCGTTCAACATGGCCAGCACTTGCTCGCGTAGCGGCTGGATCATCTGCAAGAACGGGTACCCCTCGCGCATCAGGCTGTTGGCGGTTTCATCCGTGGTCATGATTTTCTCCTTCTTCTAAATTGCATCGACAGGCTGAGTATATTTCATAAAACATGCCATCCTGTGTCATGTTTTTGCGCTATTATGGAAACCGGAGAAATATGTTCACTTTTCTGGGAGGAAGAGCCCGGTGCGTGCCGATCGTTTGCTGGCCATTCTGCTGTTGCTCCACGCCCACGAGCAACTGACGACGCCGCAACTGGCGGGACAACTGGCGGTTTCGGCGCGGACGATCCACCGCGATCTGGAGGCGCTGGCGGCGGCGGGTATTCCGGTGTACGCTGAACGCGGTCGGTCGGGTGGCTGGCGTTTGTTGGAAGGCTACCGTGCCCAGATTCCCGCGCTGAGTGCGAGCGAGCTGGCGATGCTCAGTGTACTCGGCGCCAGCGATACATTGGCCGCCGTCGACCTGGGCGGCTCGTTGCAACAGGCGCTGCGCAAGCTGAGTGCGGCGCTGCCGGGTTTGCAGCAGGAGGCAGCCCAGATCGCCGGCCGGCTGCATATCGAAGCCGGCAACTGGTTTCAGAGCGACGAGCAGTTGCCCTGGCTCGGCACGGTGCAGCAGGCGGTCTGGCATAACCATGTGCTGCATCTGGAGTACACGCGCGCCGATGGCAGCCGCGGCAGTCGCGAGGTGGAACCTTACGGCCTGGTCGTACAGGCCGGCATCTGGTATTTGCTGGCGCAGACGGCGGATGGCAGGCGAGTATTTCGGGTCGGCCGCATCCGCTGTGCAAGGCTGGCCGGCGCCGGTTTTCAGCGGCCGACCGACTTTGACCTGGCGGCGGACTGGCGGGCGATGCGGGCGCGGTTTCTGGCCCACAGCAGCCGCTACCGGGTTGAACTACTGGTGGAAGCGCCACTGCTGCCGATGGTGCGCCGGATCCTGAACTGGCCGCATGAATTTGCCGTGGCGGCAGCGTCCGATGGGCGTATGCGGATCGAGTTGTCTTTCGATAGTCTGGAGATCGCGCGCTTCTGCACGCTGGGCTGCGGAATGCTGGTAGAAGTGGTGGCACCGGGCGAGTTGCGTGAAGCGCTACGCGAGGCGGTGCGGGCAATGGCGGAACAGTATGGCGCGGAGACAGGCTGAAGCAGCGAGGCAGGACGGGCGCCGGAAAAGCCGGCCCGCTGCGTGATCTCCTCGACTGTGGCGGACGTGTAGCCCTGTTCGCCGAAGAGTGACAGGCCGAATCGGCGCAGCGCCGTGGGCTTGCGTCGGCTGCGTTGCTGTGGGGGGCGACGGCAGATCGGCGCCGGCCGGCAGATCGGGGCGCCGATCGCTCATTCGGCGGCACCGGGGCCGCGCTGCGCCGCTGTGCCGGCAAAGGTTTTCAGCCGTTCGGCCAGAATTGCCGGCTGATCTTCGGGCCAGTAGGCGCGGGCACGTGGCACAAGTTCGAGCGCGCCGTTCGGAAAGGCATCGCGCAGGCGGCGGGCCAGCTTTTGAGTGAACACAAAATCGTCGGTGCCCCAGAGCATCAGCACTGGCTGCTGGAGTTCGGTAAATGTGCGGGCGGCTTCGAGCGTGTAGCGGTTCGAGACGGCCACCAGGAAGCGGTGGAGATCGCGCCGAATGGTCGGGTCGCGCCGGATCGGAGCAAGATAGGCATCGAGTTCGGAGTCGCTAAAGTGGCGATATGCGCCCAGCGCGATGATCATGCGCTGGGCCGGGCGCAGTTTCAGCAGGCCGGTCATGATGTTGAGATACGTTTCGCCGAGGAGCCGCGGCCCCAGGCTCATGCCGGCGAGCAAGGGTGGGAAAAATTCTTCGAAGGCATCGCAGTTGGTCAGCAGCAGCCGTCCGACCAGCTCCGGGCGCCGGCTGATCAGGATCTGGCAAATCGCGCCGCCGGTATCGTTGCCGACCAGCGTTACCGCAGGCAGATCCAGCGCCGTAATCAATTCCGCCAGCAGATCAGCGAGCCCGATGGGCGTTTGATCGGCTGCGGCGGGCTGCGGAATGTGGTGACCGCCCAGCGGCAAATCAGGCGCGATACAGCGGAAATGTGGCACCAGTTCCGGCGTGACCCGGCGCCAGAAATTGCTGTTAAGAAAAATCCCGTGGACAAAGACAATTGGTGGGCCGCTACCGACATCGCGGTAGCTGAGGGTTCGCTCACCGAGCGTAATCGTACGGGCGGCGGGCAGGCTATCCGGCATCGGTTTGCTCCTGATGAAATGATTTCAGTTTTGTATTGTAGGTCAATCCATCCGGCTGTCAAGGGTGTAGCGAAAAGTTCTGCAAGTGCGCCAGGATCCGGCTTTCGGGAAGCTCCGCCTGGCGGGCTTTCAACGATAGCGTTTTTCGCCCGGCCGGACGGCCCTCACCCCCGGCTTTCAACGATAGCGTTTTTCGCCCGGCCGGACGGCCCTCACCCCCGGCCCCGCTCCCACTCAGGCCGGTGCGGCGGGTCTGGTTCGCGAAACCTGGTTCTCATGGCGCACCGGCCTGGCGGGAGCGGGGAGCACACGAGAACGCCGTTGCCCGGCTCCCCGCTCCTGTCAGGCCGGCGCCGGCGAGAGTTAGGGGTTTATGCGAGGCATTCGTCGCGCCAGGCTGTACGGGAGCGGGGGCTGGCTTTCAACGATAGCGTTTTTGCCAGATGGGTGATTTCCCGATCCGGCCCTCACCCCCCAACCCCCGCTCCCGTACAGTCTGGCGCGACGAGAGCCTTACGCTTTGAGTTGGTCATCACCGGCGCCAGCCTGACAGGAGCGGGGGAGCCGGGCACGCACGTTGTCATGTGCTCCCCGCTCCCGCGCAGGCCGGTGCGGCAGGTCTGG
>DAOTUJ010000101.1:0-18731 GCA_034437175.1 Chloroflexaceae bacterium | reverse complement strand
CTCCGCCGGGATCCCGCACGGCGTTCGGGATGACCAGGCTGGCTGATGCAGTCCGGCATCCCTCGCTACGCTCGGGATCCCGGACTGGTAGGCGCGCCGGCACCACGTTTCTTGCGGTATCACTGGCCCGCCGGCCATCAGGTACTCGGGATGACATGAGGATCTGGCTCATGCCTTGCTTGCATGTTCGGCTGCATCCAGGGCTTTTTCGGCTGCAGCAGGTGCGCACCCGGCCGCAGCCGATTTGCAGGAATAGTCGCCTTCAGGCACAATGGGAAAAACCAGTTATTCTTTCATCCGGTTCCGGCAACGGTGTTGCCGGGCAACGATATACAGGAGCAACAACGATGAAAAACATGAATCGCATGAACAAAATCATCAGCATTGTAATCGTCGGCATTCTGGTCATCGCCCTGGTGATCACTGCGATTGCGCCGGCCTTTTAGCCGCGCGGGTACTATACGCTATCGTCGACGATATTGCCGATGACGACCTGGTCGCGACCGCTCTGTTTGGCCTGATAGAGGGCACGGTCGGCGATCCGCATCAGTACGTCGGGTGCCGTACCATGTTCGGGAAATGTCGCAATGCCGATTGAAGCAGTCAGCGGGCGCAGCAGCACCCCGCGATGACGAACGCGCATCTGTTTGAGCGCGTCGCGGATATGATCGGCCCGCTCGTGAGTTGCCGTCAGGTTGGCACCCGGCAGGATCAGCACAAATTCTTCACCGCCGTAACGACAGGGCACATCCTCGCCACGGATCTGGCTGCGCAACAGCGCCCCGACCTCGCGCAGGGCGGTGTCGCCGGCTTCATGGCCGAAGCTGTCATTGACTTCCTTGAAGTGATCCAGGTCAACCATTAGCAAGCCCAGGCGCGTGCCGTGACGGCTGGCCCGCCGCACCTCGCGGTTGAGCGTTTCTTCCATGTACAGCCGGTTGAACAGCCCGGTCAGCGGGTCACGCACAACTTGCTGGCGCAGCGTATCACGCAGCATCAGGTTCGACAGGGCCAGGGCTACCTGTTCACTCAGGGCCACCGCCATGCGCCGCTTGTGCTCGATACGGCGGGATCGCTGTTCCTCCGGATATTCCAGTTCGTGTTCGCCATTCGCTAGAATCAGCAAGCCGAGCGTTTCACCCTGCGCCACCATCGGCACACAGAGATAGCCGGCCCGCGGCACTGCCCGCAGGTGTGAGCAACCCATGCCGGTTTCCGGATCCTTGACCATATGCACATTGCCGCGCCGCAAGGCCCAGCAATCATCCGGCGAAAAGATGCGCTCATTGGCCAGCGCACCGCCCCAGACCAGCACGCTCTCCACAAACGGCTGTCCCGGCTTGACAATGCAAAGCGCCCCGACATCGCCTGGGAACAGGCGCCGCACAAACAGCGTAATGACCGCATAGGCCTCATCAGTTGTCAGGCAACTCTGTAAGACGGCGACCATCTCGCTGAGCAGGGTAATCTCGCAATTGCGGGCCTCCTTCTCGATGACTTCGGCGCGCAACTGGCGATTGGTATCTTCGAGCGTCTGTTGCAAACGGGATCGCTCGACCACTTCGCGTTGCAGCCGCTCATTAACCGCCGTAAGCTCATTGGTTCGTGAGTTGACCAGCAATTCGAGGTTGTAGCGATAGGATTCGAGTTCCTCTTCCATTTTCAGGCGCCGGCTAATATCGCGAACCAGCAAAATCGTCAACTGTTCATCAAAAATGAACGTCTCATAGATACTGATCGCGACCGGCACGATTGCCCCGTCGCGCTGGCGATGATACGTTTCATATTCTACCAGCGTGTCGCTGAGCAAACCGGACTCAGGCAGGCGCGCACCGGGCGCATACAATTCCTGAATGTGCATCGCCAGCAGCGTGTCGCGATCATAGCGGTACATCTGGAGCGCCGCCCGGTTGGCATCGAGCACCGTGCCGTCATCGTGCAACAGCAAGATCGGATCGGGAGAAATCGCAAACACATTGCGGTAACGTTCGAGGAGTGGCTCCTGGGACAGGCGGATGTGCTGTTCGAAATTGCACATCACCAGAAATATCAGGGCGGCACAGAGCAGTACCAGCAACCAGCCAATGACGATCAGCAGTATTGAAAAAGCCGAACTATTCAGCAGCAACAACGTCAGCAACAGCATCCAGACGCTCGCCATGAGGAAGAAAAGACCAGTGACTCGCCAGGCAAGACTGGTTGATACAATGCGCTTGAACAGTTTCATGGATGCAGGAGAAGGGCCGACCGAAGCGTCGAGGCATCCGGCCGCACCTAAACTATGATTCCGGCCTACGGCGCGAAACAGAACTGGATCAGTATTGTACCATTTTGCGGCAATTCTGGGGCATCGCGCCGGTGCGGGGCGGATGTGGTACTATGACCTGCACCAGAAGGCCGCTTACAGCGAGGAGGAACTCATGGATCTCGGCAAAGCCTTCAGCTTTGTGTTCGACGACGACAACTGGGTCGCAACCGTTCTACTTGGTGGCTTGATAGCGCTCATTCCCATCATTGGCCAGCTCTGGGTAATGGGAATGATTATCCAGACGGCGAAGAACGTGATGCAAGGTATTGATCGACCGATGCCGGATTTGAGCGATTTCGGTGGCAAACTGGGGATGGGCTTCTGGAGCTTCATCATCGCGCTGGTGTACGCATCGCCGATCATTATTCTGAGTTTCCTGTTCGCCTGTGTAGTCGCCCTGGGCGGTGGCATGGCCGGAACCAATGAAAACGCTGCCGCCGGCTTCATTGTATTCGCCACCTTTTGCTTCATTCTACTGGCCATTGTGCTGGCGCTGATCCTGCAACCGTTGATCATCGCGGCAACGGCGCGCTATGTGCAAACCGACAACATCGGCGACGCGCTGCGCTTCGGCGAGGTCTGGCGTATCGTGCGCAACGATCTGGGCACCTGGCTCACGCTCTGGCTGGTGCAGATTCTCTGCAGCCTGGTGGCCAGCCTGGGCGGCATCATTGTGATTGGCTGGCCCTTTACCTACATATATAGCCAGCTCGTCTTCGGCCACGCCCTGGGCCAGATAATTCGCAAGACGAATGCGGCGAGCATGGGAGTTTGAAGCGTTGAAGCATGCGAGCGGATCGCCCAATCGGCGCCGTCCTATGCTGCAAACGCTCGAACGCTCCCTAGATCACGTGACGCCGGGCGCCGGGCGATCCGACGACCGGCGCCCGCAGGCCTTCGTCCAGCGGTTGGCCCTGGCTGAGCCGGTAGGCCGGGACGCGCATTTCCGTTAATTGTTGGAAGATTTCTGTGGGATCGCGCCAGCCGCCGAAACTCAGTGGATCGACAAACAGCACGGTCGCCCGTACGCCCCGGTAGATCAACTGGCGCAGCGCCGTCGTCCATTGTTCATCGACCGAAGACGTAATGATGACCAGGCTGCAATTGCGGTTGAAGCGCTGATTTTCGGCCAGCAGCACTTCGGCGAGCGAGTGGCTGCCGTAGGCGCGCAGCACGGCGAGGGCTTCGAGAATTTTGAAGAGCTGGCGTGCTTCGCGTTCGGGGGCGATGATTTCGCGATGCTGGCCCCAGGCCAGCAGGCCGATCTGGCAGTTCTGCTGCAACAGGCGCTGGGCCAGCGATGCCGCCGTCATCACGGCATATTCTTCAGTAGAAACATCTTCCGGCGCCGGGCCGGCCGGTCGACGATCCGGCAGCGGCGTCAACCGCGCCGAAGTGCGCAATGGTTCGTCGCTGCGCCATCCTGCCGGGCGGGTATCTTTGACGACCGCACGTTCCTGGAGATCCAGCACCAGGTAGATGTCGGCACTGGGATCGAGTTCAAATTCTTTAACCATCAGATTGCCGTTGCGGGCCGTGCTACGCCAGTGAATGCGATTGAAACTATCGCCGGGCGCATAGTCGCGCACCGTCGACACATTCGGCGTCACGTGATAGGTTCGGCTGCGCACATCCTGGCCGCCGGTCAGTTCGGCGTCGGGCAGTGTGAACTCGGGCAATTCGACAATCCGCGGATAGACGATGATCTCGCTGGTGGTGCTCAGACGGCGTTCGAGTTGCCAGATGCCGAAGGGATCGCCGCTCGTCAGCAGTGCCGGGCCGAGATGAAATTTGCCGCGCACCGTACAGGGCGTACGCGCAATCCAGCGGCTGCGCTGGTAGCCATCGAGAAAAGTGACGAAACCCGAACCGTGCTCCGGCATATCGGACAGGTCGTGGATCTCGATCCAGAGCTTGGGGATGCGCCAGCGATTGGAGAGCGTCAGCCGTTCGCGGGCATACTCGCCGACGTAGGCGCGTTGGGTCAGCACTTCGCGTTCGACCTGCAAACCGCGCAGATTGAAATAGGCCCAGATCAAGGCAATCACCAGCAGTGCCAGCAAGAGGTAGCAAAGATGGAGGAAGAGTTGCAGGCCGGTGCCTTGCGCGGCCAGGAAGCAGGCCAGACTCAAGAGCAAAATTCCGATCGGGCGGGCATAACCACGCCACATCAGGCTGCTCCTTCACGCGACAGGCCGAGGCGCGCCAGGGCAGCTTCTTCGCGCTCGCGCATGGCTGCCGCCGCCGCCGGACTCGCCTCGTGGTCGTAGCCGATCAAATGCAGCGTCCCATGGATTGCCAGGAAGGCCAGTTCGCGTTCGGCGGAGTGGCCATACTCCGTGGCCTGGGCCAGAACGCGATCGAGGGAAATCGCAATATCGCCCAGGTAGCGCGGCAGATCGGGATGTGCCACGAAAGCCGCAGCCTCCGCATTACCAAAGGAGAGTACATCAGTTGGCGCATCGATGCCGCGATAATCGCGATTGAGCTGCTGCAACGTCGCGTCATCAGCGATCAGCACACTGACTTCGAGCGGTGCCGGTACCGCCTCGAGTTCAAGCAGCGTTGCAATCGCTTGTTCCAGCAGATCGGTATCGAGTTGCTGAGAGAGGTGGTCGGCAAACTGAATTTCAATCAGCCGGCGCGGCGGTTCAGCGTGGTTACTCATTCCTGCAGCGCTCCCGTCTGCCAGAGACTAAGCACCTGAGCCAGCACATCACGTTCGCGTTCGAAGGACACCGTGAGCAGGGCGTCGTCCAGCCAGATCCAGCGTGCATCATCAACTTCTTCGGGCTGCGGAGTAAGTTCACCGCTGGTATAGCGCAGCAAAAAAAGGTCGACGTACTTATGAACGCGAGCGGCATTGGTGCGAAACCAGTATTCAATGGTTGCCAGGTGCCGGATCACATCGCCGGTGAGGCCGGTTTCCTCGGCGATCTCGCGGCGGGCGGCAGCTTCAGCGGTTTCACCCCGGTGCACGTGGCCCTTGGGCAAACCCCAGCGCCCACCGCTGCCGGTCGCGATTAGCGCCACCTCGCAGCGCCCATCGCGCAACCGATAGATGACGCCGCCGGCGGAATATGCAGTACGGTGAGACGACGACCTGCTCGTACGTGAGGGCATGCACGCTTCCAATCAGACGTTCTTTTTGCGCAGGCTTCCCGCGCGCATCATATCCCAGTAATTATTGATGGCCCAGAGAATGCGTTCGCGGGCGACACTGGCGCCTTCCCAGCCAACCGGTTCTACGCGGGTGCCTTCCAGGTCTTTGTACACCTGAAAGAAATGCTCAACTTCTTTAAGATAATGGGACGGCAAATCGTTATAATCGCGATAATCGGAGAAGAAAGGATCGTACTCAAGCACGGCAAGAACCTTATCGTCCTGTTCACCCTTATCGAGCATCCGAAACAGACCGATGGGGCGCGCTTCAACCCAGCAACCGGTAAAAGTCGGCAGATTCGTCATCACCAGCACATCCAGCGGATCGCCGTCGTCATAGAAAGTTTGTGGAAAGAACCCATAGTCACCGGGATACTGCACCGCCGAATAGAGCACCCGATCAAGCTTGAAGGTACCGATCCGCTTATCGAACTCATACTTATTGCGTGAACCTTTCGGAATCTCGACAATCACATTGACGACGTCGGGGGCTTCCGATCCAGGTTCAAGGTCGTGCCACAGGTTCTGCATCGCTTGCTCCTCAAAGTACTGAGCTTCACAGTTCATTTTATTATAGCACAGGAGCAGCAGTGCCGACGGCAACGCCGGCACTGCTGCTCCTGTTTATGCCTTTTTTCGCCTGCGGCGGGAATGACTATTCTTTTACGCCGTCTGCGCAAACCGATTTACGTCCGCAGGCAGTGCTCGAGCCGTATCAGGCTCTGTTCGAGTTCGTTGCGCATCATATTGCCAATGAGCTGCGAAAAGCCCATCAGCCAGGGATCGACGGCAACGTCGAGTTGCAAATCGATATGGGTACCGCCGGCGGCGGTTGGCGTGTAGTGATAGTGGGCACGCATCGGATAGGGGCCGCTGACACTGCGCAGTTCAAAGTTTGTCGGCGCATCAAACGTTGTAATTTGCCAGACGACCGCGGCCTGCCATGTCGGAAAGCGCCGGATCGTCCAGGCGCGATGGCCGAGTTGCGGTGGTCCTGCAAACTCGCGGCGCGCCTGCACCACCGCGACATCCCATGCCGGTAGATTATCCGGTTCGGCTACATAGGCAAACACATCGGCGGGTGGGCGGGCCACATCCTGCGAGACACATACTTCAATCAAAGCCGTCTTTCCTATCTGCCATCTAGCGCAAGAACCAGAGAATCCGGTACCAGAGAAGCATCATCAGCGCAGATCCTGATGCCATGCCCGGCGGCTGATACCGGTTCAAGCTTGCTGCAACCTGTCATACCTTATCCGGCGTCCTTTTCGGCAACTACTATCAAGCGCGGCGAAAACATCGAAAAAGCGTGCAGCGCCATCGAGCCGAACCAGAGTCGTGGCGTCAGGCCGGCCAATCGGAGCATAGCGGCGAGCTCGCTGGCGCTATAGAGGCGCATCCGCCGCCAGCGTTCATCTTCGCGGCCATCCGGGTTGCGCCAGCGTTCGATAGCCGTGCTGAAGCCGCTGACCGGGTCGAAACTGCGGCGCACCCAGATCACGGTGCCGTCGGCCAGTTCGTACCATTCATTGTCGCGAAAGCTTGCCACCACCCGGTCGCGATGATCGAGTTCCATCACCAGGCGCCCGCCGCTTTTCAAGGCCCGGCTCATCGCCGCCAGGGTTTGCTGGTTGCCGGCATCATCGAAATAGCCAAAGCTGCTGAACATGCTGATGATCGCATCAAAGCAATCGACGTAAGGAATATGGCGCATATCGGCATGGGCAAACTCGACGGCCAGGTTTTCGGCGGCGGCAGCGGCCCGCGCCCGTTCGAGCAAGTCGGCGGAGACATCGAGCCCGGTTACATAATAACCCGCACGGGCCAACCCCAGGCTGTGCCGCCCGGCCCCGCAGCCGACATCCAACAGATCGACCGGCGCATCGGGCAGCAGGTCGCGCAACATCAAGACCTCGGCAACCGTGTCTTCGTCATCAACAAAGAAGCGTTGCAGATAGGTCTGATCAAAATAATCAAGCCACCATTCGCTACTCATGGTATCATTGTACCATCGGCTGGAAACTACGGGTTAGTAAATATTCCACATGTGAAGGGGAATTCTTCCGTTGTTAGGGGCTGGTGACCTCGGTATACTGAAGAGGTGACAATTTCAAATTCTCAAGGAAAAAGCCATGATTCGGGCAACTTTTGCTTATGCGATTTTTCTGCTGATACTGGGTATTGGCGGTTTTATTGGGACTGGCGCGATGACGGCGCTGATCCCGGCTCTGCTGGGTTTGCCGGTCATCATTCTGGCCCAGTTCGCGCGGCGGGTATCGCTGCGGCGCTATCTTTTGCCGGGAGCGGCCGGGATTGCCGGGCTGGGTTTGCTGGCCGCGATCTCACGCCTGATCCCGACAATTGCTGCCGGCTTCAGTTTCGGTACTGCAACGATCTCACTGTCGCTGCTGGCACTCAGCAGCGCCGTCTATCTCGTCTATGGCATCGCTGCGGTACTCGGCGCACGCCGCCACGAGACGGGCCGCACCGCTTGATATACCTTTTCCCATAGCCAATGCACTATGCCCATGCACCAGGGCGTGACGAAACGTGCTGCCGGTGCGCCAGATCCCGCTTCCGGGAAGCTTCTTCTGACGAGCAGCGGGCGGGTGCTGCGCGTCCGATGCCACTGGCAGCAGCGCGGCAAGCTTCCCGGCAGCGGTCCCCGCCGGGGTCTTTGGGCCGCACGTTTCGGCACACCCCATGCACCATAGCCGCTCGCGAAGAGCGGCATGGTGCATGGTATACTGCTAGCCGGTATGGTATGCGGTCGTGCCCCGAAAAGACCATTTCGCCTGCGGCAGAACGGCTCCTTCCGCCCTGCCGCAAACGAAAAAGGCAATCGCGGTTGCCACCGTGCAAGTTTTGTTAAACTGCGGGGACGCGGTGCAGCCACCTGAGCCTCAGCCGGCAAAACCAGTTATGCTAGAAAAATTGCCGCTGCGCCGCGAGGAACTGCGCGATGTGGTCGATCTTTCGCTCTGGACGGGACAGCTTCTGTTGCAGTACGGTGCCGAAGCCGCCGTCGTCGAGGAAACCACCCATCGCATCGGCACGGCCCTCGGCTGTGACTGGGAAGACATTCTGGTTTCGCCGAACGCCCTGATTATCACCACAGTCAGCAATAACGAATTTCGCACGCGAGTACGCCGGGTCACCAGTCTGGGCGTCAATTTCACAGTGGTCTCGGCGATCAGCCGGCTGAGCCGGCGGGTGGAAGCCGGCGAACTCGACCGCCACCAGGTACGGGCGGAGTTGCAGCGGATCAGCACCACGCCGCACCACTACAACCGCTGGCTGACCGCACTGATGGTCGGGCTTTCCTGCGCCGCCTTCAGCCGGCTCTTCGGTGGTGACTGGGCCGTCTTCGGGGTGACGCTGGCGGCAGCCACACCGGCCATGCTGCTGCGCCAGGAACTCCTGCGCCGCCACTTCAATGCATTGCTGGTTACGGTGGCGACGGCCTTCGGCGCCGGGTTGCTCGCCGGCACTGCCAGCCTCTTTGCGCTCAGCCCGCAGGGCGACACGGCGCTGATCGCATCGGTACTCATGCTGGTTCCGGGGGTACCGCTGATCAACGCGGTCGAAGATGTGATCAAGGGCTACCCGGTGCTGGGCCTGGTCCGTGCCACCACCGGCATCCTGATGCTGCTCGGCATTGCGCTGGGACTGCTGCTGGCCATCGGCGTGACGGGCCTGGGGCCGCTGTGAGTTTCTACCTGCTGCAACTGGCGCAGAATGCGTTCTGGGCGGCGTTGGCGGCACTGGGCTTTGCCGTCCTCTTCAATGTGCCGGTACGCACGCTCTGGGGCTGCGCCTTCTGCGGCGCACTGGGCCATACCCTGCGGCGCATCCTGGTTGACCAGCAACTGGTCACGATTGAACTGGGCACGCTGGTCGGCGCGGCGGCTGTTGGCTTTGCGGCCCTGTTGCTGGCTCGGCGCTTTGCCGCACCGCAGGCAATCTTTTCGGTCAGCGGCGTAATTCCGATGGTACCGGGCAGCTTCGGCTTCCGGGCGATGATGGGCTTCGTGCTGGTAGTTTCCAGCGGTGAAGCGGCCGGCGCCGAACTGCTGGTCGAGGCCAGCGTGAACCTGATCCGCACCGTGTTGATCGTCGGCGCACTGGCGATTGGCATTGCGCTGCCGAGCCTGCTGTTCCGGCGGCGGCGGCCGGTGGTGTGAACGCCGAACGCCGGTAGTCCGCAGCGGAGCCCTTCAACAGCAGCGCCTGCAACTCGATGGGCACTTTACGCAGCAAGGCGCTGCCGACCAGCCCGCTCAGGGGGATATTCTGAGTCGGACCGCGATGATCGGAGCGCCGTTCCCAGGTTTTCCAGCGCAATTGCGGCTCGGCCACCGTGACATCGGCGGCCTGCGCGACCCAGGGCCGGTAATCCAATTGCCAGGGGCCATTGCCGTGGAAAATCGAAAGCGCGTTCAGGCGCCAGCCCAGGGCTCGCAGCATCGCCGGCAGGTCGAGCTCGTTGATGAACTGCTGGCCGGCCTTCACCCGTAGCGGTGCCTCCAGTTCGATGCGCAGGTCGGTGGGCAGCGTGGCAGCCTGCGCCAGAATCGCCGCCGTCTCGACCAGCGGCAATCCCGCCGTCGGCGAGAGAGAGCACCTGGCGATTGTGGTAGACCAGCACCCCGGTTGGTTGCCAGGGCTCCAGCGCCTCGGCGCGCTCCAGGCGGGCACGCCCGGCACCCACCTTTCAACTATAGCGTTTTTCGCCCAGCCAGAGCGCGGGGGCACCTGTCTGGCAAAAACGCTATAGTTGAAAAGGTAATCCACCCCGCGCCCAATGATGGTCAACTCGAACTCCAGCGATTCACCGGCACGATACTGACGGCGCTCGTCGGGCGAGAGGCGCAGCACAAAGGGCCGCGGAATATCGCGCAGATCGTGCAACTGCTCGATCCCGGCCGGGCGGGGTGTTTCAAAGATCCAACGATAGGGACAGATCGGCAAGTAAGCGCATACTCATGCGCAGGCGCAAACAGGGCAGATCGGGCAGATAAAAGCTGGTATTGCTGTTCATCAGATACTCGGGGTGATAGCGATGTCGTTTGCAGGATTTCGACGCGGCCCTCACGCATTAATGCGGAGCCTACCGTGCCGATTCATCCTGGTGTATACTAATGCCGCCTGGAATTCACCTGTGTTGGTAGGCGCTGATGTTCAAGAAGAAAGCACTGGCCCCGGCTGCCGGAGAACGGCACGTCAATCCACCTGCTATCGGCTGGTCGCTGCCGGTCTGGCGCAGTCATCTGCTGTTGTTTACGGCAATCGCCTTGCTTGCCTTTGTTGCCGGCAGCCTGGCGCTCTCCCTGCAAAGCCATCGCTACGAAATCGATGCCGGCAGCTTCCGCGGCGGCTATTTCTTCCAGGATGCTCACGCCCGCGAGATGGCCGCTGATGGGCGCGCCTATCGTTGGACGGAACCCGAAAGCGCGATTTATCTCGGTCGTCTCGGTATCAGTCGCGATACCATTCTCACTCTCGATCTCGGTAGTCGCCCCGCGCCGGCGATTATCAATGTCGACCTGGCCGGTCAGGGCCAGGTCAGCTTCGAGGTCGCCGCGCAGCCGCGCCACTACGAGCTGCTCCTGCCCATTCCGCGCTGGCGTGATACGATCGTCGGCCTGAGCAGCCCGCCCGTCAATGCGCCCGACGATCCGCGACCGCTTGGCCTCAGTATCGAGGGCGTCGGCCTGCAATTGCCGGCTACGGCCATTGTCACGGTGCCGCCATCGGTCTATCTGGCCCAGTTGCTGTTGCTGCTGATCACCCTGGTTACGCTGCAACGGCTCGGCTGGGGCCGGCGCGTTCAGGCGCTGGTCTTGGCCCTGATGGCGCTGGCGCTGGCATTCATGCTCGGCAGCGTTCTGCTGGTGTCGTATGTCTACCTGGTTCGCCTGATCAGCTATGCCGTCCTGCTGGCGCTGCTGACGCTCGGCGTACTGGCAATCGCGCCGCGCTACCTGGCCCGCTTTGCCGACGAGCGCGAGATTCGCCTGCTCTGGAGCCTGACGTTACTCGCCTGTGCCATCAGGCTGATCGGCGTGCTGTATCCCACTTTCGGCGGGCAAGACCTGGGCTTGAATCTGCGCCGGTTGAACTGGGTGATCGACGGGCAGATGGTGATCATTGCCAATTCGGGCGAATTCGGCGGTGGGCGCACGATCTACCCACCCGGACCGTATCTGCTGGTGCTGCCGGCGCTGGCGCTCAGCGGCGACCAGGCGGCCGTCTTGCAGGGCATTCTGGCGATGCTCGACGGCATCAGCGCCTTTTTTGTTGCACTGCTCACGCTGCTGATCGGCGGCAATCGGGCGGCGGCCCGCGTTGCGCTGCTGCTCTACGCCGGCAACATTGCCGCTTTCGGTGCTCTGTCCTATGGCTTCTCGGCGCAGATCTTCGGCCAGTGGTTGACGGCGCCCATCGCGCTGTTGCTCATGAGCGCCCGCGATTCGTTGGCGACGCGGGTCTGGTTCACTGCCCTGACATTGCTCCTGGTTGCCGTGCTGAGCCACATCGGTGTCGCGATCCTCAATGTCAGCTGGATCGGCCTGGTTGCGCTGCTGCTGCTCTGGCGCGACCGGGCGCGGACGCCGCTGGCCGGCGGGGCGCTGCTGGTCTGTGGCGGGCTGGCTTATGGCCTGTTGTACAGCGAGATCGCCGGAATCATGCTGGCCCATGTGTTTGCCTCCAGCGACGAGATGGGCGGCACGCTGGTGCCGGGTTGGACCTGGCTGCTGGTGCGGGGGGCATTGTTGGCATTCAGCGCCGCCGGCTGGCTGCTGTTGCCGCTGGGCATCCGGCTGTACCTGCGGCGTGGGCCACGCCGGGAGGAAGCCGTTGTCCCATTGGCGGCATTTGCGATCGCCGTTTTCTACCTGCTTGTCGACCTGTTGACCGGCTACCAGGTGCGCTATTTCTACTTCATTCTGCCCTTCTTTCTTGCCTTTCTCAGCCTGCCGCTCGGCTTGATGGCCCGGCGCGGGCCGGCCGGCCGCCTCACTACGATTGCCTTCACCGGCCTGCTGATCGCCGGCAATATCATGCTCTGGTACGCCGCTACCATGGCTAGCGGCCAGATCTCGATGACCCCCTTGACGCACTAATAAGAACTTTGCTCTGGGCCGGGCACCGGCTGCTGATAATAATCTCCTCTGCATATCCGCAAAAAAACCACAATTGTTGCAGCATTACGCCGAAATGATTGTGATTTGCGTTCATGGAACTATAGCAATCCTATGGGAACCATGAACCAGAGCAGCGAAGAACCCGGGAATGCTGCCTTGCAGAACCGGATGGCCTTTACGACTCAAACAGTATTGCTATAGTTCTATCAAATCAGGCATGCATGATAGGGTGCATGGGGTTTTTTGATTGTTGAGGGCGTAGCCGCCAGAAAACAAACGAGGCGCACGGTATCTTTTACGATTGGCGATGACTGCTGCAACCCTTAGCCCGTCGGAGGCAATGTTTATGAGCAAGCCGCGCATTCTGGTAGTAGAAGATGACGAAGCGATCAGCCGGTTGCTCGAAGTTGCCCTGCAAGAACACGGTTTCGAATTTATCTACACCGAACACGGCCAGGAAGCGCTGGCTATCTGCCGCGACCAGCCCCCCGATCTGGTGGTGCTCGACATTCAGCTCCCCGACATCAGCGGCTACGAAGTCGGGCGCGCCTTACGAGCCGGTCGGCGCACTCGCCACATTCCGATTATCGTGCTGACTGCGTTCAACGAGCGCAATGATCGCATGATCGCCCTCGAAGAGATCAAAGCCCGCTACTTTCTCAACAAGCCGTTCGACATCGATGAACTGATTGCTATTATCAAAGGTCAGTTGCACGAGTATCACCGCAGCAACCAGTTTCACCCGATTACCGAACTGCCCACCGGTGAGATGGTTGCCGAACGGCTACGTGATCTGCTGACTCACGACGGCTGGGCGCTGGCTATGCTGCGGCTGAGCGACTTCGAGGGCTTTCGCCAACAAGCGGGCGCTGATACCGGCGAGCAGATCATGCGTGCCACCGCCGACCTGATCACGGTCGTGGTTGAAGCCCATGGCGCCGCCGATGATTTTGTCGGCCAGATGGCAATTGGTCCGACCTTCGTATTGATCAGCACCGCAAACAGGGTTCCCGCTCTGCTCGCACAGATCACGAGCCGTTTTGATGCCGGCTTCCCTATGCAGTTCCCGACAGTGCCCCGGCTCAGCAGCACCCTGATTACCCCCGCCGACGGCCCCTTCAACGACATTCGCGAACTCAGCGCCATCGCCGAAGAGCGATTACAGAAATAGCCCGTAAGGGGTTTCATCGATGATCCGTACAGTGCCGCTATGTTTTAGCTGGCCAGCAATCGTCCTGCGCGTTCCCGGAGTGATTGACGGCATCCCGACCTGTCAGCAGCGCGCATGAGTGCATTTCAGCCTTGAGTTTTTGGTAGGCGCGCAGCGTACAGGTCGAAGCTCTTCCCGACTTCGATGCGGGATGCGCCTGACCTGTACACTGCGCGCGCTGGCAAAATCCTGCGGTTGGTACGATCCCCTGCGCGCTGCTGATAGGTCGTCATTCGGCGCGAACCGTGGGCCTGCGATGTTGCTCACAAATTTACAACAACAATTTGCTAACTTCGCTGTAGCGTAATTACGGCCGGAACCTGGTTAAACATCCAGAATCCGAACGGTAGCCCGATGATCACGGAGCAGAGCGCCCAGGCCAGGCTCATCCAGAGGGCGCTGAACCACCAGCCGATGAAGATGAAGTACAATGCCCGCAGTACAAACGGGTACTGGCGTACGTCGCGCCGAAAGACTTCACCGGTCGTTGAGACGACCAGGTCGTTGCGCTGGGGGCGCAAGGTTGTGACTTGCGGCAGCCGGTTGAGCATCCACAGGCCCAGCGGCAGGCCGATGATTGTCACGCTTAGCACCCAGGCAATGATGGCCCAGATTCCGCTGAACCAGAGCCCGAAGAAGACAAAATAGAGCGCACGCAGCAACAGGTTCGGCCCGCGCTCCTGGATAATCACGGTATTCATGGTGTTCCTTTCGGTATATTATGACTTGCGCAGTCGGCGCTAGATCTGGCCTGACCAGGGTTTTTTCGCCTCCGGCAGGGTAGAAGAAACGGCTTATTCTTTCGGGCTGCGGCTCTGCCGCAACCCGAAAGAATGGGATGTTTTGTTGCGTAAGGCTGTAGGCGATGCATCACCTGACTACTTTCTTTCTGCCGTATATGACGCCGGGGTAACCGCCAGGGTTGCAGCCGGTGCCTACTATCAGGATGGTAGCGATCCAGATACCGATTCACAGCTGGTTGGTACGGCGATGTAATGCATCCGTACGCAATGATGGAACAGCTTTGCGCAGATCGTTTGATGTTGATTTCATCGCGGTAGTATACACCTCCTGCTACGCCATGGCATTCAGTTGCAGTTGCTTGCCAATTCTTGCCAATGCGTGTATACGACCACAGTCGAACAAATAACCTGATTTTGGAGCTGCGCAGCAATACCCAATACCTACCGAGAGGTATAGCAAAGAAAAGGCGCTGCTATGGCCCTGGGCACGTATGTGGAACTGATCGTCGCGGTTGAGGATAGCACCGTTGCCTGCGGATTCTATGAGCAGCTCGGCTTTCGCCCGGTTGCGGATGCGGTACTGACGGACGGAAGTTATACCAAGTGGCGAGTGACAAGTGACAAGTGACGAGCCGCGATGTGGCGTTCGTATCGGCTAGAACGGTTGTCGATATGCGGAATCCGCAATTCGAATTGGTATTACAACCTGCGCCTGCAGACCGGTGATTTCGCATCGCCACCACGAAAGTGCAAGGGTATGCCCTGGCCTCCGATCAGACGCATGGCGCGAGGCAAGTCGTTGGCGGCAGCGGCGTGTTGGAAGGCTTCAAGCTCCAGGCCGTTGCATTCATACCAGTTGCTGGCTCGCCGGTGCAGGGTGGGGAGCTCGTCGGCGGCAGAGCGAGGCCGCTCATGAGCGATCTCACCGCATTGGCGCGACGGACCGCCGATGTCTATGCCCGGCAGGGCCTGCAGTTCGACGCTGAGCGATCAAAGGTGCTGTTCGAGCAACCCTGGCTCGACCGGTTCCTGTCCCTGCTCCCCGCACAACCTGCTGTGCTTGATGCCGGCTGCGGCGCCGGTGCGCCCATCGCCGAATACCTCATTGCTCAGGACTGCCGGCTCACGGGCATCGATATGTCCGCCCCGATGCTGGAGCTCGCTCGTGCGCGGTTCCCGCAGGCTACCTGGCTGGCCGCGGATATGCGAACGCTCAATCTGCCGGAGCAGTTCGACGGGATCATTGGCTGGCACAGTTTCTTTCACCTGACCCCTGACGAGCAACCCACAACGTTGCATCGTTTCGCTGCACATCTGCGCGCCCGCGGCGTGCTCATGATCACGGTCGGGTCGGTGGCCTCCGAAGCCGTCGGTTATGTCGGGGGCGAGCCGGTCTATCATGCCAGCCTGGCGCTCGATGACTATGCATCGATCCTGGCGAGACTTGGCATGCACATTGTCAGTTTTGTCGCCGAGGATCCCGGCTGTGGCCATGCCACAATCCTGCTTGCGCAAAAAGCAGCATGATAACGTTTTGATGTGGTCTTGCGGGCGTCGCAGATGAGCTGCCGGCGAACTGGGGGAAAGCCAGTTCGCGCTCGCAGCGCTCGCTCAGTTCGTTGAGCGGGTGTGCAGTAGCAGCGCGACCAGCCGCGCCTGCATATGACCATAGGCTGTTATTTCCGATAGGTTCATGGTTTATTTATCACCGAGGCACCGAGGCCGGACATTTTTAGAGTTGCCTGTCCGGATCCCATCCATAGCGTTCTTTTGCGTCCATCTCGCTGATGTAACCAAGCGCAACATCACGCGAAATCAGCTCTGGTGCACGTTCGGCAACCGGGCCAAAACCTCCGCCGCCGGGCATCAGCATCCGCAATTCATCGCCTGGTTGGAATGGTATTGCCGGAAAGCGCGTAATTTCTTCCCCATTGATGAAGACTTTTCCAACTTCACCAGGTTGACCACCATTCAGACCGGGCGGATTGAAGAACATCTTGTCGGGTCGCAACAGCAGAGTCATTGGCTGCCCGGCAATGCTGCGGACAATGATTTCTTGCCCCAGCCCACCACGTCGCCGCCCTGGACCGGCTGAGTCTGTGCGGAGAGCCTTCTTTTCGATGATCACTGGTGCGCGCAGTTCGAGAATCTCCGTCGGGGTAACCGTGCTGTTGTGCGGAAACGCAATCGGTACCATGCCGTCGAGTTCGCGCATCGCCCCCCGCCCACCATGTGGCAAACAGTGGACGCCAAAACGACCATAGGGTTCTTCTTCGCCAAAGAACTTGAATGGCCAGATCGAGCCGCTCCCGGCCTGCGCCCGTTCGCCGAAGATCGGCCAGAGTGCGCCGAACAATACCTGGTTCATATTGTTCGTGATCTTCGCCCGAGCTTTGACCGGGGCAGGATAGGTACAGTTCAGGATTGAACCCTCCGGGGCACTCACATGAATCGGGCGAAATAGCCCCTCATTGTTGGGGATTTCCGGTACCAGGGCACATTTGAAGGGGTACATGGTTGAAGCAAAGGTCGTATTGAAGGTGCAGTTGATCGCGGCTTTGCGCGTCTGAGGCGAGGTGCCGTTGTAGTCGACATAGACATTGTCGCCTTTGATTTCAATCGTGGCGTGCAGATGCACCGGATCGATATAACCATCAATATCGAGACCAAATTCGTAGCGACCATCAGCCAGGGCAGCGATGCGCTCCCGAATCACGGCTTCGGAACGGTTGTGAATGGCGGTCGAGAGGTCGACTAAATCGATAAGATCATAGTCGGCCAGAAATTCTTGTACGCGGCGGGCGGCTATCCAACCCGCGCCGACAATCGCTCGCAGGTCGCCCAGAACCAGTTCCGGTACCCGGCAGTTATTGCCGATGATTTCAAACAACAAAGCGTTTTCTTGACCGGCTTCGTAGAGTTTGCAGGGCGTCAGCCGCAGTCCCTCTTGAAACACATCCACGGCTTCGATGTCGCCGGCATGCCCGCCGACATCGGCCAGATGCGCCACAATGCCGGTGAAGGCGACGACTTTGCCCTGCCGGAAAATCGGCGACATGACAATGTAGTCCGGCAGATGCCCGGTACCCAGCCAGGCATCGTTGGTGATCAAGACATCGCCTTCACGCAGGGTTTCAATCGGGAATTTCTGCAATATATGGCGCGATGTTCGCGGCAAGACAACACAAAAATTAGGGGGGCTGAAACTCGATTGGCAAAGTGACGCACCCCGCTGATCGGTCATGATCACGGCAAAGTCGCGGCTCTCGCCGACGATCGTGGAGAAGGACGTGCGGACCACTGCGTTGTCGACTTCGTCCATGATCGCGATCAAACGCTGCCACTGAATTTCCAGCGTAATCGGGTCGATGTTCGTGCTCGCAGACAGCATACGTTTTTCCTTGTTTTAGACTTATGCGATATGTGCATCAATGTAAGGGTTCCTGCCCGGTTTTGTCAACTGTTAACTGTCAACTTGACAAGCCGGCACGAAAATGGTACTTTGACCGGCAATCCCACTGTTGCTGGAGGAATTGAGCGCCATGAACAGTAGTTCTCGCTACCGGTTTGGTTTCGATATTGGTGGCACGTTCACCGATTTTGTCCTGGCCGATATGCATACCGGCCAGGTTCGCACCTACAAAACGCTGACCACACCCCAGGATCTTGCGCAGGCGGTCATTGAAGGGCAGTCGGCTTTGCTCGATCAGACTCAATCAAGTGGATCTTCGATTGATCTGGCCATTCATGGAACGACCTTGATTACCAATGCGCTGATCGAGCGGCGTGGGGCAAAAACTGCGCTGCTAACCACTCGCGGCCATAGCGATGTGCTGGAAATGGCTCGCGAGATGCGGTATGACATTTACGATTTATTGATTGTCAATCCGGAACCTCTGGTAGCGCGGCCGTTGCGCTTTGAAATCGGCGAACGTATCAATGGGCGCGGTGAGGTTGTGCGCCCGGTTGAAATGCTTGAGCTCGAAGCTGTTCTGCGCGAACTGAAAGCACACCATATCGAGGCAGTCGCTGTTTGCCTGTTGCATGCCTACCGCAACCCGCTGCATGAGCAGCAGATCGGCGCCTACCTGCGCGAGCATTTCCCCGACCTCGCCGTCTCGCTGTCCTCCGATGTCGCGCCCGAGATCCGCGAGTACGAG